>CAVVHY010000023.1:0-89253 GCA_963748135.1 uncultured Gammaproteobacteria bacterium | reverse complement strand
AGTAATACGCGACCATCCCAATCATAATCTTCGCGCTTATTAAGCGGCTTTACCTGTGAGTATGTTAAGACTTTGTGTGGATATACCGCAATGTCCTTTATCAAATAAGCCATCGCAGAACCCAAGATAACACCATTTTTCTTGTCTTTATGAAGAAAATATTGGAAGTGATGGGCAAAAGACCTGCGATAACCAATGGTGCCAACATAAAGTGGTTGCATCCCTGGTGCGATGATGACATCACTACGCCAAAGTCGCAAGATAACCAGTGGTTTATCTTTATTAACAAGCTTAGTCATCACGATCACTGGTTTTCGATCCCGGTAAACGACAGGTAAGGGCGGTAACAATTGACTTTTATCCTTTGAACCTAGGTATTGCAGGGTAGTGATCAAATAAGTCTTCGGCTTTTTCTGCCAGCCTAGTTTTTTAAGGCGCGCGATAATTGCCTCCGGTTTGGCATACCATTCGATATTCATGGTTTGTGCCACATGACCAAAACGATTTTCGCGGAATATTGGTGCATTATTAATTCCTTGCTGCCACCAATCGTCAAATTGAATTGTTTGTTGTGGCCAAGCGGGCGTGTAATCATAGACTTTTTCTTTGAATTCAAACAACATTAATAACGACCAAGTGCAAATGACGACGATGAGGGTCAGACCTAGTAATTCTTTAACCGAGGGCTTTATTGCTGGTTCGCGACAATAAGAAATTGCAACCCCTAACACAATTGCAGAACCTAGTAATACACCCGCAATGACATCAGTAAACCAATGCAAGCCTAAATATAGTCTGGACAGTGCAATCAATAATATCAATAGACAGACAATCGTAGCGCCAATGCGTTTTACTAACATTGAGCTATCTCTACATAATAACACGGTTAAAAAACCATAAAACGCTGTGCTTAAAGTTACATGCCCGCTTGGATAAGACCAAGAAACAGGGCCTAATATCAAGCCCCCAGGTCTTGGTGAAGCGAAACCTCGTTTGAATACACCGGCTAGACCAATAGCTAAAAAACCAATACTTAACCAATGCAATGCCGCATGCCAATTACGTTTATATGCTAAATAAGCAAAGACAACAAGCCATAACACTGCCATGGATCGAGGCTCGCCAATAAAGGTAATTGCCAACATAATTTCTTGTAACAAGGGATGGAAAATACTCCGAAACAAATGATAGATGGGGAGATTGAGCCATGTCATCGCGCCAGGAAAACAAAGTGAAATAGTTAACGCGATGAATAAGATAATACAGAGTAAAAAGTAAAAGGCCATTAATAATTGTGTATGATCTTCAGGGATATGTGTGGCTTGTAATAAATGGGTCAGGGGTTTCATGCGTTGACTTTGTTGTAAATGTTGCCATAACCTTAGAATTGCTGCATCAATAGTAACTACCAGCCATTGTGCCCCACGTTTTAATAGCCAGAAAAAAAGCCAAATAGCAAATAAGATCAAACACAAATAGATGACGATTCGCGTTGTAGCCTCGGGCGCAAGTGCTAAGGAGGCGGCACCAATTAAAATGCCAGGCAACATATAGAGAGGTGCCCACAAGATCGCAGCGATACCGTCAACAATAAAAAAGCGGGGTTTTGACATTTTCATTGAGCCTGCAATAATCGGTAATATCGGTCGCACAGGGCCAACAAAACGACCGATGAAAATACTTTTACCACCGTGATCTGTAAAAAATTGTTCGCCGCGAAGGAGCCACGTATTCATTTTGCAAAATGGCCAAATGGTATGTATCCGGTCGCGATAATAATAGCCGAGACCATAACTCAAGATATCACCTAAGTATGCCCCGAGGATGGCAAATAAGGTGATGCTGATGAGGGGTAAAATGCCAGCGCCAACCAGGATACCAAACACAGTCATGATCACCGAGCCTGGAACAAACAAACCAATAAAGGCCAGCGACTCGGCAAAGGCAAATCCGAAGGCAAACAGGATGCCCCAATCAGGATGTAGGTGTAACCATGCGATTAATGGTTTAAAATCATTTAAGTTCATGAGGCATTAATTTAGTAAAATAAAAAAATATGTAAATTCTTTGTTGCTGTATCTCTGTTCTTACTTAACCATTTCACCTGCGGCTTGCAGATCAGCATGATAAGATGAACGTACTAAAGGCCCGCTAGCAACATTGCTAAAGCCAATTGCTTTAGCATACTCAGCCAACTCATCAAACTCAGCTGGTGTGACATAGCGTTTAACAGGGTAATGAAATTTACTTGGTTGTAAGTATTGGCCTAAGGTGAGCATATCAACATTATGCGCACGCAAATCACGCAGTGCTTCTTTAATCTCATCCATGGTTTCACCAAGGCCTAGCATTAACCCTGATTTGGTTGGGATGTCAGGGAAGCGAATTTTAAAATCGTGTAATAATTTCAGTGACCAGGCATAATCGGAACCCGGGCGAACTGGCTTATAAAGTCGTTTAACCGTTTCAATATTGTGATTAAAGACATCAGGTAAATCGCTACTCATGGCCTCAAGCGCCTTTTCCATTCGGCCACGAAAATCAGGCACCAAGACTTCAATTTTTATGGTTGGGGTTAAGGCCCGAGTTTCGCGGATACATTCGGAAAAATGAGCCGCACCACCGTCTCGTAGATCATCGCGATCCACCGAGGTGATGACCACATATTTCAGCCCCATCGTCGCAACTGTGTGCGCCAAGTTTTTAGGTTCATCAGGATCGAGCGCCAATGGACGGCCATGGGCGACATCACAAAAGGCGCAGCGTCGGGTGCAGATATCACCCATAATCATAAATGTTGCTGTGCCGTGATTAAAGCATTCAGGTAGGTTAGGGCAGGATGCCTCTTCACAGACAGTATAGAGACGGTTTTCCCGCAACATATTCTTGACCTTATTAATGGCATCACCCGAAGGGAGTTTGATGCGTAACCAATCAGGTTTGCGTAACATCGTCTCTTTGGTGCTCGGCTCAATCTTGACCGGGATGCGGGCAAGCTTTTCAGCGCCACGCTGTTTACGATGCGGATCGATATTCGTTTCTTGCGGCATAATACTAGTTCCTAAGTCTGTTATATATTAATCGCATGCGGATATTCTAAAGTCGCGGTCAAGTGTTTGATCAACACGGGCTTGACCTCATTGATTTGACTTGGCCCGCCTAGGTTGCTCAATTGTGTCATATTTAAGTCCGGGATGCCACAGGGGTTAATCCAGGTGAATGGGGTCAAATCCATATCTACATTAAGGCTCAGCCCATGATAAGTCCAGCCCTTGCGTACACGTAGCCCAAGCGAGGCTATCTTTTCGTCATTTACATAGACCCCTGGTGCGCCTTGACGACGTTCAGCCACAATGTTCCAGGTCAACAGCATATTGATGATGGCATCCTCAATACGCGACACCATTTCGCGGATGCCGAAATGACGCTTTTTCAAATCCAGTAGGATATAGGCAATCAATTGGCCAGGCCCATGATAAGTGACTTGGCCCCCGCGATCGCTTTGGATAATGGGAATATCAGATTGATTGAGGATATGCTCTTGCTTGCTATTTTGTCCCAGCGTGAAAGTAGGGGTGTGTTCCAATAGCCAAATCTCATCATCGGTACGCATGATTTGATCATCAACAAATTCGCGCATGGCCTCCCAGGTAGCTTGATAAGGCCGTTGTTGTAAATCTCGAATGATAATGGGCGAATTAGTCATGATGAGATTTTAAGCAAAAATGGTGGAAGAATAAAGAGTTAAAAGATATAAGTTGATAGAAGTTTTTTAATGGCTATGATAAATAATCAAATGGCCACCTTCTGACATCAAAGTAATGATGCCAATTCAGTGGCCTGTATCGAGTTATGTATTATTATTCTTTTTCGACGTTTATTGCGTGAGGTAGCGTTGGACCTATTTTAAACTTTACTCTATCACCTGTTTTAAGCGTGTTTCTATTTTGCTGGTAAACCAAGTCTTCATTAACTTGAAAATCTCCTATATGAGCAAAGTAAGTTTCTCCATCATCGCCTTTTATTGTAAATCGGTTTGATTGAGGTCCTGGACTGCCTTTATCTTCAATAATTTCACCTGTTTTAGTATTCATTTCTTCTCTTCTTGTTCTATAAATGCCTACTAGCCTATTATAGGTATAGCACATCTTGAGCTGTCGTGAAGATAAGAAACAAATACTTTCATTCGCTTTTGCTTTAAATAATTTGATTTTGCAAAAATCAAATTTATATGCTATATTGATTTTTGTAAAATCAATATTCCATATGAGCTTGATTTCTATGAAGGCAATATTTAAGCAACTTATCGTCAATTTTCACAAAAATGAATTACCGGTCACCTTTAAGCGGGATATCGATATTCCTAAACTCCCTGAAAATGTGCGTAAGGCTATTGTATTTGTAGGTATGCGTCGAGTGGGAAAAACACGTTGTATGTACCAACGCATGCAAGAAATTATGGCCGAAAAACAATTACCTAAACAGGCATTGCTTTATATCAATTTTGAAGATGAGCGTTTAGCTGAAATGACGGCGGGTGATTTTCAGTCACTATTAGATGCTTATTATGAGCTTTATCCTGAATATACCAATAGTGAGAAGTGTTACTTCTTTTTTGACGAAATTCATGAAATTCCAGGTTGGGAAAAATTCATACGTAGACTTCTTGATTCGGAATCTATGCAAATCTATCTGAGTGGTTCATCAGCGAAATTATTAAGCATAGAAATTGCTAGTAGTTTACGTGGTCGATGCATAACACGAGAAATTTTTCCTTTGAGTTTTAGCGAATTTCTTCGCTGGCAAGACAAAAGTTTTATGATGCCCTTATCAGACAAAGAACGAGCTATTGCAATGCACGCTTTTGAAGATTATATGAAGCGCGGTGGTTTTCCCGAAGTATTACAAGTTGATGATCTATTACAAAAAGAACTCGTTCAAGATTATATGAACACAGTTATTTATCGTGATGTGATTGAACGCCACAATATTCCAAATGCTGTGGCAGTGCATAACGCATTAATGTATTGTTTGCGTAATCCTGCAGGCTTATTAAGCGTAAATAAATTATATAATACATTAAAGTCACGAGGTATTTCTGTTGGTCGTATGTCAATCTATGAATATATCTCATTTTTTGAGGATGCTTATTGCCTTTTTAGTGTGCCTTGCTATTCATTTTCTTTAAGTAAAGCGGAATTAAAACCAAAAAAAATATATCCGATTGACTCTAGTGTTGTATTGGCTTATTCAGTAAAACCTGATTTTGAATATGCTGCATTACTAGAAACAATGGTATTTAATTATTTCCGTAGGCAAACAAATCAGATTTATTATTATAAAAATGAGGATGGTTCGGAAGTTGATTTTTTAATTCATAAAAATCAAAACAAATACGAACTCTATCAAGTCTGTACTAATTTAAAAGATGAAAAAACATATAAACGTGAAGTGAATGCATTATTTTCGGCAATGAAGAATCTGAAGCTATCACATGCATATATCATTACTCATCATGAATACAAAATTATAGAAAATGATGGGTTAACAATTGAGTGCCAGCCTTTGGTCATGATGTATTTAAATAAGTTAAATGATAAAAGTTGACTTCGATTAAAAAGCTAATTTTATTTCTTAATTGTTCTGATACGCTTAGAAAGACTCTGCAATCTTTCAGGAGGTCCCTCTAACCTCCCAAGTAGCTTGATAAGATCGTTGTTGTAGATCTCGAATGATAATGGGCGAATTAATCATGATGAGATTTTAAGCAAAAATCCGTAGTTGGAATAAGATGTTGCGCTACAAATTCGTTTCAACTAAAAAAATTGTAATGCAGCAATATTTTTTTGCTGTATTAAAATATTGTCGTTAGCTATGTAGTGATTTTTCCTAAAGTCCTATCATTTCTCCGTCGCGGTTATTTTCCTGTCGTTGTCATCAACTATGTTGTGATTTCATCTAACGTATTGTGATTTTCCACCGATGTCATCCCGGAAATTACTGCAACTAAGTTCGCTATGCTCACCAAGTTGCAGTAACCCCCGGAATGACACCGTTTGGGCAATGTTGCCCTTCACCAAAATGCGCAGATTCCTCAGCCCTTGGGGGAAGTGAGGTTTCTGAAGTAAACAAATCATTTTAAATTTCGCATTATGCTAATTGTGAAACAATTAACTGGAGAATCTATGGATTCTGTAAGACTATAATAGCGCGTGGTTCAGGAGCCATAGCGCGGAATGTTACTTGATCTCCCATTTGTAGACGCACAGGGGCACCTTTTCTAATTCCATAAATTAATGCTTCATTTTGGGCGATATCTCCAGCATGAGCATGAAATTGATTACCATTTTCGTCTTCTTTAATGAAGGTAGAGATGATAGCTTGCCTAAAATAAAGTATTAGCACTCAGAGCGCCATAATCACATGTTCACAGGCACTTAATTCGGTATAAATCGCATCAATATGATCTTGGTTGCGGGCTTGAATAGTCACCGTCATCGACATATATTTGCCTTCACCGCTTGATTGCGATTTGAATGCGCCTTCGGCAATATCAGGTGTATGTTTACGAATAATGGTTACCACTGCGGCTTCGAATTCATCACCCGCAATGCCGATGGCTTTGATTGGAAATGCACAGGGAAAGTCGAGTAATTCACGTGGTGTTTTTGAATCGTTATCAGTCATGATATTCTACATAAGTAAATTAAAAAATTAATAAACCATTTTTACCCAGCAAGAAATCAGTACTCTTGATTATGTTTGCTGAGTTTTGATTATGCTTGCTGAATAAATTCAGTTTTAAAGTTATGAAAATATTCCAACATTTTGCGCCACATTGGGCCGGCCTTGCCATCACCTATGATTTGATCATTTATTTTAGTGACAGGGACAATTTCTTTGGTTGAACTGGTAATCCATACTTCATCTGCAGCAACTAATTCAGCTTCTTTAATATGACTTTCATGAGTTTTAATTCCATGCCTTGCTGCAAGTTCCAGGATTACGTTACGGGTTATCCCGGCTAACAAACCCAGTTCTAATATGGGGGTTAATAATTCTCCATTTTTCACCATAAAGACATTGTTGGACGTGCCTTCAGTGATATAACCATCACGGGAATAGATCGCTTCATCATAACCTTTGGCGCGTGCTTGGTTATAGGCCATGACACCGGGTAGCAAAGTGATGGCCTTGATATCACAATGCTGCCAGCGAAAATCAGGGATGGTGATAACATTCAAGCCTCGTTGCAAACCTTTCCGTTGCTTGGGATCGATCGGCATGGTATAGGCGAAAATGGTTGGTTGAATTTTTGTAGGATAAAGGAATTCACGGATTGCATTTGGACCACGGGTAATTTGCAAATAAATGCCTTGCTCATCATAGTAATCATTTTGACGTAGCAATCCACTTAATAAACTTTGCCAATCAAGATCAATGTTTAAATTAATTGCCTGTAAACTATGTTGTAATCGTTTGATGTGGTGTGCTAAACGAAATAATTTCCCGCCGTAAACTGGGATGACTTCGTAGACCCCGTCGCCAAACAAAAAACCACGATCCATCACTGAAATCTTGGCTTCAGTTACAGGCAAGTATCCACCATTTAAATATGCTATCGACATTGTAGGTTAACTTTTATCACTGCTAAATAAATTTTTAACTGTCAATTCAATATAATCAGTCAAACGGCTAAACATACCCGCTTCAGGGTCATTGGCAAGAGCAACTAATGGTCGCTCAGTCAACACCTTACCATTTAAGCTCAGGGTAATCTTGCCATAAGCTGTACCTTTAGCGACAGGTGCCTTTATGCGTTTGTTAAGATTGATATTGGCTTTAACATCTTTATATTGACCTGTCGGTAAAGTGATGGCTAAATCATTGCTGACACCAAGTGGGACTTCGCCTTTACTGCCATACCAGACACGTGCCTTGGTGATGGTGGTGTTGGCCTTATAAAGATTATAGGATTGATAAAAACGGAAGCCATAATTGAGCAATTGTTCATTGAATTCATCACGGTCGTTGTCGGTAGGCGCACCCATAACCACTGAGATTAAGCGCATACCATCACGCTCTGCAGAGGCCACCAGGCAATAACCGGCGGCTTCCGTATGGCCCGTCTTCATGCCATCAACGCTGGGATCACGCCACAGTAATTTGTTGCGATTTGATTGTTTGATACCATCGTAGGTAAACCATTTCTGTTTATACCAATGATAATATTGCGGAAAATTAGTAATAATCGCCCTTGCCAAGGTGGCAACATCATGCGGCGTGGTATAATGATCTGGGTGTGGTAAACCAGTTGGATCAGTATAATGAGTGCCATTCATCCCAAGGGCCTTGGCTTCTTGATTCATCAACGGGACAAAAGAATCTGTAGAGCCAGCCAAATATTCAGCCAAGGCAACCGTCGCATCATTACCCGAATCAACAATCACACCTTGAATTAATTTCTGGACTGGCACTGAAGTATTGGCTCGGATAAACATCCGTGAACCACCTGTCTTCCATGCCTTTTTACTGATGCGCACAGGGTCATCTAATTTGATTTGTCCATTGGCCAATGCCGATGATACTAGGTATAAGCTCATCATCTTGGTTAGGCTGGCCGGTGGCATTCGGTCGTTCATATTCTTTTGGGCAATGATTTGGCCGGTATTGGCATCGATTAACACATAACCTTTGGCATCGAGTGTGGGTGGTGGTGGTGTAATAGCGGGTGGTTTGCTAGGGCTAGGATTCGGACTTGAGATCGCCGGTGCAGGATTTAGCTTAGTGATTGAATCTGCAAACGTCCATTGGCATATAAAAAGTGTACACAGGATTAAAAAACTACGGATAAAGATATTGTTCTTTGTTGCCATATTATTGTCCCTCAATTTTCAACGGCCAGAAGTTAAATGCGATGCCGGATACAATAGCACAGAGTTTAGTGTAGATGAAGTATGAAGTTAGCTCTTACTCAATTACTGTCATCGGTTGATGATAACCCGCTTGGGTTAATTGTTCAGTTATACCGTCACTAGAATCAACGCTTGCAATAGGACCAATTTGTACGCGATAGGTATCATGGTTGGCGTTATGCAGGGTTTCGATACGCGTCGGTTCTTGGACGATACGCATGAGTTGTAATTGCAGTCTTTTGGCATTTTGTAAATTACTCAATGCGGCAACTTGTAAATACAATTGTGGGTGACCAGGTACCTTAGGTGTTGGTTTGCGTGCGGGCAATCGGCCATGATTTTCTGCCCAGACGTATGGATTGATTGCCTTGACCTCGACTAAAGCTGTGCCATGGGCAAGCATGCCAAGTTTTTTGGCTGCAACATAGGATAAATCAATGATACGGTTTTTTTCAAATGGGCCGCGGTCATTAACTTTGACAATGATTTGCCGACCATTTTGTAGATTGGTGACTTGCACAAAGGTAGGTAAGGGTAAAGTCTTATTGGCAGCCGTCATAGCAAACATATTATAGGGTTCACCGCTTGAAGTGCGTCGCTTATGAAATTTTGTGCCATACCATGAGGCAATGCCACGTTTATCATAGCCAGTAGAAGAGTTACTGACGTAGTAACGATGACCAAAGACTACATAAGAAGGTGGATTGCCATATTTGCTTTTTGCTTCTGCCTTGGGTACGGCATTTGGAATGTGGGTGACATCAATAGTGCGGCTAGGAGCGCCGTCTTTAGAACCTGTGCTGGCACATGCGCTAAGTAAGATCAGCGCTAATAGCAAATAAGAGCTTTTTATGATGGCTTTCATTCTTTATATTTCTATTATTGTAAAATTTTTTGTAACTACTCAGCAAATATGTGAACGCCCATATTTTGGCGCTTTTTGGCGAAAAATCATCCAAAATCTGAGCGCTCTTAGTCCTTTCTGGATTTTGGTGAATAGATACAATTTTTTTATTGAATCATACGTCTCTTTATTATTACTCATTTTCTTGCGTCATTTGCTTTTCAGTCTTAGCTTCTTTTTCAGCCTGATATTTGCGCCATCCATCCTGAATATATTGCGCTAATTGATATACCGCCATGGCATAAAGATTACTTTGGTTGTAACGAGTAATGACATAAAAATTATTAAATCCTAACCAATAACGCACGCCATTATCAGTTTCAAATGCCATTAAATAGGCTGAGTCATTTAAATCATAATAACCCAAGGGTTTTATACCTAAATCTTCTAACTGTTCAACACTGTATTGTGGTGGTTTTGGTTTGTCATGCACATTTCTCAAGGCTTGTTCGTAGCGTGTACCACTGACTTTGGCTGGTGTGGCGATAGGTTTATGACGTTCCCACCCCATTTGCATTAAATAATTACCGATACTAAAGATAGCATCACTTCCGTTATTAAAAAGATTAGGTCTACGTTCATTTGAAAAACCATAGCCATAATATAAATAGCTGCTCGGCATAAATTGTGGCATTCCCATTGCCCCTGCATAGGAACCATAAATCTGTAGCGGGTCTAAATCTTTTTCGCGCACGAGTAAAAAGAAGTCTTCTAATTCTTTGCGAAAGAATTGTGCTCGTGGATGATAATTAAAGGCGAGTGTGGCAAGGCTATCAACGACACGATATGAACCCATACGGTTCCCGTATTTACTCTCTATGCCGATAATCGCAACAATAATACTGCCAGGGACACCAAAATGACGTTCTTCCATGGCAATGACTTTGCGTTGTTGTTTATAAAATTCGATCCCGGCTTGCACGCGCTCTGGGGTAATAAAAATGTTTCGATAATGATACCAGGGTTCTTCTTCATAAGGTCGTTCCATATGTTGAATGACACTTGGATCATAATGGGCCCGGCCTAGTACGTAAGAAATATAGGAGCCATTGTAGCGGTATTTTTTTTCCATATGGCGGATAAATTCTTTAACCGATGGCTTGCTGGTGAAACGTTCTGCTGCATAGCTTTGCTGGTAGCTGAATATGAAAGTGAATAAGGCTAGGCAAAAAAAGATTGTGTGCAGAAAGCTATGTTGATTGTTGTTCATCACTTTTATTGACCCCTGTTTTGTAAATCCTGTATTTCCAAGGATATTTGTAGCTTTCGCGATAGTATAATGCAGCTTAGGTGATTAATAAACCAGAAATTAAGAGAATGCAGCAGAGGTCTTATGCAATCCATTTACGATGATTATGGATGGACATCAGCATACCAAAGCTGGCCATTGAAGTGACGATTGAGGTCCCGCCATAACTGATCATTGGCAGCGGTATTCCGACCACGGGTAAAATCCCGATAACCATGCCAATATTGATAGTCATGGATAAAAAAAATGTAACCGTCAAACTACCGGCCAATAAGCGAGTATAAGTATCCTGTGCCTGGCTTGCGATATATAAACAACGACCCACGATAAATAGATAAATTGCAATCACCGCGATACAACCGATTAACCCTAATTCTTCGCCACAGACAGCAAAAATAAAATCTGTTGCATGTTCAGGTAAAAATTGCAAATGTGATTGTGTGCCATGTAACCACCCTTTGCCAAAGATGCCACCAGAACCGATCGCTATCTTAGATTGAATAATATGATAACCACTTCCCAGTGGGTCACGCTCCGGATTTAACAGGGTGAGTATGCGTTGCCGTTGATAACTATGCATGAAGTGCCATAGCAATGGCATACTTGCGATCACAAACACCGATAACGATCCAATCAAACGCCAACTCATGCCGGCAAAGACTAAGACACAAGCGCCTGAGCCGGCAATCAGAATGGCTGTACCTAAGTCGGGTTGTTTGGCAATTAACAATACTGGCACCAGGATAATAAGGCCGGCGATTATGATATGCCTATACTGAGGTGGTAAGGGTTTATCTTTGAAATACCAGGCCAACATCATCGGTAGGGCAACTTTCATTATTTCTGAAGGTTGAAAACGTATTATCCCGAGATCCAGCCAACGTTTGGCACCTTGGCTAATCACACCCGTTAATAATACAGCAACGACTAAAGTGAGTGTGGCCCCAAATAACCATGGAGTCCAAAGACGGAATTTATCCGGTGGGATTTGTGCCAAGACTATCATGGCGATAAGCGCCAAACCGATACGTATCACTTGACGCTCGATAACATGTAGGTTTTGATTACTCGCACTATACAAGATAAAAAGGCCAGCCATGGCCAATACCAATAGTCCAAACAATAATGGCCTGTCGATATGAAATCGTTGCCAAATTGAATTTTGTAAACCACGTTGTGGTTGGCTTAGTAGTCGTTGGGCAATCGTCCTGTTTAGCATATCGATACCTATTTTTGCAGATGATGTTCAGTCAACAAATAATAATCCATGACTTTACGTGCCACTCTTGGTGCCGCCTCATCGTGTTCGGTCACCACGGCGATGGCAATTTGGGGGTCTTTAATTGGTGCGTAGGCGATAAATAACGAATTATCACGCAGCCTTTTAGGTAAAGCTTGCTGATCAACGTGATAATGTTTGTAGCTACTAAAGACTTGCGCAGTCCCGGTTTTGGCAGCGACACTATATGGTGCATTACGACCAAATCTAAAGCCTGTGCCTTGGTTACTTTCGATGACATCACGCATTGCACTTTGAATCTCTTGCCAATCTGAGTTAGGTAGCATGAGTGGCGGTAACAAAGTTGGTTGTTGATAAATAAAATCACCATTTGGCATTTGCATTTTCAATAATAAATGGGGTTGTAGCCTTTTGCCGTGTTCTGAAATTGTGGCCGTGGCAATTGCTAATTGCAAAGGTGTCGCTAGTAATGAACCCTGACCAATGGCCGTGATGATGGTGTCACCGGTATACCAACCATGGCCTTTGGTTTTGAGTTTCCAGGTAGGGGTTGGGACTAAGCCGGGTAATTCTTCATGCATTTCAATATGGGTATTATGGCCAAAGCCAAATTGGTTGAGGATGTGGTCAATCTTTTTGATGCCAAGCATAACGCCAAGATTATAAAAATAAGTATCACAAGAGACAACGATTGCCCTATGTAATTTTACCCAGCCGTGCCCACCACGCAACCAATCTTTATAAGTATGATTGCCATAGATAAAATAGCCTCGATCATAAATACTGTAGTCAGGGGTCACAGTTTCTGAGTAAAGTCCCTCTAACGAAATAAATGGTTTGATGGTTGAACCAGGTGAGTAAAGCCCACGGATTGCGCGATTATAAAGCGGTTGTTGACTTGAGTCTCGTAATGCCTTGAAGTCATGATGACTAATCCCTTGCACAAACAAGTTGGGGTTATAGCTAGGGCTGCTTACCAGGGCTAACACTTGGCCGGTATTAGGTTGAATAACTACAACGGCGCCATCATCACCGCCCAAGGCTTGCTCCGCAACTCGTTCTAATTTGCTATCAATCGTAAGATAAATATCGGCACCGGCCGTGGGCGAAGTACGCTTTAATACCCTAATGACCCGGCCACTGGCATCCGTTTCGACTTGCTGAGAGCCAACCTGACCATGTAACGCATGCTCGAAATATTTTTCAATGCCGACCTTACCAATGTAGTTAGTTGCGCTGTAATTAGTGGCATTGACTTGGTTCAGTTCATGGACATTGATACGGCTCATGAAACCTATCACGTGGGCCAAATCCTTGTCCATGGGATAATAACGCATTAAGCGGGCATTGACAGTTACCCCCGGGAATCGCCATTGGTTGACTGCAAATCTGGCAACCTCTGCCTCAGTTAACTTAAGTTTTAAGGGCACTGGTTCGAAGCGGTGTTTTTGTTTTGCGAGTTTATAGAAATCTCTTACATCCTGATCATCAATCGGGATGAATTTTTTTAGTTTGGCGACGGTTTGTTTTAAATGTTTAACCTTGTCTGGAATGACATCTAAACTGTAAACAGGGACATTTTCCGCTAGCAGTATCCCATCTCGGTCATAGATCAAGCCACGTTTGGGTTCAATCGGGGTTACATTTAATTTATTTTGAGTCGATAGGGTCGTGTAGAGGTTATGTTGCCAAATCTGCAGATACATAAGCCTGGTTATTAGAATGGCGACTAATAAGAGTATGCCGATGCTGAGCAACAGCGTTCGCTGATGAAACAACTTAAGTTCATTGTGAGTATTTTTAAGTGTAATTTTTTTGCGCATACTAAACATTGCCTGGTAAAGTCAGAGAAAGTTTAGCATCATCAAGTCTCTGAAGACAGTCAAACCTAGGATCTGTTGAAATAACTCGCGCAGACATTAGCAAAACTAACGGTCAGTTCAGACAATTAAAGATTACAAGGGGAGGGATCTAGGAAACCAATGTCTGTAAGCTTTGATCGATTTGGGTCGTATCGAGAAAGCATTCACTGATAGAAGCCATCTCGGGATCAAATACTAATCTTGGCATGCATGCACTAGGTTTTGATTGCATAAATATGTCCCCTAAAGAATCGAGCCGTTGTTCATCTAGTAATGTCTCTGCCAGATTAATTAATTGTGTATTATTTCGAATATGGTTATAGATCATATCAGGAAATAAAACGGCCTTTTCATTGGTTGAGGAACCTACAAATGCCAGTAATTTATGATGGACCTTATTCGCATAAAAGCAGAAATATGCTGCCATCACAATGGTCGAATAACCTTCGATCTGGGCTTTAATATCATTAAAGATTTCTGTTTGTTCTGGTGTCAAATTAAGTGACTCTGCAGTTTCATCTTGCTCTATCATCTTTATTAACGCGTGCATTGTTAAAGCGCGATAGTATTTTAATTTGATTTGGGTGATTTCATAAAGCTCTTTAATTTGTTGCGCATCATGATTAAATAATTTATCAAGATTCAAGCGATTTTCGGCGAGCGAATCTAATCCAATCTTTGGATTTAAAGCGAAATTTATTTTTATATATTTTATTTGTGTCCCTAACATGATTGCACAACTCCTAGTTGTAATGTACTTTAAAAATGTAATCCATATAACATAACTAACGCCCTGAGCGTCTCAGGCTTATTAATATGATAACGAAAACTATTGGATTCAACGATAGCTTATATGGACAATTTTTATGTGAAATAAGGACAGCATCCGACGAGTTCACAGAGGTATCCCGATGTGATTCCATTCAGACCTTTTATTCACGATGATACGGGTGCCCTTGAAGGATGCTAAAGGCTCGGTAAAGTTGTTCCGCAATCATCACGCGTACTAATTGGTGTGGATAAGTCGATTTTGCAAGCGATAGGATTAAATTAGCCCGTGTTATGATTTTTTTTGCCAAGCCGTCTGGTCCCCCAATTATGAATATAATATTTTGACCTGCTTGATTTATGTCAGCAATATGTTCTGCAAATCCTTTACTGGTAAATTGTTTGCCTGTCTCATCTAATGCAATCACATAATCTTGCGCTTTGATATATTTACCGATGCGTTCAGCCTCTTCAGCAACAAGTCTTTGGATGTCTGCCAATTTATGCCGTTTGCTGGTTTGGATCTCGATTAATTCAAGGGCATAGGCGCCCGTCATTCTTTTGGCATAATCTTCATAACCGAGCTTCACCCAGTTTGGCATATGGGTGCCAACGCAGATCAGCTTAAACTTCATGGCATAATTTCTTGGTCAGGGTCGATGGACCATAATTGTTCGAGTTGATAATGTTCGCGGGTTTCCATCTGCATGATATGGACGATAATGTCGGCTAAATCGACCAGCACCCACTCGCCAGTCTCTTGTCCTTGGACCCCGAGAACACTGATGCCGTTTTCCTTGGCAGTCTTGATTACATTGTCAGCCAAAGATTTGACATGACGACTTGATGTCCCACTACAGATGATCATCAAGTCAGTGATGGTCGTCAACCTGGTTACATCCAGGGTTACCACCTCTTTGGCCTTCAAGTCATCTAAGGCATCAAGCACTAATTTTTGCATGGTTTCTAGTTGCATAGCTCAATCTAATTAAAGTTTATACATAATGAGGTCGGCAATATTAACATAAATCTGACACATTAATCACGTTAGATCGCAAACTACTGAGTTAGTTCATTGCTTCCCAGGTGACATTATAGGTACAATACGCAGTTCATATTAACGACTACTTGCGGTATCACGATTATGAAAGTGTTGATTAAAACTAATGGCTGCCAAATGAATGAGTACGATTCGTCACGTATGTTTGATGTCTTAGCACAATCACATCGTGTAGAACGGACCGAGGATCCAGCCGCGGCGGATATCTTTTTATTGAATACCTGTTCGGTGCGTGAAAAGGCCCAAGAAAAGGTGTTTTCGCAGTTAGGCCAATGGCGACCTTTCAAGGAACAGCGCCGTGATGTCATCATAGGTGTCGGTGGTTGTGTCGCCAGCCAAGAGGGCGAAGCGATCTTTGCCCGCGCGCCATTTGTCGATATCGTCTTCGGTCCGCAGACGTTGCATCGTTTGCCGGAATTGGTTGATCAAGTATTAAAGAAACAACAACGCGCCATCGATATCCGTTTCCCAGAGATTGAAAAGTTTGATCGTTTGCCCGAGCCCAAGGCCGATGGGCCAACCGCATTTGTTTCCATTATGGAAGGTTGTAGTAAATATTGTAGCTTCTGCGTTGTGCCCTATACTCGGGGTGAAGAGATCAGCCGCCCATTTGATGATGTGTTGGCAGAGGTGGTTGCCTTGGCGGAGCAGGGGGTGCGCGAAGTCACGTTGCTGGGACAAAATGTCAATGATTATCGTGGTCCAATGCATACCGGTGAAATCGCTGACTTGGCTTTGTTGATCGATTACATCGCTGAGATTGATGGCATTGAACGCATTCGTTATACCACGTCGCATCCAAGCGCATTCTCAGAAAGTTTAATCCAAGCCTATGCGGAAAATCCCAAGTTGGCAAATCACTTACACTTACCGGTGCAAAGTGGTTCGGATCGGATCTTATCATTAATGAAACGCGGTTATACCGCATTGGAATTTAAATCCAAGATGCGTCGCTTGCGTACTGTGCGACCCGATATTAGTATCTCATCAGATTTTATTGTCGGTTTTCCAGGGAAGACCGCCGAGGATTTTGAGGCGACCATGAATTTGGTCCATGAGATTGGCTTTGATAATTCATTTAGCTTTATTTATAGCCCACGACCAGGAACGCCGGCGGCCAATTTACCTGATGATGTAACCCTGGATGAAAAGAAACAACGCTTGCGTATTCTCCAAGCGCGCTTAACTTTGCAGGCCAAGGCCATTAGTGACGCCATGGTCGGTAGTGTACAACCGGTGTTGGTGCACGGTCATGCCAAAAAAGATGCTAAGCAAATTTCTGGCCGTACCGAAAATAATCGTGTGGTCAATTTTGATGGCGACGAGGATTTGATAGGTCAGATAGTTCAGGTGAAGATCACAGAAGCCTTACCGAATTCTCTGCGAGGAGAGTTGGTTTAGGTGTTACGATTGTTTTTTAGAGCCCCCGTCATCCCGAGCATAACGATGTCATCCCGAGTGCAGCCGAGGGATGACATCGTTATGTTCGGGATGACGGGGGCTCTAAATTAAACTCTATACTCTTCTAGTTTCTAGTTTCTAGTTTCTAGTTTCTAGTTTCTAGTTTCTAGTTTCTAGCCACTAGTCTCTAGTTCCCTGCTTATGCTATGCTTATATTATGGTAATTACGAAAGGTTAACTATCAGCTTTGAACGGCTCACATTCATCACATATACATTTAAAACCATTTGATAATCAACGTCTTGCCAAGCTATGTGGCCAATACCATGAGAATATCAAACAGGTGGCCGAGCAATTGGGGGTGCAAATCAGTAACCGTGGCAATCACTTCCAAATCTCTGGCCAAGAGGCCAAAGTCAAACGGGCTTCCGAGATTATTCATCAATTATATCAAGATACCCAGACCGAAGAGTTTATTTCACCGGAACGAGTCCATCTCTATTTACGTGATACGGAGTTAAAACCAATGATTCACGATGAAAAAGCACCACAACCGACCCAGGAAGATATTGCGATTCCAACCAGGGCTGGATTAATTCGTGGCCATACCCCTAATCAGCGAAAATATCTCACAAATATTGCCCGTTATGACATCAATTTCAGTATTGGTCCAGCCGGAACGGGTAAGACTTATTTGGCGGTGGCCAGTGCCGTGGCCGCGTTGGAGCATGAGCAAGTGATGCGGATTGTCTTGGTCCGCCCGGCAGTTGAGGCGGGAGAAAACCTGGGCTTTTTGCCAGGTGGCCTGGAGCAAAAGATCGAGCCATATCTCAGACCTTTATATGATGCCTTGTTTGAAATGCTAGGTTTTGAGCGGGTCAACAAATTAATCGAACAAAACGTCGTTGAAGTAGCACCGTTGGCTTATATGCGCGGTCGAACCTTAAATGACGCCTTTATCATTTTAGATGAAAGTCAAAATACCACCACCGAACAAATGAAGATGTTTTTGACTCGGATTGGTTTTAATTCCAAGGTCATTGTGACCGGTGATATCACCCAGATCGATTTGCCAAAGGCCAAGAAGTCTGGTTTGATCGAGGCAAAAGAAGTTTTAAAAAATATTGAAGGGATTTGTTTTACCTATTTTGATTCTCAGGATGTCGTGCGGCATGCCTTAGTGCAACGCATTGTTGAAGCCTATGATGCATATCAACGGGCATCAGAAGGTAAAACGACAGAGACACAGGCACAGGCACAGGATGACCAGGATAAATCAGCATGAATTATCAAGTTGATATCCAAAATGCGAGTGCAGCGGCGAAGTTACCCGCGCCATCAGAACTTGAAGACTATGCCAAGGCAGTTTTTGCGAAACATTTATCGGCTGCCGAAGTGACGATTCGCATTGTCGATGAGGATGAGAGTGCCAAGTTAAATCAAACCTTTCGTAGCAAGTCTGGACCAACCAATGTGTTGGCATTCCCTCTGCCCGAGAGTAAGCAATTTGGCTTAGATTTATTAGGTGATATCGTGATCTGTGCACCCTTAGTGATCAAAGAGGCGCAGGCGCAAGGGATATCCGAAAAAGCGCACTGGGCGCATTTGGTTATTCATGGTATCTTGCATTTGCTTGGCTTTGACCATATAAAAGATGATGACGCCGAGCGTATGGAAGCAGAAGAGATTACAATCTTAAATGAATTAGGTTTTTCTAATCCCTATCAGGAGGTAAAGACATTCAATGAATGATGACCCTACCACAACCGAACCAAAAGAAAAGTCATGGTTGGAGCGGTTAAGTATCGCCTTGCTGCGCGAACCACAAGACCGTGAACAATTAGTTTCGTTGTTGCGCGATGCCCAACAACGAGAATTATTGGATGCCGACGCCTTGGCTATGATCGAAGGTGTACTCCAGGTTTCTAATATGAAGGTGCGCGATGTCATGATCCCGCGCTCACAAATGGTGGCCTTGAAGCATGATGCGAAATTGGAACAAATTATCCCGATTGTGATTGAATCAAATCACTCACGTTTCCCTGTTATTGGGGATAGCCGCGATGATGTATTAGGAATCTTGTTAGCAAAAGATTTATTGGCTTTTCATTATGGTAAAGCTGACGCTAAGCCATTTGAAATTGCACATGTGATGCGACCGTCAATCTTTGTGCCAGAGAGTAAACGTTTGGATGTGTTGCTACGCGAATTTCGTCTCAATCATAATCACATGGCCATGGTTGTTGATGAGTACGGTGGTATTGCAGGCTTGGTAACGATTGAAGATGTCTTGGAACAAATCGTCGGTGAAATTGAAGATGAATACGATATCGATGATGAAGTTTATATCAAACCCCACGGCGACGATTTATTTATCGTCAAGGCATTAACTACCATTGAAGACTTCAATAAATTTTTCCATGACACGCTCAGTGACGAAGAGTTTGATACCATTGGCGGTTATGTCATGAGTAAATTTGGTTACTTACCTAAACGTGGCGAAGAGATTACCGTTGGCCGTTATCAAATTAGCGTCTTACATGCTGATAATCGACGCATTCGATTGTTACAGTTTAAGGTGGCGCCGGCTGAGGAAGGATAAATCATTGGGTGAGGGGGTCTTTGAAATAAAACATAAACATTGCTAAACTAAATTAAACAAAACAATATGATCATAAACAAACTCAAACAATGCAAACTAACGGATTTAATTGCGCTCTTCGCAGGTACAATCCTACCATTAGCCTTCGCACCATTTTATTGGTATTGGATCGCCATCATAAGTCCGGCGATCTTACTCGCAAGCTTAAGCAAGCAAACACCATCACGTGCCTTATGGCGCGGGTTTTTATATGGCTTAGGTCAATTTGGTGTTGGTGTCTCTTGGGTTTATGTCAGTATCCATGAATATGGCAATACCATCGCGCCGGTTGCGGTATTATTTACTTTTGTCTTCGTAGCCTTTTTGGCATTGTTTCCAGCTATGCAATGTTATTTGGTTAATCGATTTTATAACACCAATCGTGCGGCTAAATATTTTATTGCCTTTCCGGCAACTTGGATGTTGATCGAATGGGTACGCAGTTGGATCTTAACCGGTTTCCCATGGCTATTAATCGCCTATAGTCAAACCAATTCACCACTACGTGGTTTTATCCCAATCTTAGGCGCCTATGGTACAGGTTTTCTTTTGCTATTATTAAGCGGTACCTTGTTTTTTATTGCAGAAAATAGCTGGCGCTGGTTGCGCTATAAAAATTATCACATTAATTATAAAAGCGTAACGCAATCAAGTATCAGTTTAATCATTATTATTGTTCTATTTGTTGCCGGTATTAGGTTAGCAACGATTTCATGGACGCAAGATGATGGCAAAGCAGTCACAGTTACCATGATCCAAGGCGATATCCCACAAGATTTAAAATGGTCTGAATCACACATTAAACCTACGATAAAACTTTATAATAAATTAACCTCAGCACATTGGGACAGTGATATAATTATTTGGCCCGAGGCGGCATTGCCAGTGCCATTACCGCAAGCACAAGCCTTTGTTGATGAATTATCGAAGACTGCCAAACGTCATAATACAGCAGTTGTCATGGGTTTGCCGGTACAAGTGCCGAACCGTTTTAGTTATTACAATGGCATTATTGCCATCGGTAAAGGGCAGGGACATTATTATAAAAAACATCTTGTACCCTTCGGTGAATATCTCCCCTTTGATCGTTATCTGCGAGGTCTGATTGGCTTTTTTGATATCCCAATGTCGAATATGGCAAGCGGGCCAAATAAACAATCTGATTTAATTGCCAATGGCATTAAGATTGCACCCTTTATTTGTTATGAAATCGCCTATGCCCATGATCTATTAACTGAATTACCAGCGGCGCAGATCATGGTGACGGTCAGTAATGATACCTGGTTCGGCGATTCATTCGCCCCGACACAACATTTACAGATTGGCCAATTCCGCGCAATCCAAGGCGGTCGGCAATTGGCTTATGCAACCAATAATGGTATCACCGCTTTAATTGGCGCCAACGGCAAAATAATTAACCGCATTCCCCAATTTAAAATTGCAACCCTAACCGTGCAAATGCAACCCATGGCTGGTAGTACTCCATGGCTTTATATCGGCAATCGCCCGATCATTTTGGGTTTGTTTATCTTACTAGGGATTGGTTTGATCATCGAATGGCGTCGCGAGCGGAATGTGGCTTATAAATCAGTGGCGTTAACGGACGAATAACCCACGGTCAGGCCTTTAGTCCATTCCATAAGTCTCTCCTTTATTAACAGCAGATTTATGTTTTCATACCAATAACTTCACAAACTGCACTATATATCACGGTCAATTGATCTTTAGCTAGCTTTGCGAGAGGCCCTTGTATCAATCGCATATTATCAATCGCTCGAAGTTGATCAATTAGCAAATCAGAATCTTTTGCTAATTTATCTTGCGCATTTACTCTTATTCGTAATGGATGGGCATCGTCGATGAGTTTAGTGGTCAGAGGAATAATAAGTGAGGAAGGGTGCTCAACATCTAGTAGAGCTTGATCTTGTAAGATTAGCACGGGTCTTGTTTTCCCTGGTTCCGAACCTTTATCAGGATTCAGGTTCGCAAGCCAGATTTCGCCTTTTTTAAGATTCTGAGTCATGTTCAATATCACTAAATTCAGAATTAACTTTCATGCTTTCTTTTCTCACACGTAGACTGGCATTTTTCAGTCGCTTTATTCTGTTTCGTCTTTCTGTTTCCTTATTCATGTGCTCAATAGCCTTGCGAATATAATCGGTTTGAGATAAGTGTAAAGCATGCGCATTCGATTTCATTGCCTTAAGAAGCTCATCGTTGACGCGAATAGAAATTAAGGATGACATACCCACCTCGTAGCATTTTAAGTATGCGAAATGTAATACTAATATGATTATAGCATCGTAATACAAAATGTCAATCAAGCTCTGTAGCGAGCGGCGTCACAACATTGTTGCTTAATTGCTCAGCCTGTGATATTGTCTCACGATATGCAAGACATACACTATATTAGCTACAGAATAGCAAAATTCAGTGAACGATGTGAGGAAGATTAACGATGTTGCAGCACTATCAGCTTGAGTCCCCTTTATCTTTATCTGGACGTGACAGAAAATCCCTCATGGAGGCATTAGCAAAAAACGTTCCATGGATGGGTAATCGATTTGTCAAAATTAGTTTTGACAAAGTGGATGTTAAGAGAGGGAATGATGTTGATGGAATCGAAGCTTCTGTCCCTCATAAAAGTGTGTATGTGAAATTGCGTAAGGTTCACATAAGAAAATTATTCAAAGTGACCTCTACTACTTTTGGCTACAATCCCAGCGTCACACTACTGGCTCAAAATCTTTTTGCACTGATAGCTGATGCCGAATTTCTTAGGCAAATGTATCAGCAGAACTATGACCCAACTACGTGTAGTTCCGGACACGAATTAAATGCATTGGCATGCATACTTCTGTTTGAATTAAGGAATGTAGCTGATCATGTGCAAGTCTATCAGCGGGACCAGAAAATTGAATTTTTATCTACTAAACCGGAGGTGGTACGCGGTGCAATTTGGTATGCTGTTAAGACATTGTTCGTTGACGAAGCCAAGAGTTTCATAACAGAATTGGTAAAAGATGCTAATGCCTTAGCTGTTGCGAAAGCGTTTTTCTTTGACCCAAATAATCAATATGCTTGTGACGATAACAATCGAACAGTACAAGCTATACAACAAGTATTATTACCTAAAATTATTAATGATCCCACGCAGAGAACACTTGTCCTTGGTATAAAATCATCGTCGCTACGTAAATTGGTTAGCACTAGCACATCCTTGCCCGCATCAAATCCAACATCGATGCAAATTGCTGTAGCCAAAACCGATCTTGAGTCTGTGCGCGCTAGTGATAAAACGGGTTATGTTGAACTTATGTTAGCGCAGAGCATAATGGCTGCACCTAATAACACACTATCGGATTTGCGAAGTGCAATGGAATACGTCTTATCAGGCTTACACAAGGCTGCGGTTCAAGGTGATTTTGCTGCATATTCATGGTTGCGGGACAGGGTGCCACCAAGCCTTGGATTATTGGATTGGGAGCTATTGCAAAGTGTCGGGATACTCCGAGATATGGATGTTCAAACACAACAGGCTTTCGCCATGCTCCAAAGCTATGCCTTACGAAGGGATGAAAATGTCAATGATATGTCGTTTAAGATCAATTATTTGAATGTTGTTTGGCAATTGAATCAGTCGTATAACAAGCGCAAGCCAAGTAAACGAACTGTCGTCATACAATCGCTGTTTGGACAAATGATGCATGACGCTTTAAAATGGCTACAACAGCATGTTGATAATGAAGAACCCATTGATTATGTTAACTTGCTTGCAGGCGAAATCAAATCAAATGCTAAGTCTTGGCTTAGTTTTTTAAATCTCACCTTACGTAGTTTGGAAACGTTGGATATAGATAGTGTCTACCCAATAGTGCTGGAATTGAAGAACCATCGTAATCAAATGACAGCAACAATGAGTTCGGAATTAAATTTAATTGTGCAGCAATTGGTTTATCTTGCGAGTGTTAACTATAAAAAAGCGAAGGCACAGAGCGATTCGAATGCAGCCACTGCTTCATGGTATCAAATTAGGGATCTACTCAATCTACTCGATGGTCAACCCGAATATGCAATTGCTTATCATTTTGCAAAACAGTGTGGTTATCTACTTAAGGGTAAGGAAATTATGAGTGCAGCAGGAAGTTTATTTTCCTTAGGCACTAGTCGTAAAGATGAAATCGATGGTGCAATACTTGCTAACCCCAATAATTTAGCCGCACATTTACAGGCCCGGGAGCAAAGTCTAGCTGTTCTTTCAGGCCCACTTTCAGCCGGAATAATGATGAGCGCGGCATCAATCTTTCATTTAGTGAACAAGGAACAATGCAGGCAATATGTCGGTGAAATCATGCTTGAAGAAGTGGCTAAAGAGGCAGAGCAAGTGTTACGACATGGTTTTAATACGCTTGAGGATCAAAACAATCTTAAAAGATATAGGTTATCTAAAATCTGTTATATGTCATGCCTGGTTGCGTTATATGGAGATGATGTCAATGTTATGTTAGAGAAGGTGCAGGCTGAATTTACAGATGAAGTTTCACTTAGAGAGGCAATCGAAAGCATGCAAGCCGATCTTTGGTTACCCTTAGGTATAAGGCAAGCTGAATCGTTAACATCTTTGCTGGATGGGCGCCAAAGTTCTATGTATCCACAGCTGGAGGATGACGATGAAGGTCCTGGTCCTTCCAGTGTAAATTCAACCACGTTACCTACAAGTTCAAATAACAACGGCATTGGATCTGCGGTTCCTTATTCATCATCTGTTATACCGACGATGTTTAGCTCATCGCTTAAACCACCGCCTCCATCAAGAAATGTGGAGGCCGATAAGAAGGTATATGATCAATTCTGTGAAGAGACAAGAGACAGAGTTTTTCACGATGTGAGGTTAGCCCGCATGGTTGCAATCTATGGTATGCCCAAACAGCCCGGTAGGCTTCAGCGCTCGAACTCGCTCCCTAATTTACGCGCGGCGGATGGCATAGAGCCGACAACCGAAATTAGAATCGACACCACACCCAAGCCGAATTAAGAAATAATAAGGCTTAAGGATTTGAGGGTTCAAGGATAGGGTTGGATATTTTTTAGAGACCCCCTCACCCTCTCTCTCCCCCTTGGGGCTGAGGGCTCTGCGCATTTTTGAAAAAATTTATCATTAAAATCAATATAGTTAATAAAATAGTGGCGCGACGTAATTTTTCTGCTGCATAAAAAAACATTGTCATCAACTATGTTGTTAAGTTATTTGATGCATGTGATTTTCCCACCGATGTCATCCCGGCCATTACTGCAAGTTGGTGAGACGTAGTCGAACTTACTTGCAGTTATTAGCCGGGATCCAGGAATTGCAAAGTCATCATATCATGAAAAGCTATCATTCCTGGATTCCGGGTTGCAACTGCAACTCATAGGTTAGTTCTTAAGAGCATGGAATACTGGTTCCAAGCCTATTTTCAACCTGCCTTTTTCCCTGTCACGCTTCGGGTGGGCCCGTAAAGCATTCCTGGATAAATACTCTATTGCAGTACAAAATACTTTTTCTAACGCGCGCCGTCTTTTTTTGGCCAGACATTTAAAAATATCCGGCAAGACATGTATCACACACATGGCAACTTTTCTCGTTGAGGTTTCAACTTTTTTCACTACTTGGGTCGTGTGCGCCATAAATCTCTTAATTAATGCAGCAATAATAGCAAACCAAATAAACCCTTCGACGATACTCTCATTTGAGGTATCAAATGCATGAAGGTTCGCATACGATTTCCATTCTTTAAATGCAAGTTCGATTTGCCAACGCAATCGATAGATATCTAATATTGCCTCGGCCGTATAACGCTCTCTTGGTAAATTAGTGATAAGATGCATATATTCTTTCTTTTCGTTATTCCATCTTACAATTAAGCGATGTGTTGTGTTCGTTTTATCGTCGCGAAATACAACATCAAAATCGTGTACCTTTTTCTTTGAAAGCTTTTGTTTCACTCGCTTTAATGGCCGCTCTGTATGTTTTTTGATTTCTCTTTTCCTCCTGTCGATAACAAAAGGGTTGATGGCTTTATTCATGCGCATCAAATAAGAACCCTTGTTTAACTGAAGCTCTGTGAAATATTCCGTATTAGGATAACCACAGTCCGCCATAATTAAACAATTACATAAATCTCTTGCTTCGGGAAGCTCTGCTTTCTCACTGTCTTTATCAGGCGTTAAGCTGATAGCGACAGGCATTTCATGGCATAAATCATAAGTCACATGCAGCTCTACCGCTGCCGGTTTAATGGTTGTAAATCGTCCTGGAAATACTTCTCGTAAACTATCTTTTACTCCAAACGATGTCCCATCCTGTATGTAAATTGTATCAAACTCAGCGAGCATATTTCCTTCATTATTGAAACCAAGTGTTTGTATCATGATATGTTCAAAAACAATATTTGTTACTTCTCTCATAAACTCACCAAATTTAATTTTGGCAAGTTGATTATGGAAAGGTTTATATGCAACATCTTCATTAAACATCGCATTAAACGCACGTTGCACATCTGCGATTGTTTCAACTTTAGAGCAGGAAAACGCTTTAATACCTGCCAGCACTAACCGGGCAGGGGTTATTTTACGCTCTCGTTTTGCGTAGCCAAGTGATTTGCCAAGGGCATTTAGCTTGTGCTCACAAAAAACTTTTCTCATTTGATCTAAAAACATGCTAATATTCTCTTGTTTCATTCGTTGTCTCCTTAATTTACTTCTTGAAAATCAAATTATAAGACTTCGAATGAAACAATTCAAATATTTTTAGTAAAATCAACAACTTTAAAGATCCTACCTATGAACTGCAACTAAGCGAGCAAAGCTCACCAAGTTGCAGTAACCCCCGGAATGACATCGTTTGGGCAATGTGGTTTTGATAAAAATGCGCAGAATCCCTCGCCCCCTTGGGGGAGAGGGGGAGGGTGAGGGGGTTTATAATAAATGCTCACAATTCAAATTAATACATAATCACCAACTTATTATCGCCAACATGAAAGTGCAAGTACAAATGTCGACTATAAATCATCCAGCCACATAACCACAACTTCTCTCAACTTCCTTGTACACAACACCGGCGAAAGGTATATAATAGGTGGCATTTGTGGGTGGCATTTGTCACAGATATCTGTCACCCTGAATTTAGTCTAACAAACAGTCTAAGTAACAGTATAAGAAATTATCATGATCGATGAAAATTATAGCCCGGTTGAGGTTGAGCAAGAGGCGCAAGCCTTTTGGGACAAGCAACAATCATTCAAAGTCACCGAAGACTTGAGCAAGGAAAAATTCTATTGTCTAACCATGTTCCCATACCCTAGTGGTCATTTGCACATGGGCCATATGCGGGTCTATGCCATTGGTGATGTAATCTCCCGTTACCAACGCATGCTCGGCAAAAACGTCTTGCAACCCATGGGTTGGGACGCCTTCGGTCTGCCCGCCGAAAATGCGGCCATTCAAAAGCAGATCCCACCAGCCAAATGGACTTATGAAAATATCGATTATATGCGGGATCAATTAAAGCGCCTTGGCTTAGCCTATGATTGGCGTCGTGAAATCATTACTTGTAAACCGGATTATTATCGTTGGGAACAATGGCTGTTTGTTAAAATGGTTGAAAAAGGTTTGGCTTATAAAAAGAATGCCATTGTTAATTGGGACCCGGTGGATCAAACGGTATTAGCCAATGAACAAGTGGTCGATGGCCGTGGTTGGCGATCCGGTGCCTTAGTGGAACGGCGCGAAATCAGCCAATGGTTTTTAAAGATTACCGCCTATGCCGATGAATTACTTGATGACTTAGCCAAGCTAGAACATTGGCCAGAGCAAGTGCGTATCATGCAACAAAATTGGATTGGTCGCTCAGAAGGGGTGTCAATCAAATTTAAAGTAGCAGATAGTGATAAAGTCTTGTCCGTTTATACTACGCGTGCTGATACCTTATTAGGTGCCACTTATCTCGCTATCGCACCGCAACATCCATTGGCTAAGCAAGCGGCGAAGGATAATACCAAGTTAAAAGCGTTTTTAGATCAATGTAGTCATGTACAAGTCTCGGAAGAGGCAATTGCTACCCAAGAAAAAGCAGGTGTTGCCACCGGCTTTGAGGCATATCATCCAATAACGAATAAAAAACTTCCTATTTGGGTCGCCAATTTTGTCTTAATGGAATATGGCGCTGGCGCCGTGATGTCGGTACCTGCCCATGACCAGCGTGATTTTGAATTTGCCAGTAAATATGATTTACCGATTGAGCCCGTCATTGAAACTGGGGAAAAATGGGATTACAGCAAAGCAGCTAATACCGACAAAGGACGATTAATCAATTCCGGTGAATTTGATGGTTTGGATTCTGATGCCGCCATTAATGCCATCGCTGAAGTCTTAGCAGAAAAAGAGGCCGGTGAAAAACAAGTGCATTATCGCTTGCGTGACTGGGGGATTTCGCGACAACGTTATTGGGGAACCCCGGTACCCATTATTAATTGTCCCTCTTGTGGACCTGTGCCCGTCCCAGAGGCTGATTTGCCCGTGGTTTTACCCGAGGATGTGCAATTCACCGGTAGCTCATCACCTTTAAAAGATATGCCGGAGTTTATGCAAACCACGTGTCCGAATTGTCATGAGGCGGCGCAACGAGAAACCGATACCTTTGATACCTTTGTTGAATCGGCATGGTATTACACGCGCTATTGTTCATACAATCAAGAAAAGGCAATCTTGGATGACCGCGCAAAATATTGGACGCCAGTGGATCAATATGTCGGTGGTATTGAGCATGCGGTAATGCATTTACTCTATGCCCGCTTTATTCATAAGATACTCCGTGATTTAGGCATGTTAAATAGTGATGAGCCATTCACCCATTTATTAACTCAGGGCATGGTCTTAAAAGATGGTGCCAAGATGTCGAAATCTAAAGGCAATGTCGTCAGTCCGGAAACGATGATTCAAAAATATGGCGCTGATACCGTGCGCGTATTCAGTTTGTTTGCGGCACCGCCGGAACAATTATTGGAATGGTCAGATGCTGGTGTCGAGGGTGCACATCGTTTTCTAAGGCGGGTTTGGCTTTTCGCCCAAGAAAATTATGGCTTAATCCGTGAGAATAATAAATTAATGAATACCGACTTGGTTAAGGCTATCAATTGGGAACAAGCACCAACAGAGTTATTAGATACACGTCGACAAGTACATGAGTTATTACGCCAAGCGCGACATGATTACGCACGCCAACAATTTAATACGGTGATCTCCGCGTGCATGAAACAAATGAACCTGCTTTCTAAAATGATGCAAGACCATAATATTGATAAAGATGAACAACAAAAATTATTTGTTGCTAATATTTGTCGGGAAGGTTTTAGTATCGTGTTACGTTTGTTAGCGCCGATCGCACCACATATAACACATCATTTATGGCGAGAGTTGGCCTATGGCGATAACATCTTAAATGCCAAATGGCCCAAGGTGAATCCTGATGCATTGAAGTCCGAGACGGTAGAATTGGTTGTGCAAGTCAATGGTAAACTGCGTTCAAAGATTAATGTTCCAAGTGAAGCAGATGAAGCCACCATCACTAAGCTTGCTACCACAGATGAAAAAATCATTCCTTATTTGGAACAAAAGACCTTGGCTAAAACAATTATTGTTCCTGGCAAGTTAGTTAATCTGGTAGTTAAGTAATGGTATTGCAACAAATTACAAAGTTATTTATTACTGCAATGTTAATGCTTGTCCTCTCCGGCTGTGGGTTTCATTTGCGCGGCGAGGGGACTGTCCCGCCTGAGATGAAAGTTTTATATTTAGAGGCACCTAATCCTTATGATCGATTTATCGTCGAATTACGCGATAACCTGGATGGCATGGGCGTGCATCTGGTCCCGTCGCCAGGGATTGCCCCCGTTACCTTACAAATCCTTAATGCAACCTTTAGTAAAGATTTAACCACCGTGAGTTCGAATACCTTGGTTCGAACCTATACCTTGCGCTTTGTCGTCGTGTTCCAATTAACAGATGTTAAGGGTAGGGGAATCTATGGGCCAATAACGGTTGCTACCACTGCCAATTATACTACCAATGACAATCAATTATTGGGTGATACCCAAACCCTGGAGACGGAACGTTATCAAATGCAACGTGAAATAATCTTTAAATTATTTAATCGTATTAATTCAATCGAGGGACGCAAGGCATTACGTAAGCATATTAGAGGAACGAGGTGATACGGTGCGGATACCTCAGTTTAAATTTGCCAGTCACATACAACAACAATTAGCGCATTTTTATATTGTCACCGGTGATGAACCCTTATTAGTGTCAGAGACATGTCAAGCGATACGCGATAAAGCGATAGACGAGGGTTTTAGTGAGCGCGAATTACTACATGTTGAAGCAGGTTTTGACTGGCCAAGTTTATTAGGTTCAGTTAACACGCTATCGTTATTTAGCACCAAATCGTTAGTAGAATTGCGATTAAGCCAAAACAAATTTAGTGATGCGGCAAAATCCGTATTACAACAATTCGCAGACAATTGTCCCACAGATAAAATCATTATGCTCATTTGTGACAAATTGGATAATAGTGTATTAAATACTAAATGGTTTAAGGCCATTGAACAAAACGCTGTTGTGGTGCAAGTCTGGCCTTTGAACTTGGCGCAAATGCCGCAATGGACCCGCCAACGTTTGGCGCGGTATGGTTTGCAGGCGCATCAAGAGGTCATTCAATTATTAGTCGATCGGGCGCAGGGTAATCTCTTGGCCTTGATGCAAGAGATTGAAAAATTAAGTCTACTGTACCCCAAGGCGCAATTAGATTATGCACAAGTACAGCAAGCGATTGCTGACAGTGCTCGCTTTAATGTCTTTGAATTAGCTGATTGTATGTTAGCTGGCGATGTTAAACAGACTTTACGGATTATCAAAGGCTTGCATGCCGAAGGTGTTGAGCCGATCTTGGTTTTGTGGTCTATAGCACGAGAACTTCGAGCGCTTGCCATGATTCGTCACGGCATTGAGCAAGGCGAATCAGAGTCGGCATTATTTACCAAACAGGGGGTTTGGCCGAAACGTCGACCATTATATTCAACGGCATTAAAACGCCATAAGCAGCAGGCGTTATGGTATTTGTTGACCATGGCAAGTAAAATAGATCAAGCAATGAAGACAACATCGATCGGCAATATCTGGGATGATTTGAGCCAATTGGCAGTGGCGATTGCCGGCGGCTTAGCGACCAGTATTCGATCTGGGGCATTCAGTGACTAAACAAAAAAAGACAATGGCGATTTTGGGCGGCACATTTGACCCGATTCACTTCGGGCATTTGCGCACGGGGCTTGAGATTTATCAAAATTTGGATTTGGATGAAATTCGGTTTATCCCTTGTCGTAAACCTGTGCATAAACAAGGACCTGTAACGGATGCCAAACATCGTTTACAAATGGTCAAGCTTGCAATCGATGGGCAAGATGGCTTTATTGTGGATGAGCGGGAAATTAATCGTGCTACGGCATCTTATATGGTGCCTACCCTGGAATCTTTGCGGCAGGATTATCAAGATACCTCGATTAGTTTGATTCTCGGCGCCGATGCCTTAGGCGGTTTACATCGTTGGCATCGATGGCAAGAATTATTAAATCTGTGTCATATCATTGCAGTGCAACGACCTGGTTATAACGCCGATTTTCCGGATGCTGTCGATCAAGTCATTAGCCAAACCCTGATTGAAGATAGTGCGTATTTAAAGCAAAAGACACATGGCTATATTTTGTTTCAATCTACCTCATATTTAGCTATTTCTGGGACTGAAATTCGACACTTATTCAATCAGGCAAAGAGTGCCAAATATTTGCTGCCAGACCCTGTAATTGAATATATCCAGGCCCATCGCTTGTATTAATCCAGACAGCATGCTACACTCTAAATACTTGTGATGCTTCCCTGAACTTCATACCAGACCGGAACAAAAATTCAGCCTAGTATTTCTTCTAAGATGTCATCGCGAGCGTGCAATGCCAAGCCGGTGTGTGATATTTGAGTTGCATTGATTTGGCAGATTTTTTCTTTTTTATATAGGATCTTTTTATCATGAGTGAAATTTATGTTGGCAATCTTTCTTTTAACCTTAATGAACATGAGCTTGAAGAGTTTTTTAAGTCATATGGCGATGTTAAACGTGTAAAATTAATTACCGATCGTCATACTGGCCGCTCAAAGGGTTTTGCCTTTGTTGAGTTCGGTTCACAGGCTGAAGCAGATGCCGCTATTGAAGCAACCAATGGCAAAGAATTAGGTGGTCGTAGTCTACGTGTTAGTATTCCACGACAACGTGACGATGAAGGCGGCCGTGGTGGTCGTGGCGGTCGCGGTGGTTTTGGTGGCCGTGGTGATCGTGGTGACCGTAGTTGGAATGACTAATCATCACAAGTAATCGTTAGATTTTAATTTGATGAGAAAGCCCGAATCGAAAGATTCGGGCTTTTTTTGTTAGTTAGAAACCCCCTCACCCTCCCCTCTCCCCCAAGGGGGCGAGGGAACTTAAGTGTTCTCCCCTTCGGGGAGAACAAGATCAAAAATAATATGCCTTGCAAACGTGTTTGGTTTTGCAAAACTCTGAACCGTTGGGGGTTCTACCTCTTATTCCCTCTCCCCCTTGGGGGAGAGGGGAGGGTGAGGGGGTTTCTAAATTAAACCTAAACCCGAGTTTCTATTTCATCTGAATTATTAATAATCATCCCCAAACTTCTTACCAATACATCTTCTAATAGTTTATTACTAATAATCTTAATATCAGTCATATCAATCTCGCCAGACGGATGAAGTTTATACGACATACCATTATCGCCATAAAACAGACGCTGATTGATCTCTAATTCAAAACAGATATAGCGATCTTTTGGATATTGCTTTCTAAAATATGCCGTCATACCGTTGCTGGTGCCCAAATAAGGATAATTCATCCGTATCTTATATTGTGGTTGTAAAGCTCCAATCATGTGCGCCAACGTTTACAAAAATCCATTTCCAATGCGTGTTTAGGGTCATACAAAAAGCCGATATCATTGGGTCGTTCAACATCGCCTAAAAGATTGGTAAAGCTATGCACAGAGAGATGAAGTACGATTTGATTTGTATTCAAGCCTGTTTCAATCATAGTTTTTAAGCCATTAAAATATGGCAGATAATGATTTTTAATAATTTGGTGTTTTATGTCTTTTGGCAGTGGCTTGGTGAATTGAGAAAAAACCTTGTTATGATTTAATGTGCGGTTTAAATCAATTAGTAAGCGGCTATGTTGACCGGCAATAGTTTTACATTGAAAATTCGCTTTCAGTTGGTCTAATATGCCTTTGGCGCCAATATCATAGGCACTATGCGTGTGAAATAGCGATGTATGTTGGTCAAATAAATATTGATATGGTGCGGGAATTGCATTACTCGCATGCTCACAGCTTAAGATTAGATAATAAGGTTTCATTCAAACAACCTATTTTCTGCTAAGCAGTTAGCCACGTCTTGATAAACCATTGCCATAGCTTGATGATCAAACTCTTTGCCGAGCCTCGCCATGATTCGTTCAGCAAGATTACCATGGGTTAAGATATTATCAATAACAGTATTAAACTGCGGACTTAAACCATCGGTGACTTGGCTAATTAACATTTGCCATAATTCTTTAGCACTGCATGGTTGGTTAATGCCAAATAAGGCTAAGTAATCCATATCGTTGATAATTGCTGATGAACCAGCAACGATGGTTGCATCATAAATATTTTTAAGTTGCTCAGTCGCTAAGTTACCATCACAGATCTTGTCATTAACCATATGTTTTAGTACCGCCACGATGGCAGCCACACAAGCGATGTCTGCAAGTGGTGATTCTTGAATATCGAGGATGCGTATCTCGATTGCATTACGTTCAAAGCGGGCAATAGCACCACGTGAGTTTAACCATTCATGTTGTAGTATCTTTTGCGTATCAAAGGGCGCGATCATTTTGTACATAGGTTGTAAAATGATCTCATCATATTCTTTTTGACTCGCAACAAGCTCAGGAATAACGTGTCCGGTGATATGTGGAATCTTAATTTGATTTTTACCATAAAAAAGTAAACGTCCATCAACAGCGTGGCAATATTTTCCTTCTAAAATCGGTGTGCTGGCCGTCAAGGCGGGGATAATAGGTAATAATAAACGAATCGCTTGATGTAAAACTTTGAACTCTGCATCATTGGCGAAGGGTAAATTTAAATGCGTACTTTGCAGATTACCCCAGCCGTGACCGGCACAACCAAAGATTTTATCATAGCATTGATAAATCTTACGATCGCCATGAGGCCAGAGTTGAATGCCATCTTGAGGATTTAACCAAGGATGCGCGCCACTCGATAGTAATCTCGCTTGGTGGGTCATTAAGGCTTGATTCACCTTTTTAATTACATCGTAAAATTTGTCAGCAAGCGTCGTTAACTCACGAGTAGGGCCATTGGTCTTTAACTCTATTACATGCAATGCCAATTCATTACTGACAGCGATCTCATCGAGTTCAAATTCATTTTGAACTTCACCTGACATAGCTTCAATAAGTACATCAGCAATAGGTTTAATCGCTAATGTAGTGTTATCAACAATCATATATTCAAGTTCAATACCAAATACAGAAAATATAGAATAAGGCTGTTTATTCATAACCTTGTAACCTTCGCATTCGTTTTAGAAAATCGTTCATAATTAAAAGATATAAATCTTCGCCAAGCATTTTATCTTCAATCCCTGCGTCGATATTGGGATTGTCATTAATCTCGATGACATAAGCCTTGTTACCATTTTGCTTAATATCGGCACCATATAAGCCATCACCCATTAATCGAGAAGCCTTTATCGCCGTATCAAGTACCACTTTGGGGACATCATTGATAGCAACACAATCAAATTCACCTGATTCATCATCCTTTTCCGCTTGCCAATTATATATTTGCCAATGGCCGGCGGCCATGTAATAGCGACAGGCGAAGATGGGCTGATGATTTAAAATACCGATACGCCAATCAAACTCCGTGGGGATAAAGGCTTGCGCAATAACCAAATCAGAATCTTTAAAAAATGTTTTACAGTTTTGTAATAACTCATCGGCATTTTCAACCTTGATAACACCTTTCGAAAATGAACCATCTGGCTTTTTCAATACGCAAGGATAACTAAGCTCAAGGTGTTCTTGTTTGATGTTATATTTACTCAAGATTAAAGTCTTAGGCGTAGATATACGATGTTTTTGTAGCGTTTCGGCAAGATAGACCTTATTGCTGCATTTTAGTATCGAAACTGGATCGTCAATCACCATCATTCGCTCAGAAGACGCCATGCGAGCGAACAAAAAAGTATGATTATTGACTGCGGTTGTCTCTCGAATAAATAATCCATCATATTCATTGAGGCTTTTGATTTCAGACTTTTCAATTAATTCAACATTGATGCCGACCGTCTCACCTGCCTCGATAAAATGCTTCAAGGCCTTTTTATTAGAAGGTGGCGTTTTTTCGTCAGGATTTCTTAGAATAGCCAAGTCAAAATATTTAGGTTTTTGTTTAAAGCTGTGAAAACGTTTTTTATTGAAAAAATTGTCGGCAGTTTGCTTTAAGAAAGTAATATGGGTTTCAGGGATTTCATCGACCGGAATAGCCTCAATTTGGCTTATCTTCCATTGTTTATTATGTTTGAAGTGTACCCTAAATAATGGCATAGGGAACAAGGCGTGTAATTTGCGTGATAAACCCTCATATTTATGGGCAATATTATTGCCAAAGTAGATACTTAAGAAAAACTCATTCGATTTTAATTGTTTAAATGCCCGTTCAACATCTTCGTGTACCGAATCCGATATTGTCTTGGCAATAGTTTGGCGCCGGATGTCTTCAATGGTTAGGACACTGGGAAAGATTTTATGGCCTCTCGCCTCAGCGAGTAATGAGACATAATATCCGAGGCTTTGATATTGATATGATTTACAAATGTTTACAATTCTAAAGCGTTTGCCGTTACAGTATTGTGGTGCTGACAAATATTCAATGGCGCTGATTATTTTAGTTTTATGGTTCATGAATTGCCAAAAATCGGTATTGTCAGTCACCAATATGGTTTCCATGGGTTATGTTTCCTTTGGTTTAATAATTAATAGATTGGCGTCATAGGTTAAAACGCCTAGCATAATGGCATTAATCAAACGATGTATATTTACCTTATAATAATTATCATGTGAAATAGGATTTTCTCGATGCGGATCTGCAACCACAATCCGCCGTCGCTTTTCATCATAACCGCATAGTACGACAAAATGACCTGTTGGATGGCCGTTGACATCATCGTAGATGGCTTGGCCTTTTTGGTCGTAACGTTCGCGTTTACTCTTGTAAAGATAGGTTGCACTTAAACCGGTGATGACAGGGATCTTTTGATTAAAGTAATAGCGTAAAAGATTTATGGTTAAGTCTTTGCAATGGACAGTGCCGCCGAGCTCGATGAAATCGAGCGTTGCCTGGGTAGTTTCAACCATTTGTGGATTGTTTTTGACAATCAATTGTTGCTTTAATTTGTCAGCGATAAAGGACTTAGGTTTGCCATTGGCGTGAAACCAACTTGGGTCATATAAATCTAGGCTGTAACTATAGATATGCGCATCATAACCCCGTTCTAAGGCATGCTTGCCTAATAAGGCAGCGATAGTGCCACCATTTCTGACCCGCTGTACAGTGCTGATGACTGATTCCATTGGGATATCATCGCCATAATAACTATAGACGCCGTGTAAGCTTGTTGGGCCACAGGTTTCATCATCAGGCTGGGATTGGATCGGGATATCAATCATGGTTTTAGTCTTGGTTAGTTGCCTATCTGTCGTTAATCTATTGCTACAGAATGAAAAGAAAAAACTGGTTATCTTTTAATATTATATATCACCCTGATTAGGCTGCAAGTAATATTGATGGGGCTAGTAGCTAGAGACTAGAGACTAGAGACTAGAGACTAGAGACTAGAAGCTAGAGACTATAGACTAGAAGCTAGAGATTAGAGGCTGGAAGTAATTTTAGAAACCCCCTCACCCTCCCCTCTCCCCCAAGGGGGCGAGGGATCAAGAAAGGAGAAATCCAAAAGTTACTAATTATTGTCAGGTTAGTAATTAAGCAAGACTTCTTATAATTATTTATTCTCCCCCGAAGGGGGAGAAACAATGGATTCCTCGCCCCCTTGGGGGAGAGGGGGAGGGTGAGGGGGTTTCTAAAATTACTCTTTCCTCAGCGATAATTAATCATTTAGAACAAATTGCAATTAAACAAAGACGGAGTTGGCATGTTTTTATTATCTGTGGTCTCTATGGCATTTGTGGTTTCTGTAGGAGTTTGCTGTTGTCTTAGTGACTCAGCATTGGCACCTTTTTTGGAAACATTGCCATTGCGAACACCATTTACATTCATATGCTTATTCTTATTCATATGTAGACCATGTTTTGGTTTTGGCCTTGCCGCAGAGTCAACTGTGACGGCAGCAAATATTGTCGGTCCGCCATGAAACTTTGGTGATACGATATATTCTTGATTCTTCTGGCTGCAAAACTTTGGAAAAGGTGTTTTTAATTCCATTTTGGGTATTTCATGACCCTCTTTAATCAACTGCTGTTGATACTGATACAGTGCGAAGGTATTCCTGATGGCCATAGATACCTGTTCAGGTGTTAATAATGCTCCATGACGAAAACTGCGGATGTGATTTATCCAGTTAATGACGTTTTGTTTTGTTGTTTGTATATCATTGAAAAATATCTGGTGAAAATTCGCTAATAAAATACAGGTTAAGATGAAGTGTCCGGTGCGTCCACAACCCGCAGCACAATGTACCAGGGTCGGCCGGGTAAGGGTTGACTCATATAATTGGTAGAGCTTTGCAATATCAATTTTGCTTACACCTGCTTGATCACCATTTTGTAAAAATTGTAAGCCTGTATTATCAGTCATCGGTAGACAATGCACATCTACTGTAGCTTTACTAACAGTATCTTTTTCAGTTTTATCTCTGGTGATCACAATACGGCTGTCATAAGACTGTTTAGGGGCACGATTAGTATAACCGTTTTGGCGCTTAATGCCTTTATTCTTGAATTTGACTGTTTTCTCATCTTTTATTTTTGCGCTAATTGTAATACTTTCAGTCTGAGATATATCAGACTTATAGCTAAATTTGCCTGACTCAGAAAAATAATCAAGACAATCAGCGTCATCTTTTACACTTTGGGCATGCTCACCAAATTCAGATATTTGTGGTAAGCGGCTGGTTTCATTAACTAAGGCAATAACTTGCAAGTTTTCAAATTTCTTATTTAAAAAGATTTCCTTGCACATGATAGCTAAGTCTTTGGTATCAATGGGGCCAGACGCCGCAATAAAATTGGTGCCAGGGATTAAACTAGCATCATAAGCTTGAAAATTTATATCAGCACGCTGCCGACGATAATGGCGTTCCCGCGTTGTTTTATTAGGACGATAACGTAAGCTTGATGTTTGCCTTTGATGTTCAATTTCGGCTTCAAGCTCTTTGCCGAAGGTAACCTCAGCCAAAATGGCACTGTTCAACTCATCAAGATATTGCTCGATGTTTCTTGTCTGAGGGACCTTATTTTTAGAGCGTGTGAATATAAACATAGTGCAGAATTATACCAGAGGCTTTGCCTTTGGTATAGATAAAAAATGTTCTAATGGATAAAAATTTATTGGCCCAAAATGGTGGGGTCAAGGTTTGACTCCAACTAGTTAACCGATGCCACACTTTGATTTTCATTTACAGCCTGGGTATTTACCTTTTGAATACATCGTGTCTCTTCAATCAAAGGAATCATGAAGATTGCTAATGCCAAGGTAATGGGCAAAATAACCAAGGCATTATGAAAGCTATCAGCCGTATAGACACGTAAACCATGCTCCATTTGGCCGCGCCATTGCAAATCCAGGAAATATCCGATCAAGGGTTGCAAAGTCGCACCACCAACCATATTAATCATATTCATAAAACCAATTGATGTGGCACTGGTTTCTGGATAATTACGCTCGCGCATGATGGAAAAGCTGGGCAAAAATGCACTCGAGATAAAACCAAATAAAAACAATACGCAATAAAGTAGCGTGATCGGTAAAATCACATAGATGATGGTTAACATGGTTGCCAGACTGCCAAAGGCGGCGATCCATAAGGTCGGTTTTCGGCGTGCGATTGCGTCAGAGTAATAACCAAAGAGTGGTCCACCGACGGCCCAGCCAATAAAGATCATCGATACGGCGCCACCTGCCACAGGCCTTGAAATATGATATACGGCTTCAATAAAAGGCACGCCCCAAAGGCCGCCAAATGCTGATGTCGAGGCAAAGATCAAACCGCCGTAGATTGCAACAATCCAGTTTTGTTTACTCAAGGTGACAACACCCAGGCTTTTAAATACCGGTAACTGCTTGGGTTCATGGTTGCATTTATTTTTACTGTTTTTTATGGTTTCAGGGCAATCCCGGATGACCAGCCAGATGATAATTGCCAATACAAAACCGCAGATGGCAAGCAATAACATGCTATTACGCCAATCAATGGCTTCTACTAATGCGGCTAATGGTGCACCGGCGCTAACGGCACCTATTGTACCAACGGTTAGCGTTAAACCGGTCAGTAAGGCAAAACGTCTGATTGGAAACCAATTGGCGATGATCTTGAAGACGCCGAGAACTGCGAAGGCAGAACCAATACCAATGAGTAAACGACCTAATTGGGCAAAGATCAAGACCCCTGCTTGAGAAAAGATGAATGCCCCGAAGGCGCAAATGATGGTTGCAAAAAATAGTACCTTGCGCGGCCCTAATCGATCCAGCAATAAACCACTAGGTATTTGCATAATCGTGTAAGAGTAAAAATAAAAAGCCGCTAAATTTCCTAGCATTGCAGCATTGACATGAAAGTCTTGCATTAGGTTTGACACCATAACACTAGGTGAAATTTGTAAAAAGAATTCATAACCATAAAAGGCTGCGGCAATCAACCAAATAATCCAAGGCAGTAAAAAATGATGTTTATGTGCAGGATTTTTTGTCACTCTCATTTCCTTAAAGTAAAATTATTTAATTACTTAAAAGTTGTAATTTTATCTAATGTCTATGGCTTTTCTCACCGCTGTCATCAAACGTCGATTGTTTCCTCACCGCCGTCATCCCGGAAATTACTGCAACTTGGCGAGCGTAGCGAGCTTAGTTGCAGTTATTATCCGGGATCCAGGAATTGCAGACTCATCTTGTAATGATAAGCCGTACATCCTGGATCCCGGGTCGCAACTGCAACTCATAGGTTAGTTCTTAAGAGCATGGAATACTGGTTCCAAGCCTATTTTCAACCTGCCTTTTTCCCTGTCACGCTTCGGGTGGGCCCGTAAAGCATTCCTGGATAAATACTCTATTGCAGTACAAAATACTTTTTCTAACGCGCGCCGTCTTTTTTTGGCCAGACATTTAAAAATATCCGGCAAGACATGTATCACACACATGGCAACTTTTCTCGTTGAGGTTTCAACTTTTTTCACTACTTGGGTCGTGTGCGCCATAAATCTCTTAATTAATGCAGCAATAATAGCAAACCAAATAAACCCTTCGACGATACTCTCATTTGAGGTATCAAATGCATGAAGGTTCGCATACGATTTCCATTCTTTAAATGCAAGTTCGATTTGCCAACGCAATCGATAGATATCTAATATTGCCTCGGCCGTATAACGCTCTCTTGGTAAATTAGTGATAAGATGCATATATTCTTTCTTTTCGTTATTCCATCTTACAATTAAGCGATGTGTTGTGTTCGTTTTATCGTCGCGAAATACAACATCAAAATCGTGTACCTTTTTCTTTGAAAGCTTTTGTTTCACTCGCTTTAATGGCCGCTCTGTATGTTTTTTGATTTCTCTTTTCCTCCTGTCGATAACAAAAGGGTTGATGGCTTTATTCATGCGCATCAAATAAGAACCCTTGTTTAACTGAAGCTCTGTGAAATATTCCGTATTAGGATAACCACAGTCCGCCATAATTAAACAATTACATAAATCTCTTGCTTCGGGAAGCTCTGCTTTCTCACTGTCTTTATCAGGCGTTAAGCTGATAGCGACAGGCATTTCATGGCATAAATCATAAGTCACATGCAGCTCTACCGCTGCCGGTTTAATGGTTGTAAATCGTCCTGGAAATACTTCTCGTAAACTATCTTTTACTCCAAACGATGTCCCATCCTGTATGTAAATTGTATCAAACTCAGCGAGCATATTTCCTTCATTATTGAAACCAAGTGTTTGTATCATGATATGTTCAAAAACAATATTTGTTACTTCTCTCATAAACTCACCAAATTTAATTTTGGCAAGTTGATTATGGAAAGGTTTATATGCAACATCTTCATTAAACATCGCATTAAACGCACGTTGCACATCTGCGATTGTTTCAACTTTAGAGCAGGAAAACGCTTTAATACCTGCCAGCACTAACCGGGCAGGGGTTATTTTACGCTCTCGTTTTGCGTAGCCAAGTGATTTGCCAAGGGCATTTAGCTTGTGCTCACAAAAAACTTTTCTCATTTGATCTAAAAACATGCTAATATTCTCTTGTTTCATTCGTTGTCTCCTTAATTTACTTGTTGAAAATCAAATTATAAGACTTCGAATGAAACAATTCAAATTTTTTTAGTAAAATCAACAACTTTAAAGATCCTACCTATGAACTGCAACTAAGCTCGCTGCGCTCGCCAAGTTGCAGTAACGCCCGGGATGACACCGTTCGGAGGATGACACCGTTCGTCAGTAACGCCCGGGACGACACCGTTCCGGCGATCCCCCCCGTTCGGGCGATCCCCCTGAGCCTTGCTCGGGTATTATCAGATCTTATCGGATCTTCTCAATCTGTTCGCGCAATAATTTATTAACTTGCGCCGGGTTTGCTTTACCCTGAGTTTGTTTCATTATTTGTCCGACAAGATACCCTAAGACTTTTTCCTTGCCCGCCAGATATTGTTGTACTTGTTCAGGATTATTGGCAATGATTTCGGCGACGATTTGTTCAAGCGCCCCGACATCTGTCATTTGTTGCAAGCCTTTTTGCTTAATGATGGCATCCGGATCGCCACCAGCCTCATCTTGCCACATTGCTGCAAAGACATCTTTGGCAATCTTGGATGAGATCGTTTGATCGACAATACGATCTAATAATTTGGCTAATTGTTCTGGGGCGATTGGACAATCTTTCATACCAATACCCGCTTGATTTAGATAAGCATTAAATTCACCGGTCAACCAATTGGCGATCATCTTTGGTGATGCCTGGCTCGCCTTAACCGTGGCTTCAAAGAATGCGGCGGTAATGAGGTCATCAACCAGGTTTTCGGCATCCTCAGGATTTAATTCATATTGTTCAATAAAACGCTGTATTTTAGCTTGCGGTAATTCAGGTAATTGATCTCGTATCTCATCAATCATGGTCTCGGTAATCACCACCGGCAATAAATCCGGGTCTGGGAAATAGCGATAATCAGTGGCTTCTTCTTTACTACGCATAGGACGGGTTTCATTTTTATCGGCATCATAAAGCCGAGTCTCTTGCACAATTTCACCGCCATTTTCCAATACCATAATTTGTCTTTCGATTTCATAGTTAATCGCACGTTCGACAAAGCGAAAAGAATTTATATTTTTAAGTTCAGTACGCGTGCCCAGTTGGATACTGCCACGTGGTCGTATTGAAACATTGGCATCACAACGAAAGGAGCCTTCTTGCATATTGCCGTCACAAATTTCCAAATAACGCACCAGCGTATGCAATATTTTTAAATAAGCAACGGCTTCTTTAGCTGAACGCATATCTGGTTCCGTAACAATCTCTAATAAAGGCGTGCCCGCACGATTAAGATCAATACCGCTCATACCTTGATAGGCATTATGCAATGATTTACCCGCATCTTCTTCCAAATGTGCTCGCCGTATGCGGATAGTTTTTGTTGGTTGTTCCTCTAATTTAATATCGATATAACCATCACAAACAATTGGTAATTCAAATTGACTGATTTGATAACCTTTCGGTAAGTCGGGATAAAAATAATTTTTGCGGGCAAATATAGAGTATCGTGGTATGGTTGCCTCGATAGCAAGACCAAACTTTATAGCCATATCGACCACAGCTTTATTAAGCACCGGTAATACGCCGGGAAATCCTAAATCAATGGCGCAAGCTTGACGATTTGGTTCAGCGCCATAAAGGGTCGCCGCACCAGAAAATATCTTGGATTGCGTACTTAATTGGGTATGCACTTCAAGACCGATAACCGGTTCCCATTCCATTTATTTACCTCTTTTTAACTGACAAATTGTTGCGGCATTTGGCTATGCCAATCAGTGGCAAGCTGAAATCGATGCGCAACATTTAAAAGTTTATCTTCATTAAAATAATTACCAATGATTTGCAAACCTACAGGCATGCCATTTATAAAACCTGCGGGGATAGACATTCCAGGTAAACCTGCAAGATTGGTGGCAATGGTGTAAATATCTGATAAATACATATTGAGTGGGTCATCGACTTTTTCACCTAATTTAAAGGCGATATTGGGACTGGTGGGCCCCATGATGACATCAACCTTGTTAAAGGCAGCAGCAAAATCTTGACTGATTAAGCGGCGAATCTTTTGTGCCTTTAAATAGTAGGCATCATAATACCCAGCAGATAAGGCATAAGTACCAATCATGATGCGACGCTTAACCTCAGCACCAAAGGCTTCACCGCGACTGCGTTTATATAAATCTTCAAGATTTTGCGGATTTTCACAGCGATAACCATAACGGACCCCGTCAAAACGTGCCAAGTTTGATGAGCATTCGGCAGGCGCAACAATATAATAAGCAGGAACCGCCAAATGGGCGTGTGGCAGATTAATTTCGATAAGCTTTGCACCCAGACGCTCATATTCTTGCAGGGCGGCATGTATGGTTTGCAGAACCTCTGGGGCTAAGCCTTCGCCAAAGTATTCCTTGGGTATCCCAATGCGTAAACCAGAGATATCAGCATTTAATTGTTGGGTATAATCCGGGACTGCTTGTGTTGAACTGGTTGAGTCATATTCGTCAAAACCGGCAATGACATTTAACAGTAAGGCACAATCTTCGGCAGTCTTGGCCATGGGGCCGCCTTGATCAAGACTGGATGCAAAGGCCACCATGCCATAGCGAGAGACACGACCATAAGTTGGTTTAATACCGGTGATGCCACATAAGGCCGCCGGTTGTCTAATTGAACCGCCGGTATCAGTACCTGTTGCGCAAGGTGCCAAGCCGGCTGCAATCGCCGCGGCAGAACCGCCTGATGACCCGCCCGGTACGCGGGTTAAATCCCATGGATTATGCACGGGACCATAAAAACTATTCTCATTGGATGAACCCATGGCAAATTCATCCATGTTGGTTTTTCCCAGGATCACCATGCCGGCCGCTTTGACCTTTGCCGTGACAGTCGCATCGTAGGGTGAAATGAAATTATCGAGCATTTTGGAACCACAACTAGTTTTAATATCTTTGGTGCAAAAGATATCTTTTAAGGCGATAGGTAAACCAGTCATTGTTGTCGCCTTGCCTTGATTCCTGGCCTCGTCTGCAGTCTTAGCTTGGGCCATGGCTTGTTCTTTGCAAACAGTAATATAACTATTTAATTCTGAATCATACTGGCTAATTCGATCCAGATAAAGATTACATAATTCAATGCTGGAAAGCTTACGCTCAGCAAGCGCAGTGCATTGATCTGCTAGGGTCTTATCATACATGCGTTAACCTTCTTCAATCACTTTGGGGACTAGGTATAGGCCTTGCTCTACTTGAGGAGCAATGGATTGGAATAATTCACGTTGGTCACCCTCTTTGACCAGATCAGGGCGCAATCTTTGAGTGAGATCCAGGGGATGGGCCATTGGCTCAATTGCATCGGTATCAATCGCATCCATTTGGGCAACATAATCCAGGATATTTGATAATTCTCGTACATAATCGGGTAATGCTTGGTCATCAATACCTAATCGGGCCAAATGGGCTATGTAGCTAACTTGTTTTTCATCTAGTGCCATAATCTGCTCTATTATTAGGACTTACGCAAAACGCGCTATGCATTGTTAAAAATTCGCTCGAAATGCTCATTTATTATTTATAAACTGCGCTTTCTCGCTCATTTTTGCCTTGCCTAGCATCGTTTTTCGTAAGCCCTATTATTCATTGAATCGGCATATAATACAATTTTTTATCCAATATGAGTAGTGTGAAAATTACGACTAATAATTACTACTATATAATGATGTTAATGACTCGACTGCTCAAATATTTTGAGGTAGAGTATGCTACAACAAATTTATCAGCCAGATATTACTGTTTAGTAGTGATTATTCTAGGATTATGCTGATAGATTAAACTTTAGGTCATGACGAGCAATTAATAACAAGCGAGGGGGAAACCGTGGCATCTCTATTCAAAAAACTACGCGGGCTATTTTCTACAGACTTATCTATCGATTTAGGTACCGCAAACACATTAGTTTATGTGCGTGAGCAAGGTATTGTGCTCAATGAACCATCAGTGGTTGCAGTGCGAAATGCACAAATCAATGGCCATCGCGAAGTATTGGCAGTAGGTCTTGAGGCGAAGCGTATGTTAGGACGCACACCGGGGAATATTACCGCGATTAGACCACTCAAAGATGGGGTAATTGCCGACTTTTATGTGACTGAAAAGATGTTGCAACACTTTATCCATAAAGTCCATGAACATAAAATTTTACGCCCTAGCCCACGGGTCCTGGTATCCGTGCCTTGCGGCTCTACTCAAGTTGAGCGTCGGGCGATTCGTGAGTCAGCTACTGGCGCCGGTGCCAGAGAAGTATTCTTATTGGAAGAGCCAATGGCGGCGGCTATGGGTGCAGGAATGCCAGTTGAAGAGGCGCGCGGTTCAATGGTGGTTGATATTGGCGGTGGTACCACCGAGGTTGCTGTGATTTCATTGAGCGGTATTGTTTATTCACAATCTGTTCGTATCGGTGGTGATCGGTTTGATGAATCTATTATAAATTATGTGCGCCGTAATTATGGCAGTTTAATTGGTGAAACGACCGCTGAACGGATCAAGCATGAGATTGGCACCGCCTATCCCTGCAGTGATATCAAAGAGATTGAGATTCGTGGTCGTAATCTTGCCGAAGGGGTGCCGCGTAGCTTCACGCTAAACAGTAATGAAATTCTTGAAGCCTTGCAAGAACCCTTGTCCGGGATCGTCGGTGCGGTTAGGACTGCGTTAGAACAAACACCGCCCGAATTGGCCGCCGATATTGCTGAGCGTGGCATGGTGTTGACTGGTGGTGGTGCCTTGTTAAAAGACTTAGACAGGTTATTAATGGAAGAAACGGGGCTTCCGGTTATTGTTGCAGAAGATCCATTGACTTGTGTCGCCCGTGGTGGTGGCCGCGCATTGGAAATGATGCACACCATGTCAAAAGAATTTTTATCGCGAGAATGATCTAGAGATTAGTACCTAGTCTCTAACCTCTAGTCTCTAGTCTCTAGTACCTAGCCACTAGTCTCTAGTACCTAGCCACTAGTCTCTAGTACCTAGCCTCTAGCAAGGGAGATTGAACCATTAAACTATTTGCTAAATCATATACCCAGGGACTGAGGTTTTTGCTATTAGCAATATTGTCGATAAGTCTCATGATTGCCGATCAACGACTAGCGTCAATACAACGCATTCGTTCCGAATTGTCTATCGCCATCGTGCCTTTTCAATATCTCGTTAGTGCGCCAGTCAAGGCGTTTGATTCGTTGTCACAAAGCTTGGCCAGTCGTGAAGCCTTGAAAAGTGAAAATGCCGACCTTAAGGTACAGCTATTATTATTAAAGGGACAATTGCAAAAATTCGTCGCTGTCGAAAAGGAAAATCGACAGTTACGCGCATTATTACAATCCCAACCTAGGGCCAGTGTGCGGATGCATGTGGCACAAATTATTGCGATCGATGGCGATGCATTCAGCCAAGAGGTGGTCTTGAATCAGGGGCGTCGTAATCATGTTTATATCGGCCAGCCAGTCTTGGATGCCAATGGGGTTATAGGTCAAGTCATTGCCGCAGATCCAATCACCAGTCATGTCTTATTGCTTACAGATACTCGAAGCGCGATACCGGTGATGGATACACGCAGTAATGTACGAGGAATTTTGCGCGGTACCGGTAAATCTGAAACACTGAAATTAATGCATATCTCAACCACTACAGATATTCGTGTCGGTGATTTACTAGAGACCTCGGGATTGGGCAAACGTTTCCCTGCAGGGTATCCGGTTGGAATTGTTAGCAATATCGCTAATGATGCCGGCGAAGAATTTGTTAACATTACTGTTAAGGTCTCTGCGAACCTTAATCGCAGCAGTCTAGTGTTATTGATTTGGCAGCAAGAAAAGGTGGCTCCTAAGGCGAAGGTTTTACAACAACCAACAAAAAAAATTGTTAAGACTCCTGTTGCTGCAAATACGGTAGCACAAGATCAAAAGCCTTTAACTCAAGCGGATGCTGCGAATACAGTAACTCAAGACCAGAAAACATTAACTCATGCAAAAACTAAGCAAACCAATAGTCACACATCATGAATAAATATTTTCTTATAATTATCAGCCTCATCTTAGCCTTATTACTAACGTTCATTCCGTTACCTGCCTGGGCGGTTTGGTTACGACCTATCTGGGTTGTCTTGGTCATGACATACTGGGTATTTAATTTATCTGAGATATTTGGTTTGTTTACTGCTTGGTTAGTAGGTTTGGTCATGGATTTGATGCAGAATTCATTATTTGGTGAACATGCCTTGGCATTAATTGTCGTTGTTTATTTGGCGATGAAGGTTAAGCGTATCATTCGCTTTTTCCCTATTTGGCAACAAGCCTTTGTGGTGGCTGGTTTAATCATGTCTTATCAAATTATTATATTTTTAATTCAAGGCATCAGTGGCCATCTAATTACTAATTGGCAATATTGGCTCCCCATTATCACTAGCTTAATATTTTGGCCTTGGTTATGTGTCATATTACGGTATTATCAGACACGTTATAAAGTTCAATGAGAAAAGGAACTCATCCATTGCAACGATTATGGCAGATACTGAAGAGTGTGTTTCTCTATACAATTGCCAGTGTAGTAATTACTGCGGCAGTATTACTTAGTATTGCCCGCGCCTTAACGCCATATCTTGCAGATCACAAGGCTGATGTTGAACACTTCGTATCGCGGGTATTACATGAACCAGTACAGATCACAGATGTGACCGCTGGTTGGCGTGGCTTACAGCCAGTGCTACGTTTGCGAAGCGTTGCCTTACTGAGTAAGCAAGATCGAGCCGTCTTATTGCATATCAATCACCTTGAGGTAAGCATCGATTTATGGGATTCGTTACGGCATTGGCAATTTGAACCAGGTTTAGTCGTTATCTCTGGCGCCCATCTCCAAATGTTTCAATTACAAGATGGCAAATACACGATAAAGGGCTTGGCAGCAATGAAGCCTTTTGCCTTAAGGCCTAATCCTGAGCATCCAAATCCCGTATTACAACATTTATTTGCTATTGACCATATCTATATTAATAATGTCACTCTAGATTGGTATCTTTATGATGGTTCTATGATACCAATCCAAAAGCTGCAGTTAAAAATGGATAATAAAGCTGAGCGACATCACCTTGTAGGGAAGTTGTCAGTGCAACAAAAGGGGAATGCCCTAGTCCATTTTAATATGGATTTAACGACTGAAGATGGCCAAAAACATATTGCGACGGGCGATATTTATTTACATGTCCAAGACCTTTTATTACAAAAATGGTTCGTCAAACAAGCGCAGTCGTCTGGCATAAAAGTCCATGGTTATGTCACAGGCGAAGCGTTATTCAATTATGCAAATCATCATTGGCAATCGATTAAAGCCAACCTCGGTTTAATTCAAGCTGAGGCTGACAATGTGACTGCACAGCATTTGTTAACAATCAATAGAGGTAGAATAAGCCTTGCGGGTAACTATGCAGCAAATAAAAATAGTTGGCAATTTAAGATCGTGAGCCATGATTTACGATTACAATTACCGTGTTTATCTACTAAAACCATTCCCATTCAAGATTTCGTCACAAATCTTGTTTGGCAACAACAGGCCTCAGGAATTAAACTCACAGCAAAAAATCTTTATGTGGCTAATAATGATTTAAGTTTGGCTGGTCAATTTAGTTTGGCAAAACAACAAGGACAATCCCCAAATTTATCATTACTGCTAGGTAGTAATGGTTTTAACATTAAAGCGATTTCCCGTTACTTGCCTGAAAAAGTTATGCATCATAAACTTTATCATTGGGCCAATACTGCTTTTGAATCAGGGGCGGTGGAGCACCTGACGCTGGTTTTACAAGGGGCATTGAATGATTTTCCATTTGATGATCATAAAGGCGAATTCGCAGCCGATTTAAAATTTAAAAATGTCACATTGCAATACGATCCGAAATGGCCAGCATTGAATAACTTGAGCGGTGATTTACAATTTCGCGATCGAACGATGAATGTCAATATCACTGCTGGCAGTGTCTATCATGCCGGTATCGTAACCGCCAATGCTGATATTCCTTATATTGGCAAAGGTGTTATCCCTGATTTACAGATTAAAGGTAATATCCAAGGTAGGTTAACTGAATTTTTGGATTTTCTGGAAACAACACCACTTAAAAACAAGATTGGCGATCATTTAAAAGTAATGTCACTACATGGGCCGATGGCATTACACCTTAATATCGATGTGCCATTAAAGCATGTGAAAGGCCATGTCAAAGTGCAAGGTGATTTGCAAAGCCATAATGCCAGTTTGGATTTAAGTCGCTGGGGTATCCACATGGGTGCCTTGACGGGAGAAGTAGATTTTAATAATGATTCAATCTCGGCGAAGCAAATTGCAGGGAGGTTTCTCAATCAACCGGTAGACATTAATATTGTTACCTTAAAACCTGGACAGCATGATGCTATCACCGAAGTGGATCTACATGGTAAAGCCACAGTCAATGCAGTCCTAAAACAATTCCACCTGCCGACTTTGGCATTTATCGGTGGCGCAACCACCTATCAGGCGACCCTAGATTTGACCCATGATCCAAAACAAATCACTTCTCTTAAGGTCCAGACTGATTTACAAGGGGTAAAAATAGGTTTGCCAAAACCATTTTATAAAGCAGGGTTTGGTACGGAGACATTAAATCTTGATTTGCAATTTCATAATGATCATGACATTTATGCTAAAGCAGATTTGGCAAAAGAGATAAGTGCGGCATTAATTTATCATGAGACTGATCACGGGGCTAAACTTTATAATGGTGATATTGCGATTGGTAAAGGTAAGGTGCATTTTCAAAGAGGACAAGGTTTAAGAATTGCGGGGCAATTGGATAAGTTAAATCTTGCCGATTGGCAATCGGTCATGTTAAACAATCAAAAATCAACACATAGCCAGGCAGGTGGTCAGGAAGCAGCCTTATCAAACCTACAACAACTGTTACACAGCATTGATCTTGAAATCGAACAATTAACATTACAAAAGCAACGCTTTGTGCGCACGAAAATCCATGTCGCACCCGGAAAAGCGGCTTGGTTATTTAAGTTGGATGGTCCAGGGATTGCTGGCGATATTGCGGTGCCTTATCAATTTGATAATCAACATCAAATTACCGCGCATTTGCAACGCTTATATTTACAAGTCAATAAACAGAAATTAAAGTCAGCAAAGTTAAATCCTGCAACTTGGCCAGCGTTAAATGTCAGAGTGCAAGATTTTCGTTATGGTGAGCAAGTATATGGTCTGCTGAATCTTGAAACCAGACCAATAAAGCAAGGCTTAGAGATTAAACGTTTTATGGTTAATTCAGGCTTGCTTTATATCAACTCTTCAGGTAAGTGGATTGCACAGAATGATTCGAATAGAACTGAATTGGCCGGGGTTATGATGAGTCCTGATTTAGGCGACTTATTAAAGTCTTGGAAGTTGAATGAATTTATGGATGGCAAGAATTTCCAGATGCAATTTCAATTGGCTTGGCCTGAAACGCCCTTTAATCCTTCTATCATTGCTTTGACGGGTGATGCAGAAATTTCTTTAGGCTATGGTGTGCTTGCAGACATTGGGAAAAAGGCGAATACGGCATTGGGCTTTGGGCGGATATTAAATTTATTGAGTTTGCGAAGTATCCCGAGAAGATTATTTTTGAACTTTAGTGACTTAACAGACAAGGGTTTTGTATTTGATAGTCTAAATGGTACCTTTACTCTTAAACATGGTGTTGCCACAACCCATGATTTAAAATTAAAAGGAATTGTAGCCAATGTAAATATCGATGGTACTACGGATTTGAAACGGGAATTATTTGATATGAATGTTGCTGTTATGCCGCATTTAACCTCAAGCTTGCCGGTTATTGCAACCTTAGCCGGTGGCCCGATTGCTGGCATTGCAACTTTGCTGGCGAATCAAGTTATTAATCCTGCTGTCGGTCAATTGGCTAAACGTAACTATGCCGTGAAAGGGCCTTGGCATGAACCACTTATAAAAAGATTGGTGCGCAACGATTTAAATTCACAGCGCCATGCACAAAAGAATCATCATAGGGAGTCTGTATGAAAAAAATTGCCGCATTACAAATGGTCGCAACTCCAAATGTTGCTGAAAACCTTGCTATTGCCGCTGACTTAATCGCCAACTCTGTCGCAGACGGTGCCGAGCTTATCGTATTGCCAGAAGATTTTGCCATCATGGGTATGAAAGATGGCGATCGGGTTGCGGTTGCAGAGCAAGATGGTAATGGACCAATACAAGAGTTTTTACAAACGCAGGCGGTTAACAATAATTGTTGGTTAGTCGCCGGCAGTTTACCGATAAAATGTGACGATGAACATCGCACCCATTCAGCGTGTTTAGTGTATGACAATCAAGGTAAACGTAAGGCGCGTTATGATAAAATCCATTTATTTGATGTGCAAGTTGCAGATAATCGTGGTAGTTATCAAGAATCGAAATATACTATTCCAGGTAGAGAACCCGTTGTGGTTGAAACGCCAGTCGGTAAATTAGGGTTAGCAATTTGTTATGATTTACGCTTTCCAGAATTATTTCGCAAGTTAACTGAAAGTGGTGCCGAGATTTTAATTATCGCGGCTGCATTTACTGAAGTGACCGGGCGGGCACATTGGGAAACACTATTGCGCGCCCGCGCGATTGAAAATCTAAGTTATGTCGTTGCCAGCGCTCAAGGTGGCACCCACGTCAATGGCCGCCAAACCTTTGGCCATAGCATGATTATCGAACCCTGGGGTGAAATCCAAAATTGCCTTTTTTATGGCACGGGTGTTGTGATCGGTGAAATTGATTTAGCAAGACAACAAGAGATGCGCGAGAAATTTCCAGTATTGCAGCATCGGCGCTGGTGAGCTGGGGGCTAGTAGCTAGAGACTAGAGACCAGGGACTAGAAACTAGAGACAGGACACTAGCAATAACACTTGAGAAACAATAGATTAGGGATTTGCGTTTATTTAGAACCCCCCCACCCTGAGGGCTGAGGAATCTACTCATTTTCGAAAAAATTTATTATTAAAATCGTAGAACTAAAAAAATGTGTTTTGCTACGGCATAAAACCTTATTATTAACGTTGTTATAAATCAATGTAGGGCGGTATCGCGCAGCGATGCCGCCGTTTCTTACTGTCATCAATTATGTTGTGACTATTCTCAAAGCCTTGTTATTTTCCCGCTGCTGTCATCCCGGAAATTACTGCAAGTTGGTGAGACGTAGTCGAACTTACTTGCAGTTATTATCCGGGATCCAGGTTTTGTAAAGTTATCATTTAATGAAAAGCTGTAATTCCTGGATTCCGGGTTGCAACTGCAACTCATAGGTAGGATCTTTAAAGTTGTTGATTTTACTAAAAAAATTTGAGTTGTTTCATTCGAAGTCTTATAATTTGATTTTCAACAAGTAAATTAAGGAGACAACGAATGAAACAAGAGAATATTAGCATGTTTTTAGATCAAATGAGAAAAGTTTTTTGTGAGCACAAGCTAAATGCCCTTGGCAAATCACTTGGCTACGCAAAACGAGAGCGTAAAATAACCCCTGCCCGGTTAGTGCTGGCAGGTATTAAAGCGTTTTCCTGCTCTAAAGTTGAAACAATCGCAGATGTGCAACGTGCGTTTAATGCGATGTTTAATGAAGATGTTGCATATAAACCTTTCCATAATCAACTTGCCAAAATTAAATTTGGTGAGTTTATGAGAGAAGTAACAAATATTGTTTTTGAACATATCATGATACAAACACTTGGTTTCAATAATGAAGGAAATATGCTCGCTGAGTTTGATACAATTTACATACAGGATGGGACATCGTTTGGAGTAAAAGATAGTTTACGAGAAGTATTTCCAGGACGATTTACAACCATTAAACCGGCAGCGGTAGAGCTGCATGTGACTTATGATTTATGCCATGAAATGCCTGTCGCTATCAGCTTAACGCCTGATAAAGACAGTGAGAAAGCAGAGCTTCCCGAAGCAAGAGATTTATGTAATTGTTTAATTATGGCGGACTGTGGTTATCCTAATACGGAATATTTCACAGAGCTTCAGTTAAACAAGGGTTCTTATTTGATGCGCATGAATAAAGCCATCAACCCTTTTGTTATCGACAGGAGGAAAAGAGAAATCAAAAAACATACAGAGCGGCCATTAAAGCGAGTGAAACAAAAGCTTTCAAAGAAAAAGGTACACGATTTTGATGTTGTATTTCGCGACGATAAAACGAACACAACACATCGCTTAATTGTAAGATGGAATAACGAAAAGAAAGAATATATGCATCTTATCACTAATTTACCAAGAGAGCGTTATACGGCCGAGGCAATATTAGATATCTATCGATTGCGTTGGCAAATCGAACTTGCATTTAAAGAATGGAAATCGTATGCGAACCTTCATGCATTTGATACCTCAAATGAGAGTATCGTCGAAGGGTTTATTTGGTTTGCTATTATTGCTGCATTAATTAAGAGATTTATGGCGCACACGACCCAAGTAGTGAAAAAAGTTGAAACCTCAACGAGAAAAGTTGCCATGTGTGTGATACATGTCTTGCCGGATATTTTTAAATGTCTGGCCAAAAAAAGACGGCGCGCGTTAGAAAAAGTATTTTGTACTGCAATAGAGTATTTATCCAGGAATGCTTTACGGGCCCACCCGAAGCGTGACAGGGAAAAAGGCAGGTTGAAAATAGGCTTGGAACCAGTATTCCATGCTCTTAAGAACTAACCTATGAGTTGCAGTTGCAACCCGGAATCCAGTAATTAAGCTTATCTCATAAGATAGTTTGCAATTCCTGGATCCCGCATATAACTGCAACTAAGTTCGACTTCGCTCACTAACTTGCAGTAACTTCCGGGATGACAGCGGTGGGAAAATAACAAGGCTTTAAGAAAAATTACAACATAGTTGATGACAACATTTGAGTGAAGTCACTTTACTTTAGCAAAGCAACACCATTCGAGCGAAGTGAGAGCACGCAACAATACTAAATTGCTTTTGCAATTTTTACTGAACCTTGATTATTCTGCTCTACTGTTGCAATGGTTTCGTGCTTTTCTTTATTCTCGAAATTCTCTGTCAGTGTTTCACTAGATGAGTTAGATGATAGAGGAGAATCCTTACGTGCAGTTATCAATGTTGCCACGGAATGATTATTTACCCCTATTTTATCAGTTGGCTGTTTGTTACATGATGGTCCCATATCTTCTTCATCTGTTTTATCACCATTCGACATTATTATACTATTATTACCGGACATCGCTTTTAGCGTAGACTCAAATTGAGCACCATCAATATATTCCTTTATGAAATTCCTTTTGGCCTCATCATCTTCAAAAAGTGAATGCTCTGCAGGCTCAGCCTCATATGCAAACAGTTGGGGAATAACATTATTTTGCAAGTGAGCGTAAGCTTTTAAGTCCGGATTGATTTCACATTTAAATATATTAACTGAGAGCTTTATAAAAAGTTTGATAAATCTATGATCCATCTCTTGGTAACGCATACAATGTTCACATAAGACACTTAGGTAATCAATTACAAAAACCTTATCATGTTTTAATGCGGTGATGAATTCATGCGACGCCTTGAGAACATCAATTGGCGGTTCTGCCGCCAATGTTTGTATTGCAGTATCAATATACTTTTTTGCCATCAATAAATGATACATAGGTCCATCAGGGTGGTGCTCCTCAATCCATTCAAAGAAATCCAAAGTTTCCGCAGAGTAAATGCAATTACTATAAATGAAATTACAAGTGTAGTCGGCTCCACGTAATAGAAGTAATTTAAGCGCTGGTAAATTCATTGTTAAACAGGCTATCATAAATGCATTTGGTTGGTCTCTTTCGTGTTTCTCATATTCAAATTTTTCATCGATCAGTAAGTTTAATAATGCCACTTCTCCACCTGTTCTGTTTGCTTTGATTAACGCCGCAACTGCAGTAACTTGATGTTCTTCAGAGCAAGCCTTTAGCAGTCTTTTTATTGGTCCCCTGGCATCTTTTTGAATTGTTAAATCAGTAAAGCCTTTTGCTTCTAATTGCTTTGAAATGTCAATTAAAGCGTTAACTTTTTTATAACGTTCATCAATGCTTAGCTTGTCTGAAGCTATTATATTAAATAGCTTTGTGGTTATATCATTCATCGTTAGTCCTCGTTTGTGTCATATAGACAGTGAATAATTTTATCTTGGATTAAGTGAAGATATTAATACTAACAATTTCACAAAGATTGACCATGTGAGTTATGGACAATGTCTTTATTAAAAAAGGACTCTTTCCAGATGGTAAATGTAATCATTGAAAATAAAAAAAAGCGGCATTGCGTTAGCAATGCCGCCTGATATTATTTTACAGCTCTTATTTCACAAACGATTAATTATTTGTTTAGCCGTTGCAATTGTGATTGCGATTGCGACTCTATCGTTTCCTTAGGAGCTGGGCCTTCATCTAAGTCATGATTGTTGTTTACACCATCGTTGGCAGGATTTTGTTCCAGCGTTGGTGATGTCGACCTTGAGGTTGGTTGCAATTTAGATAAAGGTGAATCACCACCATTTCGCTGAGTAATCAATGCAGCGCTCGACAATTCAGGGGGCGAATCTGTTCCCTCACCAAGAAGGGTTTTATCAAAATCACTATAAATTTTTTCAAGCTCATCTGCGCTATCTTCTGTAGGAGTTTGGTGTAACGCATCGCTTCTCATATCATTTATGAAACGGTGTTTCTGATCTTCATTGCGAAACAGATAATGTCCAGCTAACTCTGTATCATAGCCTTTGAGTGGTTGGACGACCTCATCGAGTAATCTCGAACGCGCTGCATGATATTCTTCGCCACCGAGTTCCAAGGTATCTTTTACAAGTCGTAAAAAGTGTAACAGATAACTTCGATCAACTTTAGGTTCAGCCAAGCATTTATCTATCTCGAATGTCAACCAATCCAAAACATAGTCGTTATCGAGTTTGACTGCTTTAGTAATGGAAACGGCTGCAGCAAGTTTAGCTTCTGCCGCAAGTTTAACTTCTGTAGCAAGTTTAACTTCTGTAGTAAGATCAACTACTGGAGTAAATTTAACATTTGCAGTAAATAATTCGCGAGCCTTTATTAATTTTTCATGTGCCTTTAATATAGAAGCAGACTCAGAGTAAATTTTATTATCTTTCATGAATTGAATAAGGCGAACACTCTTCGTCGACGAGAAATCAGCCTGGAACGAAGTCGAAGTGTATAAGAACTCAGGATTATATGCCTCATCTTTACGCAGTAATAAATATTTAAACGCGGTTACATTATTATATAGGAATGCTGCAACATAGGCCTCTGGTTTATCTACGCCTTTTGTTTTTATATCAGCACCACATTCAATTAAATAGGCTAATAGTTCAGTACTATCTTTGATTGCTGCTGCCACGTAGGCTACTAGGCTTATTTTTTCAACTTTTGTGTGTGTACTTTGTCTTTTTAAATCGTCAGGTGTATTGATCACTGTGTCGAACTCAATGCCTGGGACGTTGAGTGATTGTCCTTGTTTTGCATAGTTAACTAGGACACGAGCTTGTTGTAGTTTGAAATCACTGTCGGTGTTTGTATTTGTTAAGATTGCTACTAATTGTTTGGTCATATCATTCATGGTAAAGCTTCCTCTTCTTGTTAAGCTATTGGAATATATCCATTCCAATGCGCATGTTGGTCAGGTCGAAAACATATCATGTGGCTTGTCAAGATTCAACCACTTCGATTGGGTGATGAGTGGTGAATAAATGGATAATTTATAAACCCCCTCACCCTCCCCTCTCCCCCAAAGGGGAGAGGGATCAAGAAGGTGAATTTCCAAGGGCCTAGAGGTTTTGCAAGGCCAAATATGTATGCAAGGCCAAATATGTATGCAAGGCCAAATATGTATGCTGAGGCCAAAATGCATGCACGAGCCATTATTTTTCTATCTGTTCTCCCCGCAGGGGAGAACACCACATTTCCCTCGCCCCCTTGGGGGAGAGGGGAGGGTGAGGGGGTTTCTGAAATAAACATCAATCTGCTATTATTATGATATGATTAATTTTTTATTACAGCTAATGGTTAGTAGTCATATATATCGTAATATATATACGTAATATACGTGTACCTGGCTATCGCAAAGCCGATGCTGACATTTAACCAGCTTTATCACTAAAGGATGTTTCATGACTAAAAGCCACATCATAGACATTGCCCGTAACGTGTTATTGGCACCCGCTGATCTCTCAGAAGCCGAGCTAACTCGAATCCTTGGTGGTATGTTGGGCCATGCCGTGGATACGGCAGACCTTTACTTTCAAGAGACCCATGAAGAGACCTGGGCCTTGGAAGATGGCATTGTCAAAGAGGGTAGTTTTGACCTTGAGCGCGGCGTTGGGGTGCGCGCGATCAGCGGTGAAAAAACTGGCTTTGCCTATTCAGACGACGTTTATTTAACTGCCTTGGAACAGGCTGCCGGTGCCGCCCGTAGTATTGCTAAACACGGTGGCGGTCAAATCAAAGTGGTCTCTAATGTCAAAGGCTTAGATTTATATCCCGCGTTAAACCCTCTTTCCAGTATGACGGAGCAAGACAAAATAGAGTTATTACAAAAATTGGATCAAATCGCCCGTGCCGAAGACTCGCGCGTATCACAAGTGATGGTCACACTTAGCGGTTTGCATGATGTGGTGTTAGTCATTAATAGTGATGGCCAGATTGCTGCCGATGTCAGACCATTGGTGCGGCTCAATGTTAATGTGATCGCCGAAGACAAGGGACGGCGTGAACGCGGCACTATGGGTGGTGGTGCGCGTACCGATTATCATTATTTTCTCGATGGTGACAAGGCAGGCGACTATGCCAAAGAGGCGGTGCGCCAGGCGCTTGTCAATCTTGACGCTGAAGCTGCACCGGCTGGCACAATGCCAGTGGTATTAGGCCCTGGTTGGCCCGGGGTATTATTGCACGAAGCCATCGGCCATGGTTTAGAAGGTGATTTTAATCGCAAAGGCAGTTCCGCCTTTAGTGGTCGCATTGGACAACGGGTAGCAACACCCGAGTGCACCGTGGTCGATGATGGCACTTTACCTGGTCGACGTGGTTCACTGAATGTTGATGACGAGGGCACCCCAACCGAATGCACGGTGTTAATAGAAAATGGTATTTTGAAAGGCTATATGCAAGATAAGTTAAATGCCAAATTAATGGGGGTGGCACCAACCGGTAATGGACGGCGTGAATCTTACGCCCATTTACCGATGCCACGCATGACTAATACCTATATGCTTGCCGGCAAATATTCGCCGGAGGAAATTATCAAATCTGTCAAAAAAGGTTTATATGCGGTTAACTTTGGTGGTGGTCAAGTGGATATTACTTCCGGTAAATTTGTGTTTACGGCATCAGAGGCGTATTTGATTGAAGATGGCAAACCGACCAAACCGGTTAAAGGTGCAACGATTATTGGTAATGGCCCGGATGTCTTGACGCGAGTTTCCATGGTCGGTAATGATTTGCAATTGGATACCGGTGTTGGCACTTGCGGTAAAGAGGGGCAATGGGTCCCCGTTGGTGTCGGCCAACCAACGATGAAGATCGATAAGCTTACCGTTGGCGGTACTAAATAATTTAATATATCAAATCATTAGTTATATGACACAAACACCACAAGCAATATTACGTACGCATTATCAACGCTTTGCTCATCGTGCTGTGGATCATTTTGCGGATGTGGCTGTGTTACCGCAAACCATTGCCAAACATATGTTATCGCGATTGGATGTCATTAATTTGGCGCCTAAATGTATTTTAGATATTAGTGCCATGACGGGCATCACTAGTCGCTTATTAAGCAAGCGATTTACTAAGGCAAACGTTATTGCCATAGACCCATCAATATCAATGTTACGACATGCTAAAAGCCAAAAGCAATGGCGCAGTAAACAAACTTTTCTTGCTTATGATGGTTATCAATTACCATTTTCCGATAATAGTATGGATATGATCTTTGCCAATGCAATACAATTTTGGGCAGCAGATTATCAACTGATTTTTCGTGAGTGGCAACGGGTGTTGCGTCCGGAAGGCGCTTTGTTTTTTTCAACCTATGGTCCAGATACATTAAAAGAATTACGTCAAAGTTTTGCAGCGGCTGATGAAGCAGTGCATGTGAATGTATTTTATGATGTGCATGATATTGGTGATGGCTTAATGCAAGCCGGTTTTTCGGCACCGGTGTTAGATGTTGATAATTATGTCTTACGCTATAAAAAAGTTTTGGATTTATTTCGCGAATTAAAGCATCAGGCGTTACAAAATCTTAACCCGGGGCGACGCTCGAGCTTAACCGGTAAACATCGATTTCAGGAAATGATTAAGGCATATGAGGGATTACGCATTGATAATAAAATCCCGGCGACCTTTGAAGTGATCTATGGTCATGCCTGGGGCACTGAAAAGATCAGCGAGTTTGAACAGTTCGCCGCCGACGAGGTGAGTATTCCCATTCAAAATATTCGCCGACGGGGTTAAAATTATTATATTCGCCATAACAAATTACAAAATTTTATGCCATACTTATGTGTGTGGTAGTAAGTTTAACTAAACAATTAAACATTGATGATAGCTAAATAATTCAAACTTAACATCGACGCGGATAATAAGTAATGAACCACAAAAATCATAAGTTACCGATTGGGGTTTTTGACTCTGGGGTAGGCGGACTCACCGTCTTACAAGCCATGATGCAAGCCTTACCCGATGAATCCTATCTCTATTTAGGCGATACCGCACGGCTGTTTTATGGTTCCAAAAGCCCAGATACCATTGCCAAATATAGTTTGCAAGCGACTGATTTCTTATTATCGCGTGGCGTCAAATGTCTGGTTGTCGCCTGTAATACAGCGTCAACCTTAGGTTTGCAGGCGGTTATGAAGGCTTATCCTGAGCTCCCGATTATTGGTGTTGTCGAACCGGGCGCCCAAGCTGCCTGTGCAGCTTCTGCCAGTGGCCACATTGGTGTGATTGCCACTGAAGCTACAGTCAAGGCCAAAGGCTATCACAATGCGATAGCCAAACTTCGTCCTGAAGCCAAAATCTTTAGTCAAAGCTGTCGCATGTTTGTCGCTTTGGCAGAAGAAGGTTGGTTAGATGATCCGATTACCGATGCAGTTGCCAATCGCTACTTGGGTTTGATGCTTGAGCAACCTGAAGCTAAAGATATTGACTGTCTCGTCTTGGGATGTACCCATTTCCCAGTGCTTTATCCCTCAATAAAACGTACAGTTGGTGACCGCATTAAGATTATTGATTCCGCCCAAACAACCGCTGAGGCAGTTGCCAAGACCTTGGATCAAAAACGCCTTTTCAATAATGGCAACAATCGCAAACTACAATTTCTCGTAACCGATGCCCCTGAACAATTTGCTGCCGTGGCCAAACGCTTTTTAGGCTTGGATGTAAGTATTGATCAAGTTGAATTAGTTGATATTGTTAATTCAAAGTGATTTAATAATCCTAGAATCGGCAGTTGAAATTGTAGTGAGAGCGCTTAAGCTAATGAAGATACAGGTGATTTTTGCAAAATTTTTTGAGGCAGTACTTACCCGTACGGTGAAAAAAATTTTGCAAAAATCGCCTGTATCTTCAGTAGCTTAAGCGCTCGTAATAGATTTCAACTGCCGATTCTAGGATAATACTATCTAACTAGGGGGAAAGGACACCATGATAACTTCCATGCGTGCAATATGCATATTTATTACTGGTATAATTATCTTTTGTTTGTTTCTACCTTATGCCAATGCCCATAAGAAAAAATCATCCGTCGTTTGGCAAGCGACTTTTTATGGCGTAATGCCTAACCGTAAGAATATCAGCCAAGCCTTCTGTGAAAGTCATTCCCCGGATGTCCTTAAAACCACCGTACAAAATATTTTACGTGAAGGCGCGATCGCAAAAAATAAAGTAAAACTAAAATATAATAATTACGACCAAACGACGCGAAACAAACTTTATTTTATAGATATTCATGCAATCATGTCAGGCATTTATCAAGGGAAAAAATGGTCGCAAAAGGTTTATATCCACCAACAAAAGTTAACACCAAAAGGTATTACTTTTGCAATTTGGAGTTCCAAAGATTGCAAGGGATTTTTTAAAGGTGAGGTCATCAATAAGTGACTGGAGCACTCGTAAAACTAGTGAGGGGGTTAAGTCGCAAGTTTTTATTTACTAAATTTGTCATTATTCATTGATCAAATTTGATCGTAGCACCATGATCAAAGCATGAAAAGTGTTCCCGCTATATGATTTTTTTGCGCTACATCAGACAATTTCAACTGCATCATTATTCGTCTGCGTTGCCAATACATTTTGCAAAATCTCATGCCATGCATTTAATGCCTGTGACTCAGGTAATTCAATATCGTCGAACGTTATAATTTGATTCGGCTCAAGGGTACGTTTGATTTGTGCATTGGCGATTAAACCAATCGGAACAGCATTAGGATAATCACGGATTTTGACCCCTAGACCTCGCACATCGAAGCCGCCAATGCCTTGTTTTATCGTGTCACCTTTATTAAATGATTGTTTAGCAACGGTAACAACATTGATCTCAGGTGTGACAGAGTTATCGAGTAAGACTTTGCGATTATGATAAAACTGGCATATGGTTCGAAATACCTCAAGATGTAATAAGATTGCATCTTGGCGTAATATATAAAACGGCCCATCGCCTAATTTAACATAACGTAACATGGGCGCTTGTGCTGGATCATGTTCAGCAACCAGAAATACACCATGCGGTGCCCCGGGAAAAATTACATAGTCACTCAGCGCCTTACCGATCTTTTTTGCCTGTTTGGCAAATTCAATGGCCGCTTGATCAATATCACTTTCTTCAAGGCCGATCATTCCTGGTTTGGCGAAGGTTGCACCAAGACCATTAGCCACCAATGCTTGTTCGATTTGGATCTTGGTCCCATCGGTAAAAGAGGTAACGTTAGTTAATGAAATACCTTGCTTGCCAGCCCAATAAGTCATTTCCTTTTCTGTCGGAGTATGATTTAAAAAGCCTTTCATATTGCAATATGCCAATGGTGTAAAACCCATTTCTACCGCGCGGTGATGTAACGCAGCAAGTGCACCTGGTTGATCACCTTCGGCCTCGGTCAGCATATTTTGTCCGGCAAAATAAGAACCGGTGGTGACATGAAACTCAGAATTGGTGGTAACGACTGGTTTTACTTGTGCAATAGCCTTGGCAATCACATCATGTGCGTAAATTGCATCGCCACTGCATTCATAAACTAGATCACAATGATCAAGCAAATCATCTAAATTATTGGTTAAGATATCACGATTTGGATATTCACCACAGCTTGCAATGGGTCGTCTAGTTAGCACGCGAGTGATTTCTATTTCGGCGCGTGCATGAAAAGTCATATAAAAATGGCGCGATATATATCCAGTACCAACTATACCAACACGAATGGGTTGTAGAGTTTTCATGACGATTCTCTCTCTTGGTTGCTGTTAATCCTATAATCAGCAGCAGCTTCCAATTGCTGACTTATAATAGTTTGTTAATCCTCTTCATCAACGATGGTAAAATCATGCAATTGCTCCTCGCCATTTTCTTCAGTCAGTATTTTAATCTTTTGTTCAGCCTCTTTTAAGGCTTGCTGGCATTGCCTAGTCAAGTTTATCCCGCGCTCAAAATGTTTAAGCGATTGTTCTAATGATAAACCACCTTGTTCCATCTCTTCGACAAGGGTGTTGAGTTCTTTGAGAGCTGACTCAAAGTCAGGCAACTTTGTTTTCTTTGCAGACATTTTTTCTCCTACAGGGCTTACGAAAAATGATGCTAAGTAAGATGAATGCGCAAGTCCTATCGCTAGATTATATTTTACGATACCCCATGTTGAGGGCTTGGTCAAAGGTCTAAAAAAACATTTTTGCGAAATGCAAAATACCCATTGACAAATATTCTGAGGCGTATAAAATGCTCCAACTTTGCTGGCGATTATCGCCAGGCTCTTTAACAAATAGAATAGCCTGCACACATACACGAAGACGAATCGCTGTAGGTCGGAATCGCGAAGCGATACCGACATTAAGTGATTTGTTGGAATATATGCAGAAACACAATGTATGTGGGCACTTGCGTCAAAACTTGAGATATTCGCTGCTAGAGAGGCTTAGGCCGCTTGATAAGCGAAGTAAAATTTACTTGTAAATGTTGATGTGCATTAACGATGAATTTCCCATCGGCACATTGACAGGATTAAACTGTTTAAAGTGAAGAGTTTGATCCTGGCTCAGATTGAACGCTGGCGGCACGCTTAACACATGCAAGTCGAACGGCAGCAGATCTTAGCTTGCTAAGATGCTGGCGAGTGGCGGACGGGTGAGTAATGCGTAGGGATCTAGCCTAAAGTGGGGGATAACCTGGGGAAACTCGGGCTAATACCGCATAGCCTCTGAGGAGGAAAGCCTTCGGGCGCTTTAGGATGAACTTACGTCCGATTAGCTAGTTGGTAAGGTAAAGGCTTACCAAGGCGACGATCGGTAGCTGGTCTGAGAGGATGGTCAGCCACACTGGGACTGAGACACGGCCCAGACTCCTACGGGAGGCAGCAGTGGGGAATATTGGACAATGGGGGCAACCCTGATCCAGCGATGCCGCGTGTGTGAAGAAGGCCTGCGGGTTGTAAAGCACTTTAGTTGGGGAGAACGCCGTCTAGATACTAGGTTCTAGAGACTAGAGACTAGTAAGAAGCTAAGAAGTGGAAGCTAGCGTAGAGCTAAGGATTTCGCTTGTAGTATCTAGTTTCTAGAGTCTAGTGTCTAGACGGTGATGTTACCCAAAGAATAAGCACCGGCTAACTCTGTGCCAGCAGCCGCGGTAATACAGAGGGTGCAAGCGTTAATCGGAATTACTGGGCGTAAAGGGCGCGTAGGCGGATTTGTAAGTCAGATGTGAAAGCCCTGGGCTTAACCTGGGAATGGCATTTGAAACTGCGAGTCTAGAGTGAAGTAGAGGGTGGCGGAATTTCCGGTGTAGCGGTGAAATGCGTAGATATCGGAAAGAACACCAGTGGCGAAGGCGGCCACCTGGACTTCAACTGACGCTGAGGCGCGAAAGCGTGGGTAGCGAACAGGATTAGATACCCTGGTAGTCCACGCTGTAAACGATGAGAACTAGCTGTTGGGGCCCATGAGGTCTCAGTAGCGCAGCAAACGCGTTAAGTTCTCCGCCTGGGGAGTACGGCCGCAAGGTTAAAACTCAAAGGAATTGACGGGGGCCCGCACAAGCGGTGGAGCATGTGGTTTAATTCGATGCAACGCGAAGAACCTTACCTACTCTTGACATCCTGGGAATCTTTTAGAGATAAGAGAGTGCCTTCGGGAACCCAGTGACAGGTGCTGCATGGCTGTCGTCAGCTCGTGTCGTGAGATGTTGGGTTAAGTCCCGTAACGAGCGCAACCCTTGTTCCTAGTTACCATCACTTCGGGTGGGGACTCTAGGGAGACTGCCGGTGTTAAACCGGAGGAAGGTGGGGATGACGTCAAGTCATCATGGCCCTTATGGGTAGGGCGACACACGTGCTACAATGGGCAGTACAGAGGGAAGCGAAATCGCGAGATGGAGCGGATCTCACAAAGCTGTTCGTAGTCCGGATTGGAGTCTGCAACTCGACTCTATGAAGCTGGAATCGCTAGTAATCGCAGATCAGAATGCTGCGGTGAATACGTTCCCGGGCCTTGTACACACCGCCCGTCACACCATGGGAGTGGGCTGCACCAGAAGTAGGTTGCCTAACTTTTAGAGGGCGCTTACCACGGTGTGGTTCATGACTGGGGTGAAGTCGTAACAAGGTAGCCGTAGGGGAACCTGTGGCTGGATCACCTCCTTATATTGATTAAGTGATGGCGTTAAGTGTCCACGTACATTGTGTTTTATTGTGACTATTCAGGAACGATGTGAACGCCCATATTTTGGCGCTTTTAGGCGAAAAATCTCTTCAAAATGCTCATGTACTCGTATGTACACTGCGCTTTTTCATCGATTTTTCGCCTAAAATCATCCAAAATCTGAGCGTTCTTAGTCCTTTCTGGATCATGGATGTATATCTTGCTGTGTTTAAGAAAGGTAAGGGATGAGTTTTTGGGTCTGTAGCTCAGTTGGTTAGAGCGCACCCCTGATAAGGGTGAGGTCGGAAGTTCAAGTCTTCCCAGACCCACCAGTCTAGAGACTAGAGGCGAGAGACTAGAAACTAGAGTCAAGGGCGAAGCGAGATGAGCCTCTAGTCTCAAGTTTCTAGTGTCTAGTATCTAGCATGGGGCTATAGCTCAGCTGGGAGAGCACCTGCTTTGCAAGCAGGGGGTCGTCGGTTCGATCCCGACTAGCTCCACCAAGTAAGGAAGCCGGATGACAGAAGCCAGAAGAGGGAATTTTTAGCGAAGGCTGGCGCAAGAGACAAGAAGTGTAGGTTATTTTAAGAGAGAGCAGAGGGGTATGCTTTGCGACAGGTAAAAGCATAATTCTGTGTTCTCGAAAGAGAATGTTCTTTAACAATTAGGTAAGACTGCTGGGTACAATTGAAATCAAGCGAATTGTAGCGCTGGATAGTGTGGTTTGGCGGTGAAGTCGGAAGAGTTCATCTGCTAAAGAGACTATTTGGGGCTATAGAGTTAAGGAAGTAAGCGCATGTGGTGGATGCCTAGGCAGTAGGAGGCGAAGAAGGACGTGTAAGTCTGCGATAAGCCCCGGGGAGTTGACAACCAAACGTTGAGCCGGGGATTTCCGAATGGGGCAACCCAACCTATTAATAGGTTATCTGCACCTGAATTCATAGGGTGTAGAAGCGAACCCGGGGAACTGAAACATCTAAGTACCCGGAGGAAGAGATATCAACCGATATCCCCTTAGTAGCGGCGAGCGAACGGGGGTTAGCCCATGAAGTGTTGATAAGTTTAGTAGAACCGGCTGGAAAGCCGGGCCAAAGACGGTGATAGCCCGGTATACGAAAGGCTTATTGACGCGATAATGAGTAGGGCGGGACACGTGAAATCCTGTCTGAATATGGGGGGACCATCCTCCAAGGCTAAATACTCCCTACTGACCGATAGTGAACCAGTACCGTGAGGGAAAGGCGAAAAGAACCCCGTTTAGGGGAGTGAAATAGAACCTGAAACCGCGTGCGTACAAGCTGTGGGAGCTAGGCTAGATACTAGACGCTAGAAACAAGAGACTAGGCGGCTGAAAGGACTGCGTGTCTTAGAAGTAAAGATGCGCTCAAGTTGGTTCAGGGCCGAAGTTTCTAGAATCTAGTTTCTAGTATCTAGTCTAGTGACTGCGTACCTTTTGTATAATGGGTCAGCGAGTTACTGTTAGTGGCAAGGTTAACCGAATAGGGGAGCCGAAGGGAAACCGAGTCTGAATAGGGCGCTTAGTCGCTAGTAGTAGACCCGAAACCGGGCGATCTAGCCATGGCCAGGATGAAGGTTCGGTAACACGAACTGGAGGTCCGAACCCACTAATGTTGAAAAATTAGGGGATGAGCTGTGGCTAGGAGTGAAAGGCTAATCAAGCTCGGAGATAGCTGGTTCTCCTCGAAAGCTATTTAGGTAGCGCCTTACGGGATGAATTGCAGGGGTAGAGCACTGTTTCGGCTAGGGGGCCATCTCGGCTTACCAACCCGATGCAAACTCCGAATACTGCGTATTTTACCGTAGGAGACACACGGCGGGTGATAAGGTCCGTCGTGGAAAGGGAAACAGCCCAGACCGCCAGCTAAGGTCCCGAAGTTGTTGTTAAGTGGGAAACGATGTGGGAAGGCTTAGACAGCTAGGAGGTTGGCTTAGAAGCAGCCACCCTTTAAAGAAAGCGTAATAGCTCACTAGTCGAGTCGGCCTGCGCGGAAGATGTACCGGGGCTCAAACAACACACCGAAGCTGCGGATCTAGAGACTAGACACAAGAGACTAGAAACTAGAAGGAGACAAGGATGGTTTATTATAACTTGGAAGTTTATAAACGAGCGTATCGCTTAGCGCTAGAAGTCCATAAGGCAAGTTTAAAGTATCCGAAGTACGAACAGTATGAATTGGCAAGTCAATTACGTAGGTCGACGAAATCAATTCCGGTAAATATAGCGGAAGGGATGGGTCGACAATCGAGTATTGCAGAAGTTAGGCACTACGTAAAAATGGCGATAGGTTCATGCGATGAAGTACGGGTATGGTTAAGCTTTTCGAAAGACTTAGGTTATTTAACTGAAGTTGAATATATGCATTTTAACAAAGCCTACCAAGAAATTGGACGGATGTTGAGAGGCATAGAGAAACGTTATAGCGCAAAGTTGAGGGCACGCATCTAGTATCAAGTTTCTAGTGTCTAGTCTCTAGATGGTAGAGGAGCGTTCTGTAAGCTGATGAAGGTAGACCGGGAGGTTTGCTGGAGGTATCAGAAGTGAGAATGCTGACATAAGTAACGATAATGCGGGTGAAAAGCCCGCACGCCGAAAGTCCAAGGTTTCCTGCGCAACGTTAATCGGCGCAGGGTAAGTCGGCCCCTAAGACGAGGCTGAGAAGCGTAGTTGATGGGAAACAGGTTAAGATTCCTGTACTTTAGCGAGCTGCGAAGGGAGGACGAAGAAGGCTAGGTCATCCAGAGATTGGTAGTTCTGGTTTAAGCGTGTAGGGAGTGAACTTAGGCAAATCCGGGTTCACGTTAATCCTGAGGCGTGATGACGACGACAAGGCTTTGGTCTTGTTGGAAGTGACTGATGCCCTGCTTCCAGGAAAAGTCTCTAAGCGATAGGCCCGTTAGAACCGTACTCGAAACCGACACAGGTGGACAAGTAGAGAATACTCAGGCGCTTGAGAGAACTCGGGTGAAGGAACTAGGCAAAATAGCACCGTAACTTCGGGAGAAGGTGCGCCTTTGTTAGGTGAAGGTCTTTACGACTGGAGCCGAAGGAGGTTGAAGTGACCAGGTGGCTGCGACTGTTTATTAAAAACACAGCACTCTGCAAACTCGAAAGAGGAAGTATAGGGTGTGACGCCTGCCCGGTGCCGGAAGGTTAAGTGATGGGGTGCAAGCTCTTGATCGAAGCCCCGGTAAACGGCGGCCGTAACTATAACGGTCCTAAGGTAGCGAAATTCCTTGTCGGGTAAGTTCCGACCTGCACGAATGGCGTAACGATGGCCACGCTGTCTCCACCCGAGACTCAGTGAAATTGAATTTGCTGTGAAGATGCAGTGTACCCGCGGCTAGACGGAAAGACCCCGTGCACCTTTACTATAGCTTTACACTGGACTTTGAATGTATTTGTGTAGGATAGGTGGGAGGCTTTGAAGGTGAGGCGCAAGCTTTGCTGGAGCCGACCTTGAAATACCACCCTGATAGATTTGAAGTTCTAACTTAGGTCTCTAATCGAGATTGAGGACAGTGTATGGTGGGTAGTTTGACTGGGGCGGTCTCCTCCCAAAGAGTAACGGAGGAGCACGAAGGTTCCCTCAGCATGGTCGGAAATCATGCGTAGAGTGCAAGAGCAAGAAGGGAGCTTGACTGCGAGACAGACAAGTCGAGCAGGAACGAAAGTTGGTTTTAGTGATCCGGTGGTTCTGAATGGAAGGGCCATCGCTCAACGGATAAAAGGTACGCCGGGGATAACAGGCTGATACCGCCCAAGAGTTCATATCGACGGCGGTGTTTGGCACCTCGATGTCGGCTCATCACATCCTGGGGCTGTAGCCGGTCCCAAGGGTATGGCTGTTCGCCATTTAAAGTGGTACGCGAGCTGGGTTTAGAACGTCGTGAGACAGTTCGGTCCCTATCTGCCGTGGGCGTTGGAGATTTGAGAGGTTCTGCTCTTAGTACGAGAGGACCGGAGTGGACGTACCTCTGGTGTACCGGTTGTTTCGCCAGAAGCATTGCCGGGTAGCTAAGTACGGACGGGATAACCGCTGAAAGCATCTAAGCGGGAAGCCCACCTCGAGATGAGATCTCCCTTGACGAAAGTCACTAAAGGTCTGTTGAAGACGACGACGTTGATAGGCGGGGTGTGTACGCACGGTAACGTGTTGAGCTAACCCGTACTAATTGGCCGAGAGACTTAACTCTATAGCACCCAAGTAGTTTTGAATTGGACGTACTATTGGAACGAATGTGTATTGGTTCCCTTAGGCCCCAGCAGTCTTACTGAAATTGTTTTAGCCTCATCAGATGAGGCATGGAGATTTTAGGCGAGCGTGCGTACGCGTAGAAGTATGCGCAGCCTGAAGTCTAAATGCCTGATCTGGTGACCATAGCGAGCAGGAACCACCTGAATCCATCTCGAACTCAGAAGTGAAACTGCTCAGCGCCGATGATAGTGTGGCATTCGTCATGTGAAAGTAGGACATTGCCAGGTCTCATATTCAACTCTAAACCCATGCCGCAAGGTGTGGGTTTTTTTTTATTAGAGATCCTCGAAGCCGACTAGAGACTAGAAACTAGAGACTAGAAACTAGAGACTAGAGACTAGAGACTAGGGACTAGGGACTAGGGACTAGGGACTAGGGACTAGAGACTAGAGACTAGAGACTAGGGACTAGGGACTAGAGACTAGAAACTAGGGACTAGGGACTAGAGACTAGGGACTAGAGACTAGGGACTAGAGACTAGGGACTAGAGACTAGGGACTAGAGACTAGAAACTAGAGACTAGAGACTAGAATTGATTTAGAGACCCCCTCACCCTCCCCTCTCCCCCAAGGGGGCGAGGGATAAGAGGTAGAACCCCCCAAAGCCGATAATAATTGCGATGTTGAAAATATTTGCAAGGCGATAATGTTTGTAAAGGCGATAATGCTTGTAAAGGCGATAGTATATTATATCTGCTCACCCCGAAGGGGTGGGCCCCACATTTCCCTCGCCCCCTTGGGGGAGAGGGGAGGGTGAGGGGGTCTCTAAATCAATTCTAGTCTCTAGTCTCTAGTTTCTAGTCTCTAGTCCCTAGTCTCTAGTCCCTAGTCTCTAGTCTCTAGTCCCTAGTCTCTAGTTTCTATCCTCAGCCTTCAATCCCCCGTCTTCCGGACGGAACTAGCTAACATATTAATGTTCAGTTAAGGTTCAACTGCTATATTTATATTTGAGTATATATTTATCAATTAAATATTGATTATCAACCCTAGTAAAAGGCTTAGAATGTTTCCTTTTTTAGATGACTTGAATACCAGACTGAGTGCCATACGCCAACAATGGATTGACGCTTGTAAGCAAGAGTTTAGCCGACAATTTATAAAACAGTTAAGCCAGGATCCAAGTAATAAAACCTATCTAAACAACTTTTTAGCATTGGAACCTGGAAAGATATATACAATTCATGCAGAACTAGATGATGTTGAGTACAGTGCCGAACAATTTAGTCAACATGTCGTTGAAAATGTCTTAAAATGCCGGCCATTACCGCAAGCCAAATTATTGCAGTTATCTAAAACGCAAACCCTACCACTTTATGATATTTCATCTATTACGGCCAAGAAATTGCAACCGCTATTTCAAATGGTCAATTTAACAAGACTGCTTGGTGTTTTTCAAAAAGAATTAATAAACGAACTCGAAGGCTTAAATAAATCATTTATTTGCCATATATTACATTTTATGCGTAATCCGACACAGACACCCTCAGAACGATCACAAAAAATAGCTTATGATGTTAACGCAAATTTCGAGGAACGATCCCAAGATAACAGCACGCTAATGATAATTTTAGCTGATGCATTAGAATATTATTCTACAATGCCTCAATCAGCATATTCTACTAGCACAAATGATCTCATTGCTTGTTTGCATTTGTTTTCACATTTTTCACTGACCGCGAGTCAACAATGTGAAAGTAATGGTTATCAGACACTTTACAAAATGTCAGCGGAAAGATCCAAAGAAGATTTAATTCAATCTGATCCAGAGCATAACCAACGATCAGCGGTGGCTATTTCGTTGGCTGAGATTAAGCATATTTTAACTGACATGCAAAAGGATAAGACCTTTAAAAAAATATTAGGTAAACACTTACAACTTGGTAACCTAGAAGGCTTTATTGAATTTGGCTATACAGCAACTTTAGGTGATAATTTATTTACTAGATTTCACTTAAGACTTATCAAAATAATAAAAGAACTTTATAAAGCGAGAACAGGTAATGATGAGCAAGTTGCGATATTACAACAAGAAATACCAAGAGTTTTGGCAGATATAAACTCAATTACAAAGTCCAAGTCAACAAAAGTACAAAATAGTGCTGGTATGTTTGCTTGTAATGGCGAAAGGCCAGGTTCGAATTCGTATGCCGGATTTAAATACGATCAAAGACACAAAAATTTAATCCAGTGGTTGCATCGTATATTTAGAATGGGTATGGATCATCATAAAACATCTCCATGTTATGCAATGGTAGAGTATTTAAAGAAAGCCGTTTTACTGCAATTGCTCGAATTTAAAAATGAAGGACAAGAAATCAACAGCGAACTTTTTGGTAAACTTTTTTATCGTCATTGTGTGCTTAGTTTAGCTGAACACTTAAGTGATTCTCATGTTACTGAATGTGTAATAGATATAGGTCATTTTATACAAGTTAAAAAACAAAATCTGGTGGATTTTGGTGGGGTACTGTCAGAGTTAATTAAAAGCTTAGATCAAAATATCACTGAAGAAGCAATTGTTGCTGAATTGCCAAGCCTATCTCGAGCCCCTGATCGTAGAGATGCAGATCTCCATACGGCGATAAACCTAGTAAAAGATAGAGATGCTGAAATACGCGACAAGGCATCTGCCAATCCAACACACCCAAATCATTCCGTCAAATAAAATTCTTGCAATATCAAGGCTACGGTGCCAAACGCTGCATTTGCCAAACATCATCATGTAATTTAAATTGAAAACGGTCATGTAAACGATGTGCACGTGCTTGCCAAAACTCAATGCATTCAGGCTTAACCAAATAACCACCCCAATGACTTGGCCGTTCAATCAAACCTTCACCAAACTTGTCTTCAAACTCTGCCAAACGCTGTTCCAAGTGTTCCCGATCTGCTATCACCATACTTTGTTCTGAGGCCCAGGCACTCAATTGGCTACCGCGCGGACGGCTCTGGAAATATCGATCCGACTCTGTGGCAGATACTTTTACTGCCTTGCCTTCGATACGAATTTGCTTTTCTAATTGCGGCCACCAAAATAATAATGCCACATTGGGATTTTGTCCAATCTCGTCACCTTTACGGCTTAAGTAATTGGTAAAGAAACTAAAGCCTTGTTCATTAAAATCTTTTAATAAAACAATGCGCGCCGATGGTTTATGTTCTTTATCAACGGTAGCTAGTGTCATTGCGGTATGATCAATAATATCAGGATGTTCAGCCGCCTCTTGATACCATACGGCAAATTGGGCAAAAGGATTTTCTAGCATATTAAACCTCACAAAAAAACTATAATTAAATCATTAAATCGGCATATTTAGTTTTTAACATTATGTCATCAAATTACCTATGAATTTACTAAGTTCAAAAAAGACTTCATGGCGGGCGGTTGTTTTGCGCCACGCCATACCAATCGTCCGTCCTGGTACAGGCTTAGTAAATGGCACATAGTTAATCGCCTTATCATCTTTGCGACACGCGAGCTTTGGCATTAACGTCATACCAAGGCCACTGGCAATCATATGTCTTAGCGTCTCCAGGCTTGTTGCCTTGAAATTGCTATATTCAAACGCAGCATTATTATTACAAATTTCCAAGGCTTGATCACGCAAACAATGGCCTTCTTCGAGCAATAAAATCTTTTCATTGCCTAATTCAGCTTGCTTAATCTGTTTGCGCTTGGCCCAGGCATGATGTTGATTGACGGCCAAGTAAAAAGGTTCTTTAAAAAGTGGTTCAATATGAAAGTCATCGCCATCGATCGGTAGCGCCAGAATAATCACATCTAAATCACCATATTTTAGTTTTTCTACTATCTTGGCGGTTTGATCTTCAACGAGATAAAAGTTGAGTGCCGGATATTGCTTATGGAGCTTTGCCACAATATGCGGTAAGAGATAAGGTCCGAGGGTTGGAATCAGACCTAGTTTTACGTCACCGGCATATGGGTTTTTCACTGAATTGGCGAAAGCCTTGATTTGATCAACGGTTGCCAGGATTTGTTTGGCATAGCTTACGACGGTATGACCGGCTGGGGTGATCATAACAGATTTATTATTACGTTCGAGTAATTGCACATCCAGTTCATCTTCAAGCTTTTTGATTTGCATACTCAATGTCGGTTGGCTAACAAAACACATTTCAGCTGCCTTACCAAAGTGCTGGCATTCAGCGAGGGTCACCAGGTATTTCAAGTCACGGATATTCATAAGCTTTAACCCAATATATATTAATAGATTATATCTATTGATATGATTATAACAATCAATTTTAAATATAGCACTTCCTGGCCTAAAGTTAAAGTGTCAATTAAAACAAATGTAAGGAGTAATGTTATGTTAACAGTAGGTGATAGATTGCCATCATTTTCCGTCAAGGCAACCGTCAGCAATGATATCAGTCATGCCTTTGTAGATATTGATGATCGAAGCTATGCCGATAAATGGCGGGTCTTTTTCTTTTGGCCCAAGGATTTTACCTTTGTCTGTCCGACAGAGATAGCGGAGTTTGGTCATTTAAATGGTGAATTTGCTGAGCGTGATGCGCAAATCCTTGGAGCGAGTGTTGATTCTGAATTTGTGCATTTGGCATGGCGTAAAGATAAGCAAGAATTGCATGATTTACCCTTTCCAATGTTGGCTGATGTCAGACGCGAATTGGCAAGTAAACTTGGAATTTTGGATCCGCATGAAGGTGTTGCCCAACGTGCAACTTTTATTGTTGATCCAGATGGGATCATTCGCTTTGTTATGGTCACGGATTTAAATGTTGGACGCAATCCAAAAGAAGTATTGCGTATTTTGGATGCCTTGCAAACCGGTGAATTATGTCCGTGTAATTGGCAAAGAGGTGACGAGACTTTGCATGTTGATTGAGCTTGAAGTGTTATATGAACCGTTGTTATAAATCATTGTAGGGCGGCATCGCTGCGCGATACCGCCCTTATTCCTTCCAAATCTGTTATTCTATAACTGTTTTATGGCGGTGGCGATCGCCATAAAATGCGTGTGGTAGGTCGTTCCGCCTCTGACTCCTAGAAGTCGTCTGTAGACTGACCACCACACGCTCCTTATTTTTTCGTATCGTTGCCAGAGCCCTAGAGCTCGTGAATAAGGCAGAAAAACAAGGAGATTATATTATGACAAAGACCCTATCTAAAATCTATGTCGGACTGGATGTTTCTAAAGATAAAATAGATGTCTGTATCCTTCCTTCTAAACAGTCGTTCGTTATTTCAAATGATAAAGCAGGTTTTAAACAACTTATCAATGCCTTAAAGGAACCTGTTGGCTGTATCCTGATGGAATCAACGTCAAAATATCATCGTAACGCATTTAAAGCATTAAAAACCAAAGGCTTCCCTGTCTGTGTCCATAACCCAAAAAGCATTCGTCATTTCGGACTCGCCCTGGGGCTTATGGCTAAAACGGATAAAGCCGATGCGCATATTTGTGCTCGCTTTGCCTGTGTGATTGAACCTAGAGAAACTCAGCTTTTAAGCCCTGTTCGCGAAAAGTTAGTCTCGCTTGTCAATACGCGCGCCAAACTTGTTAAGGACCTGTGCCGATACAAATGTCGGCTCGATGGTGCTGATAGAATAGAACGGAAGGTTTATACAACCGTTCTCAAAACCATTGAAAAGGAAATTGATAAGCTTGAAACCAAGGCAAAGAATATAATTGCTCAGCATGAATCCCTGCAAAGGCTTGTCTCATTATTGAAAACGGTTAAAGGTATCGGTGAGATTATTGCTATCACTCTCGTCGCTAGACTTCCTGAGCTTGGGAAGCTCTCTCATGGGGCCATTTCAGCAATTGTGGGGGTTGCTCCTTACAATAAGGACAGCGGACGATATAAAGGCAAACGTAAAACCTCGGGCGGCCGAGCGGATGTACGTAGGGCCCTTTATATGGCCGTCATTGTGGCAACCCAGCATAACCCTATTATGCAAGCTTATTACAATCGTTTGTTAGCCAAGGGCAAACTAAAAAAAATCGCCCTTGTCGCCTGCATTCGAAAGCTCATTATCACCCTTAATGCAATGGTTCGGGATAATGTTGACTGGCAGCCAAAACCAACGACTTTAATGAGTTAATCATTAAAGGAATAAGCCGGCTTTTAACTCCGGCTTGATATAAGTTAGCTATCTTTGGAGCTACCTTTTTGATAGCTTCAGCGTTTCTTTTTTGTCTGAATTTTATTTAAAATATAGATGCTTTTAAGATAGTTGCTACATTTTTATATCAGCCCAGGCGTAATGACAGCGTTTGTGCAATGTGGTTTTGATGAAAATGAGCCGTTGCTTACTAATTCGTTATGTTAATGTGAATAACCATTACGTATGGCGCAAGTCATTAAGACTTGTACCCTTGTCATTAGTTCCATAAGTTTGACTACTGTTATCCTCACTAAAGATATATCCTCTTCTACGTCTGAGACCGCTACAATTACTAAAAAAGCAACAAGATGATAATTTACTCGGTTCAGACCGAAATTCCATCGGTTTACCATATGCTTCATCATTATCTACTTCCGGCAATACATCTGCAAATGTTCTTCGTGAAGCTCTTGATTCTCGTGAAATTTCTGTTTTTCGTAGTTTTTCATATTGCTCTGGACTAAGCCGACTAACAAGGATGTTTAATATTAATTTTCTTAAGTTAGGTGGTGGTTGCCCATTACTAGTAGGTTGTGCTGCCTCAACATCATGGTCAACATCTTGTAGCATTTCTTTTAATAATTCGTAAAAATTTTCTGAAGTCATTGTTTCAATAACTTGATAAAGATCACGCATTGCAGCTTGATATTGAATAAGTCTTCTTAGTTCATCATCACCAGTTTGATTGGCGATATAGAGTAAAATGTCATCAAACATTTTAATGGTAAAACTACTGTTAACAGAAGAAGCACTGGTTAAGCCAATAATTCCAGATGCCAATGCTATGGTATTTAAGTATTGAGAACCTATTCCTAAAGTATTAAATAAACCTCCTAGCAATGCTTTCATGCCATCAAAATTTAATTCAAAATTGGTCCCACCTGCAAATGGACCACATAAAATGATTAAGATTATTATAAGTAATCTTAACTTAGGCGCATATTGTCTCGCGAGATTTACATCGTCAGTCATCACCATATTAGCTGTATTCTTCCCACCGCGATGTCCCAATCCAACCGTTGAAAGGAAGGAGAATGCCATGGGAAACACACCCACAACTGGATGCGCAGCAGATATTTCTCCACCGCTATCATAGGACGCTTTTACATATCCTGCAGAACCAGCAGCAGTTACAATACCTGCTAGATTTTCAAGAATTTCAGTTATTAAACTTGATTTTGGTTTATAAATCATCGCATTCAGTTCTTCATCAGGTTGACGCTCACTTGCTTCGGCAGCGATATTAAATAACATTGCTATTGCTTGGCGCATATCAATATTATTTGATAAAAGATCTTGTGCATCATACTGTTTAAAGTTGGCTAACATTGCTGCTTGGGTTTCACTATTCAGCCGTAAAAAACGATTCATTTGTTCTTTAATAAAACATAACAGGGCTTTGCGTGCGGGTTCCATCCTTGAAGGCGTAAGCTTTATTCCTGAAGTTCCTGCAACATATGGACCGTAGTTTGAAGCAGCTGACAGCAGTGCAACCGCCCATTGTACAAAGGCATTTACGTTACTTAAGTTCAGATAGGTAATATAAAATATAGTTGAGATTGCTGCGAGACTGGCGGCATGGTTAAAGACCCCTCTAAGTCTTAATGTCAATCTATTTAAAATAGTTAAATCGTTATATTTTAGATAAGACTTGCTTCTACGAGAATCACTATTTGGTTCTCGACGAGTCAAATCATCCATGATCAAGTAAGTGGTATAAGCAGTCAATGTACAATTTTCACCGGCGCCAACAAGTTGCATCGCGAGTTTCAAAGATTCTGTTAATATACCACCTAACACAGGGACATCATTTAAATGAATGATATCAGCAATCTTTAACGCGGCTTTACCACCCGGTTTCCAAAAAAATACACACGCAGCTGTACCGAGGAGGGATGCAATCGCTAATTTTGCAAGCCGGCTTGGCCATGCCTGTTCGATCAAAAGTGCTTTTATTGATTTGGCAGGAGAAAATTCGTCATCTTCTTTAGTTAATACTGCTAATGGCCCATTTGCCACAATGATGCAAAAAGCATCCCAGGCATTATTGGTGCCTTGCGGTATCGCGTTAATGTTGTTTGCGGATTGGTTGATGGCCTTTCTGACTTCATCAGGCAAAACAACGGGTGTAGCTTGTGGATTACTATTACCAGTGCTTGGTCCCATGTCTTCTTCAGAGCTGTCATCATAACGTAGGTTATGCATTTTTCATTACCTCAAGTAAAATTTTACAAATCAATAGACAATATTCCGCCGTCACATATAACCCCATGTGCATACCATTGCGATACATTCCAAATGATTTTGCTACAGAGTAGTAATCAGGAAGTTACTGAGGAGGTCCATCATTGCGGTCACGTTGAGCTAAATGTTCTTGCTTAGCTTCAGCTAAGGATTCTTTAAGAGTTGGATCAACTTCCGCTAATTGCTCAATTTGCGCTAAAATCGTTTCTACTTTAATGAGTAACCGTACTTTACAAAATAACCTTTGAAAAATATTACGGTGTTCACGTTCAATTTCACCTTTACTAGTAAGCAAATCTTTATAAAATTGCAGAGTCTCGAGTTCACCGCTAGCAAGTTTGCTAACCTCGTTCATAATTGACTGGGCTTGTTCCATTCGTTTTTTACTACTGCCTCGACTAAACCATCCACGATGAAGATAATCGAACATAATAGCATTTGCGCTAGTTGCGACGTTTGTGATGTTTGTGCCATTTGATAAGTCAAAAGCTGGCAATGAACCCGTAGACATACTGCGGCTCAAGCGACGCAGGTTAGTAGTAATAGGTTTCAATTTGCGAAAATTATTTACTTGTTGTGACAAGTCATTTTTTATTTGTTTATGGATTGCTACATTTAATAAATATAGTTGACTGAACTTGGCGCGATAATCTAAGTCATAAGTATCTTTAATAATATTAAAGTCTTTCCGAAACTCAGTATTGCCATCGTTTTCCATCTCTTTAATAAGTTTATCTGTTTGTAATAGTAAATTTGCATACGCAGGGTGATACTGTTTTATAAATCTTTCATTTATTGCAGCTAATGCATTTTCACCTGCAGCCTTTAATATATTCTCTGCGATACCTTTAATCAAACCTTGATAATACTGATTGTCCTGAATATAGTTTGCTACTTTTGATCTAGGTTCACGATTTGCAATTGATAAGGCAATTTGTTCTTGCACAATCGCCTTTTGATGAATTAATAATTGATAAAAATATTTTAATAAGAATAGTTCGTGGGCTTGAGCTTTTTCGTCACGGGTTAGTTTTCTTGTTGCTTCAGTTTCAGTGACAGGAATCGCTTGCTCTGCAAGTGCTGCTTCAAATTTTTTGAGTTCAGCAAACCATGCGTGGGCATTTTCTTTCTTGCCCTCGGCCAAGCTAGCCATTGGCAAAAATTCGATATTTTCTTTACCGATATGTACTTGTAACCACTCAAGGTCTTCGACTAAGCCTTTGGCATGGAGTAAATTTTGGGAAAACTCTCCCTTAAAGCCGGCCAAGATTGGCATGCGCTTGTCAAGTCCTGTCAAGTATTGTCTATCGCTGTAATTAGGTTCGCGTCGTTTATAACAATGACGACTACGAAAGCTAAAGCTAACAGGCATTTTCGGTACTATTGAAACCCTGCCCATACATATTATCCTCTATGAGTGATGGCTTATTTTATAACAACCAAGCTTAAGGATTTATTAACAGTATAATGATAACTGACTGTTATGAAAAATATTTTTTACTAGGCGGGGAGAAGATTAGGTAGTTCCCGTCAGTCCATAAAATACTCTTGACAAAATATTGCCAATCAGGTAATCTATCCCAACATGAATTGCAACCCAATTCATTTAAATGGATTTAATTGGTTCTTAGCCAATTGAAAATGCCCAAATTCCGTAATTAACATTAAGGGACTAATGTATGCGATATCCTAGAGTACTTACACGTTTATTCAATAGCATTAGCAATTTTTCCAGTCGAACAATCATCCGCTTTTTGGATTTAAATTATTTAGCGCTGCGCTTGGTATTTAAGCCGAATTCTCGTTCGGGTCGTATATTGCGCCAAATCGTTAATTCTTTCCGAGATACTTTGCGTTATACCAGTTCGCCTTTGGGTGCACCCCATTATTTGGAACGTTTGCGAACTGAAATTGATCGCACGAATGACCCATATTTTGCAGATGATATGTCCATGGATGCCATGGGTGAGTCAGATGAAAATGCAGTACTTATGCAGCGAGGCAAAGGTTTAAAGTACAGTGCAGTTGGAGATACTGATTACGGCGCGTTTGAAGATGACGATGAGGAAATTCACACGCTAGTTGATGACGACGATGATGTATTTGCTACTAAAGATGAATATCAAATCACATCTGAAAATATTCCTCACTATTTGCGTCACGCATTACCAGAAGATGTTAATGATCCTGAGTTTCGACAGCAAGCTATTTTTAATGCCTTAGCATATTCAATCAATCGCGATGATGAATATCCTGACTATACCCCTAATTCACGTCTGCACTTGGTGCATGCCTATCAACGTTTTACTCAGGGTGCGAATTTTAGTTTTAAATACCTTTGGCCACTTGGATTTTTAAGTCTATTATCCTACGATTTTTATCAACTGCTGTTGGATTCTATTGATGATCAACCAACTTATGGTAACAGCATGGATACTTTATTATTAGGCACATCCAGCAATCAAGATTCATTATCATCCCAAATGGGTGGCGATTTAGTATTAGATTATCGTAGTTGGTTAGGTCTTATTGCATTTTTCACGGCGCCAGTTGCCACTGGTTTATTAAATTGGTTGCGTTATAGCTATATTCATTTACGTATGCCACCTAGATTAGATCGTTTAACAAGCGATTCGGATCGCAAGACTTTATTAGCCGATTTAGCGCAACTCAATCCATGGTCGGCAGTCAATATGGAACTTGATCGTGCGGAATTAAATTTATTATGGAATGGTAAATTATCGTCAGATTACCGTCAGCAATTGTTAAATTGCATTTCTGACTTGGCAAACCAGGGCGGTATAACTGGCGCCAGGGCGATCCATGTGATGGCCAATTTGATTTATTCCGAAAACCGTCATCATTTTCAACAATATCATACTGTAAATTCTAACGTGTTAGGCTTTCTTGATGAATTAGAGCGCTTGGCGACGTTTCGTAGCCGGCAAGATTTATTGACTTATCTGCAAGCGAATAAAGAATTAAGTTCTTTAGGTAAGCAATCGGCGACTATCTTTAATTTATTATTTATCATCCCATCATTAATCATGTTAGCAGCGGGTGGATTTACCGCGGTGCGGCTATTTGAAATGGGCTTTTTCAAAATAGAGCGCTTGGTAGACGTGTTACGTAGCTGTCCTGATAATCGCATCAAATCCTTCGTCGCACGACTGGGAGATTATAGTTGTAGTGTCTGTGGTGATTGGGACTTTGTCTATCTCAATGATATTTTTTCGCCGCAAGCTTGTTTAGATAATCTATTAGCAAGTCATTTGCCACCCGCAAAGATAATTGCCAAGTTAGAAAACCGAATCGCACGTTTTAGTGATGAAATTCACTATATCGATTTATCGCGTAGTGATTGGTTAAGCTGGTCGATTACTGATTGGGATGCCTTGTGGGACAGTTTTGAAGGTATGGGCATGCAACGCTTAAGCAAGCTTGATTTGTCACAAAGCAATTCAAAAAATATGTCACCTGAAGATGAAAAGATTATTCGAGTAAATCAGTTTTTACAAAATCAGCAAATTGATGCCTTGCATATCAATGGGGCAGGACTTGCCGATCAGCAAGTCGGCCTTGTGACGAACGGCTTCAATACTTCACAACCAACCTTGAGTGTGGTGTCGCTGGTTGATAATAATATCCAAGACAATGGCGGCACTATTTTATTTGACCGTTTGGCTGAATTGCCTGCCTTGAAGGTTGTTGATGTGTCAGGTAATTTTATTGGTGACGATGCGAGTCCTGCATTAGGTTATATGATTAACGCCACCGAAGTAGCAAACATCAATCTAAGCGATAATAATTTTGGCGCTACAACCGCGAAAGAATTAAATTTGGTGATAGCTGATAGTGACATCAGTCATCTGGATGTCAGTCACAATCCAATTTTTGCGAGCGTGGATGCGGATAGCTTATTTAGCCACATGACAAATTCAAGTTTGCAAAGTCTGCGTGCTGTCAATACTCAATTAACCGATACTGTTTTGATTGCCTTGGCGAATACCATACCTCAAGCAAATTTTACAGAGCTTAGTATCAGTGAAAATAATTATCTATCAGCTGAAGCGGTGGTCTATTTTATGGAGCGGGTCGCGAATTCCGATATTGCTGTGTTGGGTATCGCCAATCTGAATTTTACACCTGAGGCAATGGCACTGATTAGGCGGCATGATTTTCCAAATATTCGTGAGTTGGATTTTTCAGATAACCAAATGGTGCAGCAAGGTGAGGGCTTTGATGATACCTTGGCATTTATTGGCAAAATGCCTGTATTGACAAATATTAATCTCAGTCATAATGAATTAACTGATCAACAGACGCATCAACTTGCACAAGTATTTAATCAAACGCAAATACCCATGCAGGCAATAGTCTTAGCTAATAATGATATCCAACATGGAAGTCAATCCTTTATAACTTGGTTAGCAAGGGCAGATAAGATTGACCTTGGTCACAATCTATTGAGTGATAGTTTTGTAGAGTCATTAACGGAAAGTTTAATAAAAAGTAATACATCTGTGTTAATACTTGATTATGCCCATGTCAATGGCGCAAGTCTGTATCCCTTATTTCAACATTTATCAGAGACCCGGTTACAAGTCTTTTCATCCAAAGGTGTACCGTTAGGTGATAATACCGATGAATTAGCCGTTAACCTAGTGCGAGGAGTCCCTGATATGATTGATTATGGTCGCGCACATTTAAGTTTAAATCAACGCCGCGCATTAACCCGAGGCGTACCTGCAAGTCATATTCAAAAAGTGATATTAGAAAATGTCGGGCTTGAAGATGAGCAAGCCAGATTATTATGTCGTACATTTACACCGGCGAATATCAGTCTTGGTGATTTTGAATTGACGGATAATCCGTTTGTAGAAGATCTCGTTAACCCAGAAAATTGTGTGGTGTCATCGGGGTCACAGTTACAACCTATTGATTATGAGGCAGTGCTTGAACAGCCATTGTCTTGGCTTGAACAATCTGCTACGACGCTAAGCACGCCCGTAACAAATTTATTAGCAGATGGTGAGGATTGTGCAGATAATTGTAATTTAAATAATGCATCCGGCAATAATTTACAATATGTAATGTTGGCCGCAGCAACACCGGCAAATATAATCCTGGCCTTGATCGCATTATATTTATTGCTGCGCTATATAGTGAATCTTATGTCTAGCATTATAGATAGTTATGGCATAACAACTGCGCCAGTTAACATGGCAACGCATCAGTCACAACAACAACTGACATATACTGAACCGGTATCACAGTCGCAGCCATCACAGTCTGGTTATCGCTTGTTTGGATGGTTTGGTCGTGGTAGTATGTCCATGCTTCAAACTACATCGACAAGCGGACCAAATAATCCCCAGCTACGCACCGATACATCTGAAACAAATGAGGAATCAGAATCCAGTTGTCATGAGGCTGATTTACAAGCAAGGAAAATGAATTACTAAATAATAATAGAAAATATTTTTATCCCTGAAATTTTTAAATGGAGTTAACTATGTTCTCGTATCAAATTACGCCCGTTTTTGGTAAAGGATTAGGCCTAGGCTACACTTCACTCTCCCAACAAGGGACGGTGTTACCTGTAAAACCAATTGGCACCGCAAAGGTTGCAGTCTTTGCCAATCTGGGTAATGGCAATTTAATTGTCCGCGATCATGTTATCTCAATCGAAGAATCGATAGGTCAACTCGACCTCTATATGACTTACAATAGTATGGCGGCATCGCCAGCAGAGTCTTGGCATTTTTCGCAAGATAAACGAATTACTAAATTTCCCACCAAAGCTTCACCCACCATAGAATTGATCGAGGGCGATGGTCATCAAACCACCTATACCCAAATGTCAGGGGACAATGCCCTCTTTTACGCCGCCCCGGCCCATGCAAATGGCACGCCATTTTTTACCTTGGATGAAGTGCGTAATCAATGGGTTTGGTTTGACCGAGCAACTCGCACCCGTGAAGTGTATGATTTAAACGGAAAACTCATTAAACGCTTAAATGCCAAAGGCGATGAATTAGATTTTATCTATGATAGTAAAGGGCGATTATTACAACTGCATTGTCTCAATTCAGGGAATGTCTATCAATTAACACGTAGTGATGACACGATTCAAATCATTCTCAATCCTGATAGTAATAGCAAATTATTATGTACTTATATCTTCGATGATCAAAAGCGTTTGCAAAAAACAATGTTGGCCGATAATTATCATATTGATTATGATTATCGTAATACGGTTGCATTAAATACTATTAAACAAACCGATCAAGTCGATTGTAACTTTATTTATATTGATCCAACTCGCGGTACACTTAATACCATCTCGGTGGGGCCGGAATTATATCAATTGGCTTATCAGGGTTCTCCAGATCCACACAAATTACTGAAACATGCAGACATTATCAAAGGTATCAATGCTGCAATGCAAGACCCAACGGGTATAACGATTAAATTCGCTGTTGATCCAAAGACCTTGGCGATTACCAAACGATTATTGCCAGCAGGTTTTGGACCAGCAAGCCAAGTTATCGATGAAACCGATTATGCTTATACCAATGGTCAATTGACACAAATCACTTATCCTGACGGTGGTTGTCAAAAAAATATTTTTGACTCGGTCACTGGTTTAATATACCAGAGCATTACACCAGAGGGGTATGTCACAGAACATTATTACAGTCTGGTGTCAAACAATTGTTCGCCTGAGACGATCAATCGTTATCATATCAAAAACCCAGAAAATAAGGCGGTCACCCGTTTTGTTTATGATTATGTCTATACCAATAATTATTACGGTCATTTTTTACCACGTTTTAAAATTTCACCTGAAGGCCGGGTGACAGAATATGTCTATAGTAAAAATTTGTTTAACGTCATTGCATATGAAAAGCATTATCTTGCTAACCAATTAAATGTCAGTCATATGCCAGTCAATGAAACCCATACCGTGGGATACATGGAAGAATGGGTAAAAGAAGTAAATAAGCATGACCCAAAGCAAATCCAATTGACCATGTTATATCACAATAATCGCCAGCAGATTATTGAGAGGAATCAATATGCCAATATCAATGCCCAAGGTGAAGGTATTGCTGATGCCGAGATGGGCAATCTCATTCAACATTGGAATATGCATGGTGATTTATTGTTTGTGAGCCAGCGGCAAAAATATATTGATGCAGAACATAGCATTACTAGTCAAACTAGCAATGTGCTAGATGGACTACGTCGATTAACATCACACACCGATCCCATGGGTGAAATCACGCGTAACCAATATATTATCGATACCAAGTCACAAACCAATCAAGTGCAAGTGACTTTGCCCAATGGTCAACTGCAATTGGCAACGTACGCCTTGCCCCATTATTTAACACAACAAAACCGAACCGCAGAGACACCTCAAGGAAAAGAGCAACGAGTTCAAGATTTTTATTGTGACCGTTATGGTCGGCCGATTGTAATTAAACATCCGGATGGTCGATTAACTGTGAAATTTTGGGACCGGCAACAACAATTAGGTTATATCGTGTCAGCAACCGGATTAGTGACTTGTTATAGCTACGATCACAAACACAATAGTCATACCAAGCGTGAATATGCGACAGCAATTGATATAAAAAAATTATTCTTAATCCCACCTGGTCCAGGCATGGTGCCATCTGTAAGTATGCTACAGGCATTATTAAAAGAAAGCGCCGATGATAGGGTGAGTCATACCATCAATGATACCGATGATCGACCACGATTTATTATCGATGCCGATAATTATTTAACGGAATACCGTTATGATTTTAATGATACTCAAAAATCAGTCATTATTAAGTATGCTGAGGCCTTATCAGACGATCAAGTTCAGCAGTTATTAAATGGCGATGCATTAAAGCTCACCATCGATCCCAATCGCGACCGTATTCAACATTATTTTTATGACCACGACCGATTATTAATTGGTAAGCAAGACCCTACAGGTTATGTCACGTTATATGAACGCAACGGCGCAGGTTGGAAGACTGACGAATATCGTTTTGCCACGCCAACAGCTGTTAATTGGCAGACACAAAATGTCAAAGACGTTTCCCCTGAAAAAGACCCGAAGCATGATGCCAATACGCATTTTGATTATGATGCCCGCGGCCAAGTCATTCGTATCATCGATCCTGAAGGGTATGTCACCAAAAAAACTTGGCTTGCAGGTGGCTTGGTCGAATCGATTCGACGTTACGCGAATAAATTAAAAGACAATGAATTTTATCCAGAAGAATCTCCCGAAGATCAAGTCACAAGCTATGATTATGATAAAGCCGATCGGGTCGTCAAGGCTCACAAACCGTTTGCACGTGACGACTTTACTGTGTTTGACAATATGGGTGACATCACTTCAAGCGGTAGTATTGATGCCAAACAACCTGATGCACTAGAGCCAGATTGTCAACGCCATACGGAGACCCGCTATGATGGCTGGCGACAAAAGATTAAATATGCCAATCCATTTATTGCTAATGAAATTAACCTCATTGAGGCCAATAAGAATTTAACCCCAGCAGAAAAAAAGGCCTTAATCGAACACTTGTGGCAAGACGTGAGTATTCGTTATTGCTTTGATGATACCGGTTTATTATTAAGTAAAACAGATTCGGTAGGATTAATTACTTATTATTTCTATGATCAAGAACGTCGACCGATTGTGACGATCAATAGTTTAGGCATCATTAAAGAAAAAACTTACAATAATTTTAATGAAGTTAAACAAACCCGTCATTATGCCAATAAATTTCCAAGTGATGATATTGCTAACTTAAAAGGTGGTTTTATTAGCAAGGCATTGCGTCAGCAATTAGACCAATTACAAGATCCAGAACATGATGCGGTGATTTCATTCAAGCGTAATAAGCGTGGGCTCATTACCCAAATCACTGACGCCAGAGGTTATATCACAAAGAAACATTGGAATGCCTTTGCCCAATGCGATATCGAGCAATTACCGGTTGCTAGTAAACAACCAACACTTAACATTCATCATGAATTTGAACCGCGTGGCTTGGAAACCAAGACTACCAAACAATCGGATGAATTATCTGTCACTATAAGACGTGAATACAAAAATTTATATGGTAAACAAACTAAGTTCATCGATGCCAATAAAGGTGAGCACGATACAGTTACGATCGTAAAGGTTTGGTTCATGCATTACAAAATGCCTTGAAGATTGTGACCCACACTTATATCCATGATGCATTTGCACGTGTAGCAACAGATGAAGATGCTGAAGGTAATATTACTCAATTTACACATGACCAGGCAAAACGGTCCACAACCAAACATTATCCTATATCAGATGCTGACATTACTACAATCGTTAATATCTTTGCCGAGCAGATTCAATCGACCAATGTCTTACAAGAATCACAACACTGGACTCATGCCCCTGATGGCCAAACACAAACGCATCGCGATGCCATGAATTATTTAATGACGGTTGCTTATAACTTCATGGGATATAAAACTGGTAGCAGTAATCGCAATGGTATTAAGACTGATTATATTCTCGATTCTATGGGTTTCTTGGAACAAGAAACTTTTGATACCGAAGGCTTGAATTTAATCACTAAATATCTGCGCGATGCCTTCAATCTCGCATATCAAATCACTGACCCACGTCAAATAGTGACGTTACAACATCATGATCAAAGTGGCAATTTCGATAAAATCACGGTTGATCCGCCTACTGAACATCACCAAGGATTAAATCTTGTAACTCAAAGACAATTTAATGGCCAAAATACGAATGTTGATGTCACCCGCGGTGATACTGATAATCCAACCATAGCTAACAAAACCAATATCCAAGATGGTTTAAACCGTAATACCGGTTATGTTGTTGACCCCGATAATTTGCATTTAGCGCATGATTTGACCCTCGATGATGCAGGATTAGTGATCTCAGAGGCCGATCCCAAAGGCCAAATCACCCGCAAATTTTATGATGCGCAAATGCAATTGCGTTTTATTGTGGATCCGCACGGTGGGGTCTTTGAAAAGACCTATAATGAAAATGGTCTACTCTATTATACAAGGCATTATGCAACAGCGATTGACCCGTCTCAATTATCAAATACAACGACGCTAGCACAATTACAAGCGATGTTATCGCCTAATGATCAAGATTCATTGGTCTATTATTTTTATGATGCCAATCACAACAAGGCATTTAAGGTTAATAGTCAAGGTGCCGTATGGCAATGGCAATACCGTGCCAATCGCAAAATCCAAAAATCGTTATATGAAAATGCCATAGATCCAAATACATTAACCACTTTGACAACCAAAAAATTATTTGACTGGGTGAAAGAGCAGCCGCAGGCTAAAATCCGTAACACCTATTTTATCCGTGATGCGCGTGGCAAGATTGCTTTTACAATCGATCCCATGGATGCAGTTAAGCAATTTATTCGTGATGGTGAAGGACGGATCATCACCGAAGTTGCCTATTACACTGCGCTAGACAATCCCGCACAATATAAATTACTTTCAGCAGATGATTTTGCCAAGATAGTACCCAAGACGATTGGTCGTGATCGCTATGAATATACAATTTATAACAGTGCTGGGAAACCATGGTTTATGGTTGATCCGACGGGCAGTGTCACGCGTTTTGATCACGACGAAGATCAAAACTTAACACAAACGGTACGTTTCAAAAAGCAAGTCTCACTACCACAAGACTATAAAAGCTTAGTTGCGACATTAAAGACATGGCAATCCGATCCAGATAAAGGCGATCGCATTACCAAACAAGCCTTCGACCTTGGCAATCGTAAAACGGTGGTAACCGATGCCGAAGGCAATCATGATGTCTAT
>CAVVHY010000022.1:0-18087 GCA_963748135.1 uncultured Gammaproteobacteria bacterium | reverse complement strand
AGCGGCGGGGAAATGATAGGGTTTTAGGAAAAATTATAACATAGTTGATGACAGCCATGGGGAAATGACAAGGTCTTCGGAATATAGTCACTACATAGTTGATGACAAGAGTGGTAAAATCACAACATTGTTGCAACATTTTACCTGACAATCCCTCTTGTTGATTGATTCAAGGCATCGATCAACATGAACACTTCTTTATTACCATTGGCCATTATTTCTAATTGCTCAACCGCTTGTTGCGCCTTATAACCTTGACGATAAATCACATTATACGCACGGCGCAATAAGGCGATGGTGTCATCGCTAAAGCCATGGCGTTTTAAGCCAACGATATTTAAGCCATAGACCGAGGCTGGATGACCTGAGACTAAGACAAACGGTGGTACGTCTTTCGGCACACTGGTTGCGCCAGCGACAAAACAGTAAGCACCAATCATACAAAATTGATGTACAGCGGAAAAACCACCGAAATTGGCATGATCGGCAACAGTAACATGGCCAGATAAGGCTGCATTATTGGCAAAGGTGATATCGTTCCCCACTATACAATCATGGGCGATATGGACATAGGCCATAATATAATTGCGATCACCGAGCTTGGTGATACCACCACCTTGTTCTGTACCACGGTGAATAGTACAAAATTCTCGGATAATATTATCATCACCGATTTCTAAACGTGTTGGCTCGGCATCATATTTTTTAGATTGAGGGGCTTCACCAATAGAATTAAATTGATAAATTCGATTATTTTTGCCGATCTTGGTTGGGCCATTAATCACGGCATTAGGCCCAATAATTGTACCCTCGCCTATCTCAACATCAGAACCAATACAGGTCCACGGACCTACTTGAACATTGTCCGCCAATTTGGCCGTTGAATCTATTTGTGCTGTTTCATGAATCACTTGTTACTTTCCTTCGGGCTCCGAGCAAATCAGCGCTACACGCAAGTTCACCATCGACAGTTGCCTTACCTTGGCACTTCCATAGGTCTTGCTTAACGCGAACAAGCTCTACTTCTAAACATAATTGATCACCTGGGACGACAATACGCTTGAATCGTGCATTATCAATACCCGCAAAATACATTACCGTATCGTGTCCTCGTTCTAAGCCAGCTGTATGATAAACCAGAATCCCCAGAGTCTGGGCCAAAGATTCAAGGATTAAAACCCCCGGCAAAATTGGTAAACCTGGAAAATGCCCAGTAAAACATGGTTCATTTACAGTAACATTTTTCATCGCAACAATTCGTTCGCCAGGTGTTATAGACAACACACGGTCAACCAACAAGAATGGATACCTGTGTGGCAAAAATTCCATAATTTGTTGGATATCTAAATTTTCCATTTACATTTTCTCTTTATCGTTATCATTAAATTCAGCAATTATCTGTTCGAGCTTTTTAACTCGCTCATTAATTTCATGCAAATGATTAAACTGGATAGCATTCTTTTTCCACTCTGTTCGTTTCGCTGCTTGTATCCCTGAGCAATAAATCCCAGGTTCCGTCACCGATTTCGAAATCCCGGTCATCCCGGTAATAATACTCTTATCTGCTATGTCAATATGACCATTAAGACAAGCGCCACCACCTATCATACAAGCCTTACCAATGGTCGTGCTACCCGCAATACCAACACAACCAGCAATAATAGTATGGGCGCCAATTTTGACATTGTGTCCAATCTGGATTTGATTATCCAACTTGACCCCATCTTCAATGACAGTGTCGTTTATCGCGCCACGATCGATTGTGGTGTTGGCCCCAATTTCAACTCGGTCTCCAATACTTACGCCACCGAGTTGCGGCACTTTATACCAGCCTTGATCTGATTGGGCAAAACCAAAGCCATCGGCACCAATCACAGCACCGCTATGAATGATACAATGCCGACCAATACGCACCCCCTGATAAAGCGTCACGTTAGCATTGAGCTGACTTTTTTCACCAATGACACAGTTATCACCAATTACAGAACCGGCACCAATAACGACCTGTTCCGCGAGTATGACATTAGCACCGACTATGCAGTTGGGCCCGACGCTCGCAGAGGCAGCGATTTGGGCCGACTCAGCAACCACAGCACTCGCATGTATGCCTGGGGTATGTTTAAGTTTAGGGCTAAACAACGTCGCGAGTTTGGCATAGGCCAAATGCGGATTGTCGGCGATGATAGCATTGGTTGGGCAATCAGCCAAATATTTGTTAGCTAAAATGACGACAGCTGCCTTGGTTTGAGTCAAATATTTGCGATATTTCGCATTGTCCAAGAATGTAGCCTGCCCGGTTCCGGCAATACTTAAAGGGGCGATACCATGTATTTCACAGGTACCGTCCCCTTTAAATTCACTACCAAGATGCTCTGCAAGTTGAGCTATGGTTATAGTCGTAGGCATCATTATAGACTAGGCCTAACAATTACTTCTTTGGCAATTGAGCTAAAACATCATTTGTGATGTCTTGCGCATCAGCGGCGTACATCACAGCAGGTTTTAGCAATACGATATCCAAAGATTTTTTCTTGGCAACCGTTTTTACTGCGCTGTTAACTTCCGTCATAAATTGCTTCATTGCGCGAGTTTGAGCAGTACGTACCTTTTCTTGGAATTTAGTTACCATCTGATTCAAGTCTTTTTGTTTAGAAACCAATTTTTCTTGAATCTTCTTTTGTTCTGCCTTGCTCAACTTCTTCGCTTGCTCTGGATTTAATTTACCAGCCTCAGCGCGAATGTTTTTTTGTGCAGCAACAATTTTTTGTTGTTCAGGACGAAACTCTTTGTTGAGTTTTTCATTGATAGATTGCACTTGTGGGGATTTTTGTAAGATTTGTGGCAGATCTACAGTACCAACTTTTACTGCCGCAGCATTTGCCGCACCAGCTAAGACAAATAGTAAAATCGCAGGGATGAGACATATAGCTCGTTTCATTTTGGTTCTCCGTTATAGTGTAATGTATTTCCAAAGTTGGCATTATCCTAGAACACGGGTTTGAGGTCAACTAAGACTAGTGTCTAGGGGGTAGAAACTAGGAACTAGGAACCTAGCCCCTAGACACTAGCTCTAGTCACTAGATTCATCTCAGCTTCTAGTCTCTAGCTTCTAGACACTAGCTTCTAGTCTCTAGCCTTAGCGGTTAGCTTAGAACGATGTTCCCATTGTGAATTGGAAGATTTGGTCTCTATCGCCGGTTTGTTTATTGATGGGCGCCGCAAGGCTGAAGTTTAATGGGCCAAATGGTGACCGCCAAGTAACGCCTAGACCTGCCGAATAGCGTAATGGGCCCGCTCCGGTCGACACTGCACCGGTCTTGGTTTGATAAACATTACCCATATCGACAAACACGGAGGTCCGTACGCTTTGGCTGATATAATTTGGGAAGATGAAGGCCACGGTGCCATGGGCCAAGAAGTTACCACCTAATGATTGGCCTAAACTATCTTTCGGGCCAAGGGTATTAGTGGCATAACCACGGACTAGACCTTCTGATAAACCACCCGCATAATAGTTAACAAAGAATGGTAACACTTGGCCATTATAGGTTGCGCCGTAGGCGACCCCGCCGGCCAACTCAATAAGAAATTGTCGCGAACGCGTTAAAGGTTGATAGTAGTGGGCAGCCGTGCCAACTTTATAATATTCAAGCGGTTCACCAAAAATTGGCGATGAAAATTGGCCGGTTAAGTCCCATTCTAAACCCTTAGTCGGTAAAATCAATTGATCCAAACTATTATGCGACCAACCACCAGAGACGATCAATTGATTGAAATATTTTCCATTCATCGCCACGAAGCTCGAAATCTCTTTCGATTGGACGCCGCCCACACCTAACGCTATATTGTTATAACCCAAACCCACTTGGATTTGATCATACAAGGTAATTGGGATAGTAAAGTAATTTGAGCCACCAAACGTATCAAAGGTATATTCAGCAATATTTAAATCGCCTGGTTTAGTGTGCTGGGCATACATACTAAAGCCATGCCCTATCCCAGTTGTGGTGAAATAGGGATTTAGATAATTAAAGTTTGCGCTATCTACCCAGCGACTATGCGATATATTCAAGCCGACGGTGCGGCCGGTACCCAAAAAGTTGGGTTGATTGACCCCGGCCCCAACAACAAAGCCCAAGGTGCCATAGCCCAAATTGATCGATGCAGTGCCTGATGCCTGCTCTTTTAACGAATATTCAATATCCACTTGATTGGTTGTCCCTGGTACCGGCACAGTCTTTACCTGTACATCTTTAAAATAACCCAGGATATTTAATTGGCGTACTGACTTACGAATCTTGCTAACATTAACGACACCACCTTCCATTTGTTGTACCGCATTACGCAATACATAGTCGGCCGTGACACTATTGCCTTTAAAGATAATGCAGCGGACATAAACCTTATGGCCAGGATTGACAAAAAATGTGATGAAGACTTTGCGATGTACATTATCGATCTTAGGTACAGGTTCAATACGCGCAAAGGCATAACCTTTATCGCCCAAGGCGGTACCGATAGCATCTTCTGTTTGTGCCACCACTTTACTCGAAAATACTTGCCCCGGTCGAATGTTAATCAAGGATCGCAATTTTGACTTTGGCACAATAGTATTACCAGTGAGTTTATATCCACTGAAGAAATATTGTGGTCCTTCAGTAATTTTTACCACGATATAAACCGCAGTTCGATCTGGGGTCAATGAAACCGTCACCGAATCCATTTTGTATTTAATGTAGCCATGGTCCAGATAATATTCTTTTAATGCCGCAAGCGAGGCATCAAGCTTTGGCTTAGAATATAAATCACTGTGAGTAATAAAAGTCCATAGCTTTGGTGTCGTCAACCGAAACTGCTTTAACAGGGCCCGTTGAGAAAAGGCATGATTGCCAATGATCTTAATTTGACGAATCTTCGCGGTAACCCCTTCTGAGATGATAACTTTGATGGCGACCCTATTCCGCGCTTCATGAATCGCTTGGATCGTGATCCTGGCATTGTAATAACCCTTATCATAATATTGGCGATGCAAGTCTTGACGTACCGTTGCAATGGACGCATGGTCATAAACATTACCAACGCGGATGCCAGCGGCCTTTAATACCTTTTTGACATCATCTTTTTTAATGACGTGATTGCCAGTGATGGAAATACTGTCAATGGTTGCCCGTTCTACCACATGAATAATCAGGGTGTTCCCAGAGCGTCCAATATCAACATCTTCAAAGAAACCGGTATTAAATAACCCACGGATCAATTCCGCAGTTTGATCAGGGTGAAAGGTTTGACCAACCCGAATCGGTAGATAATTGAGTACCGTACCTTTGGTAATTCTATGTAACCCTGTCACTCGAATTGCTCGCACGATAAAAGAGCTTGCTGCCCACACCTTCATGCTAAACAAAAAAAAGAATATCGTGCAGAAAAAAAGTCTTTTGCTGAAACTCATTGTTATTTTTAAATCCAAATCTGTTATCGTTATAATCAGTTTTATTGTTATTTTTGTTCCCTAGCATTCTGACCATGGAGTGTAACGTAAAATTAATTATTGGTCACTACTCAATGTAGGATAAAAAATTATCATGAAAACGATCATTGAAACCTACAGGTTTATGAACTATTACTTAATGTTAAGTAAAAATACGATTAATATCATTCACAATCGCAATCGTCATCAACATAATTAAAAATAAAATACCTATGCGAAACCCTAGTTCTTGTGCCTTTCTTGATAACGGTTTGCGTTTTATCAACTCAATGACATAATACAATAAATGACCCCCATCTAAAACCGGAATTGGTAGGATATTAATAATCCCAAGACTAACACTAATTAATGCCATAAATCCTAGAAAATAACTAAAGCCCATGCTGGCGGTAACACTTGCGCCTTGTGCAATGCCGATTGGACCACTGATTGAGGTGAGTGAAACCTTGCCCACAATCAATTTGCCCAAGAGTACAAAAGTCAAACCTATGGTGCTGACCGTCTTGGTAATTGCAGGCCATATGGCCTGTAGCGGATTGTAATCTTCAACATGTAACATTTCATCAGGCAATTTAACTGGTTTTAATTGTACGCCAATAAAGCCTTCATTTGGGTTATCATCTTGAGGTTCGGGTACAGGGTCAATTGTACCCGCTTGCCATTGCGTTTAACGGTTAACTGTAATGCTTGATTGACCTTGCCGCGAAGGGCCTGTTTTAAATCATACCAATTATGAATCTTTTGCTGATCAAGTTGAATGATCCGATCCCCAGGCAACACCCCTGCCCGTGCAGCAGGGCCATGAGGCACGGTCTTATCAACGATAGCAGGTATTACGGGTTGATAAGGTTGCAATCCTAGACTAGTCAATACATCTTGTTTTTTCATATCAACATGCCAATCTTTAAGCTTAAACTGATGTTGTTCAAGCAAACCAGTCTTGGCTGCCTTGGTAGTCACAGTGATATTGCCTTTATTACCCAGGTGCGACACTAAGGCAAGGTTGACATCGTTCCAACTGGCGGTGGGTTTGCCATTGACATTAACAATCATGTCTCCTCTGGTTAAGCCCGCCTTCCCGGCGATTGAATTCGCGCTGACTGGCCCTAGGATTGGCGCCAAGGTAGTAATGCCGATAACAAACATTAGCCAATAGGCAAACACCGCCAAGATGATGTTAAACAAGGGCCCTGCAACAACAATAAGTGCCCTTTTCCATATGGCTTGTCGATTAAACGCTAAATGGCGCTCTTGTGGTAATACCTCGGTCTCATTTTCGTCTAGCATTTTGACATAGCCACCCAAAGGAAAAGCAGCCAAGGCATACTCTGTACCACGACGGTCATGGATACTTAGTAATGGTTTGCCAAAGCCTATCGAAAATCGTAATACCTTCACGCCTAAACGTCTAGCCACCCAGAAATGACCAAACTCATGGAATGCAATCAATACACCCAAGGCGATGATAAAAAGTAGTATTGTCCAAATAATCGTAAGCATGGTTATAGCATACCAATTAATAGATAGCCCAAGGCAAAAATGGGGGCTGCAGCGATCAAGCTATCAATACGATCTAACAACCCACCATGTCCAGGTAATAGATTGCCAGAATCCTTGAGTTTGATCGAACGTTTTAAGACACTGATAAATAAATCGCCAAAGATTGAAAAAATAACTGCGACTAATGACCAAACACACCATAGCCAGACATGGGCCTTGGCATTTGGCAATATAAAGGTCCAAGCCATCGCCCAAATCAAACTAACAACCAAAGCCCCGACGACCCCTTCAATGGTCTTTTTAGGACTCACATTGGCCGCCAATTTAATCCATCCAAAACGTTTACCGATAAAGTAAGCACTCGTGTCAGCTATCCAAATCAACACGATAAAATATAACACCAAGTCATTACCAAATTGTAAATTAAACATTAAATTTAAGGCATAAAAACAAAAACCAATGTTAATGAAACCTGTTACCAATTTTAAAGAGCGAGTAAATGGGAAGCGTTGTTGTCTTTGATAATAAAGAATATAAGCGGCCAAGATCAGCCACCAAACAAAAGCTATGCTAAGTACAATAATAGGCCCAAAGCCACGAGGGCCATACCAAGAGACAAAGTTAAAGGCACCAAGAAAAAGTCCTAACATCAAGATTGCTGCAGCCATACGCAAATAAAGATTTTGCATCGGGACCAGATTATTCCATTCCCAGTTGGCAAACAATAAGATTATCGCTGTGGCAATAGCGAACCAAAAAGGCGTTAATAATAAGATGGCAGCGACGACGATAGGGGCTAAGATAACAGCGGTCAGAATGCGTTTCATCAATGTGGAGTGTTTTTGCATGTTTTCACTTGTCTGGCTTTTCATTTTATAATCCTAGAATCGGCAGTTGAAATCTATTACGAGCACTTAATCGTCTGAATCTACAGGTGATTTTCACAAAATTTTTTTCACCGTACGGGTGAGTACTGCCTCAAAAAATTTTGCAAAAATCACCTGTACCTTCATTAGCTTACGCGCTCTCACTACGATTTCAACTGCCGACTCTAGGATAATTGATATTTTTTTGAACTCACCAAATTATTACGACGATCCAATAACCATTTTTGGGACGAGACGGTTCTGAGTAATTACGAGTAATATTTATCAAGAGCTTGCCACACTGGGGATCACTTCTGATACTTGCTCGCTGGTAGCGCCATAGCGTCGCTCACGCGAATCATAAAAGGCTATCGCTTCATCCATGTCCGCCTCAGCAAAATCCGGCCACAAGGTAGTACAAAAATATAATTCCGTATAGGCCAATTGCCACAATAAAAAATTACTAATCCTTTGCTCACCGCTGGTACGAATAAATAAATCAGGATTTATCATCCCCATCGTTGCTAAATGCTCTGCCACCGTTTGCTCAGTGATCTGTTCTGGACACAATCTACCATCTGCCACTGCCTGAGCAATCCTTTGTGTCGCCTGGGTAATGTCCCATTGGCCACCATAATTAGCCGCAATATTTAATTGCAGACCGGTATTATGCTGGGTCAAACGTTCAGCATCTTGTATAGAATCACATAATTGCTTACTGAAACGACTACGATCGCCGATGATCTTGATTTTGACATTGTTTTGATGAATCTTTTTGATTTCTCGACGCAAGGCAGTAATAAATAATTCCATTAACGAATTCACCTCTTGCTCCGGACGGCGCCAGTTTTCACTGCTAAAGGCAAATAAGGTCAGAAATTTAATGCCCCGCTTAGCACAATGTTTGGTGATCCGCCTTACGGCTTCGACACCGGCCCTATGCCCAGCAATGCGAGGTAAATTCTGTTGCTTGGCCCAGCGTCCATTACCATCCATTATGATGGCCACATGTCTAGGCACGTTCATTCCCTGGTTCATTTAATCGTCTCTTTACTACTCATCATTAGTTTGCTTGAAATTCTACATTTATGATTAAGATGCGCTGGTTTTTTGGATTAGATCAGGCTAGACCTCCATCAACTCAGCCTCTTTTTTGGCTAACAATTTATCGATTTCTGCGATATACTGGTCCGTTAACTTTTGAATCGTGTCTTGACCGCGACGCTCATCATCTTCACTAATGCTCTTCTCTTTTAACAAATCTTTAAATTGATTATTGGCATCACGCCGAATATTGCGTACCCCGACACGTGCAGACTCTGCCTCTTGGCGTACAATCTTGATCATGTCTTTGCGTCGTTCTTCAGTCAAAGGTGGCAATGGCACACGGATCACATCACCTGAGGCAACCGGATTTAACCCCAATTCAGAGATACGAATGGCCTTTTCCACCGCTGGCACCAAATTCTTTTCCCAAGGTGCAACACCTAAAGTACGTGGGTCAATGATGCTAATATTAGCCACTTGATTGAGTGGGGTATCGTTACCATAGTATGGTACGATAACATGATCCAGCAAGCTAGGATGTGCCCGTCCAGTACGCAGTTTTGCCAAATCAACCTTTAGGTTCTCAATGGTTTTACGCATCCGTTGTTCAGCATCTTGCTTAATTTCATTCATTGAAGCTTCTCCTGCTTAAAAATAGCTTTTTGGTTACTCTATACGCAGCCGTGAAACCAATCCTAGAGTTTATTGGTCACTAAGGTGCCTTCATCTTCCCCCTGGATAATACGCAATAGCGCACCTGGCTTACTCATTTTGAAGACACGTAGATCTATATCATAGTCACGACATTGACAAAAGGCAGCAAGATCCATCACACCCAGTTCTCGCTCTAATGCCTCTTGATAAGTTAGACGATGATAAAGTTTGGCATCAGGGTGTTTAGCCGGGTCATCGGAATAAATCCCTTCAACATTGGTTGCCTTCAGCAGCAGATCAACATCCAACTCAATGGCCCTTAAGCTAGCCGCAGAGTCTGTGGTAAAAAATGGATTACCCGTACCTGCCGAACTAATTACCACCCGACCATTCTCTAAATGGGTCAATGCCTTACGTCTATCATAAGGATCTACTACGCCAGTCATCGGGATAGCCGACATGATGCGTGTGGTGATCTGGGCCCGTTCTAAGGCATCACGTAGTGCCAAGGCATTCATGATTGTTGCCAACATACCCATTTGATCACCGGTTACCCTACCGAGACCAGCAACTTGCAATGCTTGACCTCGAAAAAGATTACCGCCACCAACAACCACCGCAATTTGCACCCCGAGGGAATTGACTTCAGCCAATTCCTGCGCCACACGATCTAACACGATGGGGTCAATGCCAAATGAATTACTACCGGTGAGCTCTTCACCACTCATTTTGACTAAGATACGTTTAAATTTTGCCGTGTTATTGTGTGAATACATCTACCAAGTCTCATTTCGTTATAATATAAAATATTGAAGCTTAACTGGTTACGAGCCTCGAACTTGACTCATGACCTCATCAGCAAAGTTAGTCTCTTCTTTTTCTATCCCTTCACCAACGGCGTAACGCTCAAAGCCCAAGACCTTAGCACCTTTGTCTTTGAGCAATTGTGCCACTTTAAGATCTGGTTGTTTAACAAAGGGTTGGCCTAATAAGCTGATTTCGTCAACATATTTTTTGATCCGTCCAGTCACCATCTTTTCAACGATATCAGCAGGTTTACCACTGGCCTCGGCTTGGGCCATAAAGATTTCCCTTTCTTTTTCAATTTGCTCATGTGGCACTTGATCTGGTTCAACGACAATTGGACTGTTCGCCGCGATATGCATCGCGAGATCTTTACCTAATTCCGGTTGGTTGCTATCAAGCTCGACCAAAACACCGATGCGATTACCATGGATATAACTGGCAATAAATCCTTGGCTTTGCTTGGCGACTAAACGTCGGAGATTAATGTTTTCACCAATCTTGGCCACCAGGGCTTGCCGCTTTTGTTCTACGGTTTCACCTGAGCCAGAAAAATCTTGTGCCGATAAGGCGGCGACATTATCTAACCGATGCTCTAAGGCCAGTTTGGCGCACTGATTTGCAAACTCAATGAAATTATCATCGCGAGCGACAAAGTCAGTTTCGCAGTTGACTTCAAGCATAACAGCAAAGGTATTATCTGAATTGGTCTCAATAATCACCAAACCTTCTGCTGCGGTACGTCCGGCCTTTTTAACCGCCTTGGCTTGACCTGATTTGCGCATAATTTCAATGGCCTTTTCCTTATCACCGTTGGCCTCAGAGAGCGCTTTTTTACAATCCATCATACCGGCGCCGGTTAAATCACGTAATTCTTTAACTAATGCTGCACTAATTGCCATAATACTTAGTTCCTCTGTTGAATTTAGCTTACTCGTCTTTATCGTTAGATGCTTTTTCAGCAGCAAGTGCCTCTTCACGCGCCTCAAACCCTTGCTCTAACCCTGCCTCAGTGGTGATCTTCTTATCTACTTTAGCAACTTTACTTGTTTTACTTGCTGTGGCTTCATCTTCATCATTGCCAGATTCAGTAAATTTTGGGGTAGCCTTGGCAGAACTATCTAATTGTTTTGCCTCTAAGATAGTATCCGCAATAGTCTTGGCATATAAGCGAATGGCCCTCATCGCATCGTCATTGCCCGGAATAATGTAATCAACCCCATGCGGATCATTATTACTATCGACAACGCCAATCACAGGGATTGCCAGTCGGTTGGCCTCGGCAATGGCGATATCTTCATAACCAACGTCGACCACAAACAAGGCATCTGGCAAACCGCCCATATCTTTGATCCCACCCAAGCTTGCTTGCAGCTTTGCCAATTCACGACGTAGCGACAAGGCCTCTTTCTTAATCAGCTTGTCCATGGCACCTGATTGTTCTTGTTGCTCTAAATCTTTAAGCCGTTTAATGGATTGACGCACGGTTTTATAATTGGTGAGCATACCACCTAACCAACGTTGATCGACATATGGCATGCCACAACGTTGTGCCTCTTCTTTAATGATATTGCGCGCGGCACGCTTAGTGCCGACAAACAAAACCTTACCCTTATTGCCAGCGACGCGGCGCACAAAGGTCAAGGCGTCTTTGAACATAGGTAGGGTTTGTTCCAGGTTAAGGATGTGGATTTTATTACGGGCGCCAAAAATATAGGGGCCCATCTTGGGGTTCCAATACCGGGTCTGATGTCCAAAATGCACACCAGCCTTAATCATATCTTTCATGGTTACAGTTGCCATATGTAAATATCTCCAGGGTTACGCCTCCACACACCCCATGATTAAACCTGGCGTTTTTCTATAGCCACTGCCAACCTCGCCTCAAAGCTGATTGTTTGTGCTAATGCAACCCCAAGCACCCTAATCATGTGTCGGTGCATGTGTGATTTAATATAAACTCATCAAGTACAATACTCGTCAGAGCCTTACAGTTCGACTAGCCGTAAGCAGCGTTAATAATTTCTCGAGGTTGGCCAAATATGGAAATTCCTCAGCTATCTCGACTTACTTGTTGCTAATCTTAGCCAAGCTTTATACCATAGATAGTCAATTTCAACAACGCCTTAGCGAGGGAATCACACGGAAAATGAGTATTACTATAAAATCAGGCCCCGAAATAGAAAAAATGCGGATCGCAGGTCGACTAGCGGCGGATGTCTTAGACATGATCGAGGCCCACATCAAGCCCGGCGTCACTACCAATGAATTAAATGAGATTTGTCATAACTTCATCGTTAATGAGCAACAAGCTGTCCCTGCCCCACTGAATTACCAAGGCTTCCCCAAATCGATCTGCACGTCGGTAAATCATGTGGTGTGTCATGGCATCCCTAGTGATAAAAAGTTGAAGAATGGTGACATGATTAATGTCGATATCACTGTGATCAAAGACGAGTTTCACGGTGATACCAGCCGTATGTTCTTTGTCGGTAAACCAACTGTTTTGGGTGAACGTTTAGCTAGGGTCGCCAAAGAATGTATGGACATTGGTATAGCTATGGTAAAGCCTGGGGTACGCCTGGGTGATATTGGCCATGCCATACAGCAACATGCCGAAGGCGAGCGGTTTTCTGTGGTGCGCGAATACTGCGGCCATGGCATCGGCCGTGAATTTCATGAAGATCCACAAGTATTACATTATGGAGAACCTAACACAGGCCTAGAGTTAGTTGCTGGAATGACGTTTACGATAGAACCCATGGTCAATGCGGGTCGCAAAGAGGTTAAATTACTCCCGGATGGTTGGACGGTTGTCACTAAGGACCATTCATTATCGGCCCAATGGGAGCACACGCTACTGGTGACCGATAATGGCCATGAGATTTTGACCCTAGGCAAGGCCGATCGTTAATCCAAAGCAGATAAGACCAACCATGGCAACGCAATATCAAAAACTAGTCCACAGTCTAAAACAACAGAGCCAGCGCCATTTTCAAGAATTTAAAAACCAAAGCCAAACTGCGGCTGAATTAATTAAGCGCCGCAGCCTACTCATCGATGAAGTGCTGACATCAATTTGGAGGGCACAATTCAATTCGAGTGCAAGGCTTTGTTTAATCGCGGTAGGTGGCTATGGCCGCGAAGAGTTATTTCCCTACTCTGACATCGATATCTTGATTTTATATCACCATGAACTTGAAGATGAAGATGCAGAGGCTATCAGTCATTTTTTGACAACCACATGGGATACCAAACTTGAACTCAGCCATAGTGTGCGTAATCTCTCTCAATGTGTCACAGATGCTAAAAACGATATTAGCATTTTTACCAATTTATTAGACGCGCGTTTAATTACTGGTGATATAGAATTATTTGCTGATTTTCAACAACAACTGATTAAAAGCAATCTTTGGGACAAGCAAGCTTTTTTTACCGCCAAACTAGAAGAGCAAAAGGCACGCCATAAAAAATATTTTAATACCGCCTATTACCTCGAACCAGACATCAAAAATTTCCCCGGTAATTTACGCGATATCCATACGGTTTACTGGATGGCCAAATATTTATTTGGCATGCAAGAGTTAAACGAATTAGTTAGCACCAACATGATCACTGAACCTGAATATCTTGCCTTGTTAACCGCGCGCGATTTCATTTGGCAAATCCGTTATGCATTACATGCACTTGCCAAACGTCGCGAAGAACGTTTGTTATTTGACTATCAATTAAAATTAGCCAAACTGTTTGGCTTTCATGACAAGTCAAACAACCTTGCTGTCGAACAATTCATGAAGCGATATTTTCGCGCCGTCAATATGATTGTTCAATTAAATGAAATGATGGTACAGCTATTTGAAGAAAAATTAATTGATAATCATGATCAAACTATCAAGACCAAGCTCAATGATAAATTTGTCATCATAAATGGTTATATTGGCGTTTCTCACGAGCAAGTTATTATTGATTACCCTCAAACTTTAATTGAGTTATTCACATTAATGAGCCAAGAACCAACAATTAAAGGGATACGCGCCCATACCATACGTTTACTAAGGCGTTACCGTTATTTGATTGATGATACCTTCCGAGACAACCCTAAACATCAACAATTATTTATGACCTTATTGAAACAACCTTACAATGTTGCTCCAGCATTGCGGCTCATGAGTCGTTACGGTATTTTAAGTCGTTATATCCCTGAGTTTGATCATATTGTAGGTCAAATGCAGTATGACCTTTTTCATATTTATACGGTCGATCAACATACCATGGTATTAATCAATAATATTTATGGCTTTGTACCCGAAAAAGGCAAACAGAAATTTCCATTATGTCATACTCTCATCAATCGTATCCAGAAACGTGAATTACTCTATATCGCTGCCTTGTTTCATGATATGGGCAAAGGCCGAGAAGGTAATCACAGCCAACTCGGTGCTGAGTTTGCCAATGCTTTTTGTCAACGCCATGGCCTTAATCATGAAGATACGGATTTAGTGTGTTGGCTGGTAGCCAATCATTTATTAATGTCGGAAACAGCCCAACGTAAAGATATCCACGATCATGAAATCATCCGTGCCTTCGCCCGTATTGTGAAGCATAGACATTATCTTGATTATTTATATGTATTAACTGTTGCTGATATTCGTGCCACCAATAGCAAGCTATGGAACAGTTGGAAAGATGCCTTGTTTAAAGAATTATTTCATGCCACTCAAGCTGTGTTGAGTGAACGTCATAAAGCACTTAGTAAATCAACTTTAATAAAACTCAAAAAAGATGCCGCTATGATGCAATTAGCTGATCACTTCAGTGAACAACAAGTCCATGAATTATGGCAACAGATTGGTGAAGATTATTTTGTCAAAGAAAATGAAAATAGTATTGCCTGGCACAGCGAAGCGATTTTAAAACATAAAGATCAGCAGCTACCATTAATCTTGGTACGCACCTTAAGATTGCAGGGGGCGACACAAATATTTGTCCATTGTCCAGATCAAGATAATCTATTCGCTACCACAACCGCGATCCTGGATCGTTGCCATTTAAATATCGTCGAAGCACGTATCTCAACCTCGACCGATGGCTATAGCCTGGATACCTTCATGGTATTAGATGAATATAACAAACCGGTAACAGATCCCAAACGCATGGATCGCATACAGGCACTATTAACTAAATATCATCGCCAAGGGCAAGCGGTGCCTGAGTTTAGTCAACGCCATATACCCTTACAACTACAACACTTTCAACATGCCACCAAGGTTTATTTTCGCCAAGACAAGAAACGACAATGTACACAATTAATTGTCACTGCGGCAGACAGACCTGGACTATTGGCGCGCATCGGTCGCGCCTTTGTTGATTGTGATATCCGTTTGCATAATGCTAAAATCATCACCTTGGGCGATAAGGTAGAAGATAGATTCGTGATCACCGATCGTCGCAATCAGCCAATAAAAGATAAATGGATACAGAGACAATTACGTAAGCGCATTATTGAGTTTTTGGGCGCCAGGTAACACCTATTTTAAGCAACATCATATAAGGAACACATTATGGAACAAGCGGAGTTACAAACGATTATTGAAAAGGCCTTTGAAAAACGCAGCGAAATTACACCGCAAAATATTCATAGTCATACCAAAGAAGCCATTTTAAAAACGCTTGACCAACTCAATGATGGTAGTCTACGCGTGGCTGAAAAACTCAATGGCACTTGGCAAACCCATGAGTGGATCAAAAAGGCCGTTTTACTTTCATTTCGCATGTATGACAATGAAGTCATCACTGGTTTTAGCCAATTTTACGATAAGGTCCCTTTAAAATTTCATTCATATACCCATCTTGATTTTCAAAAACAAAATGCCCGTATTGTACCACCCGCAACTGTGCGTAATGGTGCTTATATCGCTGACAATACTGTATTAATGCCCAGTTATGTCAACATCGGTGCCTACGTTGATAGCGGATGTATGATCGATACCTGGGCGACGGTTGGTTCTTGTGCGCAGATCGGTAAAAATGTGCATTTGTCAGGGGGCACCGGTATCGGCGGTGTGCTCGAACCATTACAAGCCAACCCAACAATTATTGAAGATGATTGCTTTATTGGTGCCCGTTCTGAAATTGTTGAAGGTGTCATTGTTGAAGAAGGTTCAGTGATTTCCATGGGAGTGTACATCGGTCAAAGCACTAAGATTTACGATCGTGAAACCGGTGAAATCTATTACGGTCGTGTACCGGCAGGCTCAGTTGTCGTACCTGGTAATTTGCCTGCTAAAGAAGGCAAATACAGCCTCTATTGCGCCGTTATTGTTAAGCGCGTCGATGCCAAAACCCGTGCCAAGGTAAGTATCAATGAATTGTTGAGATCGATACCATGAGTGATGTGCTTGAACTTGCTAAGGCACTGATCGCTAAGGCCTCAATCACGCCCGATGATCAAGGTTGCCAAGCACTGATTACAGAACATTTGCAACGTTGTGGTTTTACTGTGGAAGCCATGCCGTTTAATGATGTCAAAAACCTTTGGGCACGCAAAGGTAACCAAGCACCACTCATTTGTTTTGCCGGCCATACCGATGTTGTGCCGCCAGGACCAATCGAGCATTGGCAAAGCGACCCATTCATGCCAACTATTCGCAATGGTGTCTTGTATGGTCGCGGTGCTGCAGATATGAAAGGTTCATTGGCAGCGATGGTCTGTGCCTGTGAACGCTTTGTGAAGGCACATCCGAATCATCAAGGCTCGATTGCTTTACTTATCACCAGTGATGAAGAAGGGATGAGTATTGATGGTACCAAGCGAGTCATTGAAACGTTACAGCAACGCAATGAAAATATTGATTACTGTGTTGTCGGTGAAGCCACATGCAGTGAAAAGTTTGGCGACACCATAAAGGTTGGCCGGCGCGGATCTTTATCTGGGAATTTAACCATTTATGGTACCCAAGGCCATGTCGCCTACCCTGCCCTTGCGGAAAATCCAATCCATAAGTTTGCACCTGCACTCACGGAATTGACGCAACATAGAATTGATGATGGCGATGAATTTTTTGCTGCAAGTTCATTGCAATTTTCCAATATTCACGCCGGCACCGGTGCGAATAATGTTATCCCAGGAGAATTAACGGTTGCCTTTAATATCCGTTATTCGCCAGCAACCAATGCCGAGACATTAATAAAGTTTGTTGAAGACACGTTAGATAAACATGGCTTGAACTATAAACTTGATTGGCATCATTCTGGCGGCCCTTATTTATCTAATCCTGGTACTTTGTCGAAAGCTTTGCGTACAGTGATCGAAGAACATTTGGCAGTAACGGCAGATTTTTCCACGAGCGGTGGCACTTCTGACGGACGCTTTATCGCCAATATGGATTGTGAAGTCATTGAGTTTGGCCCGGTTAACAAGACTATTCACAAGGTGGATGAATGCGTCAATGTGCATGAGTTAGAACAACTGAGTTTGATTTATGAAGGCTTGTTGATAAAGCTGTTGGCAAACTAGAGACTAGAGACTAGGAGCTAGAAACTAGTGACTAGGAGCTAGAAACTAGTGACTGGGAGCTAGAAACTAGTGACTGGGAGCTAGAAACTAGTGACTAGGAGCTAGAAACTAGTGACTGGGAGCTAGAAACTAGTGACTGGGATTAATTTATAACCCCCCTCACCCTCCCCTCTCCCAAGGGGCTGAGGAATCTGCGCATTTTTGAAAAAATT
>CAVVHY010000021.1:0-33351 GCA_963748135.1 uncultured Gammaproteobacteria bacterium | reverse complement strand
ATGAACTGCAACTAAGCTCGGCTCTGCTCGCCAAGTTGCAGTAACCCCCGGAATGACAACGTTTGGGCAATGTTGCCTTCACAAAAATGAGCAGATTCCCCAGCCTCAAGGGCTGAGGGGGTCTCTAAAATAACGACCCCTCGCTCTCAAAACACACTACTTTATCTACTATTAGCAGTATCTTCATCCATTAATTACGTAAGCTCTGCGACTTCGAACTAGAAGAATTTGCATTGTTTGCTTGATCTTGTTCTGTTTGATGTTGTTCTACTTGATTTTCATTTTCGGATACTGCGTTGGATACTTCTTTATCTTTACCCTTTATAACAGTATCATCAACCGACATTCTAGATGCTGAGTCCCCAGCTCTAGTCCTAGCTTTAACCCAATTTCGCGTTTCACTCTTTTGATCATTCCCTTCCTTGCTACCATCTTGGTTATTGAACACAGAATTTCGGTGGCCACCAATACCACCTCGGCTACCAGCCAAATCAAGCGCCTCTGTACTTTGCTTGAGGTCTTGACGCCATATCTCAGGGAGGGGTGGACGACTCAAGTCACGCTGACGGGTATTGGCATTAATACACTCCCCTTGCTGTCCCTGGATACCATTAAGCCACGTTTCCTCCAATTCTGGAGTGTAAGTTGGCAAACCATTTCTTCTGGTAACCGTCGAGAATGGATCACAGGCAAGATCATCACTACGGGTACTCACAGACGATAAAAAGCTTTGCGAATCCTCATCTAGGCTACCGCTACTTCTCATGCTCTCATTTAACTTTTGCTGAGCAGCTTGTAATAATTCTAATGTTTTTTCGGTATTTCCAAATCGACCAGTAAAATTCCCTTTCATAGTTTTATAGCGTTGATTATTTTCATTTTGTGCTAGGCGATCGAATTCAGTCAGTAAATTTTTAGCAGAAGGCGCGCTCATCTCAATAAGTTGCTCCATAACTTTCGGAATAATAGCGGAGCCCAATGAACTTGCATCCATTATATCGGGATTTTGATTTGCTAATCTTCTATCTTGCTCTACTTGGTCTTGCTCTATAAGTTCAAGCCCACGTGCTTTTAATGGCTTAAGTATCTCTTCTAGTAACACTCTTGGAATAGGTATTACAGGGTAATTCTGCTTTTTGATCTCAGTCACATAGGCTTCTAATTGCGTTAAAATCATTTCGAATTGAACGGCAGTTGGTTGTTGACCCTGCTCTAAACTTTCCAACCAAGTACATACACTCACATGATAGGCAAAAAGTTTTTGAAAGATCGGAACAAAACCATGATAATAATTAGGATCTTGATGATCTACGAACGGACGCCTTTTAGCCGTCGGCATATGTTTATTTTTATTCTTATTGATATAGTCGCCCATGATAATTAAATACTGTCGTAGCACTTCCTTTAAGCTACTAATCGTTTCTGCAGCTACTGATTTCACAAGCGGCGTTTCAGTCGACGAAGATACCGAACCTGTCCTCGATGTTGAAGTTGCAACTTGCTGACTTGATGAGGGAACTGCTAATTTGTGGCTTGCCGAGTCTTGATTCGAACGGTTACTAGACCTTTGTTTCGATCTTCTAGAATTAGCACGCCCATTGCCACCTGTCTTAGGGGCTACCACAGCATTGACATAAAACTCATCTACAGACTTTGTTTCAAGCAAACGTACAAAATACAGGTATAAGGTCTTGGTAAAGAGATTCTGAGCTTTCGAACTAACCAACTCATTAACTTTCTTCTTGACGCTTTTAACACTCATAAGCCTTTGTAAATCTTTATATTGCAGATGCTTTAATACAGCGTGTAATAAACTTGTATTATTCTGTTTGAGTATTCCAACAAAAGCACCTTCTGTACCCCAACCTGGCATCCAACTTGCCGTAGGCATTAAAAATGACATTAATCTTTCGCGTAAACTGCTATCTTTCTTATCGACAGCGCTAGCTATAATATTAAATAACTCAATATTTTGCTTTTTGGGGTCGAGCGATTTTTCTAAGGCATAATCATAAAGATCATTATTATCAATCAAACCTTCAATCTTTGCACCAGCATTTATAAGCGAATTAATAACTTTAGGCGATAAATCATTTATCAAGGCAAATTGCAGCGGTGTATATTTTCGACCATCATATACAAATGGCGCATTTGGATTTGCTCTGAATTGCCCTTGGCGATCCACTAGACATTGAATCATTTCAATATTATTTTTATGCATCCATTGGCCAATAAGTGCCATCCCTAAAATAGTTGCCCCAGAGTAATGTGAGTATTGCCTATTTAACAATTCACTGAAGTCTGTTAAAAACGATAACTTAATCAAGGCTTGTAATGCGAAATATTTGTTAACGTTTGACACACTCTGCAAGTTCCTAAATAAATCCTGAACATCTTTGTGAAGATAAACCTCAGGCAATGGATAACCCCGACTTTCATCAGATGCGCGGTTTGTAAGTTCTCGTTTATAGTCGAGAGCAAGGTCAACTAGTTCACGTGTATAGTATCGCTCTGCTAAACTGCGATCATCAGCATGTTGATTTATCACTGTATTAAAAAAGGCATTTAATCCAACCAAATCAGCTAAGCCTTCAACCTCTGCTCCACCGGTGATATATGCAATATCTGTCAAATGTCTCATTGGATCACGAGAATCAATTGGGGGCACATCAATGCCCTTAAAACCCGCATCTCTTGCACATTGCACTTGTTTTGATTCATCATCGGCAATGGCTACACGTGCTTTGGCATTCGGATCATTGGCAGGTAACTTTAGATAAGCCTGCGCATGCATTAACTCCAGGTTTTTACCTCTGATCATATTGTCCAGTTGGCTGAATCGCCCCCTATTGGCTTGAACTTTGCTATTCTCAAGACCATTGGACTCCGCATATTCCAGAAAACGTTTTATCGCCGTATATTCATTTGTTAGCTTATCCCGTTCTGCTGCTAATGTATCACGCATAAAAATTAACTGTGAATTTATTGAAACACCCTCAGAACGAAGATATGCAACGATGTCATCAACAGTCACCAGACCATTACTGCTACAGTTTCGATTCATCTGCTCAGAGCGAGAAGTCACAATGCCAATCTCAATACCCATGGCTTGGGCAAACCGTAATACCGGAATTAAAACATCAAAATTCTTTAATGAGCCCTGAAAGGGATAGATCGCATCGTGAAGGTTAACTAAGGTATTATCAACGTCTAATAGTAAAACATCAGCTTTTACGTGCTCATCGATAAATGCTAGTATGGAATCAATTTGAGTAGCTGTTGGCTCGATACCAGCTCTATCAAGTTGGGTTTTGATTTCTAGTTTTATTAATTCTGGGTCAATAGATTGATATCGCGATTGTGCATATCTGCTTTTGGCTTGGGCGTTCAGCATGGTATAGTCCTCTTGAATAAAACGTAAGCGTATGTCTGGTTAAGTCTACATTTGCTATTAGGCTAAAAATTGAGCCTTTGCTAAAGTTCGTTTATTAAACCATATCTGGATAAAAATTACCACTATTTTTTGGGGAGAATATAAACAATATACATGTGTGTTCCAATTTTTAGCAGGCAGGGTGTTATAAGTAGTGCTGATTGAGTAATTGGGCGGTAAATTCAGTACGCAGATAAAACCCCCGTGGTAACGTCTTAATGCTACGCCCATCCGGGCCAACCCCCTCGGTCACGGCACGGCTATCCGCAGCCTTGGGCCTGATTTGTAGATAAACGCCCTGGTGGGCTGTGATTTGTTCCACCAAACCCATGGCTATCTTTTCCATATGTTCTTCCCAATCTTGGCGCAATATCGCCTCTTGTTTTGTACTGGGGCTCCATAAAATAGCATTACAGATTTGTCGTTCAGGGATGGGGACACTGCGATCGGCGATATAAGGTAGCCATAATACCCGCTTTAACTTTTGATAGACTATGGAATCATGCCAATGCAGCCCTTGGATTTGAGTGAGGGGGGTGATGCAAACGTAGGTAGTTTCTTTTGGCCGCCGATCGAGATGCAATGGCAATGTCTTTAATTCAACGCCAATGGCTTGAAAATCAGGCTCGGATTTGACCCCTGCCGTTGCGCCTAAGGCAAGTTCAAGCAATTGTCCGACATAACCCTTGGCGTGGAGTAGATTAGTTGGCAAGGTTTGTTGATATTGTTCTGCAAGATCTGCCAATGTCATACCCGCAATGACTGCCGCACGGGCCATTAATTCTGCCTCAGTAAGGGGTGGACATGGTTTAGGTGTTGTTAGTGGTAATGGTGGTGGCATATTATCTACCTATCTTTTCATAAGCTCATGAAAAATTGTTTCTAACACCCCTTCTAAATTTGTAACGATTTCATTATTCCAAAATCGTATTACTTTGTATCCCTTGGCCGCTAAAAACATGGTGCGCTCATGATCATATTCTATTTGTTCGGCATGTTGTCCGCCATCTAATTCAATTATTAGTTTTTTACTAATACATATAAAATCAACAATATAAGGTTCGATAATATGTTGCCGCCGAAATTTAATGTTATTTCTAACAAAGCCTTCGCTACGTAAGTAGTACCATAATTTGTTTTCAACATCAGTGGCGTATTTGCGTAGCCCACGGGCATACTTTAGATATTTGTCATCATGCATTCCATTGCCTTTTGTAACGTTAATAGTTGTTATTTAAGTATATTAATTTATTTATAAACCCCCTCACCCTCCCCCAAGGGCTGGGGAATCTGCGCATTTTTGTCAAGGCCACATTGTTCAAACGTTGTCATTCCGGGTGTTACTGCAACTTAGTGAGCAAAGCCGAACTTAGTTGCAGTTGCAACCCGGAATCCAGGGATGATAGCTTTTCATGATAAGATGACTTTGCAATTCCTGGATCCCGGATAATAACTGCAAGTAAACTCGACTACGTCTCGTCAACTTGCAGTAATTTCCGGGATGACAATGTTTTTATGCAGCAGAAAAATCACGCCGCGCCACAATTTTTTTAACTACATTGATTGTAATGCTAATTTTTTTCAAAAATGAGCAAATCCCTCTCCCCCTTGGGGGAGAGGGGAGGGTGAGGGGGGTTCTAAATTTATTCCAACCTCTAATTTCTAATCCTCAACTCTAGTCTACTCTCTAGTCTTCAATTTCCAGTCTCTAGTCTCCAGTTTCTAGCCCCTAGCCTAGCCCCTAACTCAGCCCCCTACCCTATACGCCACTAAATTGCCGCGCTGAGTAACAACATAGACGATATGATTCACCACCACAGGGGTTGCAACGATCCCTGAACTATCAACAAACACTCGCGCCACAAAGCGACCATCTGACTTGGCAAGCCAATGCAAATAGCCTTCCTTGTCCCCGACTACAATCGATCGGCCGACAATTGCGGGGCCAGTGATAAAGCGGGCATCGAGCTTTAACTGTCGCCAGTCAACGCCACCGGTAATGGTATCAAAATTCCAAATATGGCTTTCTGCATCCGAGACATAAACCTGGCCCAGACCAACTGCCAATCCAGCATAGGATGAAATCTTATGCCGCCACTGTGGACGACCAGTATTTAAATCCAAGTCAGCGATATTACCTTGGTAAGTAGCGGCAAATACATCACTACCATAAATCTTGATATCGGCATCAATATCCACCATTTGTTCCACCTGGGTCAAACCTTTTGGTGTAGCAATTACCCGCTCCCATAATAAATGACCACTATGTAAATTCACGGCGTCAACCTTGCCATCCGCAAACCCAACAACAACTTTATTCCCCGACACCGCAGGCACACTACTGCCACGCAGCACTAATAACGGTGACCCGTGATGATAATACCATAGTCGTTTACCACTTTTCACACTATATGCCAACAAACTACCATTGATGGTTTTAACCAAGACATAACCTTGACTAATCTTCGGCGCCGCCAATACTTCATCAGGTACGGCCGTCGACCAAAGTATATAACCATTATTTGCATTCAAGGCGACGATACGTGCATTGTCTGTTGCCACCACAACAATGCCATTGCCAACACCCGGGCCGGCGGTAATATATTGCCGCACATCCTGGCGCCAAATCCGTTGCCCGGTTACACGATTAAAGGCATAGACACGACCGCGATAATCAGCGGTATAAATATTGGCACCGGCAACCGCGACAACCAGCTTTAATGCCCGGTGTTTACCGGTACCGGAGCCTGCGTTGACTGACCAGATTCGATGAACAGGCAAAGTCGGGGTAAAATCTACTAACGGCGCCGGCGGGCGTTGATTACTTTTTGCAAACCAACCAAAATTTTGTAGCGTGCCACAGCCAGTCAACAAGGTTAACAACGTTAGTAATATCAGGCTAGACCCGACTCGTCTCATATTTTTCTCCTGCTAAATAAGGACTCATGTTAAACGCGCGAAGCTTTGTTAAAACTCACTCGCAATGCTCATTTATTTTTTATAACTTACATTTGCTCGCTCAGTTTTGCCTCGCCGAACATCACTTTTCGTAAGCCCTCGTATATTAATTCTAGTTTTCACGCATGCTCTGGTCATGCGAGTTGGTTATATTTCATTTCCAATAGCGGCCGATTGATATCATTATTGGCTAATAGTTTCAAGGCTTGTCCATATGCCGCACGCGCCTTAGTATCATCCTTTTTTGCTACATAGATGTCGCCTTTGACGGCCATTGCCGCGGCCATATATGAATTCTCTTTGATGGCGTCAACTTGCTTAAGCGCTGCCGAGGCTTGTTGTTGCGACAGTAGCACCCTGGCCAAACGTAGCCGCGCAACAGACTTCACCGATTGAGAGTCGGCGTGCTTAACCACCCATTGCAATTGCTCTTGGGCGTTTTTGTAATTATCGCTTATCACATCTTGCCGGGCCATGATAAGCCCTGCCAACTTGGCATACGGCGTACCACTAAAATTTTTGATGATATATTGCGCGCGCACCTTGGCCTGATCTTTTTCATTATTCATCACATTCATTAACAATTGTTCATAAGCAACCGAGGCCTTGGCTCGACTCAACTCCTTATGACCTTGATAATATCGCCAGCCAAAGGAAAGGATTAATACGACAAACAAGGTTGTTAAAACCGTGGGGCCGTATTCTTTTAGCCATCGTTTGAGTGTTTCTATTTGCTCGTCTTCTGTTGTGTAGACATTCACGTATGTGTCTCCTATAAAGGTACTCTATACTAAACGATTGTTGCTAGCATACCAAATTGCTCACGAAAAATAATCTGCCAAGTGATGACTGAGTTCACTAAGACGCACTGCTGTTTGGTCGCGCTTTTCACGAAGGTATTTAACCGTGATTTGTTGTTGCGCCAATTCGTCATCACCAATTACTAAGGCCAGTCTGGCACCACTTTTATCGGCGCGTTTGAATTGGCTCTTAAAGCTGCCGCCACTACAGTGATTTATGATACTCAAGCCTGGATTCGTGTCACGCAAAGATTCTGTCAATGGCAAACCATAGGCTTGGGCAGCATCGCCAACCATAATCACATAGATATCCGTAGGTCTGGCGATACTACCGGGTTCAATGACATTTTGCATCAACTCTATGACCCGTTCATAACCCATGGCAAAGCCTACGGCAGGCGTTGATTTACCACCTAACATTTCAACCAAGCCATCATAACGACCACCGGCGCAGACCGTTCCTTGGGCACCCAAGCTCTCGGTTATCCACTCAAAGACTACACCGGTATAATAATCCAAGCCACGAACTAGGCGCGGGTTTATGGTATAACCAATACCGGCTTGGCTTAGTATACGTTCTAGCCCGTGCAATTTGGCCTTAGAATCAGGATCTAAAAACTCAGTGATCTTAGGTGCATCACTGATTAATTGTTGTAATTCAGGGTTTTTGCTATCGAGAATACGCAATGGATTGCTATGTAACCGGCGTTTACTGTCTTCATCCAGGCTTGCCTCATTGTGGCTGAAATATTCAACCAATTGCTTACGATATTGGGCCCGGGTTGCTAAATTACCAAGTGAATTTAATTCCAGACGCAGCTCATTGGCAATACCGAGTTCCCGCCAAAGCCTGGCGCAAAAGATGATTTGTTCAGCATCAATATCAGGGCCATCAAATCCCAAGGCCTCTAAGCCAAATTGATAAAATTGTCGCGAACGCCCTTTTTGCGGCCGTTCGTAGCGAAAGATTGGTCCGCTATACCACAATCGCTGCGGCTGACTATACAATAAACCATGCTGAATCGCGGCCCGGACACAGCCAGCCGTACCCTCAGGCCGTAAGGTTAGACTGTCACCACTACGATCGTTAAAAGTATACATCTCTTTTTCAACGATATCTGTCACTTCACCAATCGAACGTGCAAACAGCTTGGTCGTCTCCACGATAGGGGTACGGATTTCTTGATAACCATAACTCGCAACCAAGCCGCGTAGCTTTTGCTCTAGCCAGTGCCAATATGGCATGACCTCAGGCAAGATATCATTCATCCCGCGAATGGCTTGGATTTTTTCAGACATTTAAAACCTCGTCAAAATGGTGGGCTAAGCTGTACCGAACGTGAGTTACGACTCTTGGTTCGCGTATTAGTGGTCGCTGATTGGCTGTTATCGCCAAAGTCGTCATCAGCATTTGTTGTTGCCGCTGCATCCGTAGCGGTATCAATCGTCGCATCTGTCGTAGCCTCTGCTTCGCTAGGTGGATTAGCCGCCTTGGTTGCATTATTCGAGTTACCGTAAGCAACAGCTTGTGACGCATTATTATCAGCTTGCCCCGCTAGGTTCTGCTTGTTAACAACCATTGGCGCTGAGCCAAGAGACACCCCCAATTTCGCAGGCAAGACATTCTGCATGACTTGTTTATTGTCGACATGGTTATTGTTGGCTTGGCTGTTTGACTGATCTTGAGCAGGAGTCATTAGGCTACTCGTGAAATTTTTCAAACTGGAAAGTTGTGACCAATGCCGCTGACCACGCCACCATAAAAAGACTAATAAAAAGATACCTATAACAACAAATGCCGTCACCCAGACCACCACTTTGTCGTTACTTTTATGGCTATTTTGTGAAAAATCAAAACTCGCAGTGACTTCTCCCTTCTTTTCTGCGATCTTCAGAGTGTCAAATTGACTAACCAATTCATCGCCGGAAATCCCCAATAGTTTTGCATAGGCACGTAGATAACCCTTAATAAATACATTATTTGGCGCATTTTCATAATTATCATGTTCCATAGCTTTAACCAAGCTCTCGGTCAATTTAAGCTTTTCAGCAACCTCTGTAATGGTTTTGCCATTGGCTTCACGCGCCTGTTTCAATTTACGACCAGGGCCAACTTGTGATGGTGCCTGCGCTATCGCATCTGCTGGAGTTTGGGATGTTGGAGTTGTAGTATTTTCGGATATAGAGTTCATGTCGTGACCTGCGCCTTTTTATAGAGTTTAAACTCATTCGAATGTGGATACTCACTTGTCAGAATCTTAACATCTTTTGCCATCGCCTTGGAATCATGTAATTCCTTTGAGGTTAAGATGGCTAAATAAAGACTTTGTGGATTTGGCTTAGCGACCTTGGCGTATTTTTTAAGGAGTAGCTGGGCCTGTTTATAATCTTTACGTTGATAATTAATCTTTGCCAATTCATAAAGCGAGGTTGCACGCGTTGGATCTTGTTGCAGTGCTTGATAAAAGTAGCGCTCAGCCTTGTGTAAGTTAGGTAATCGCAATTCACAAATGGCGGCATTTTCAAAGGCCTCAGCCGAATTGACATATTGCGGGTCATTGGCAGCCAGCAATAAGTAATGTTCAGCCTTGGCGTATTGTTTATCGCGACAGAGAAAAGCACCATAATTATTCATTGCCATGGCTGAATGCGGCGCTAATTTCAATGCCTTTTTGAAATATTCATCCGCCGCTTTTTTATTACCGGTTTGATCCAGATAATAAGCCATTGCGTCCCAAGCAACCGGCCAATCTGGTGCTTGTTTCAAGGCCAACAGTAACTTTCGTTTGGCAAACGCTGACCGTTGTTGCTGTAGATAATTCAAGCCCAATTGCACATTATAGTCTGCGGCGGCACGAAGGTTTTTGGATGTCTTTTCAGTCTCTTGTAAATAAACTTCATTGCTGGTTGAGCATGCACTCAACCCCATGAGTATTAAGACTAAAGCGATGGTTAAGCAATTAATTCTATGCATATGCGCCTTTATTTCTATCATTGTATATTTTCCTTGGCCAACAGTCGCTGACTACGTTGGGTCCGATCCAAAACGCTGCCAGTTAATTGCCCACAGGCGGCCGCAATATCAGCGCCGCGGGTCTTGCGGATTGTGGTATTAATCCTTGCTTGTAACAAAACTTCCCTAAATTGTTCTATCGTCGTCATATCAGAGCAGACATAGCCAGCATTAGGAAATGGGTTAAATGGGATTAGATTAACCTTTGCTGGCACGTCCTGCAAGCGTTTTACTAAGGCCTCAGCATGTCCTCGGTGATCATTTACCCCAGCCAGCATGACATATTCCATGACAATTTCACGCCGCGACTGATTACGCCTGCGAAAATAATCACGACAAGTCGCCATCAATAAATCCAGCGGATATTTTTTATTGATCGGTACCAATTGATTGCGCAACTCATCGATTGGGGCATGTAAAGAGACGGCCAGCGAAACGTCACTTAGCTCGGCCAAGCGTTGCATTGCGGGTACCAGACCTGAAGTACTTAAGGTGACACGATATTTTGATAAGCCATAGGCCAAATCATGCTGCATGATATCCATGGCTACGACAACATTATCCAGATTTAATAAGGGTTCTCCCATGCCCATCATCACAACATTGGTGATTTGCCTATCATACTGGGTTTGATTTGTCGAAAGTCTACGGGTAGCAAACCACAGTTGACCAATAATCTCGGCAACCGTGAGATTACGGCTAAAACCTTGGCGTGCGGTGGCGCAAAAACTACAATTTAAACCACATCCTACCTGGGAAGAGATACATAAAGTCCCACGATCATCTTCTGGAATAAACACTGTTTCAATGCAATTGCCATCATTCAAGCGTAATAACCATTTGCGCGTACCATCTTGCGAGCAATGTTCAGCAGCGATAGTTGGGATATCGATGGTTGCGCTGGCCTTCAGTCGATTTGTTAAGCCATCACCAATATGGGTGATGGCACTTATATCAGTTGCGCCATATTGGTGAATTGCTTGGAATACACGCGCACCATGGCAAGCCTTACCACCCAAGTCTTGGACTAAGGTAGATAAGGCTTGTACATCGTAATCCAAGAGATTGATCTTACTCGTGGCTAACATGGCGTAACAATCATTTTAACCGAATCAACTAGACTAGGCTTGATAATCGTTGATCTCTTGTGGCTTAAAGAAAAAGGCAATCTCTTGTTGTGCAGTCTCAGCACTATCTGAACCATGTACTGCGTTCGCATCAATACTATCAGCGAAGTCTGCGCGGATGGTACCTGGTGCAGCCTCTTTAGGATTGGTTGCCCCCATGATGTCTCGGTTTTTACGGATGGCATCTTCACCCGCCAACACTTGAACCATGACCGGGCCAGAACTCATAAATTCAACCAAGTCATTATAGAAGGGGCGTTCTTTGTGCACCGCATAAAATTCTTGTGCCTGTTGTTTGGTTAAGTGTTGCATGCGTGCGGCAACGATGCGCAACTCCGCATCTTCAAAACGGCTATAGATTTGGCCAATTACATTCTTGGCTACTGCATCAGGTTTAATTATTGATAAGGTATATTCAATCGCCATGTTTATCTCCATCGATGGTTAATATCTAATTGAAAGTAATGTGATTTTTTCTGAAACTTTATTGCACAGCTTGATCGTTAACAAAAAGTTGCCGCATTATAGCTGATCTAGAGACGTAGAGACCAGAGACTAGTCACTGAGAAATAGAAATTGAAACACGGAATTTTAATTAGAAACCCCCTCACCCTCCCCTCTCCCCCAAGGGCTGAGGAATCTGCGCATTTTTGAAAAAATTTATTATTAAAATCAATGTAGTTAAAAAAATAGTGGCGCGACGTGATTTTTCTGCCGCATAAAAACATTGTCATCAACTATGTTGTTACGTTATTTGATGCATGTGATTTTTCCACCGATGCGTGAGTAGGCCGGATCCTTTGACAACATAGGTCGATGTTTGTATTCCCCGTTCCCACCTGCTTTCGCATTATGGTGGTGTCACATTATTTCTACCCTATTATCATTGTGCCCCGGCCCCTCGTTAGAACCCATCGTGCGCGATTAACGCAATAGGCTCACGATAACAACCTTTACCTGGATATTGGCTCATAAAGGTTATGGCAAATCTTCACTGCAGGCAGCGGATTGCCGCTAGGTTTTCACCATACCCTTCTTTCGTGATACCATCCGCTCCCACCGCTTTCTTTCCATCAAGCTTGTGGTAGCAGTCGCGAAGTGACCCTTCGTTGATGTGGTGCATCAAGCTGAAGAACTTTCCTTCCGGTTCCTTCGCGGATATCCAGGCTATCCTGTCGAGCACTGTGGCCGCTGTTCTTGGTGGTTTTGTCATCTCCATTCGCGTTTCTCTCTTCAGGTTGTTGTTACCGATGGTGCTTCGCTCCGCAGTCGTTACTCTGTTTCATCACTACTACCACCAATCGGACTTCCTATGGTGCGTTTTGGCTTCCTCGCTGTTACCCTTGTTGGCCAATACTCCGTCCTTGAAGACACCATAGGATCTCCCACGTTTAGTTAGCTTCATTTGCTACATGCCACGCTCTTCGACCCCGGGGACGTCGTAGTGTTCTGCCCATTGATGTTCACTATGATGTTGTTTTCCATTGGATGAACTATGTCAACCGTCCCAATAATTTCATTTCGGGGCTCAATCGCCTAACCGCTTGGTTATGGCCTATAGCATCCCTGTCTACGCTTAGCCTTTAACGTTACCGTTAAAAGCCCAAGACTCGGTTCTTTGTGTGTTGGGTCACACTTTCACAGGTGAGACTTTCACTCACGTGAATCTAACCACTTCGTGGCGCACTCATCCCGGCCATTACTGCAAGTTGGTGAGACGTAGTCGAACTTACTTGCAGTTATGAGCCGGGATCCAGGAATTGCAAAGTCATCTTATCATGAAAAGCTACCATCCCTGGATTCCGGGTTGCAACTGCAACTGCTCGCCAAGTTGCAGTAACCACCGGAATGACAACGTTTGGGCAACGTGGTTTTGTTAAAAAATGAGCAGATCCGTCAGCCCTTGGGGGGGGGGTTGCTAATTAAATTCTATCCTCCGCCTTCAGTCCTCCGTCTTCCGAAAGTCGTCTATAGGCCAAATTAATCTTCCCCTTCCGACACTGAAAAGCTCTCGCCACAGCCGCAACTGGCATTTTCGCGTGGATTATTGAATTGAAAGCGAAAATTAATCCCTTCACGGATATAATCTATCTCCGTCCCAACAACGATAGGCAAACTTTTATCATCAACGACGACAACAATACCATCGCCAACCTTGAACACATGATCGTTTGCCGAAGGGGCATCAATAATATCAACCACATAGGCATAACCAGAACAACCTGATTTTTTGACGCCAAACTTGAGGGCACTGCCATGCCCTTGTTTGGCAATCATCTTTTTGACATGCGTTCGCGCCGCTTGGGTCATAGTGATTGCTGCCGAGGCTTGTTCGGGAGACCAAGTTCCAATATTTGTTTGTGTCATAACAATTTCCTGAATAGTTATTGGGCAGTGACTAAGTATAGAGAATTAAATAATCAATTACTTACTCAACTAAATACAGAATTTAATACTATATGTATTATATTATAATTTGAATTTAATCTGTTGGCTAATTAAGGACATCGATTATTCTGCTATATCGCGTTTGCGACCGCCACTGATACGCTCACGAAGCTTTTGAATCACCACATAAAAGACCGGTACGACTAGCAAACTCAATACTGTCGATAATAGCATACCACCTAATACGACTGTACCGATAGAATGTCTGGCATTGGCGCCCGCACCCGAGGCAAAAAAGAGTGGTAAGACACCTAAAATAAAGGCAAACGATGTCATTAAAATAGGTCGAATACGAAGTCTCGCAGCTGTTACCGCGGCCTCTACTATTTCAAACCCTTCGTCACGTTTGTCCTTGGCAAACTCAACAATCAAAATAGCATTTTTTGCCGTTAAACCTATCAACAAGATTAAGCCAATTTGGCCATACACATCCAGTGGTAATTCACGCAATAATAATGCCCCTGTGGCACCTAACAGAGCTAATGGCACGGACAATAAAATCATTAAGGGCATGGCCCAGCTTTCATATAAGGCACTCAGAAATAAAAACACAAAGAATAAACACAAGGCAAAGATAAATGGTGCCGCATTCCCCGCCTTTAATTGTTGGTAAGTCATACCTGTCCATTGATAAGCAAAACCTGACGGCAATACCTTGGCTGCGATCTCTTCAATCGTCTTTATGGCCTGGCCTGAGCTATATTTGGGATAATTCATACCATTAATTTCTGCAGAGGGATATAAATTATAATGAGGCAGATTAAATGGCCCTTTGGTATGTTCAATCTTAACAAAGGAATTCACTGGCACCATACCACCTTGATTATTTCTCACATATAATTTTCCAATATCTTTAACCTGTGCCCTTGCTTCAGGAGATGCTTGAATAATGACTTGATAAGTCTTATTAAATTGATTTACTTGGTTAACATAAAATGAACCTAAATACGATTGTAACGTTGATAAGATGTCATTCACTGCAACACCCATAGCCATGGCCTTGGTGCGATCGATATCGAGATAAATGCCAGGGACATTATTTGAAAACGTGGTGAATGCGCGATAGATCACTGGGCTTACATTTAATTCTGCTAAAAATTTATTGGTGACATCCGCAAGTGCCGCTGTGCCCATACCATTGACATCTTGCAACTGTAGATCAAAACCACCCACCGCGCCTAATCCCGGGATTGCGGGTGGATTACTCACTGAAATCTGAGCATCATTGATATAGGCCAATTTTTTTTGTGCCTTCATAATTAACGCTCGCGCATGTAAATTACTTGCCTTACGTTCATCCCAGGGCTTTAACAACACAATACCCAAACCTGAGTTTATTTGACTTACACCGGTAATAATATTTAAACCTGACACAGATAAAAAGTTTTCTACCCCTTCCATTGACATCATTTCTTTACCCACACGCTCGAGCGTCTTTTGAGTACGTTGTAGGGATGAGGCATCCGGGCCTTGCGTCGTTACAAAGAAAAACCCTTGATCCTCTTCCGGAATAAACCCGGTTGGGATAATGCTGAATATCAAATATGTCAAAGCCGCTAAGCCGGCAAACACCATTAATATGATGTACCAATACTTTATAAAAGTAGCGACTATTTTTTTATAACCCTTAACCATAGCAGCAAAACCACGGTTAAACCAGCGAAAGAAAAAGCCCGGGTTTTTTTCACCGTGTTTCAATAAAATTGCGCATAATGCCGGTGTTAAACTCAGTGAATTGATACCAGATAACCCAACAGCAAAGGCAATCGTTAACGCAAATTGATTATAGAGTTGACCTGTCATCCCAGGCATAAAAGCGACGGGAACAAACACTGCCATTAGAATCAGCGTCGTGGCAATAATCGGCCCTTGCACTTCACGCATTGCATCATAAGTTGTTTGTCTAAGGTTGGTTGAACCTTCGGCCAAACGACGTTCGACATTTTCAACCACCACAATCGCATCATCGACCACCAAACCTATCGCCAAAACCAAACCGAGCAGACTCAGTAGATTAATTGAAAAGCCAAATAATTTCATGAAGGCAAAGGTGGCTATCAATGACACTGGGATCGCAATGCATGGGATAACTGCTGTGCGCACACTTTGTAAAAATACAAAGACCACAATGACCACGAGTATGATCGCTTCAAACAAAGTGACAACCACTTCTTCTAATGAGGCATTGACAAAGGTAACAATGTCATAAGGAATGACATATTTCATATCTTGCGGGAACCGTTGTGACAGTTTTTGCATTGCTTCTCGGACTTGTTTTGAAATTTGGATTGCATTAGCACCGGGTAATTGATAAACCATCATCACGTTGGTTGGATGTTTATTAAGTTTTACAGTTACGTCATAACTCTGTGCCCCCACTTGGACCTTGGCAATATCTTTGAGTCTAACGATAGCGCCATTACTCTCAACTTTTACAATAATATTTTCAAATTGTTTGACTTGGCTTAGTCGACCCAGGGTATTAATTTGATAAGTAAATGGCGTTTTTGATGGTGCCGGTGGCGCACCTACTTGTCCTGATGCGGCTTGAACATTTTGTTGTTCAATTGCATTGGTAACATCAGAGGTGGTGATCCCCAAGCTCGACATTTTATCTGGATTTAACCAAATACGGATCGAATATAAATAACCATAATTGGTAACTTGACCAACACCAGGTATCCGTCGCAGCACATCGACAATATGGGCATCTGCATAATTGGTTAAAAATGAAGTGTCATAAGTTCCATTGGGTGAAATCAAGTTAACCGCCATTAACATATTTGACGACACCTTTTGTATCGTAAGTCCTGCCTTTAACACAATGGGTGGAATAAGCGGTTTTGCTGGCGTAGTATCATTGAGTACATCAACCTCGGCAATATCAACGGGGTAACCGACATCAAAGGTAATTGTAATCACCGAATTACCATTATTGGTGCTATTGGATGACATATAAATCATGCCCTCAACACCATTGAGATTATCTTCAAGCGGTGTCGTTACCGTGTCAGCCACAACTTGTGAACTTGCACCTGCATAGGTCGCTGCAACTTGTACTTGTGGCGGGACGATTTCAGGATACTGGGCAATTGGCAATATAAAAATACAAAGGCCGCCCACTGTTATCATGATGATTGCAATAACAGTCGCAAAGATTGGTCGATTAATAAAAAATCTAACCATGGATTAACACCTTTGAAAAGCTAATTATTCTTATTATCAGTTTATTGTTGCTTATTATTATCGTTAGTTTTATTTTCGTTATCATTACTGTTGCTTGTAGTATCATTATTATTATTATTTTTATTATTACTACCACTTTGTTGCTTGTTATTGCTTGTGTCATTTGATTTATTATTGATGTTAGTTTGTTTAGTACTGTTGTTAAGTGGAATAACTTTCTCACCCCCTTTAATCTTTTGCAAACCAGAGGTAATAATCTTGTCGCCGGGCTTTAACCCTGAGCTAACTATGTATTGATCTTCATATGTACCACTGATTGTAACCATTTGTTCTTTAGCGGTATTGTTTTTAGTTAGCACGTAAACAAAATTCTGCGCTTGCAAAATATAGGTCGCCTTTTGTGGGATCAAAATCGTTTTTGGATTAACATCCAATTGTACCTTCACATTGACATAGATCCCTGGGAGCAATATAAAATCCGGATTATCGACAATGGCACGTAGCAATACTGTTGATGTGCCAACACTTGCCGTGTTATTTGAATAATCTATACGCCCGGAAAATGTTAAATCTTTATGTTGTGGTACCGTAATCGTCACCTTAGTATTGCGATTTTTAGCCGCCTTAACAATCGTTAAATAATCATCGACACTCGGGCTAAACATAACATAAATAGGATTTAGTTGAATGATTGTCGACAATAATGTTTGTTGTGTCCCCCCTACCAAATTACCAACGTCTACATTATATTGACTAATTTTACCGGTTAGTGGTGCATACATCTTGGTATAACTAAGATTGACCTTGGCCTTTGTTAAATTTGCCTTATTGCTCTCGACCTCAGCTTGCGCTTGTTTCATTTCTTCGGTGTATTGATCGAATTGCTCTTTTGAAACAACGCGTTTTTCATATAATATTTTACGCCTTGCGTATTCAATGATTTGAAATTTCAAGGTGGCAATACTCTCGGCCAATTGACCTTGAGCATAATCAACATCAGCAACATACGGTTGTTGCTCAATCATATATAATAATTCACCTTTTTTGACGATACTGCCTTCTTTGAATGGACTTTCAATCAAATAACCTTCGACCCTGGCCTTTATATCAATCGTCCTATAAGCAGCCGTATTACCGATAAATTCTTTAATGACAGGAATATTTTGATATTTAATTTCATAGACAGGGACTTTAGGGGTGACGTTGACTTGTTGGGGCAGTTTACTACCGCCGCAACTAACCACCAGTAACAAGACTGGTAACATGATGAGCTTGGTAACAACCGATCGCGCACTGGCTGTAATCATGATCATAGCGCCATTTATAATTTATATTTATAGGGCTTACGCTAAACACGCTATGCTTTGTTAAAAACTCGCTCAAAATGCTCATTTATTATTGATAAATTATGCGTTCTCGCTCGTTTTTGTCTCGCCTAGCATCGTTTTTCGTAACTCCTGTTTTATTATGTATTGTTATTATTATGTTTAATTGGTGCGCAAATACACCCCCAATGGAAATCCCTCTCTCTTTATGTATAGTACAAATGGAGTAATTTGCCAGTTTCGGAAGATGGACAACAGATGACGGATGATGGTGTCTGTAAAAAGCTAGCCCAAGCTACGCAGCCAACTAATACCTTCTTGTAGATGTTTGATAGTATAGTCAATCTCTTCATCGGCCGTAAACCGACCAATTGATAATCGAATACTGCTCAATGCTACCTCATTTGTTAAACCTAAAGCGGCCAACACATGCGATGGGGCAACCGCCGCTGAGGAGCAAGCCGAACTGGTCGAGACAGCTATGTCACGCAATGCCATTAATAACATACTGGGTTCAACGCCAGCGACACTAAAATTGAGATTATTGGCCACACGCTGCTCCAAACTACCATTTATCGTGATACCTTCAATATTTGCCAATGCCTGTTCTAATCGTTTACGTAACGCCAATAACCTTTCGGATTCAACTTGCAACTCTTGCTCAGCGATGGCAAATGCCTCACCCATACCGACGATTTGGTGGGTCGCCAATGTCCCAGAACGCATCCCATGCTCATGGCCACCGCCATGGATCATAGCGAGTAATTCAACACGCGGACTACGCCTAACAAACAGTGCACCAATCCCTTTGGGCCCATATATCTTGTGCGCTGAAAACGACATCAAATCAACGGCTAACTCATTCATGTTGATAGCTAACTTGCCTGCACTCTGGGCTGCGTCAACATGAAAATAAACCCCATGTGCCTGACATATTTGCCCGATTGCTTTAATATCTTGAATGACGCCGATCTCATTATTGACATGCATAACCGATGCCAAAATGGTGTCATTGCGAAGTGCTTGTTGAAATTCATTGAGATCAATCAAGCCATCGGCCTTGGGTTTGAGATAGGTGACTTCAAAGCCTTGCGTCTCAAGATAATGGCAAGTATCTAATACAGCTTTGTGCTCGGTTTGTACGGTTATAATATGCTTACCCTTTTGCTTATGCTTGGTGGCAATACCAATAATCGCCAAATTATCGGATTCTGTCGCACCAGAGGTCCAAATGATCTCCTTTGGATCGGCATGGATTAAACTTGCAACTTGGGCCCTGGCTGATTCAACCAATTGCTTGGCAGCGGTCCCATAGCTATGCGAACTAGAGGCAGGATTACCAAAACAGCCATCGATACCAAGACAAGTTGCCATCTTTTCAGCAACCCTGGGATCGACTGGAGTGGTTGCCGCATAATCTAAATATATGGGTAATTTCATCGTAAACTCTTTCGTGTTGAATTAATATCAAGACCCATTAAATTATAACACAGACTAATTATAGACAAACTCATGGTAATCGTTTCATAATTTCAGTAAACATGCCCCGCAAGATATTTATTTCTACACTATCAGGCCGTGCCCGATTAAATAATCGCCTCAGTCTTGGCATAATCCGATTAGGATGTTCATCACTAATAAATTGTGCCTGATGCAAAAGTTGATCCAAATGCTGATAGAAATGCTCCATCTCCTGCAAATTTGCCGCTGGATTAACCGCCTCACTCACATCATTAAAGTTTGTCTGATGGTGGTAGTCGAATATCTCATAGGCGATGACTTGTACCGCCTGCGCTAAATTCAATGAACTATATTCTGGATTCGCCGGGATTTGCACATGATAATGACATTTTTGTAATTCATCATTTTGTAAACCAATGCGTTCACGACCAAATAACACCGCCACTTTGTGCTTTCTTGCCTCGGTCACTAACATCTCGGCACATTGTTTGGGTGTCAGCATGGGCCATTTAAGTGATCGATCGCGGGCACTGGTACCAATCAATAATCGACAATCAGCCACGGCATCAGTTAAAGATTGGCTCACTTCAGCTTGCGCGAGAATATCATCGGCCCCTGCGGCCATGGCAAAGGCATCGCCTTGGGTCGCCGAGAAATTCGTAGGTGCTACCAACGACAAGTGACTCAAACCCATGGTCTTCATTGCACGCGCACTGGCGCCAATATTTCCTGGATGCGCAGTATGACTTAAAATGAATTTGATATTGGTTAGCATAGTTTGGCATTATACACTCTTTTAAGCTATAGGAATAAACATGCACCCAATGTTAAACATTGCTGATAAAGCAGCCCGTCGCGCCGGTGATATCATTCTTCGCGCCTTTGATAGACTTGATACCATTAAGGTTACTGAAAAAAGTCGTAATGATTATGTCACTGAAGTGGACAAGGCTGCAGAGCAGGATATTATTGAAACAATCCTAAAAAATTATCCGGATCATGCCATCCAAGCTGAAGAAAGTGGTCAACGCGCAGGCAATGAATACACTTGGATCATTGACCCGCTTGATGGCACCCATAATTTCATGCACGGATTTCCCCATTTTGCCGTCTCTATCGCGATTAAGCACGGTGATAAAATAGAGCATGGTTTGATCTATGACCCTGTTAAACAGGATATCTTTAGTGCGAGTAAAGGTGCAGGCGCAAAATTAAATAACCATCGTATCCGGGTCGCGCAAAGTATTGGTTTTGAAGGGACACTGTTGGCCTCGGGTTTACCAAGTTATGCCAGTCGTAAACTGGATATCTATATGCAAACCTTACATGCCTTAGCGAAAGAAGCAGGTGATTGCCGCCGTGCCGGTTCTGCGGCCCTCGATTTGGCCTATGTCGCCGCTGGCCGTTTAGATGGCTATTGGGAATTTGGTTTGCAACCTTGGGACATTGCTGCCGGTAGTCTTATGGTGAAAGAGGCCGGTGGCTTAGTCAGTGATTTTGCCGGTCAAGAAAATTACTTAAAAAGTGGTGATATCTTGGCAGCAAATCCTAAATTATTTAAAAAGATGTTGCAGATTATAAAACCGATTGTTGAGGGTTGAGTTTACCGTTCGCGTAGCGCACGTTCTCTCGCCTTCATAATCGGTTTCAAGATATATGTCATCACTGTCTTGTGGCCAGTCAAGATATCCACAGTTGCGGTCATACCTGGAATAATATTCAGTGGGTTTTTCTTCGTCCCTAAATAATTTTTATTAGTACGCACGCGAATTAAATAATAAGTGCGATCCTTATCATCGGTCATGGTGTCGCCACTGATATGTTCAACCTTACCTTTCAAGCCACCATAGATAGAATAATCATAGGCTGTAATCTTAACCGTCGCATCTTGTCCTGGATGAATAAAACCAATGTCTTTGGGTTTGATTTTTGCTTCAATGAGTAAGGTATCTTCAAGTGGTACAATCTCCATCAAGTCACTACCAGGTTGGCTGACACCTCCAACAGTGGTGATAATAATACGATTCACAATACCTTTGACTGGTGATCGTATAGTCGTGCGCTTTAAGCGATCTTCGCCTGCGGTCATAGATTCTTTAATGACCCTGAGGTCTGCTTTGGCGTCATTTAAATCTTTTAATGCCTCGCTTTTAAAGGTTAACACTTGTTTTTGTAAATCACTCGCAGTGCGTTCTAAACGTAAAACTTCTACCGGCGAGACGGCTCCCTTTTTAACTAAGGGTTTAGTCATATTTAATTCTTTCGTTGCCAAGTCATAACTGGTTTGTAATTGATTTAATTCTTTTTGTCGGGTTTCATATAATCTCTTTTCTGAAGCGACCTGTTCCGGATATTTTTCAGATAATGATTTGGGAACGATAAAGGGTTTATTATTAACTTCTGCCATCAAGCGCAATATCTTTATCGACAACCCTGCCGCCTTGGCCTCGGTCTCACGAAGCGACGATTGAAAGCGAATTTCGTCTAATTGCATTAATATTTGGCCTTTTTGAACGACTTCACCCTCGCGGACAAAGATCTTTTTCACGATACCACCTTCCAGATTTTGGATTACTTGGATTTGACTCGAGGGAATAACTTTACCTTTACCCGTAGTCACTTCATCTAAGTCGGCAAAATTAGCCCAGACAAGGGCCATTAAAATAAATGCCGCGCTAAACCATAATAAGATATGACCAAAACGCTTTGGCCTTAATAATGATTCAAAACTTTTGTCGGTCATTCACTCACCTTCTTACTTGCTACTTTGATCTTGCCTTCTTTTAACGCCTGCAACACAATCTCCTTCGGCCCATCAGCAATAACCTTGCCATTGTCCAAAATGATAAGACGATCAACTAGATTTAACATCGATGCCTTATGGGTAATAATAATGAAAGTCCGCGACTTAATGTATTCTTGTAAATTTTTGCGGATATAACTCTCAGTCCCTTCGTCCATTGAGTTACTTGCTTCATCAAAGATTAAGATAGGTGGATCGTATAAAATGGCCCGGGCGATTGCTACTGTTTGCCGTTGACCACCCGAGAGTAAACTACCACGTTCCCCCACCTGTAAATCATAGCCTTGTGGTTGATTTGCAATGAATCGTTCAACGCCAGCGATGGTGGCAGCCCGTTGAATTGCACTATCATCTATTGCTGGCTTACCAAAAACGATATTTTCTTTGATCGAGCCGTAAAACAATACGATATCTTGCGGTACATAACCAATATTATGTCTTAGGTCTGCAACATCAATTTGTCGCGCTTCAACATTATCTATCAAAATCGAACCATCGGTAGGTTGATAAAGTCCTAGGATTAATTTGGCAATGGTGGTTTTGCCAGAACCCACTTTACCCAGAATGCCAACATGCTCCCCTGCCTCAATCTTAAATGAGAGTTTATTTAATGATGGAATTTGTTGATTAGGATATGCAAAATTAACATCTTTAAATTGGATACTGCCTTTCAGTCGTGAGCGACGCAAAATATCTTTATTTTGTTCGCGTTCAACTGGCATTTGCATAACTTTATTTAATGACTCAAGTGAGGTTATCGAATGATGATACCGCGTCAAGATTGAGGCGACTTGAGACATTGCTGCCATGGAGCGACCGGCAAGAATGGTACAAGCAACTAAACCACCGACAGTTAAATCTCCTTCACCAATGAGATAAACGCCATAAATCACCACTGACACGTAGGTAATTTGCTGTGAAAAGGTGGCGAAACTAACTGCAAAGTTGGCGTATTGTCTAAGCTTAATCCCGGTGTTAGACACCATTTCCACCACACCTTCCCAGCGTCTTTGCATTATCCCTTCTGCGCCTACACTTTTAATAGCCTCAATACCGCCCAATGATTCTATCAGGGTCGCTTGTTTTTCCGAGGCTTGTTTATACGATTCTTCTGATAATTTTCGTAAGGGTAGTTGCAATATCAAACCAATTATTATAACCAATGGCACCATGGTAAGTGGAATAAATCCGATGGTGCCACCTATCAAAAATATAATCCCAATAAACAAAAATACAAATGGCAAGTCTACTAATACAGTAACTGTTGTTGAGGTGATAAAATCACGAAAAAATTCGAATGCTTGCACTGTATTAGAAAAGGCACCAACCGAGCCTGGTCGCACATCCATACGAATACCCATCACTCGCTCAAAGATTTGTGCTGATAATCTGGTATCGACTTTTTTGCCGGCTAAATCTAAAAAATAACTGCGTAAGTTTCGCAGCATGACATCAAAGAAAAATACCAGAAACACACCTGAAGCCAACACCCACAAGGTTTCGGTTGCATTATTTGGGACCACACGATCATAAACATTCATGACAAATAATGGTGAAGCCAAGGTGAAGATATTGATCAACAACGAAGCGATCAAGACTTCACTATATATCGGCCAAGCGGTAATTAGTGTTCCCCAGAACCAATTTTTCGGTCGTTCAGCAACACTTTCTTCTGCGCGCTTGGAAAATTTAAAGCTCGGGGCTGTTAGGATCACTATTCCCGTATAGATTTTTTCCAAATCTTTAAGCGGTACCTCTTTGGTACCTGCCCCTGTTTCAGGTTGAATAATGGTCACTGTATCGGCAGTGAGTTCTGTCAATATACATGCCCCCCTATCTTTCAGTAATAAAACCGCTGGCAGTAATAAACGATCAATATTAGTTAATTTTTTTCGGCTTATTGTACTGCTGATATTTGCTCGTTCTGCGGCACGAATAAAAAGCTCTGGTGATAACCCTTCACTCGGCACTGGCAAACCAGCAGTCAATGCATGTGCAGATGCCGGTTGTTGAAAGATCTTAGTCAACACTATCAGGCATGCTAATAGTGGGTCGCTAGGCAAACTAGACTTGTTCTCCAAAGACCAGTTTTTTGGTGCTTGCTCATTCGCCATCATTGGTACCTACTTCATTATTATTTTCTGAAACTTTTAAGAATTGCGCTTATTATTATCTAAGTGTGCCGTGTTTTTTTATAGATTTCTTGGCTTTGTACTACTAAGCATGTTTATTTCAAGTGTAGCTTACAATTGAGAGTTACGCCCGGCAAAACAACAAGATAGGATTTAATTTGAACTATTTCACTTGCCACGTTTTCGTCGTTTACGCCGGGCTTGGCGTAAACGCCACAATGTAATCGTAGGGCCAGAAATTGCATAGGCAAAGAACAAAATTAATAGTATCGTTGGTGGGTCAATGGCAATCCCGACGAAGATTAAGACAATAACTAATAAAGCAACAAACGGTATACGACCTTTGATATCGATTTCTTTAAAACTTCGATAGCGGATATTGCTCACCATTAAACCAGCTATAGCAATCGTAACAAACCAAACAATCACTGCCAGTGGCCGTGATAGAGGGGTCGCACCGATAAAATAACTACCAAATAAGACCATTGAGGCCAGTACACCTGCACCGGAAGGGCTTGCTAAGCCTTGAAAATAACGTTTATCATTATTTTTAATCTGGGTATTGAAACGCGCCAAACGAAGCGCAACTGATGCAGTATAAAGAAAGGCCGCCAGCCAACCCAACTTGCCCAGACTAGATAAGGCCCACATGTAGATAACAATTGAGGGGGCAATACCAAAGGCAACCATATCTGCTAAACTATCGTATTCCGCCCCAAAGGCAGTCTGGGTTTGAGTCAACCGCGCAACCCTTCCATCAAGGAAATCGGTAATCATAGCGATAAAAATAGCAGTGGCGGCACTCGTAAAATGCCCTTGCATCGCCTTAATGATGGCAAAAAAACCTACAAATAGTCCAGTGGTCGTAAATAGATTTGGCAGTAAATAAATGCCTCGTTTACGGGTATGTGTCGATGTTGGTTCAGTCATTGATTAGCCATACAATTCATAATCCTAGAATCGGCGGTTGAAATCTATGACGAGCGCTTAATTGTCTGAAGGTAAAGGCGATTTTTGCAAAATTTTTTTCACCGTACGGGTGAGTACTGCCTCAAAAAATTTTGCAAAAATCACCTGTACCTTCATTAAGTTAAGCGCTCTCACTACAATTTCAACTGCCGATGCTAGGATAATAATGTCTATAATTTAAATTATTGGATGCGATATAATAAAACAATGAGCTATAATAACGCAATGAGTTATAATAACGTATTTAAATAGAGATACCAAAATATTCTTAAGGTTGTACTAGCATGTCTGATTCTAAAGACAAAAAGATCATTATCGAAGGCGTAACTGAAGAAGGCGAAAAATTTCGTCCCAGTGATTGGGCTGAACGTATGAGTGGTAGCTTATCTACCTTTCGAAGTCGACGTATTTATTACTCGCCATTGTTACAACCCATGTATCGCGGGGGATACAAGTGTGTTGCTGTGGACCCTAAATTAAAAGATACTAACCCCGAACTCTACGAGTCAATTTTATCTTTTGCCAAAAAAAATCATTTAAAAGTCTCCAAGGAAATAGAAGAACAAGCAGATGAATGCATCAATATTGAGAACAAAAATATCGATAACTAAGTTCAAAAATCGTTTATTGCCAATTTTAGCAATGCTCGGATGTGTTCTTGTAAGTCAGTGCCTAGCTGGCTGCGCTGAAGATTGGCAAACTGTGGTTGTTGATACCAAGCCATCCCATGGTACATGTTTGGTAGAAAATAAGATTGGTCATGGTGTAGTTCCAGACACTCCAGGTTTTATTGAACTCCACCGCCATGAAACACCGCTGATGGTGGCCTGTCAGCGCCAAGGTTTTAAAAACGGTATGCAATATGTCATCGAACCCAAGGTCAACCATTATAATTGGCAAAGTTTTAATTTTATTGCCTATGGTTTGGTCCATCCGGCAGCTGATATCCTTGACGGATCATTCTTCAGTTATCCTAGAGTTAATATCATTGATATGCACCCTACTAAACATCTTACCAAGAAAAAGACACTCGCTGAATCGGAATATGAATATAAAGAATTGAATGCCATCTTGAAAAAACGTGTAGATACACGGCCATCCCGTTTTTCCGACAACAACGGCAATTTCACCGTCAAAAGCTATAGTAATCTGCCGAATAAAAATCAGCCGCATGGCCTGGGCTTTGATCCCGAGGATTAAGTGTATTGACACTGTCTTCGCAAACAACAACCCTCGCATTGTGGTTTGACCCGACAATTCGCCTTGGCGTGTTGCACAATCAAGGCATGATATTGATTATACGTATTCACATCAGCTACCGTATGGCGATGGAATAATGCTTGTAATTGGTGATAATTTTCATCACCTTGGATTAAACCAAGGCGCAACAATAATCGCTTGGTATATGCATCAATGACAAATATCGGCCGTTCAAAGGCATAAAGCAAGATATCATCGGCGGTCTCAGGGCCTATCCCATTGACTGACAGTAAACCCTTGCGTAGCGTCTCGGTATCAAGTTTGGCTAATGATTCATAACCCCCGTGGGCGATATACCAACGACAGAAATTTTGTAGCCGCTTGGCCTTGATATTAAAATATCCTGATGGCTTGATCAACTGCGCGAGTTTAGCATGTTCAATTGCTGCCATACGGTCTGCAGTTAATTCGCCCTCTGTTTTTAGATTTGCAATGGCCCGCTCAACATTAGTCCAGGCCGTATTTTGAGTCAAGATTGCCCCAACCATCACTTCAAAATCTGTCTCTGCAGGCCACCATTGTTGCTCTCCAAAGGCAGATGATAAACGAGTATAAATTGAGTTTAATTTGCGTTTCATGGTCCAATCTTCTTTAAGATACTAAACAGGCATCAAGGATTATGGTATTTTACATTAATTATAGAAATATAAAATCAGCTATGTCTCATCAACAATGGAGCATTGTTAACATGAAAATGAACATCCTAGGACTAACAATATGTTTGTCGACGACAATGATATTCGCGAGTGTTACACAGGCGGCAGTACCAACTTTACACATTGAATATAATCAAAAAAAGGCGCAACAGCGTCCAACTACAGTCAGTCAAGTTCAATCGAATACTAGTCAAACACAAACGCAACCGAGCACAGCCCAAACTCAACCAGACACTAGCCAAAACCAATCGACCACTAGCCAAAACCAATCGACCACTAGCCAAAACCAATCGACCACAAGCCAAAACCAAACACGTGTTAAACAACAATCGGCAATAAATCAAAAAACGACTCAAAAAGTCGATCAAAATTCAGTCATCCCTGTTAGCAATGTATTACAGTTTGGTGAAAAAGTCGCAACCATGGCATTTACTTATGATTATCAAAATTATCAGCAGCGATTCAAAAAACTCTCGACATATTTTACCCATGGTGGTTGGGACAGTTTTACCCAGGCCATAAAGGAATCAAAGAACTTAATCGCCGTGGTCAATGCAAAATTGTCTGTCACCAGTAAATTAGTAAATAAGGCGACTTTAATCAAACGTGGCAAATATCAGCAACGTGATGCCTGGTGGGTTACCGTTCCATTGATCGTTACTTATAGTAATCCTAAGAATGTAAAATTAGTGCAGCATCTTGATGTCAATCTTAGGATCATCAAAGTCGCAAAACGATTATATCCAGAACAAATTGCAGTCAATCAATTTGTTGCCAAGCCTGCCGCTAGCAATCACAAGTCGAATGACTGAAGACGGACAACAGAATTTTCTTTTATAACCCCCTCACCCTCCCCTCTCCCCCAAGGGGGAGAGGGATCAAGAAGGTAGAACCCCAAGTATTCGGAGTTATTGTAAAACCATAAATGTATGCAAAGTATATTTAATTATTTGCTCACCCCGAAGGGGTGAGCCCCACATTTCCCTCTCCCCCTTGGGGGAGAGGGGAGGGTGAGGGGGTTTATAAATCAACTCTAGCCTTTAACTTCTAGTCTCTAGCTCCCTAACCCTAGCCTCTAGCAATTAACGCGCAATCTCTAGTAACAATTTATTCAACCGTTGAATAAACAATGCCGGATCTTCCAATTGGCCACCCTCTGCTAAGATAGATTGCTCTAATAAGATATTACTAATCTCATCAAAGCGTCCATCTTGCTCTTTCTCAAGCGTCTTAACTATCGGATGTTTAGGATTAATTTCCAAGATTGGCTTACTGGTTGGCACTTCTTGTCCTGCGGCCTTGAGTAAACGTTGCATATGGCCACCCAAGTCATTTTCATCCGCCACGATACACGCCGGTGAATCTGTTAAACGATGTGAAATCTTGACCTCTTTAACCTTTTCACCCAAGGCTTCTTTGATCTTTTTAGCCAAATCGGCAAATTCAACCTCAGTCTTCTTCTGCTCTTCCTTGATTTCTTCATCCTCGACCTTACCAAGATCTAGATCACCTTTAGTCACTGATTGTAATTGTTTTCCATCGTATTCAGATAAATGCGCCACAAGCCACTCATCGATGCGATCCGTTAATAGCAATACTTCAATGCCTTGCTTATTAAAGATTTCCAAATGTGGACTATGTTTTGCCGTGGCATAATTATCTGCCGTGATATAGTAAATCTTGTCCTGACCTTCCTTCATTCGACCAATATAATCGTCCAAAGAAACAGTTTGTTCACTGCCCTCGCTCTTACTGGTGGCAAAACGCATCAACTTAGCTATCTCTTCTTTATTGGCAAAATCCTCGGCCGGACCTTCTTTCAATACTTGGCCGAACTCAGTCCAGAATTTCTGATACTGGGCTTTATCATCTTCAGCCAATTTCTGTAACATATTCAAGACACGCTTAACAATCGCCGACCGGATAGTATCAACCAATTTATTATGCTGTAGGATTTCGCGCGAAATATTTAAAGGTAAATCACTAGAATCGACAACGCCTTTCACAAAGCGCAAATAATGCGGCAAGAATTGCTCGGCATTATCCATGATAAATACTCGTTGAACATACAGTTTTAAACCACGTACATGATCTCTATGCCAAAGATCAAAAGGTGCACGTGCCGGGATATAGAGCAATGTGGTGTATTGTTGTTTACCTTCAACCTTGTTATGACTCCAAAGCATGGGGTCTTCAAAATCATGGCCAATATGCTTATAAAATTCCTTATATTCTTCATCGTTAATCTTACTCTTCGGTAAAGTCCATAAGGCCGTCGCCCGATTGACGGTTTCATACTCTTCAATCACCTCTTCTTGCTGTGACTTATCAACTTCTTTCTCGTTGTCTTCAGGTATGGATGTTTGTTCTTTGATCATCTTTACTGGCAATGGTATATGATCCGAGTATTTATGAATAATTGTACGTAAACGCCATGGTTCTAAAAACTCGGACTCATCTGCTTTTAGATGCAAAGTGATCTTGGTACCACGGCTTGGCTTATCAATCATTTCAATAGTGTATTCTCCACTACCATCAGATTGCCAACAAACACCTTCGGTAGCAGGCAAACCTGCCCGCCGCGTCTCGACAGTGACTTTATCCGCGACGATAAACGCAGAATAAAAACCAACACCAAACTGACCAATGAGGTGCGCATCTTTGGCCTTATCCCCCGTAAGCGAGGCTAAAAATTCTTTCGTGCCTGATTTCGCTATGGTACCCAAATGCTCAATCACATCCTGGCGACTCATGCCTATACCATTATCACTGACGGTAATGGTCTTGGCATCCTTATCGATATCAACTTGCACATACAAATCACTATCATTTTCATATAACGTATTATTGCCTATGGCCTCGAAGCGCAACTTATCGGCCGCATCAGAGGCATTAGAGACTAATTCACGCAAAAAGATCTCTTTATTGCTGTATAGTGAGTGAATCACCAAATGTAAAAGTTGTTTGACTTCTGTTTGAAAGCCAAGTGTTTCTTTTTGGGCTAAATTTTCCATAGCAGTACTTTCTCCTATTGACTGAATAACCATTGCTGTTTTGTATGGGGGCTTGCCTAGAAATTTTCAACCCATCCGCAATAAATTTTTGCAAATTCCGTGGCACTGGCAATGACTTTTCCAAACTGCTAAAGTAAACTACCAACGATTTTGAGCGTTGTAACATAACGCAACGAAACATTGGCAGCGAAACAGCGCTGCTGTTATAATATGCAGATAAATTTAACTTATATTAAATCAACATAAATCAATATGATAGCATTAATATTGGATGTAACTTATGAATAAAAGCTTTGGCAAATTACCGGTAATCCCTTTAAATGCAGGGAGCTCATACTCACACCCACCAACCCCACCTGAGATTGTACATCTGGATGATGCCGCACTTGACGTCATGGTTGACTTAAAGCAAGCAAACGCTTTTACCATTGGCCCTGATGCACCAATACCAGAAGCCGCGATGGAGATGCGGGTTTGTCATACCCATATCCTATTAGTCACTAACAAAGAAGAGTATGTTGTTGGGCTTATCAGTTCTGAAGATATCCTGGGCGAAAAACCCTTGAAAATAAACTTAGAACGGCGGATCAAACGAAGTGATATCACGGTACGCATGGTGATGATCCCACAAACCGAGATTATCGCTATCAACATCGAAGAACTGCGCCATGCCAAAGTTAGCAGTGTAATACAAACTTTACATGAGATGCATCAACATAATGCCCTGGTTGTTGAGGTTGATGCATTAACGGGTGAACAAACAGTACGTGGTTTATTTTGCCTACACCAGATTAGCAAACAATTAGGCCGAGATGTTACCTTTGATATGTCGGAGGCGCATACCCTTTATGAATTACAACATGGGATGCGTGAAAAACGGTAAATAGCTACGAGTTACTGAATTAGTCTAAGGCATATCGAAAAAGAAAGCCTAAAAACAAATAAGGAAACTACTATGGCTCTTATGAATACTGCATCAAGCTACGGTTCAGTCACCAAGTTTTCGCATTGGTTGATCGTGGTACTTGTCATCGGCATGTTAATTATGGGCTTTTGTATGGGTCTATTGCCTAGCAATGGTATCAAGGGTGAACTTTATAATGTACATAAGCTGACTGGCTTAACGATATTGATTTTAATGATCTTGCGACTTATTTGGGCGTTTATCAATCCTAAGCCGGTATTACTGGGAAATTTATCTCAACTGCAGACAGTTGCAGCCCACACAGTGCACTGGTTATTTTATGCAACATTAATCGCAATGCCACTTGTAGGTTGGATCATGTCCTCAGCGGCCGGGAAATATCCGCATTTATTTGGTTTACAATTTGCCTTACCCATTGCCAAAAATAAACCCGTCGCAGAATTGTTTAGTGAACTTCATGAAATTTTAGCATATGTGATTATCGCATTGATTTGTCTACATGTCTTAGCTGCACTGTGGCATCATTTTGTGAACAAAGATGCTACCTTGAGTAAGATAGTGTAGAAAGCTATAGCAAACTGTAGAAAGATGTTGGAATATTAGGGTTAGGATTTAGATAAAGTCTTAATTTTAGCCCGCCCCTCAGCCCCTTGGGGCTGGGGAATCGGGCCATTTTTGTCAAGACCACATCGCTCAAACGCCGTCATTCCGGAGATTACTGCAACTAAGTTCGCTGCGCTCACCAAGTTGCAGTAATCTCCGGGATGACGTCGGTGGGGGGAATATCAAGGCATTAGGAAATATCACAACATAGTTGATGACATCGTTTTAATATAGCAGAATAATATCAACATGGTACTATTTTTTTAATTCTATGATTTCAATTATAATTTTTTTCAAAAATGACCCGATTCCTCAGCCCCAAGGGGGGTTAGGGTGTTTCTAAAACTCGTCACTGCAAACAATCACTGCAAGCCATTTATCATTCCAAGCCATCAGGCCATCACTCCAAGATTGAATCTTGAGACAACCCTCTGTCTTCAATAATTTCGCGCAACGTCTTTAGTGCCTCAACTTGGATTTGGCGGACCCGCTCACGGGTCAAGCCAATCTCGCGCCCCACCTCTTCCAGTGTCGAGCGTTCGAAGCCGCGTAAACCAAATCGTCTAGCCAAGACCTCTTGCTGATTTTCAGTTAACTCGTCTAACCACTTATCAATTTGATCACTGAGATTTGAATCACTCAATATCTGCGCCGGATCTGTATTATTCGTATCAGCGATGGTGTCTAACAACGGTTTGCCAGTATCACTATTCACCGGGACATCCACAGAGGCAATTCGTTCATTCAAACCCAATAAACGCTTGACCTCATCAATAGGCTTATCAACTAATTCGGCAATTTCTTCTGGGCTAGGTTCATGATCCAATGTTTGTGTTAATTCACGCGCAGCGCGCAGATAAATGTTTAATTCTTTAACTACATGGATGGGTAAACGGATAGTACGTGTTTGATTCATGATGGCACGCTCTATGGTCTGGCGAATCCACCAGGTTGCATAAGTAGAAAAGCGAAACCCTCGATCCGGGTCAAACTTTTCACGGCCCGCATCAAACCAAGATTGCCCTCTTCGATGAGATCCAAGAGCGCCAAACCACGGTTACAATAACGTCTGGCTATCTTGACCACCAAACGCAGATTACTCTCGATCATACGCTTACGGCCCAATTCATCACCTTTGAGTGCTAAACGCGCGTAGTGGACCTCTTCTTCAGCGCTTAAAAGTGGCGTAAACCCTATCTCACTAAGATATAGTTGGGTTGGGTCAACAGCGATCTGGT
>CAVVHY010000020.1:0-19107 GCA_963748135.1 uncultured Gammaproteobacteria bacterium | reverse complement strand
ATGAACTGCAACTAAGCTCGGCTCTGCTCGCCAAGTTGCAGTAACCCCCGGAATGACAACGTTTGGGCAATGTTGCCTTCACAAAAATGAGCAGATTCCCCAGCCCTTGGGAGAGAGGATGAGGGGCCCTAAAATTATTCTGTTGCAAGGATGAGCATTATGACTTAATACCTTAAGCCATAATCATGTCCCCTGCTGCTTGCATCCTGGTATAGGCTTGCCAAATAATATCGCTATCTGCGGTTGGTTTATAGGCGTGTTGACTGAGATAACGCCGCCAATGTCTTGCCCCTGCTTGGCCTTGAAATAAATGCAATAAATGCCGGGTCATCGCATTTATTTTAGTGCCATTACTCATTTCAGTTTGCATATAAGCTACATATAAGTTCAACAGTCGATCTGGTTCGAGACCAGGCTTGGTAGCTTCGAATATGGCTTGTTCCAATTCCGTCATAAACCAAGGATTTTCATACGCTTGACGACCGATCATCATTCCGTCGACATGATTTAACATTGTCGTTGCCGTTGCGACATCATTAATACCACCATTGATAATGATCTCAAGATTAGGAAAATCGCGTTTTAATTGGTAAACCATTGCATAATTTAGCGGTGGGACATTGCGATTTTCCTTTGGGCTTAAACCCTTTAACCAAGCCTTACGGGCATGAATAATGAATGTTTGGCATCCGGCCTTAGCCGTGGTTGAGATAAAGTTTACTAATTCATGATAACTATCGTGGTCATCAACACCAATGCGCGTTTTAATAGTGACCGGTAATTGCGTTTGTTGTTTCATTGTCAATACGCATTCAGCAACCAAGTCGGGTTTTAGCATCAAACAAGCACCAAACTCCCCTGCCTGTACCCGATCACTTGGACAGCCAATATTTAAATTGACTTCATCATAGCCATATTGCTCTGCGATAGCCGCTGCCTCGGCCAAAATCTTGGGGTCTGAGCCGCCGAGTTGAATAGCAAGTGGATGTTCATCTGGATGAAATTGCAATAATTGTTGCCTTGGACCTTGCAGTACTGCCTGGGCATGGATCATTTCGGTATAGAGTAAAGTGTGAGGCGCAAGTAAGCGCATCAAATAGCGATAATGTCTATCAGTGTATGACATCATTGGCGCGATTGATAAACGACGATCGATTAGCACATTCTTGCTCCTGAGCAATGGTGTTTAAACCTAGAATCGGCAGTTGAAATCTATTACGAGCCCTTAATCGTCTGAATCTACAGGTGATTTTCACAAAATTTTTTTCACCGTACGGGTGAGTACTGCCTCAAAAAATTTTGCAAAAATCACCTGTACCTTCATTAGCTTACGCGCTCTCACTACGATTTCAACTGCCGATTCTAGGTTAAAGTACATAAACAAAAATTGATAAGTATTATATCATGGATATATGTTTATTTAGAAACCCGCTCACCCGCAGTAAAAGTATTTATACCGGTTCCAAGTGCTCTAAAATCAATTGCAAATTACGCGCGCCACGAAATTCATTAACATCTAATCGATAGGCGATATTCAATGTCTTGCAACGGTGGTTCGGCCATTCTTTAATATTGACATTAAAGGCAATAGCATCAACTAATTTGGCATCTTTATGCAGAGTTAATTTTAAATGCTTACTACCTACTAAACGTTGATCCATGATATTAAAGACGCCATCAAAGATAGGTTCAGGAAATGCCTGGCCCCATGGCCCCGCCTCACGGATTAATTCTGCCAACTCTAATGAAAGGTCTTTACTCTCCAATTCCCCATCACTATATATCCGTTGAAACAAATCTTCTTGCTTCAAGTGTCGTCGCACTTCTTCATCAAAGGCTTGGCTAAACGCGGCATAATTTTTTAATTCCAAACTTAACCCTGCCGCCATGGCATGGCCACCGAATTTGCTAATCAATTCTGGATGGCGACTCGCAATGGCATCCAGGATATCGCGGATATGAATCCCTGGCACTGAACGCGCCGAACCTTTGACTTCATCATCGCTGACTTTAGCAAAGGCAATAACAGGTCGATGCAAACGGTCTTTAATGCGTGAGGCTAAAATACCAATCACACCTTGATGCCAATCTGGATCATAAATACAAAGCCCGATGGGTAACTCTTTACTTTCATCCAAATGCAATTTTTTAAGTGCCTGCAATGCTTGTTCTTGCATCTCTGCTTCGATAAAACGACGTTCTTGATTGAGATTATTTAAGATCTGGGCCATTTCTCTAGCCGCAACAATATCACCCGCGAGTAAACACTCTATACCTAACGACATATCATCCAAACGCCCCGCTGCATTTAGTCGTGGTCCTAAGGCAAATCCTAAATCAGTTGCGATAATTGTTTTGGGGTTACGGTTGGAAACTTCGAGTAAAGCGGTAATACCCGGGCGACACAAACCCGCCCGAATACGTTGTAGACCTTGATAAACCAAGATACGATTATTTTTATCAAGTGGCACCACGTCAGCATAGGTACCTAAGGCAACCAAATCTAAAAAATCCCCCATATTTGGTTCTTGAATATTATTTTGTTGAAACCAATTTTGTGATCGCAAATGACTTCTCAAGGCAAGCATTACATAATAAATCACCCCTACGCCTGCCAAATTTTTACTTGGAAATTCGTCACCGGGTTGATTCGGATTCACAATGGCATCGGCATCAGGTAATTGTTGTCCTGGTAAGTGATGATCCGTCACTAAGACTTTAATACCATTTGCCTTAGCATGAGCTACGCCTTGCCAACTAGAAATACCATTATCAACGGTAATAATTAATTCCGGTTTTAATTGGATGGCAACATCAACGATCTCTGGTGTTAAGCCATAACCATATTCAAATCTATTAGGAACGAGATAGTGCACATCGTTAACACCAAAGGCACGTAAAATTGTCAAGGCTAATGTGGTGCTAGTCGCGCCATCAGCATCAAAGTCTCCAACGACCAAGATCCGTTGTTGCTGTTTGATGGTTGCAAATAATAATTCTACGGCTTGTTCAATCCCTTTTAAATTATCAAATGGGATTAAATCTTTTAAACTACGTTCTATCTGTTCTGGTTGCATCAAGCCACGATTGGCAAAGATCTTTTGTAATACGGGGTGTAGGTCGCCATTAAAAGGTTGCTGCACTTCTGTCTGATACCGAATTATTTTTTTACTCATTGCTTTCCTACATTATTGTTTCTGCGTTTGCTCAAATACACAAGTGGCGATAATCACCAAAAATGCCACCACGGCTGTACCTGTTTGGCAGTTAAATTATATATGCCTGCATCCGTATAGATCGAGACTTTAGACAATTGTTTGGCCTTAAGTGCGGCGAGCATTGGTGCAAATAAGCATACTTCATAATGATTTAATAGTTGATGCATCAAACCTGGTGCAATCTCTTGCTGCAAGGCTTTGTTAAATGCCTCAATCACTATTAATATTTTATTGTCATTGGTTTTTGTAAAAACTTTTGCAAAATTGATCTCCTCGGTTATAAATTTGTACGGGGTTTGACTGAGTTTCGCTAAACCTTGTGTCAATCGATTATCACTATAAACCATGTCCCAAGGTTTAGTCACGGCCTTAGGTAAACACCCCTTCCCCCAAAGCCAAACGCCATTGACAACCGCCCGCCCCTCACTTTGTCTTTGCATATTAAAATTTAAGCTTTGTATTTGCATTTGAATTTCATCTTGCAACCTTAGCCATTGATGTTTGGCATCACCGGTTAATAAATACGCTCCAATCTCTTTACCAACGATCTCATCAGGAGGTATGGAAGTGATTGCAACTGAGTTTGGTAAATTTAATAAGTAACAATCGGTAGCGACAGCAAATAATTGCCAAGATTTATTATCTATCAAAGGGATAATATGCTCTTTTATTTGTTGCTGTTCATCTGCTGTTATCGCTAAGTGTTCATAGCCAAGCATATAAACACCGGCCATATCAGCCATTAATTGCACCGGAGTCAATTGCAACCAATATCCCTGGTCAGCTGGTAAATTATATGTCACTGCAGTAACCGCTGCATAAGCCTCGGCGGCCAAATCAAAACAGTTAAATAAATATCGGCGATAAGTTATGCCCTGATGGCTTTGCTGCTTTGCCTTAGTTTTTAGGGCATTCAATGCGGGGTATTGGTCTAATGCAGCCACCGAATCATCGCCATTTAAACTTGATTCTATACCAGGTATGATGATCTTTATTTCTAACATATAATTTTCGTTTGATGTATTATGAACATAATGATTATATACCGAAGTGTTCATTAAAAATAGTTACAGTCCCTGGAGTACATAATGCGCATCGATTTAGATCAAGGGGAGGAAAATGCCAATCGCATCACCCATTATAAAAAACAGCAGATCAAGATCAATGACAAGATTTATCAGCATAATATCTTACTCGCGCCTTTTGAGCCAGTAACCCATTGGTCATTAAGCAATATTAAGGATTTTTCGCTGGCGGATGTGGAAGAGATTTTAAAACTTCAACCAGAGGTTGTCATTATTGGTACTGGAGAAACTTTAACTCATTTAAAACACACCATGACAGCAAAATTCATCACTCAAGGCATTGGTGTCGAAGTCATGACCACTGCAGCCGCGTGTCGTACTTATAATGTCTTAATGTCGGAAGGTCGAAAAGTGGTCGCAGCCCTAATCATTTGACTCAGTTAATTGCTGTAATTTCGGAATTATGCGCGCTGTTTTAATGGTATTGCCTGAGAATTCTACGATCTCAATTGGATAACCAGAGATTCTGACACAGACTTTATTTTCAGGGATAGTTTCCAAGTATTCAACAATCAAACCGTTTAATGTCTTAGGCCCAGTGGTATCAAAATGCCAACGCATTAACCTATTAATATCTCGCAGGTTAGCACTCCCTTCAACAAGATAACTACCATCTGACTGTAATTTAACACCTTTATATGCTGCCGCGATATCAGTGGTAAATTCTCCTACTATCTCTTCCAAGATATCTTCCATGGTGACCAAGCCAATAATATCTCCGTACTCATCAACGACTAGCCCAACCCGTTTTTTTGCCGTACGAAAATTAAGGAGCTGAGTATGTAGCGGTGTACCTTCAGGCACAAAAAAAGGTTCATCAACTATCGATAACAACGATTGCTGGTTAAGTTCACCACTGGCCATTTGATTGAGCGCAGCACGTAAGTGTAATATGCCTTTGATATTATCGATATCATCCGTAAAGACTGGCATTCTGGTATGTTGACTCGTCGTTAATTGATCCATGATGAATGACCAGTCTTGATCTAGGTCAATACCCACAATATCACTTCGCGGTATCATAATATCTTCAACTGTCACCTTTTCTAATTCCAAGATCGCCAGCAACATGTCTTGGTGTTCATCCGGGATCTTGCCACCAGCTTCGCGTAATAAAGTGCTTAACTCTTCGGGTGTTAAATGCTCAACGACTTGGCGTTTGCCGGTAAAACGAAATAATCGCAATAAACCATTGGCAATATGATTACAACTCCACACCAAAGGATAAAATATTTTTAATAAAATCTTTAACGGGATTGACGCAAAAAATGCAATGCGCAATGGGTAATTGGCAGCCAAAGTTTTGGGGGTGATCTCAGCAAAGATTAAGATCACCAAGGTCAAGATGATTGAAGCGATGCTGCCACCATAATTAGGATATAAACGAAAACCAATCACCGTTGCTACTGAAGCGGCAAAAACATTCGCGGCTGTATTACCAATCAAGATCACGCCTAGCAATCTATCTAAACGCTCTAATAATTTGCTGACTCGAATAGCCGCAGGGTTTTTGCTACGAGCCAAATGGCGTAATCGATAGCGGTTAATTGATGTCATCCCTGTCTCTGAACCTGAGAAAAAGCCAGAGACGATAATTAAGATAACGAGAATGATATAAAGTGTTGTCAGTGAAAATGTTTCCAAGTGTATTCAATCCTAAATAAGCAATTCCAGTAAGAAGCGACTGCCAAAATATGACATGACTAAAAGCACAAACCCGCTCAAGGTCCAACGAATAGCAACCCGACCTCGCCAGCCAAAGACACTACGACCAATTAATAAGACGCCATATACCAACCATGCAACAATGGCCAAGATTGAGTGTTGCAATAAATCTTTGGCAAAAATATTTGAGAAATAATAAACACTGGTGATTAACACTAAACTTAGGATCACAAAGCCAAGACTAATCATTTGAAACAATAGACCTTCCATTGTCTCTAAGGGCGGTAATGTCTTCACCATCCCGCTCAAGTGACCATGCCGTAATAGATAATCCTGTAAGGTTAATAACAAGGCTTGGGTCGCTGCAATAAAGAATACCGCCATTGCCAAAAATGATAACAAGATATGAAACAATTGTTTTGGAACTGCAGCGGTATTAATCACATTACTCCCAGGAAAGATCCAAGCAAGGATAATCGTTACCGCGGCGAAGGGGAAAATAAATACGGCCAAGTTGGCAACGGGCAATAGATAATTCACGATCAATAGCAATAAGGCAATGGTCCAGGCAACCTGCGATAGGGTATTAAAAAAAGTCAGGTTTTGTCCGCCACTGAGGTCGATCCAATGGTATAATAATAAGGCATGGACACTGACGGCGACGAGGCCTAATAGAAACATGACATGTTTCCGATAAAGTAAGCGCCCAGTCAAGACACCTGCTTGCACGCCGCCTGCGGCACAATAAATGCTTATGGCTGCGAGGATTAGTAAGGTATGTAAAAAAATATCATTCATTGCGTATTATGCTTTTAACTTTAGCTAACTCGTTACTGATTTTCTAATAGTACTGTATTTGCTATACTCTCGCCAAGTGTCTATATAGATTAACCTAAGCGGAATAATTATGTTTGAGAATTTAAGTGACCGATTAACTAAAACCATTCAAAACCTGCGTGGCCGCGGCCGTCTGACTGAAGATAATATCGCCGATACCCTGCGCGAAATCCGTATGGCGTTACTAGAGGCCGACGTTGCCCTACCGGTGGTCAAGCAATTTATTGATGACATTAAACAACAGGCCCTGGGTAAAGATGTGTTGACAAGTTTAAGTCCTGGCCAAGTACTCATCAAAATTGTCAATGATGAATTGACCAAGTTGATGGGCGAAGCCAATGCAGAGCTAGACCTCAATTGCCCTGCACCGGCCGTCATTATGGTTGCAGGTCTGCAAGGTTCAGGTAAAACGACCAGTGTCGCCAAATTGGCAAAATGGCTTAAGATTCAGAAACAAAAGAAGGTATTGGTCACCAGTGCGGATATCTACCGACCTGCAGCTATTCAACAATTGCAAGTATTGGCCACTGAAATCAATGTCGATTTTTTCCCAAGCGACACCACACAATCGCCAATCGCTATTGCCAACGCCGCCTTCGAACACGCCAAGCGCCAACATCATGATGTATTAATCCTTGATACGGCCGGCCGCCTACATATCGATGATGAAATGATGGCCGAGATTAAACAATTCCATCAAGCGATCAATCCAATAGAAACGCTCTTTGTTGTCGACAGTATGACTGGCCAAGATGCCGCAGTCACTGCCAAACATTTCCATGATGCCTTGGCATTAACTGGGGTCATCTTAACCAAGATCGATGGCGATGCCCGCGGCGGTGCCGCCCTGTCTATCCGACAGGTCACGGGCAAACCGATCAAATTCCTTGGCGTCGGTGAAAAAACCGATGCCCTGGAACCCTTTTATCCTGAGCGCATCGCTTCACGTATTTTAGGTATGGGCGATATTGTCAGCCTGGTTGAAGAGGTCGAGCAAAAGGTCGATAAAGATAAGGCTGAGAAGCTCGCCAAAAAATTTAAGAAGGGTAAAAAATTCGATCTCGAAGATTTCAAAGACCAATTACAACAAATGAATAAGATGGGCGGCATGATGGGCCTCGTGTCAAAGCTGCCGGGGCTAAGTGGCCTGCCACAAGCGGTGAAAAACCAAATCACTGATGAAAAGATGTTTGTCCGTATTGAAGCCATCATCAATTCAATGACACCGGGTGAGCGTTCCCGGCCGGAGATCATCCGCGGTTCCCGTAAACGCCGGATCGCTTCAGGTTCTGGAACCGAAGTGCAAGATGTTAATAAACTATTAAAACAATTCGCACAGATGCAAAAGATGATGAAAAAGCTTTCCAAACGCGGCAATATGCAAAAGATGATGTCACAGATGCAAAATATGCTGCCCCCGGGCTAGGTGCTAGAGACTAGAGACTAGAGACTAGAGACTAGAGACTAGAGACTAGAGACTAGAGACTAGAGACTAGAGACTAGAGACTAGAGACTAGAAAATTGAAACAATAAAGAACAAGAGTAGATACGCTGCGACTAGGTTTTTTTAGAACCCCCCTCACCCGTTCGAAAGCCGGATGACTGAAGACGGATGACAGAATAATTTTAGAGACCCCCTCACCCCAAGGGCTGGGGAATCTGCGCATTTTTGAAAAATTTTATCATTAAAATCAATGTAGTTAAAAAAATAGTGGCGCGACGTAATTTTTCTGCTGCATAAAAACATTGTCATCAACTATGTTGTTACGTTATTTGATGCATGTGATTTTTCCACCGATGCGTGAGTAGGCCGGATCCTTTGACAACATAGGTCGATGTTTGTATTCCCCGTTCCCACCTGCTTTCGCATTATGGTGGTGTCACATTATTTCTACCCTATTATCATTGTGCCCCGGCCCCTCGTTAGAACCCATCGTGCGCGATTAACGCAATAGGCTCACGATAACAACCTTTACCTGGATATTGGCTCATAAAGGTTATGGCAAATCTTCACTGCAGGCAGCGGATTGCCGCTAGGTTTTCACCATACCCTTCTTTCGTGATACCATCCGCTCCCACCGCTTTCTTTCCATCAAGCTTGTGGTAGCAGTCGCGAAGTGACCCTTCGTTGATGTGGTGCATCAAGCTGAAGAACTTTCCTTCCGGTTCCTTCGCGGATATCCAGGCTATCCTGTCGAGCACTGTGGCCGCTGTTCTTGGTGGTTTTGTCATCTCCATTCGCGTTTCTCTCTTCAGGTTGTTGTTACCGATGGTGCTTCGCTCCGCAGTCGTTACTCTGTTTCATCACTACTACCACCAATCGGACTTCCTATGGTGCGTTTTGGCTTCCTCGCTGTTACCCTTGTTGGCCAATACTCCGTCCTTGAAGACACCATAGGATCTCCCACGTTTAGTTAGCTTCATTTGCTACATGCCACGCTCTTCGACCCCGGGGACGTCGTAGTGTTCTGCCCATTGATGTTCACTATGATGTTGTTTTCCATTGGATGAACTATGTCAACCGTCCCAATAATTTCATTTCGGGGCTCAATCGCCTAACCGCTTGGTTATGGCCTATAGCATCCCTGTCTACGCTTAGCCTTTAACGTTACCGTTAAAAGCCCAAGACTCGGTTCTGTGTGTGTTGGGTCACACTTTCACAGGTGAGACTTTCACTCACGTGAATCTAACCACTTCGTGGCGCACTCATCCCGGCCATTACTGCAAGTTGGTGAGACGTAGTCGAACTTACTTGCAGTTATGAGCCGGGATCCAGGAATTGCAAAGTCATCATATCATGAAAAGCTATCATTCCTGGATTCCGGGTTACAACTGCAACTAAGCTCGGCTCTGCTCGCCAAGTTGCAGTAACCCCCGGAATGACAACGTTTTGGCAATGTTGCCTTCACAAAAATGAGCAGATTCCCCAACCCCAAGGGGGAGAGGGGCAGATGAGGGGGGGGGCTAAAATTGTTCCGTTGTCCGTCTTCAATCATCCACCATCAGAACGGATGATGGCTAGCTAAATAAAATAAATTCATCTAACCCCTTCCCAAAGCGACATTTTTTGCATAGAATAACTGCCTTTTTGAGTGGATTATAGATTTAAGAGGAAAGCCAATCATGGTAGTCATAAGATTAGCCCGAGGCGGAGCTAAAAAAAAGCCATTTTATCATATCGTTGCAACTGATAAGCGCAGCCCACGAGACGGTCGCAATCTGGAGCGCTTAGGTTATTTTAACCCTGTCGCACGTGGGAATGATATCCGTGTACACATGGATATTGAACGTGTCAAATACTGGTTGTCTGTTGGGGCCCAGGCGTCAAACCGAGTCAAATCATTAATTAAAGAATACAAAAAGCTTCCAAGTCGTGAAGAGATTGAAGCTAAGATTGCTAAACAACGTGCCGAAATCAAGGCCAAATTACAAGCCGAAGCCGAAGCCCGCGCAGAAACCAAGGCCAAGGCTGAGGCAGAAGCCAAGGCAGCCCTAGCAGCCAAGGCCAAGGAAGAAACCCAAGCCAAAGGTAAAGGCAAGGCCAAGAAAGAAGCGGCAAAAGGTAGAGCCAAACCAGCAAAGGCCAAGGCCAAATCTTCTAAAGAAGAAACTACAGCCAAGACTGAATCAAAGGCGTCAGCTAAGACCGATACCAAGACTGCAGCGAATACTGAGGCAAAGCCTGATGTCAAATCAGAGGCCAAAGATGCAGCTGAAACTGCCAAGCCTGAGACTAAAAAGGCAAAGTCCGAAGCCACTGAAACAAAAGCGGCCGATACCCAAGCAACCACAGTTAAGGTTGAAGAAAAGGATAGTGAGTAATACAAACACACATAATGTGATTGTCATTGGCAAGATTGGCAAAACGTATGGCGTTCATGGTTGGCTTAAAATCCACTCTTATACTGAACCTGCGAATAACATACTGAGCTATCAACCATGGCTTATTAAGCAACATGGCCAATGGCAAGAGATTGAGGTTGTAGGTGGCCGAGAGCATGGTCCAGGTGTTGTCGTTAAATTCTCAAATTACGATGACCCAGAGTCTGCCAGCCACTTTACCGGCTCAGAGATCGCGATTTATCGTGATGAATTACCACCACCTGAAAAAGGCGAATTTTATTGGGCAGATTTAGAAGGATTGCAGGTAGTTAACCTTAAAGGGATTGAATTAGGCATTGTCGATCATTTATTTACTGCCGGCAATGATATCATGGTCATCAAAGGCAAACGCGAACGGTTAATCCCGTTTGTTATGGATCAAACGGTTAAATCGGTTGATTTAGCTAAAAAACAGATTATTGTTGACTGGGAAGAGGACTTTTAATGTTGACCATTGGTGTCATCAGTTTGTTCCCAGAGATGTTTCAGGCCTTGCATTATGGCATTACGGGTCGTGCCATAAAGCAAGGTTTGTTGGATTTACGGGTATTTAATCCACGCGATTATACCCAAGACCGGCACCGAACGGTAGATGATAAACCCTACGGTGGTGGAGCAGGCATGGTGATGATGGTCGACCCCTTGTTGGCAGCCATTGCAACCGCTAAGGCAGAGATTGCTGATGCCAAAGTGGTGTATTTAACACCGCAGGGCAAACCGTTAGTGCAAACTGAGGTTGCAACACTGACGAGTTATAGTAATCTGATCTTGATTGCCGGTCGTTATGAAGGGATAGATGAGCGAGTCATAGAGCTTGCCGTTGATCTTGAATTATCACTAGGAGACTTTGTTCTTTCTGGTGGTGAATTGGCAGCCATGGCGGTCATTGATAGTATGACACGGCTATTACCTGGTGCGCTAGGTGACGAGCAATCGGCGGCCCAAGATACCTTTGCAGCGGGTTTGGTGGAATATCCCCAATACACCCGCCCGGAAGTCGTCGCCGGTCGAAAGGTGCCACAGGTATTGTTAAGCGGCGACCATCAGGCAATTGCTCGCTGGCGAGAACAGCAAGCAATAGGTAGGACTTGGCGAAAGCGCCCAGACTTGCTTGCCAAATTAAACTTGAGCAAGGACCAAGAAGATTTATTAACCGAATATATTCGCGAATTTGAAGCTGGAGAAAAGCCATGAGCAACATTATTAGTAAACTTGAAGCTGAACAAATGCAAAAACAGATACCTGACTTTGCGCCAGGTGACACTGTGGTTGTGCAAGTTTGGATTAAAGAAGGGAACCGGGAACGATTACAGGCTTTTGAAGGCGTGGTCATCGCTCGCCGCAATCGCGGGTTAAACTCATCATTTACCGTCCGCAAGATTTCTCAAGGTGAAGGTGTGGAACGCGTATTTCAAATCTATAGCCCGACTGTTGATAGCATCACCATCAAGCGCCGGGGCCATGTTCGTAAGGCAAAACTTTATTATCTACGTGATCGTAGTGGCCGTTCAGCGCGAATCAAAGAAAAGATCTTAAGTAAAGAAAAGGCCGCACAAATGGCTGAACAAGCTAAGGCAGCTGAAGAATTGGCCAAGGCGGAAGAATTGGCAAAGACTGAAGAAGCCAAAGGACGCGAAACCGTTGAGACCGCTGAAGCCAAAGCTGCAGCAGAGACTGAGGCAAAGACAGCCGAAGCGAAAGCTGAAACCAAGCAAACTGAAAAGCAAGCTAAGGAAGAGGCTAAAAAAGAAACTAAGGCAAGCGATACTAGCGAAGAATAGGATTATTTGTCGAAAGACGGAAGGCTTAGGGGAAATTTAGCTCCCCTCGCCCCTAAGAGGGCGAGGGGGTCTCTAAATAAAATTCTAGTTTCTTGTTTCTAGCAACTAGTCTCTAGCAAGGTGAGGGGGTTCTAAAAAAAAAATGGAGCCACAACAATGACAACACCCACTCGCTACTCAACTCCCCTTCCCTACTCAGCTATTATAGAAACACCACTAGGGCACCTTGGAATCACCACTGAAAATAACTCCCTCACCAATATCGACTATCTAAAACCACAAACCAAACTCAAATCACCCACTGATGATTATGCAAGTGTTGTTGTCCGAGAGCTTAAACATTATTTTACCGATGCTAGACATAGCTTTAGTGCTGTTAAAATGAATCTTATGGGAACGCCATTTCAAAAACAGGTTTGGCAGGCTATGACTAAAATTCCATGCGGTAAAATCGTGACCTACGGTGATCTGGCCACGCAATTAGCCACAAGTCCGCGCGCCATTGGTAATGCCTGTCGGCAAAATCCTATCCCTATCATAGTCCCCTGCCATCGTATTGTAGCCAAACAAGGTCTTGGAGGATATTCAGGCGCAACTAAAGGTGCAAAACTAGATATCAAAGCTTGGTTATTGCAGCATGAGAATGTAGCTATCAGCTAATACGTTAAGCTACATCTACTTTACAATGTTGTATGTCAACCTTGCGCTTGTTGCGGTTGTAGCGGATGTTGCTCTTGCATGGCTTGATTGGCCCGCTTGGCTTGTTGGATCATCCCCAACGCCCGTCGCGCTAAAACCTGACCTTGATCGGCTGACTTTGCCATCCAATATTCAGCCGCATTGCGGTCTTCAACGATGCCTTTGCCATAGAAATACATATAACCTACGGCATATTGCGCATCTGCATTGCCAGCTTTTGCCACCGGCATTAATTGATTAAAGGCTTGCTGATAATTATGTTCAGCGAAATTCTGCTTGCCTGCCTTATAGCGATACGCCATTTGAGTTTGATTAAAGCTTTGACATGCCGTTAAGGCGAAACTTACAACCAGCATAAAAACCGGCAGTATGCATTTAACAAATCGTTTCATTAGATCTTTCCCTTAATAAAAGACGTTACTTTTTTAACTTAACGGCAAGCCTGCAGGTTGCTTGCCAAACGCTAATTTTGGTTCCGGTAAATCCAACACCATCAGCCGGCCATTTTGAGAAATGATCACATTCTCACTTATGATTTTATAGACCTTTGCACCGCCAGGCAACAAATCATGGTCACGATATAATTGCTGACGGCCAGATTGATCGGCGATCAAGGCTACCGAATGTTTAAAGTCTTTGGCAACAAAGGTACCCATCAACTTTAAGCCTAAGGTCGCCTTAGGTAAGGCATTTGGATCTAAGGCTTTAGGCTGGTAATGACCAAAGATATGTAGCTTAGCTATATTAATTTGATGCATCGGCTGCTCTGCCACTGTCCGAGTCGGTCCAGAACTTGGGATCTTTAATAATTGCCAAGATTGATAAATACTTGTGAATAACAAGATCGATAACACCGCCAGTAGCAGGTACGCCAGGCGAGAACCTATTGGACTGTCTATTAAGATATGCAAATCACGTATTGTATACATGGCAGCTAGTGTATAACAAAACGGCAACCAACGCTAGAGTCAAAGCTAACGCTTGTTAAAATGGAACACAATTAAATTGACTAAAACTAAGACTGTGATAAACTGCATGTCTATACCTGAGGTGCCCTATGCGTTATTTCCAATATCGTCAACTAATCATTGATAAAACTATCCTTGCTGAATTGTAAAACCACGATCCAAAAGATTGCCGAAGGCGGTTCTAATGGCTTAAACCCAGAGAAACTTAACAACCACCGACTATTTAGCGCGCGTATTGACGGTGGCAATCGTCGTCTCTTATATACCACCGTGAAACATCATGGCGAAACCGCATTATTAATCCTCGATGTCGTTTATAACCATGAATACAAAAAATCTCGCTTTATGAAACCGGAGGTTTTAAAGACTTATTTACGTGATATCAACGCCAATCCCGATAGCCTAAATAATCATATCGTACTAGACGATGCCGACAAATAAAGAATTCATTTGATTGTCGGCATCGCTGCGCGATACTGACCTACGATAGATACCGTCCTACGATAGATACCAACTTACTAACTTCTAGTTTCTAGTCACTAGACTCTAGTCTCTAGTTTGCTATAATTGCAGCTCAACATATTGTGTGACCTATACTCCTTTTAACCAAGAGCATTGACATGACCAAGCAGAGCAAAGATTTATTTTCCGGGTTCTCTAAATTATCGCGCGCTGAACGCTTCGAAAAACTCGTCGCCATGGGTGCCCTAAGCAAAGAAGATGTGGCAATCCTCAATAGCAGCGAGACCTTACCCATCGAGCTTGCTGAAAACTTTATTGAAAATGTCATTGGCTATTTTCAAATGCCACTTGGGATCGCAGTCAATTTCCATATCGATAATAAAGACTATATTATTCCAATGGCGGTGGAAGAGACCTCTATCATTGCCGCTGCCAGCAAAACCGCCCGTATGATTAAAGAATCGGGTACAATCACCACCAAAACCATTGGTTATAACAGTATCGGCCAAATTCAAATCGCCAAGGTCAAAGACTTTAAGCATTGCAGCCAAACTATTTTTACCCATAAAGATGAACTCATTGCCAGTGCCAACCAAGAGGTCGCAATGGGCTTGGTGAACCGTGGTGGCGGGGTCAATGACATCGTAATGCGTGAAATTAAGCGCCCAGATGGGTCAAGCATGGCGGTAATCCATGTCTTGGTTGATGCCTGCGATGCCATGGGTGCAAATATTATCAATCAAGTTTGCGAATTCCTAAAGCAACCGATTGAAACCTTAACGGGCGAAACGGTGACCATGTCTATTTTATCGAATATGAGCGATTCTAGGCTTAGCCAAGCCGAAGTAGTCATCCGTAATATCGAACCGGAGACGGGTCGCCGCATCGAAGAGGCTTCGCTCTTTGGTGAATTGGATCCCTATCGCGCCGCAACCAATAACAAAGGCGTGTTAAATGGCATGGATCCAATATTACTAGCTACGGGTAATGATTGGCGTGCCGTTGAGGCAGGTATTCATGCCTATGCCTGTCGCGATGGTCGATATCGATCAATCACACAATGGCGTATGCAAGGCAAAGATTTACATGGCACATTGACCGCGCCGATCATGGTTGGGATTGTCGGTGGAGTAACACGGCTACACCCTACTGCACAGCTATGTCTTAAAATGTTAGCTGTGAATTCAGCAGAACACTTGGCACGAATTATTGCCGCTGTCGGTCTGGTACAAAACCTGGGCGCACTCACCGCATTAGCCACCACAGGCATTATCCAAGGCCATATGAAATTACATATCGATAATTTGGCATTAAGCGTTGGGGCAGATCAAACTGAGGTGCCGATCTTAAAACAGCGCTTGCAACAAACTTTAGCCACAAATAAACGTATCAGCCTGCATAATGCTCAAGACATTTTAAATGAGATTCGGGCCCAAAACGGACGTAATCAATAAAAGGTAATAACTGCTTTGAATATCAATATTACATGTCCGAGCAAAACATTTATCGTTGGCGAATATTTGGCAATGTACGGTGGTCCCGCGATCATTGCTAACACTAAACCACTCTTTCAAATGAAAATTGGCACCGACGCTGACACAGCTTTTGAAGATAGCATCAATCCAATAAGCCCGGCCGGACAATTTATCAAAAAGCATCCGCAATTATTTCATGATTTTAAATTACAATTTACTGATCCACACCATCGCAAAGGTGGCTTTGGTGCCTCAAGTGCGCAATACTTAATTGTAAACGCCTTTAAACATTGGTTGGATAACGCTGAACAATTCGATAGCAACAAGATCAATCGCGGGCAATTACTCCAAGAATATATTGAATATGCCTGGACCGGTACCGGGCCCAAACCCAGCGGCGCAGATTTAATCGGTCAACTGTATGGCGAATTTACCTTTTATCACCGTGAAACTGATGCACTTGCCGCTTTGCAATGGCCATTTACTGACTTGGCATTTTTGATCGTCCGCACCGGGGTCAAAATAGCAACCCACAAACATATTGAGGCAGTGAATGAATTAACCGCTGAGCAACAACAGCAATTGAGCGCTATCGTCATTGAGGCCAAAGCAGCACTAAAAAATAATGCCCCCGAGCAATTCATTTCCGCAATCAATGCCTATGGTAAAACCTTAATTGATTTAAAACTATTGATAAATTCTAGTCGCTTAATCCTGGAAAAATTGCAAGCAAATAACAATATTCTTGCCGCTAAAGGTTGTGGCGCGCTTGGTGCAGATGTTATTTTTATGGTGTACCCCAAAAACGCCCACAGCCAAATAGTACAATTATGTAACGAGTTAAGGTTGCCCTTGGTTGCCAATTTCACGCAATTAGCACCCGGGATTGAAATCAATAAGGAGTCATCATGAAGTGGACTGCAGATGCACCATCAAATATCGCACTGATAAAATATATGGGCAAGGTTGACCACACTAGCAATGTGCCATCAAACCCATCATTTTCTTATACCCTTAATCACTTGAAGACGTTTGTTGAAGTCGAAGCCAATAATGTACAAGAAGACGATTGGCAACCATTGTCGCTACCTAATATAAAACCTATCGAATTATCTGTGCAAGGCCAAATGCGTTATTTAAATCATGTAAAACGCTTAAAAGCAGCATTTGATTATGATGGTTATTTTACTATTCGTTCCGTAAATAATTTCCCAGCCGATTGTGGGCTTGCCAGTTCGGCCTCAAGTTATGCTGCCTTAACTAAAGCCATGGTCAACGCCCTTTGCGAATTAACTGGGCAACATCAACCAACAACGGAAGGCTTGGCCGATTTATCACGCCAGGCATCTGGTTCATCTTGTCGCTCATTCTATTCACCTTGGTGCTTATGGGATGCTGACAATAGTGTCAAAACTGTATCACTCCCCTACCAAGATTTATTACATCAAGTTGTCGTGGTCGACAACCATAAGAAATCGATCTCATCGAGTGAAGCACACCATAGAGTTGCGCAATCCCATTTAAATGACAATCGAGCCCAACGCACCAAAGAAAGACTCGATAAATTATTATCGGCGTTATCTGAAGAAGATTGGCGCCAAGCCTACGTTATTTGTTGGCAAGAATTTTGGGACATGCATGCCTTATTTGAAACTTCTGATCCACCATTCGGTTATATGACACCCGATTCCTTTTCAGTACTCAATATGGTGCGTAAACTCTGGCAAGAAAATGGTGATGGTCCATTGGTAACGATGGACGCAGGTCCAAATATTCATTTATTATATCGCCCGGATCAACAAAAGATGGCCGAAGATATTCATAAGGTTTTAGCAACCAAATATCAAAGCTTGTTTAGTAATCAATTATAATAATGATAGCGAGTCTACGATGACAATAGAAAACAAACCCGACTTTGAAACCACAGTGTACGGCAAGTGGATTCTGGCTGGCGAACATGCCGTCTTGCGTGGCCACCCAGCGATTATTTTTCCCGTCAAAGATCGCACCCTGGTTTTTCAATATTGGCATTCAAAAGAAGAGGCGCGCGCAGAATTTATTGGTGATTATGCCGATGAGTTAAATTTCTTATTTTGGACCACCATGGAGCGTGCGGTTGAGATTTTAGATATCAATCACTCGGATTTAGTCGGCCGCTTCCGCCTGAATAGCAATATCCCAATTGGCGCAGGCATGGGCGCATCCGCTGCACTTTGTGTTGCTATTGGCCGCTGGTTTGTGGCGCAAGATTTAGTGACGCAAGAAAATTTATTAGAGTTTGCCAGACAATTAGAAAATTTATTTCATAATGAAAGCAGCGGCGCTGATATTGCAGTTGCGATTGCCGGTAGCGGCATCTTTTTTTCACGCAGTGGCGGCTTACATCCCATTTCACCACAATGGACACCCAATTGGTATTTATCTTTTTCAGATAAGGTAACCACCACCTCGCGCTGTGTCAAAAGGGTCAAAAATCTTTGGCATAATGATCAAAAACTCGCGGAACAAATCGATAATGATATGGCACAAAGCGTCATAAATGCTGAACAAGCCTTAACACAATCAGTAAAAGAAGGTTTACCACTTTTGCGTCATGCCATTGAGCTAGGCCATTCATGTTTTCAACGTTGGGGCTTGGCTAAAGGCGCCATCAATACCCATATGAAAAAATTGCAAAAACATGGTGCGATGGCGGTTAAACCAACGGGTTCTGGTGACGGTGGTTTTGTCTTGAGTTTATGGGATAAAAAACCACCGAAAGAGATTGGTTTTGAAATGATTAAGTTGTGATATTTTATCTAATGCACAACAGTTTCTCCACCGATATCATCAACTATGTTATGATTTTTCGTAAAACCTTATTAATTCCCCACCGCTGTCATCAACTATGTTGTAGGAATAAGAGATTTTTATAACGAATCTCTTATTCCTACAACATAGTTGATGACAGCGGTGGGTAAACTTCATGAGTAGTGAAATCACAACACCAGTGACAAAACCACAACACCGCTGTCATTCCGGGGGTTACTGCAACT
>CAVVHY010000019.1:0-20256 GCA_963748135.1 uncultured Gammaproteobacteria bacterium | reverse complement strand
ACCAAGTTGCAGTAACCCCCGGAATGACATCGTTTGGGCAATGTTGCCTTCACAAAAATGAGCAGATTCCCCAGCCTCAAGGGGCTGACGGATTCTGCTCATTTTTATTGTCTGAAATGAAAAATAAAAAAGGGGGGGCAGTCGCTGCGCGATACCGCCCTACAATGATTTATAACAACGGTTCATAGGGTGGATCTTTAAACTTATTGTTTTTAAAGAAAAAATTTTGTAGTGTTTCATTCGAAGACTTATAATTTGGTTTTCACCAAGTAAATTGGTGAGGGGGCTCTTAAATCATTCCTAGTCTCTAGTTTCTAGCCCCTAGTCTCTAGTCTCTAATCTCTAATCGGGTGAGTGGCACTAAATAATCTCAGTCCCATCATGATTAAAAACTTACCACTCTCGGCTGTCGTCAAACCATCTATAATATGCTTAAGCTTAGTCACGCTCTCAGCTGGTGTAAATGTGGCATTGGGACCACCTATCCCCGTCTTTACCCAGCCAGGATTGAGCGCCACACAGCTCACCCCCTTATCGGCCAAGTCGATGGCCATGCTTTTAATGCCCATCAAAAGGCCACATTTACTAGAGCGATAATAATAGCGCCCACCCTCTTGATTTTTACTGACAACCCCCATCGAGCTACCTATAGCAACAATAAGCTTTTTATCACTATTAACAATTGGATTATACAAGGCTTGTGCCACCATGACTGGGGCAACCATATTAACTCGTACTACTTCAAGCCATGGTTCTGGCTCAAGATCACCGAAATACACACCAGATGACCCAAAGATTCCCGGCATTTAGCAACAAGATATCGACTTTTTCATTATTCAAGCCTTGCCTAAGCTGGGTAATTTGTTGTTGATTGGTAACATCGAGACGCTCAATTTGCAAATTCGCCTGATATTGTCGCTGTAATTGTTGCAACTCATTTGCTTGCTTGGGTTGCCTACAGGTAGCTATGACTTTCCAGCCTGCTGCCAAATATTGTTGACAAAATTCCAAACCTAGACCACGATTGGCGCCGGTGATTAATATGGTGAATTTAGCAGTCATAATTGACGAGTCGTTTTAGATGTAACTAAATTTATTTTCGAATCTCTACTGTCGCAAGCATTCCTTTATTTAACCACTGTAGTATGTAGTCGACAACGGTCGGGGTTACTTGATCATCAGGCAGTAACTCACATAGCGCTTCACAAATATCCAAAAAACTCTTGCCATTGGCAATGAGTTGTAAACAACTCGCCTCTTGGTTAGGCGCCAAGTAATAATAAGGCGTATATTCATAACGCCAAATCACACAATGCAATGGTTGTTCATAATGTTGGGCTTCAGGCAGCTTTTGATCCTGCATGATCGCATCGTAAATATCGGTTGTATTCCAATGAAACTGTAATAAATTTACATTGGGCGCCAAGCCAAGATGCATCTTAGGCCAATCGTTTTGTGCAATAGCGCCAATATCAGCAGATGTGAGTAATGATACATCTTCAGCGTCATAACACATTGTCATGGTTCGCTCAAACACGGCCATTTCAGCATAAATGGGCTCTTTAGCATAGTTTTGGTGTTGCGTTAAAAATTCAGCCAAGTGGATGCCGATATTATCGACTGAAAAATAACGTGATGGATTAGCCTTGATATATTCATAGGCCATGTCAGCAAAGGCCTCTTTACCCATGAGTGCACGCAAACCGCGGAAACTTTGTTCAAGAACACCAATTAATCGCTTGTAATAGGTATGACCATAAATACCTAATCGCTCTGCCCTATCACCTTGTGGTGGCAGAGCAATGGCGGCTTCAATGCCGCTCTCTTTACCTAGCAAATAATCTTGCAATTGCGATTGTATTTCAGCTAATTTCGTCATGCGTCCACCTTGGCCAAGGTTTGTTGCGCCAATTGTTTGGCGACTTGTAGCTCAGCATATAATTCATCAAACTCTGGAATATTTTCATCTCGTTCAATCATAGTTGAAACTGGTCCCAAATGTTCCAGGGCTTGGCAATAGAGTTGCCATACCTCATCAATCACAATGTTATCATGGGTATCAACGATATAACGGCCTCGATTATCATGGCCTGCGATATGAAATTGTTGTACCCGATCTTTAACAACACCCAGGATAAAATCCATAGGATTGAAACCATGATTGTAACTACTGACATAGATATTATTAATGTCTAACAAGATTAGACAATCAGCCCGCTTTGCAATCGCGCTTAAAAATTCCCATTCGGTAATCTGTGAATCCGCATAGGTGAGATAGCTACTTACATTTTCTAATAAGATTTGTCGCCCCAGAAAGTCTTGCACTTGCTTAACGCGGTCAGACACATGCTTGATCGCTTCTTCAGTATATGGCAATGGTAATAAATCATGCATATTAAGCTTATTGATGCCGGTCCAGCATAGATGATCAGAAATCCATTTTGGCTGTATTCTATCAGCAAGTTGCTTTAATTTGGTAAGATAATCTTGATTAAGTGGGTCAGTGCTACCAATTGATAAAGAGACACCATGCATCACTAGCGGGTAATCTTGTCGTATTTGCTCCAGTGTAGATAAGGCTTGACCACCAGGAATCATATAATTTTCAGAAACGATTTCGAACCAATCGAGTTTAGGTTTATTTGCCAAGATATATTCATAATGTTCAGCACGCAAACCTAAACCAAATCCTAAATATGGCGGTTTTTGATATTGCTTGTATTGTTTATTAGTCATGATTTGAAAAGATTGATAGCTTTATAAGCCGTATATTTGTGATAAGCATTAACAACCTAGGGTTACTAATATTACTAAAAATAAACGTGCTGGATAAACTATTTGAGAATAGATATCCAGCGCATTTCAGTCGTTGGCTATGATTAGCCAGCACCGCAACTATTTTTCTTAGGATGATGCCAAGAATGACCTACTGGCTTACCAAATTTATCTACTGGTTGTGGCCCGTGATGAAAACAAGAACAACCTGCAGTAAAGATTGCTGCGGCAGATGCTGCGAGAATTAAAGCTTTTGTATTAATCATGTCGCTTTCCCCTATTATTGTTATAATTATATTCACAATGCGGTTCACTAATTATTTTAATAATATTTAATGAATCACACCTATAAATGTAAACTAAATCAGCATTATGTCAAGTAGGTGTTGCCGACAAATTTTATAATTTTTCAATTATGAGTATAATTTGATTTGGTGTGGTTTTGACGAATTGAATGACCGTATGTAATGAATAGCAATTATGCAATCATTATTCTTTTTCAACCATCGCCTCTTTACTATCTTTTTTTGCCTCCTGTTCAAGCTCAATATACCACTTACGCAATTCTGTCCTAAATTCTATAGGCTTGCCTTCGGGGGCATAATGCAAGGCATCTCCAATATCAATCAAGGTTAGGTTAGGCAAATGTTTTTTGGCCCATTGGACAGTATCAATCGTTGTGATAAAACCAGGCACACCAAACATCATTAATTTTGGAACCTTGGATAAGATTAATTTTTTCGAATACGCAGAAATAAGATCAACAACATCTTGTGGGCCATCGCCAAGAGGTAAATCTTGTAAATATTGCCATAATGGTAGACAAGTACCTGGTTCTTTAAATGGTTCACGGTAATATTCCATTTCTTCAGACGTCAAATCACGCATAACGCCACTAGGCAAAACCTTGTTAACAAAATAGTTACGATCGATAATGGGATCATAACCGCCATCTGGCGAATTCAGCACCACCGATAATTCTTGAATAGGTAAAGAAACCAGATCCAGTCTGTCACAGGCCGAATGTGCGATTCAAAAAACGCCAAGCCTTTGATATTTTCTTCATGACGCATCGCATAATCAAAGCCAATGACAGACCCCCAGCCGTGCACGACGATAGTGATATTTTTCAAGCCAAGCTGATTAATAAACTCTTCAATATAACGAATATGATCAAATACTCGGTATTGGATCTGCGGTTTATCTGACTTACCCATCCCGATCAAATCAACTGCAATACAGCGGGCCTTATCTGTTAAGGCTGGAATAACGTTGCGCCACAAATAAGATGAGGTGGGTATGCCATGGATAAAAAGCATGGGGTCACCTTCACCTTCATCGATGTAATGCATTTTTGAGCCAAAGACTTCAACATACTTTGATTGGTATGGAAACGTTGAACCATTGGATTCGAATTGTTCATCCATGTGGGTCTCCTTTAACTAATAATGGCGTTATGCATCAGATGCCGCCTTGCTATCTGGTTTGCTAGTTCGTTCAGTTTTTACATCCGCCTTCTTACGTTTATGTGCCTTTGTTGTGGCCTCAGCCTTGGCCTTGGCCTTAGTCTCTGCTTGAGCTGCCGATTTATTATTTGCCTTAAGCAGGTGCACGTTTACTTGTGCTAAATCCATCAATTCTCGCACGGCCACTGAAAACATGATAAAACTCACCGTACTTAAACGACGTAAATTGGCTAACATATTTTGCCACCTACTATACATTTCCTTATGTTGTTCTAGCCAATGCTCTATGCGCTTGCCAATATCTGCCTTTTTAACGTCTTGTAATACCGCTATCGTCAAGCTACGCTGTTGCCAATCAAGGTCATCACGACACGCCTCTTTGGCCAGGCATCCCATTGATTATCAACCGGTAACGCGTTGATTTGTTGGCGTAACGAACTGGCTCCAAACGCTCACTTAAAGCGAAATAAGTTGTGCGACTTCATTGAGGTCAAATTGGTATATTTTAGCCGCTTCACTGATGTCCAAGGCTGAGAACATGGCTTGTTCACTGGCAACAATTTGCGCCAAGCCCTCAGATACATTCGCCTCAATATATTTCGCAAATAATTCATCATAGCGCTGTTTGTCATTTCCTACGAGCATCTTATCAATATTGCGAGCCAAAAACTTGATATTATCGCAAAATATTCATAACACGTGGTAATATTTAGTGCCATTTTGCGATTGCGCAGAAACCAACGCGTAGCTCGTCGTACTAATAAAGATGTGCGATGCATCATTTCCAACTGTACTTCGGCCTTTACTTTATAATCAAGCTTTTCAACATCTCCCCAGAATTTTGCTAACCCAAAGATATTACGGGTAATGGTATAAGCACGTACAATATCTGCAATTGAGGCCCCCGTCTCACTATTTAATTCATAGACGAAGGTAAAACCCATCTCGTTTACGAGTGCATTGCTTAATATAGTAGCAATAATTTCTCGACGTAGCCGGTGATGCGACATTGCCTTGCGATATTTTTCGCGAATGGGCTGAGGGAAGGCATAGGATAAGGTCTCACTCAAATACTCATCTTCGGGCACGTCAGAATCAAGGATGTTGTTATTAATGATTTGCTTACAATAAGCAAACAATATCGCAAGCTCAGGTGGCGTAAGACCTTTACCATTGCTCTTACGTTCTAATAATGTTTGTTTATTGGGTAAAAACTCAAGCTCAGAATCGATATTACCACTGCGCTCTAATTCCTGGATATATCGACCATGTAGGTCAACGTTAGAAAAGGCGCGATAGGAAGCTAAACTTAAGGCTTGTGTCTGGTGATAGTTATTAGGCAATACGAAATCGGCAACCTCATTACTCATCCCAGCAAGCAATTGATTACGCTGTTTAAATGTCATGTCGCCATTAACAACGACACTGTTCAATAAAATTTTGATATTGACCTCATGGTCAGAACAATCTACGCCGCCAGAATTATCAATAAAATCAGTATTAACTAAACCGCCGTTTAGTTCATATTCAATACGCCCTAGTTGCGTTAATCCAAGGTTACCACCCTCCACAACCACTCTAGCTCTTAATTGGTTACCATTGACACGAACGCCATCATTACTACGATCACCCACTTTACTGACTCCTTTCAGCTTTTGACGATAAGTCCCAATGCCTCCATTCCAAATCATATCAATCGGCGCCTTTAATATCGCTTTGATTAAATCGTTGGGCACAACAAATCTTTTTTAATACCCAGTATCTCTTGAATTGATTCGATAACTAATCGCTTTAGGCTGCGTCGATAAACACCACCACCTTTAGAAATCAACGTGGGATTGTAATCTTCCCACGACGATCGAGGCAATTGAAATAAACGTTTGCGCTCATTAAAACTTTTTAAGGGCTAGGATTAGGATCTAAAAAGATATGCATATGGTTGAAGGCAGCAACCATTTTAATATTCTTTGATAACAAGCATACCATTACCAAATACATCACCACTCATATCACCAATGCCAACAACCGTGAAATCTTCAGCTTCACTACATCTAAATTAAGCTCGACGAAATTGTCGTTTCACAGACACCCATGCTCCACGGCAGTAATCGCCATTTTTTTGTGGTCATATCCGGTCGAACCGCCTGAGGCAAAAGCATCACCCAAGCCAATAACCTATTCGCTCGATCGCGATACTATTCGCGATATCGAAAAGGTTGCCGTCCCTTTATCCGCCGCAACTACGAAATATGGGTCGTCATCATCATAACTCGTATCCGCAGGTGGTATATTTCTCACCTGAACCAAATTATCCGTTAATTCTAACATACCCACTAATAAAATTTTGATAACAACTGATCCCTTCTTCCATTATCACTTCACGGGAACCGTTGACGGGCATTTCTTTGGCACTAAAACCACCTTTTGCACCGTTGGGTACGATAACTGCATTTTTCACACTCTGCGCTTTCATTAAGCCTAGAATTTCAGTACGAAAATCTTCTGGCGATCCGACCAACGAATACCGCCTCGCGCCACTTTGCCTGCGCGTAAATGCACACCTTCGAATCGAGGTGAATACACGAAAATTTCATATTCATGGCACCGGCTAGGCAAACCTGGAACCGATTTGGATCTAGTTTGAATGAAATATATGTTTTAGGATCGTCATCATCAACTGAAAATAATTCGTTCGGAATGTGGCGTGAATGACTTCAAGAAAACGTCGTAAAATCCGATCTTCATCCAGGATGGCTACATGATCTGTTATTCCTTTTGAATGATGTGCTCTACTTTTTTAACTCTTCAGTCGAATCATTATTTTCAGGATCAAAGCGCAATTAAAACGATTCGACCAATAAGGGTGCAATGGTTGGATATTTTGCGAAACATTCTTCGATATAACTTTGACTATAGGTAAATAAGGTTTGTTTTAAGTATTTGGCATAGGCGCGAATGATGGTTATCTCACGCCAACTCAAGCGTGCACTTAAGACCAATCGATTAAAGCCATCATTTTCCGCATTGCCATTCCAAATATGGAACAAATGCCTCCTGGAACATGCGTTTGATGGCTTCTACTTCTAGTGACAGCTCGGGGTTATAGACCATACTAAAGTCGTTAATCCAGACACGTCGACTATCGGGCAATCTAACTCATAGGGACGTTCACCAATCACACGCAAGCCCATATTTTCAAATACCGGTAACGCATCTGATAACGGTATAGTATTATCCGGTCGAAATAATTTAAAACGAAAGGTCCCTGCACCTCTTCCAAGGGACGATAAAAACTCATCGTTAATGGTTGGTGTTCGCCAAGGCTTCGGATGTGTTCGATATCATAAATCGCAGTCCGTGCAGGAAATATTTCAATATAGCCCGCAGGAAAGGCATTAACGTATTGACGAAATAAATCATTACCCGTTTCTTCGCCAAAGTAATCCAATAAGTTTTCACGTAAATCATCTTTCCAGGAACGACCAACTTCAATTAATTTTTTCTCAATATCTTTGACGTCATATTTGATATCTGTTTTCGGATCAATACGAATCTCATAATGGATCCGCGCTAATACCGATTCAGAAAACTGCGTAGTAAAAGATATTTCGAGGGCATTAAAGGCCTTTGCTAACACCGTCTGCATGGCTTGCGCCAAATCGGTATCAAAACGCTCGCGCGGCACAAACACCAGGCAAGAGATAAAACGTCGGTAAACATCCATGCGGGCAAACATACGGATCTGCTTGCGCTCTTGCAAATGCAAAATGCCCATTGCCATGTCTGTCAATTCATCCGGTGTCGCTTGCAACAAGTCATCTCTGGGCAGGGTTTCTAAGATGTTCAATAAGGCCTTCCCGGCATGGCCTGTAGGCGAGAGATTAGAACTTTTCATAATCATCGCGACTTTACGACGGACAAATGGGATGTACTTTGGATTACTGGTATATGCCGCTGAGGTATAAAGGCCAATAAATCGATGTTCACCAATAAGATTGCCCTGCTGATCAAATTGTTTGATACCAATATAGTCGGTATATGTTCCGCGATGCACTGTAGAACGGGCCTTGGTTTTGGTTATAATGAGCACATGAGCGGATAAGGCTTGCCGTCTAGCCTCCGGGTTTAACGAGGAAAAGGTGCGAAAAACCTTGCTACTACTTGAATCACGTAACACACCCAAACCACTGTTAGGCACAATTTTGAGCGCCTTGGCGTCACCCTCACCGACAATTGAATAAGCACGATAACCCAGAAACACAAAGTGATCATTCTCAAGCCAGCGTAAAAAGTCTTTGGTCTCAGCCACTTCATCAGGATCCAAGGGTAATTTAGCACGCTCTAATTCGGCCAAGGATTCACGAAGTTTACCGCGCATTTTGGACCAGTCTTCAACAGCGAAGCGCACATCTAACAAGATTCGTTGTAAATTTTGTTTCAAATTCTCTAACACTTCCGTGTCTGTTTGTCTATCGATCTCAATGACAATTGGTGCCTCGGCAGTTACGCCGTCGCCGACCGGGGTATTTGATGGTAACACATCTGTGATATAACCTTCTTCATTGCGCGAAAGCTTAATACCGCCATAATGGATCATGTGATGGGTATTAAGCCCTAATCGATTAATTTCCATGCGTGTTGAGTCAACAAGGAATGGCATGTCATCTTGAATGATTTCTACAATCGTATGGGTCGATTGCCAACCATGCTGCTCATAATGGGGATTATAGATATGGATTTTGCATTCGTCTGGTTTACGTTTATAAATCAATTGCCAGAGTGACAATATCGCACCCAACAAATCCATAATGCTGCGCGAGGCTAATTCATCTGGAGCAACCGTCAGGTAATATTGCTCAGCAAATGCGGTAACCAGTTTGGCTTGATCCTTAGGTAAATTTTTATGTATTTGGTCGCTTACTTCTGAGATGATTTGCTTCTTAACAGCGTTGTTAAATAACATCTATAACCTCGTATGTATAAATCTTTGTAACATGACCATTGTATTCGCACAGCTCGCGAAAATGAATTGTAACCAGGCCCTAGTTGGAACTTCTTATTAATTATGCAATTATACAACTATTATCTTTATAGGAATAGTATTATCCGAGGATAAACCATGGAAATTTGCTCACAACTCAATTGTACAGTCATTCATCCCTCGTGGCAGGCATTACATCAACAAGCCTTGGCTTGTGTTGATCCAGAATATCTAGCAATGTTAGCTCGCGATGATGTCTGGTTACCTGGGCCAGAAAACATATTTAATGCCTTTAGTATAGACCAAGACCAGGTTCGCTATATCTTGTTTGGTGAATCGCCCTACCCTAGACCTGAGTCTGCAAATGGCTTTGCCTTTTGGGACGCCAGTGTTGACGGGCTCTGGTCAACAAACGGACTAAGCAAAAGGGTTAATCGTGCTACATCTTTGCGCAACCTACTTAAGATGCTGCTTTTGGCTCGAGGTGATTTAGAGGCGGGTCGGCTCTCACAACAAGACATAGCCACAGTCGATAAAATACATTTAATAAAGGATATAAGTGAACTTTTTCATCATATGCTTGAACATGGTTTTATGTTGTTAAATGCCAGTCTTACCTTGACTCATCTCGGTGCCCGGAAAGATGCCCGCTATTGGCAACCCTTTATTGCTACTATGTTACAGGAGTTGGCAAAGCAACGTCCTGACATAGAATTAATCCTATTCGGTAATATTGCCAAGACAATAAATGCCCTACCCGGGACTGAGGCATTTGCCCAATTTCATTGTGAGCATCCATATAATATATCCTTTATAACAAATCAAGCTGTATTAGATTTCTTTCGCCCATTTGATTTATTGCTTAGGCGGGATTCGTTATAATTAATGTTAATCATGGCTTAAAGTAAACTAGTACATTTTATAGAATTGGAAATCGTGTATATGAACACCAAAACCAAGATTCATAATAATCGCAATGCGGATCCCAACGAGGTAAACAAGTTTGCCGAGATGGCAACTTATTGGTGGGATATCTCAGGCCCATGCAAACCATTGCATGATATCAATCCAATCCGACTAAGTTTTATCAAGCAACACACTAAATTACCTAACCATAAAGTGCTGGATGTGGGGTGTGGCGGTGGTATTCTGACTGAGGCACTGGCGACTGAAGGCGCTATCGCCACCGGCATTGATATAAATGAAGACTTAATCAATATCGCCAAACTGCATTTATTAGAGAGTGGTGTAAAGGTGGGCTATCAAACCACGACGATTGCTGATTATGCCAAGCAACACCACGGGCAATTTGATAGCGTAGTGTGCATGGAATTATTGGAGCATGTTCCCGATCCAAAAGCTATTGTAAAGGCTTGTGCTGAAATGGTTAAACCTGGTGGGAAGCTATTTTTTTCGACCATCAATCGCACGCCCAAGGCATATGCCTTTGCGATCATTGGTGCAGAATACATTTTGCATTTATTACCTTACGGTACCCATGATTATGCCAAATTTATTACCCCGGCAGAGTTGGATCAATGGGCCAGGGATGCTGATTTAAATTTAACGGCTAGCTCTGGGATGACATATAATCCATTAACCAAGCATTATAAATTGACTGATGATCATAGTGTCAATTATATGGTTTGTTATCAACGCGAGTCATAATAAATGCCCGAAAGAGTACCCATAAGATGTATTTTATTTGATTTAGATGGCACTCTGGTAGATACCGCACCTGATTTAGCTTCGGCATTAAATACCTTACGAGCACAATATAATAAGCCGGCAATGGAATTAACAAAAGTTCGGCAAGTCGTTTCCTACGGCACACCTGGATTACTCAAACTTGGGTTTGATATTGATAAATCGCATGCTGATTTTTATGCATTAAGACAACAATTGATGGATTTGTATTTCGCCGATATCTGTCACCAATCATATCTATTTCCAGGAATAAAAACGTTGCTTGCAAAGTTACGTAGTATGAATATCGCCTACGGCATTGTTACCAATAAACCGGCTTGGTTAACCGATGCCTTATTACGACACTTTCCCGAAACGCGTGACATCAACTGTGTTGTTTCGGGTGACACATTAAATCGCTGCAAACCCCACCCCGATCCTTTGCTCCATGCCTGCAAACAACTTCAAATTGCCCCAGACGACTGCCTTTATCTAGGCGATGCAGAAATAGATGTATTAGCTGCGCGGGCTGCGGGCATTGCCATTGTCATTGCCGAATATGGCTATCCAGGAGTAGATGTGAATCCTCGTGATTGGCGGGCTGATGGTTATATCAAAGAGCCGATGGAGTTGTTGCAATTTATTGCTGGCTAAGGGCTAGAGACTAGGAAAACTAGCCGCCCCTAGCTCTCATCCTTCATATGTCGTCAATTGGAAATCATTAATCGTTTGTTTAAGCGAATTTTCATATCCAGCACCACGTTGTGAATAATGCGCCAAACTGTGCAACAAAATTAAACCCGTTAATTGTTTATGTTGCTCTTGTAATTGTTCACGTTGCTGGCGGAAATGGCTATAAAAACTCACCGTGTTAATGGCATGAAAATAATCATCAATCGAGGCTTGAGTTGATGCATATCTTTTTACCTCATAACTAGCGCCTTCAGGTCGACGTTTGGGTACAAAACCACAGCCACGATGATAACACCAAACGCCAAAATAATTGTGACCTAATTCAGCAAAGCGCGAATGGCCCCAGCCAGATTCATTGATTGCTTGTGCCAATACCAAGGGTGTCGGAATAATATTTACCCTATCTTTTAACATATTCCAGAAATTAACATTATTAACATCCTCTTTTTTAACACCATACTGCACCGCTAAACCTTTTATCCAAGCGACCTGAGTCGGTGTTAACGAGTTATTGCTTCGCCAAATCCCATAGAGGGCTTCAAGCTTACTCCGTTGCACTGCAATTTTGGCATTAGCATGACGTATATGTGGTAATATGTTATTAATAAATTGCTGTTCACTATGGCTTAATTTAGGATTGGACTCAATCTTAGCCTTGGGCGCATTCATATTATCAAATTTTGCCACTGAAAAAAATGTCATTAAAACCAAGGTCATCATTACCTTGGCGAGTGATATCAAATTTAACATTTATACCTCGTGTATTAACTCGTGAATTAAATACAAATCAAATTAGCAATAATCTAATAATCAAAATTAGTTTAATGCCTTACTTACCAATTCATAAACGTCTTCTGATAAATCCTTAGTTTCCTTGATACGAACGATTTGTTCCTGCATCAAGTGACTGCGGACATCATCGTATTGACGCCAAGACAAAAATGGGGTCATTAACCTAGCTGCGATTTGTGCATTTATTTGATTTAATTTAATTATAAAGTCAGCTAATAATCGATAACCTTTACCATCGATGCGATGAAAATGAAAAAGATTTTGTTGGCAAAAAGCGCTGATCAGTGAGCGTAGACGATTAGGGTTTTTGATATTAAAGTCTGCATGTTTAGTCAAGGCAACCACACGATCGAAGGTATCTAGTGCACTACTGACCGCTTGAATACTAAACCACTTATCAATGGCCAAGGGTTCAGTCTGCCATCGCTGGTAAAAAGCAGCAAGACAGCGATCCCGTTCAACAGTCTCAGTGTTCGCCAACATCATTAATGCACTGATATTATCAGTCATATTATTACTGCGTTCAAATTGGTTAACACAGATTGCAATGCTTTGCTCATCTTTTAGTTTAGCAAGATAACTCAAGGCAACATTTTTCAATCTACGCTTGGCAATCGCTTGATGATCCGTTTTATATTCCCCATCATCATGATACGCATGATAACAAGCCATGAATTGATCCTTTAACTGTTCAGCAATGGTCGTAATAATAAATTCTCTAACTAAATGGATACCATCGATATCGATAGTCTGTTGCATTGTAGTGATATATTTTTCACTTGGTAAAACCAATAGCTCTGCAATAAAGGAGGGGTCTAAATCTTTTGCCAAAAGATTTTTTTCAATGGCCTTGATAAAGCCATCATTCAAATGTAAAGGTTGTTTATTTTGGTAGTCAGCGAGCAATTTATTAAAGATACGCATAAAATAAACTTGCATTGCCTCCCAACGGGCAAAAAGATTTGGTGCATGACTGATAAGTAATGCCAATTGTGGTCTGTCATAATCATAATCCAAATTAACAGGTGCCGAGAAATCATGTAATAGTGACGGGATTGGTTCACTCGTGACATTGGTGAAGATAAATTGTTGTTGTTCCTGTTTGAGTTCTAATACCCGCTCGTCCCCTAAGGCCTTAGTCTCACCCTGTAATTGCAGTGGTACACACTTACCTTGACTATCCAGTAATGACATTTTAATCGGGATATGCATCGGCTTTTTGTAATTCTGCCCCGGGGTTTTAGCAATACTTTGGGTGATATCCAGGGTAAAAGTTTTCGCCTCAGCATCATAGCTAGATGTAACATTTAACTGCGGTGTTCCAGCCTGTGAATACCATAACTTGAATTGAGTTAAATCAATTTGGTGGGCATCTTCAAAGCATTGAACAAAGTCTTCAATCGTCACTGCTTGACCATCAAACGATTCGAAATAAAAATCCATGCCTTGCCGAAAATCAGCTTCTCCCACCAGCGTATGGATCATGCGAATGACTTCAGCGCCTTTTTCATAGACGGTCATGGTATAAAAATTATTGATCTCGATATACGATTCAGGTCTCACCGGATGCGCCATTGGACTCTTGTCTTCGGCAAATTGATAAGTCCGTAATTGACGGACATCACCAATGCGCTTCACCGCCCTTGATGTCATGTCGGCGGTAAATTCTTGATCGCGAAATACGGTTAAGCCTTCTTTTAAACTCAATTGAAACCAATCTCGGCAAGTAATGCGATTGCCCGTCCAATTATGAAAATATTCATGGCCAATAACGCCAAGGATTGCTTCATAATCACTATCGGTAGCGATATCAGGATTCGCCAGGATATATTTGGTGTTAAAAATATTGAGCCCTTTATTTTCCATGGCGCCCATATTGAAATCACTGATTGCAACGATCATATAAAATATCAAATCGTACTCGCGACCGAATTTTTCAGCGTCCCAGGTCATGGCCTTTTGGGCGCATTCAATGGCGTATTTTGCCTTATCTATTTGGCCGACTTCGGTGACGGCCCAGATTTCAACTTGCTTGCCGGACTCATATTTATACGAACCTGTTAAAATTTCTAAATCACCGGCGACTAAGGCAAATAAATAGCTCGGTTTTGGGAATGGGTCTTGCCAAGTGGTACAACATCGTTCTGTATCCATGCCGGTCGTCTTTATCTTGTTTCCATTGGACAACATTACAGGGTATTTGTTTGGATCCGCAATGATATGAGTTGTATAACGCGCCATGACATCCGGTCGGTCTAAGAAATAAGTAATCCGTCGAAAACCCTGTGCTTCACATTGGGTGCAAAAGATACCATTACTCTTATATAGACCTGAGAGTTCGGTATTGTCTTGTGGTTTTATGCGGGTCACAATGGTTAAGTTAAATATTTCCGGGACTTGATTGATGGTGAGCGACTTGTCATCAAGATGATAAAAATCGCTTGCTAGGTCTTCGGCATTTAATTTAAGTGACAATAATTCTAGGCACTCGCCATCCAATATAAGAGGTATATCTGCAGCAACATCCTCATCGCGTTTAAGCTGCATTTGATTGGTGACGATGGTTTCTTGTTCACCAAGATTAAACGTCAATTCAACCTCATCGATTAAATAATTTGGTTTTTTATAGTCTTTTAAATGTGTTGTTTTATATTTTGCCTGTTGTGCCTTGGCTGCTGTCATATCTCTTCCTTTAATTATCATAACTATGAAAACAAATAAGTGGTGTATTTTCACACAAATCAAGGGAATTTGCCAGCGAAACATAAAAAATTACTATAAATCAATAGGTTTTACTATTTTAATTAAGTTATTACCTATGCTATGACCACAAGCGATAAATCTGTACTAAACTGTAAGAAAGAGCATATGTTTTATATGCAAAAAAAGAATAAAAATACATTTTTAGAGGGGGTGACCCAATGGATATATTCGAAAGCTATAAAGAGCGCTACGAGCTAGGCCAAGAAGAAGAATATAGCCTTCAGGAATACCTGGATATATGTAAAGAGGATCCAACTGCCTATGCCAATCCCGCAGAACGACTCCTGATTGCCATCGGTGAACCTGAGTTTATTGATACTCGGCTATGATCCAGTATTATCAGTCGTATCTTTCCCAATAAAATTATTCAACGTTATCCGGTATTTGATGATTTTTATGGTATGGAAGAACCAATTGAACAAATCGTCGGCCTTCTCAAACATGCGGCCCAAGGTTTGGAAGAAACAAAGCAAATCCTCTATTTACTTGGCCCGCTGGTGGCGGTAAATCATCGCTTAGCAGAAAAGCTAAAAGAATCTCATGGAAAAAGTTCCATTTTATGCAATTAAAGGTTCACCTGTTCTAAGAATCACCATCTGGGTTTATTTTACCCATGAAGAAGATGGGGAAATCCTTGAGGAAAGATTTGAATATTCCACGGCACTGTGTTAAGGCATATGATGTCACCTTGGGCAGTTAAACGATTGCATGAATTTAATGGCGATATTAACCAATTTAATGTGGTCAAGATTCAGCCCTCTCGATCTATAAGCAAATTGCGGTTGCTAAAACAGAACCTGGCGATGAAAATAACCAGGATATTTCCTCTCTAGTTGGTAAAGTAGATATCCGTAAATTAGAACAATTTTCACAAGACGATGCCGATGCCTATAGTTACTCCGGTGGCTTGTGTCGTGCCAACCGTGGTTTGCTAGAATTTGTTGAAATGTTTAAAGCACCAATTAAGGTTTTACATCCATTATTAACGGCTACGCAGGAAGGCAATTATAACGCCACTGAAGGTTTATCTAGCATTACCATTTGAAGGCATCATTCTTGCCCACTCGAATGAATCTGAATGGTCGAACATTCAGCAATAATAAAAACAATGAGGCCTTTATTGATCGGATTAATATTGTCAAAGTGCCTTATTGTTTACGCGTCTCTGAAGAAGTTAAAATTTATAAAAAATTATTACGCAATAGTTCATTATGGGAGTCACCTTGTGCCCCAGATACCCTAAGAATGATGGCACAGTTTTCAGTGTTAACTCGTCTCAAAGAGCCTGAAAATTCAAGCATCTTATTCCAAAATGCGAGTTTATAATGGTGAAAATTTAAAAGATACTGACCCGAAAGCAAAATCATATCAAGAATATAAAGATTTTGCGGGCGTTGATGAAGGCATGACTGGCTTATCAACACGATTTGCCTTTAAGATTTTGTCAAAGGTATTTAACTTTGATCGTACTGAAATTGCAGCCAATCCAGTACATTTGCTGTATGTATTGGAGCAACAGTTGGCAAAAGAGCAATTTCCACCGGAAGCTCACGATCGCTACTTATCTTATCTAAAAGGATATTTAACACCTCGCTATGTCGAGTTTATCGGTAAAGAAATTCAAACGGCTTATCTGGAATCCTATTCTGAATACGGACAAAACATTTTTGATCGTTATGTAACCTATGCCGACTTTTGGATTCAGGATCAAGAATTATCGCGATCAAGATACCGGCGAAATCCTCGACCGTCGCGCCCTTAATGAGGAATTGGAAAAAATTGAAAAGCCTGCTGGGATTTCATAATCCTAAAGACTTTCGCAATGAAGTGGTTAACTTTGTATTACGTGCACGTGCAAACAATCAAGGTAAAAATCCAGTGTGGAATAGCTATGAAAAATTGCGCTCAGTGATTGAGAAGAAGATGTTTTCCAACACGGAAGAATTATTACCGGTGATTTCATTCAATGCTAAGGCTTCTGCGGAAGATAAAAAGAAACATGAAGAGTTTGTCGATCGGATGATGGAAAAGGGTTATACCGAAAAGCAAGTAAGACTATTATGTGAATGGTACTTGCGTGTTAGAAAATCGACATGATGAAGAGGTAACCATGACCCAAATCATCGACCGAAGATTAAATGGCAGACATAAGAGCGCGGTCAATCGACAACGCTTTTTAGAACGCTATAAAAAACAAATTAAAAAAGCTGTTGCAGGCGCCATCAATAAACGCAGTATTACCAATATTGATAGCGGTGAGACTATTTCTATACCCGCCAAAGATATTAAGGAACCAAAATTTCATTATGGCCATGGTGGCCGCCGTGAAATAGTATATACAGGTAATAAAGAATTCATTACCGGTGATCGTTTGCCAAAACCGACCGCAAATCCAGCAAGTGGTCAAGGCAGTCAAGCCTCTAACACCGGGGAAGGCTTAGATGATTTTGTATTTAATATCTCACGTGATGAATTTTTAGAAATGTATTTTGAAGATTTAGCTTTACCCGATCTTGTCAAAAAAGAGATTCAACGAATCCCCAGCTATAAGATGGTAAGGGCAGGCTATACCACCTCAGGTGTGCCAACGAATATCAATATTGTACGTTCGCTCAAAGGCGCCCTATCGCGTCGTATTGCGATAGGTTCCCCATTAAAGGGTTTACTCAAGGAACAAGAGGAAAAACTACAACAACTATTACTGACTGAGCCAGAAGATAGTGAAACTGTACAAGCACTTAAGAAAGAGATTGAATCATTAAGGCAACGAATCAAAAACATTCCTTTTATTGATACCTTTGATTTGCGTTACAACAATCGAAGACGGGAACATGTGCCCACCACTCAGGCAGTTATGTTTTGCGTCATGGATGTTTCAGGTTCAATGGATAAGATAAAAAAAGATATTGCGAAACGCTTTTTTATCTTACTTTATTTATTCTTAACGCGCAATTATGAAAAAATAGAGGTGGTTTTTATTCGTCATCATACATCAGCCAAAGAAGTTGATGAGCAAGAGTTTTTCTATTCGCGTGAAACAGGTGGCACAGTCGTTTCCAGCTCATTGCAATTAATGAATAAAATAATTCACGACCGTTATAATCCATCTGTATGGAATATTTATGCTGCACAAGCATCTGATGGCGATAACTGGAATGCTGATTCACCATATTGTAAGGATATTCTATCAGGACATTATGGCCTAAGTGCAGTATTTTGCCTATGTAGAAATCATGCCTCGCCTACATCAAAGTCTTTGGGAGCTATACTTAAAGGTTAAGGAACATCATGCCAAATTTTGCGATGCAGACCATTAGTGATTTAACAGATATTTATCCAGTATTTAGTGAATTATTTAAAAGGCAAACTGTATGACGATGAAAAAAGAACCTATATTTCAACTGGCTCTGAATGGACATTTGAGCTCATTCGAGCTTATGACCAAGAGATTGGTAAATTGCCAAAGAATTTAACCTCGATACCTATCCTAATCAAATCGAAGTCATCACCTCAGAACAAATGATGGATGCCTATTCTCAGTTGGTATGCCATTAGGGTATCACCATTGGTCCTTTGGAAAACAATTTGTTGGATGTTAGAACAACATTATAAGCACGGGCAAATGGGTCTGGCTTATGAAATGGTCATCAACTCAAATCCTTGTATCGCTTATTTAATGGAAGAAAACACCATGACCATGCAGGCTTTAGTTATAGCTCATGCTTGTTATGGACACAATTCATTTTTTAAAAATAATTATTTATTTAAGACTGTGGACTAATCGCCAGACTCCATTATTGATTATTTAGTATTTGCAAAAAAATATATTACCAATGTGAAGAAAGTTATGGTGTTGACGCTGTAGAAGAAGTTATCGATGCTTGTCATGCATTAATGAATTATGGTGTTGATCGCTATCAACATCCGCCTGATTTATCACTACATGAAGAAAAAATACGGCAACAGAAACGTGAAATATATTTACAATCACAAGTGAATGAATTATGGCGAACCATACCAGTAAAAGGTGAGTACATGAAAGACTGAAACAAAACGTTTTCCTGCAGAACCACAAGAAAATATCTTATATTTTATAGAAAAAATGCACCTTTATTAGAACCTTGGCAACGTGAAATAATACGCATTGTGCGGAAAATCGCTCAATATTTTTATCCTCAGCGACAAACCAAAGTGATGAATGAGGGCTGGGCTTGTTTTTGGCATTATACATTAATGAATGACTTATATGATCGTGGCTTTGTCAATGAACAATTTATGTTGGAGTTTCTCCAAACCCATACCAATGTTGTCTTTCAGCCAGGGTTTGATGAACCAGGATATAGCGGAATTAATCCTTATACCTTAGGTTATAAAATGTTTATGGATATCAAGCGTATCTGTCAAAATCCAACTAAGGAAGATTACCAATGGTTTCCTGAGATAGCGGGTAAAGATTGGTTGCAAAGTCTTGATTTTGCTATGCGTAATTTTAAAGATGAAAGTTTTATTGCCCAATATCTATCACCGCATTTAATTCGAGATTTAAAATTGTTTAGTATCTTGGATGATGATAAAGAAAGTGAATATGAAATAACGGCCATTCATAATGAAGATGGTTATAAATATATCCGCGAGTTGTTATCGAATCAATTTAATCTAGGCTACAATGAGCCAAATATTCAAGTTTACAATGTCGATACCCGCGGTGATCGTTCTTTGACTTTACGCTTCATTGAACATGATCGCAGAAAATTACATGAAGATACTAAAGAAGTCATGAAGCATTTGCATTACCTCTGGGGATTTAAAGTCAAGCTGGAGATGGAACTGCAAGATGGTAATGTTAAATTAATTGAGGAATGCCCGAGCTAGGGGCTAGATGCTAGAAACTAGGTGTTAGGAGCTAAAACTAGGTGCTAGGAGCTAGAAACTAGGTGCTAGGAGCTAAAACTAGGTGCTAGGAGCTAGAAACTAGGTGCTAGGGCTAGCTAGAACTAGGTGCTAAAAACTAGAGACTAGAATTTTAGAACCCCCCTCACCCCCAAGGCTGAGGAATCTGCGCATTTTTATCAAAACCACATTGCCCAAACGATGTCATTC
>CAVVHY010000018.1:0-246492 GCA_963748135.1 uncultured Gammaproteobacteria bacterium | reverse complement strand
CATACTTAAAGGTTAAAGAACAACATGCCAATTTTGCGATGCAGACAATTAGTGATTTAACAGATATTTATCCAGTATTTAGAGAATTATTTAAGAGGCAAACTGTATGATGAGTGATAAAAAGAAATATATTTCAACTGGCTCTGAATGGACATTCGATCTCATTCCGTGATTTCGACCAAGAGATAGGTAAACTTGCCAAAAAATTTAACCTGGATACTTACCCAAATCAAATCGAAGTCATCACCTCAGAACAAATGATTGATGCCTATTCTGCAGTTGGTATGCCATTAGGTTATCACCATTGGTCCTTTGGCAAGCAATTTTTGGAGTTAGAACAACATTATTTGCACGGGCACATGGGTTTAGCTTATGAGATTGTCATCAACTCAAATCCTTGTATCGCCTATTTACTCGAAAGAAACACCATGATGATGCAGACCTTAGTTATTGCTCACGCTTGCTATGGACACAATTCATTTTTTAAAGGGAACTATTTATTTAAGACTTGGACCAACCCCAACTCCATTATTGACTATCTCGTCTTTGCCAAACAATATGTTACCAAGTGTGAAGAGAAATACGGTGTCACTGCTGTTGAAGAAGTTATCGATGCATGTCATGCACTAATGAATTATGGTGTCGATCGCTATCAACATCCGCCTCATTTATCACTACATGAAGAAAAGGTACGGCAACAAAAGAGAGAGGAATATTTACAATCACAAGTAAATGAGTTATGGCGAACATTACCACAAAAGGTGGTACATGAGAGTACTGAAACAGTAGAACGGTTTCCAGCAGAACCACAAGAAAATATCTTATATTTTATAGAAAAGAATGCGCCTTTATTAGAACCTTGGCAACGTGAAATAGTACGCATTGTGCGTAAAATTGCTCAGTATTTTTATCCTCAGCGACAAACCAAAGTGATGAATGAGGGCTGGGCATGTTTTTGGCATTATACATTAATGAATGAATTATATGATCGTGGCTTTATCAATGAACAATTTATGTTGGAGTTTATCCAAACCCATACCAATGTTGTCTTTCAGCCAGGGTTTGATGAACCAGGATATAGCGGAATTAATCCTTATACCTTAGGTTATAAAATGTTTATGGATATCAAGCGTATCTGTCAAAATCCAACTAAGGAAGATTACCAATGGTTTCCTGAGATAGCGGGTAAAGATTGGTTGCAAAGTCTTGATTTTGCTATGCGTAATTTTAAAGATGAAAGTTTTATTGCCCAATATCTATCACCGCATTTAATTCGAGATTTAAAATTGTTTAGTATCTTGGATGATGATAAAGAAAGTGAATATGAAATAACGGCCATTCATAATGAAGATGGTTATAAATATATCCGCGAGTTGTTATCGAATCAATTTAATCTAGGCTACAATGAGCCAAATATTCAAGTTTACAATGTCGATACCCGCGGTGATCGTTCTTTGACTTTACGCTTCATTGAACATGATCGCAGAAAATTACATGAAGATACTAAAGAAGTCATGAAGCATTTGCATTACCTCTGGGGATTTAAAGTCAAGCTGGAGATGGAACTGCAAGATGGTAATGTTAAATTAATTGAGGAATGCCCGAGCTAGGGGCTAGATGCTAGAAACTAGGTGTTAGGAGCTAGAAACTAGGTGCTAGGAGCTAGAAACTAGGTGCTAGGGCTAGAAACTAGGTGCTAGGTAGCTAGAGACTAGGTGCTAGGAGCTAGAAACTAGGTGCTAGGAGCTAGAAACTAGGTGCTAGGAGCTAGAGACTAGGTGCTAGGAGCTAGAGACTAGGATGCTAGGAGCTAGAGACTAGGGCTAGAATCTATACACTAGATACTCAAAACTAGAGACTAGAATTTTAGAAACCCCCCTCACCCCCAAGGGCTGAGGAATCTGCTCATTTTTGTCAAGACCACATTGCCCAAACGATGTCATTCCGGGGGTTACTGCAACTTGGTGAGCTTAGCTCGCTTAGTTGCAGTTGCAACCCGGAATCCAGGAATGATAGCTTTTCATGATATGATGACTTTGCAATTCCTGGATCCCGGCTCATAACTGCAAGTAAGTTCGACTACGTCTCACCAACTTGCAGTAATGGCCGGGATGAGTGCGCCACGAAGTGGTTAGATTCACGTGAGTGAAAGTCTCACCTGTGAAAGTGTGACCCAACACACACAGAACCGAGTCTTGGGCTTTTAACGGTAACGTTAAAGGCTAAGCGTAGACAGGGATGCTATAGGCCATAACCAAGCGGTTAGGCGATTGAGCCCCGAAATGAAATTATTGGGACGGTTGACATAGTTCATCCAATGGAAAACAACATCATAGTGAACATCAATGGGCAGAACACTACGACGTCCCCGGGGTCGAAGAGCGTGGCATGTAGCAAATGAAGCTAACTAAACGTGGGAGATCCTATGGTGTCTTCAAGGACGGAGTATTGGCCAACAAGGGTAACAGCGAGGAAGCCAAAACGCACCATAGGAAGTCCGATTGGTGGTAGTAGTGATGAAACAGAGTAACGACTGCGGAGCGAAGCACCATCGGTAACAACAACCTGAAGAGAGAAACGCGAATGGAGATGACAAAACCACCAAGAACAGCGGCCACAGTGCTCGACAGGATAGCCTGGATATCCGCGAAGGAACCGGAAGGAAAGTTCTTCAGCTTGATGCACCACATCAACGAAGGGTCACTTCGCGACTGCTACCACAAGCTTGATGGAAAGAAAGCGGTGGGAGCGGATGGTATCACGAAAGAAGGGTATGGTGAAAACCTAGCGGCAATCCGCTGCCTGCAGTGAAGATTTGCCATAACCTTTATGAGCCAATATCCAGGTAAAGGTTGCTATCGTGAGCCTATTGCGTTAATCGCGCACGATGGGTTCTAACGAGGGGCCGGGGCACAATGATAATAGGGTAGAAATAATGTGACACCACCATAATGCGAAAGCAGGTGGGAACGGGGAATACAAACATCGACCTATGTTGTCAAAGGATCCGGCCTACTCACGCATCGGTGGAAAAATCACATGCATTAAATAACGTAACAACATAGTTGATGACAATGTTTTTATGCAGCAGAAAAATCACGTCGCGCCACTATTTTTTTAACTACATTGATTTTAATAATAAATTTTTTCAAAAATGCGCAGAGCTCTCAGCCCTCTGGGGAGAGGGTGAGGGGGTTCTAAAATTCTAGTCTCTAGTTTCTAGCATCTAGCCCCTAGCCACTAGCTAGGCTCCATTTCTCGATACTCCGGTTCCCACATCGTAGCATTGATGCGTGATTGCATTTCTTCTTCCGATAACTTATCAGCCAATCCTTCTGCCACTGCCTTTTTCGCCACTGCAAAGGCTATCTTTTTACTGACTTCACGGATGTCTTCCAGATCTGGTAATAATGCACCATTGGCCTCGTGTAACGCTGGGGCCGCATCACTCAATGCCAAGGTGGCTGCCATAAACATATCATCACTGACACGTTTGGCGCCTATCGCGACAATGCCAAGTCCCATGCCAGGGAATATATAAGAATTATTACTCTGAGCAATCGGATATTTGTTGCCTTCAAATTCAACATCGTCAAAGGGACTACCGGTTGCAACCAAGGCTTTACCTTTAGTCCATTTAATTAAATCAACCGGTTTCGCTTCACAGCGAGATGTCGGATTAGACATAGGGAAAATTATCGGTCGGTCACAATAAGTCGCCATGTGTTTGACCATTGACTCTTTAAATTGATCTGGTTGGCCTGAAACGCCTAATAATATAGTTGGTTTGGCATTATTGATCACATCTTCTAAACCAATATAGCCTGCTTTCTGTAATTGCCAATCAGCGACGACCTCGTGCTTTTGCAGTAAGTTTTTCTGAAACGGTAACACACTTGGGGTGTTATCCAGTAATAACCCAACCCGGTCAATCATATAAAAACGTGACCTTGCATCTGCTTCATCCATGCCATCATTGACCATGGCACGTACTAATTGCTCGCTGATACCGCAACCGGCTGAACCTGCTCCCAAGACAACAATTTTATGATCTTTTAATTTGGTATTCGAAGCTTTGACGGCTGCGATAATTGCGCTCACCGCCACCGCAGCAGTGCCTTGAATATCGTCGTTAAATGTACATAATTGGTCGCGATAGCGTTCTAGTAATGGATAGGCATGCTGTTGGGCAAAATCTTCAAATTGTAATAACACATGTGGATATTTTTTCTTTACCGCTTGCACAAAGGCATCCAGAAAATCATCGTAGTCTTTGTCAACGATGCGTTCATGTCGCCAGCCAATATAAGTTGGATCATCAATCAAGTCTTTATTATTGGTGCCAACATCTAAAAGTATAGGCAAAGTATTCGCCGGATTAATGCCACCACAGGCTGTATATAGCGATAATTTACCAATAGGGATACCCATCCCCCCTGCCCCCTGATCTCCTAATCCCAGGATACGTTCACCATCGGTCACAACAATAACACGCACATCTTTTATAGGCGCATTATCTAACACCTCTTCAATCCTATTCCGATAGGGATAACTGATAAATAAACCACGTTGTTGGCGATAGATATGGCTAAATGATTTGCAAGCATCACCTACAACTGGGGTATATATGATCGGCATCATTTCGGTGAGATGTTGTAAAATCAATTTGTAAAACAGGGTTTCATTTCGATCTTGTAAACTGCGAAGATAAATATGCTTTTCGATGTCGGATTGCTTAATACTGAAGGCATCGTAAGCACGGGCGACTTGTGTCGTAATCGATTCGATTTGTGGTGGCAATAAACCATCCAAATCAAAAAGTTTACGTTCCGTCTCATTAAATGCAGCCCCTTTGTTCAGTAATGGGGCACCGAGTAACTCCGGTCCCTTTAAATGAGTTTTTAATTTTTCATTACCATGTTTTCGCGCATGTGTTTGTTGTGGCTCTTGTCTCATTGTTGCCCTCTCTATTTTTATTAATTATCCTAAAATCCGTAGTTGAAATGATATTTGAAGTGTAACAGATTGATTTAGATGGCGTATTAAAAATTTTTGTGGTCACCTTGCTGGTGCTGAAAAAATTTTTAATACGCCAGATGAATCAATCTGTTGCGCATCAAATTCGTTTCAACTGCGGATTTTAGGATAATTATTATGTTTAGCACAAGTTAGGTTGATTTGCTAATAAATCAGTTTAGTTTGAATTGCGACTTTTATGTAGCAATATCATATAACCGATCAATCCCGACACAAAAGACCCTACAAGTACGCCCATCCTCACTAATACCGCATATTCAGTGCCTTGCTCATTAAAGGCCAAGGTCCCAATAAAGAGACTCATGGTAAAGCCTATGCCGCACAGTAAAGAAACGCCATAGAGCCAGTGCCAATTAACACCATTAGGCAATCTTGCCAATTTGGTCTTAACGGCAAACCAAGAAAAACCAAAGACACCTATCTGCTTCCCAAAAAATAATCCTAAAGCAATACTAAGTGGTATAGGATTAAAAAAGGTCTTTAAAGTCACACCGGCGAAGGAAAGACCCGCATTAAAAAAGGCAAAGATAGGTAAGACACCGAAGGCGACCCAAGGGTGCAAGGCATGTTCAAGATCACGTAATGGTGAGTTATCGCTATTTTTTCGATCCCGTAACGGTATGGCGAAGGCTAACGCGACCCCGGCCAGGGTTGCATGGACCCCCGACTTCAATACACAAACCCAAAGCACCATGCCAACCAATATATAAGGAGTCAATATCCTAACCCCAGATAAATTAAAAACAAACAAGGTTATCAAGCAAACTGCTGCCAATATCAAAGATATATATGAAAGGTCATGAGTATAAAAGATTGCAATGATTAAAATAGCGCCCAAATCGTCCAGGATTGCCAAGGCAGTTAAAAACACTTTTAACGCAACCGGCACACGTTTTCCTAATAGCGTTAATACGCCCAAGGCAAATGCGATATCAGTGGCGGTTGGGATTGCCCAACCAATACGCGACACAGAATCATCATAGTTAATCGCGAGATAGATCAAAGCAGGTATTAACATGCCACCAATCGCAGCGAAACCCGGCAAAATGATTTTCGCCAAGCTATTTAACTCGCCTTCGAAGACTTCTCGTTTAATCTCTAAGCCTACTAGCAAGAAAAATATTGCCATTAAGCCATCATTTACCCAATCCACTAGGTGTTTAGATATTGTAACAACACCAAGTTCAACCCTGACCGGCACTGATAATAAGGCATTATAATAGCCACTAAAATAGGTATTATCGATGACAATAGCTAGGATCGCCATAGCAAGCAAGATTATGCCGCTTGAAGCCTCAATTGAAATAAATTCTTGAATCGTTTTGATGGCGCGATCAATTACCATTATTTACCTAATTTATTATGTTTTTTATCGCCGTCATATATACGGTAATTCAATAGCTTGCTGATAAAATAAACCAAACCATAATCAAAAGTATAGCCAAATTTTTTGGGATATCTAGGGCACTATCACAAGGTTGATGCAAATGATATGATTGCGATATCTAATTAACAATCATTTTAATCAAAATAATTATGACTGAGTATCAAATCATTGCCTTTATGCTAACCTTGGCGGTAGCAATAAGTTATATCAATCATCGTTTCATCAAGATGCAGTCCACCATTGCCATCATGTTTGGCAGTATCATCATATCTATATGCCTATTGATTTTAGCCACATTTGGCGTAAGTGCCGCAGAAGACAGAATAGCACAAAGTTTATCAAATATAAATTTTCATGATTTATTGATCAATGGCATGTTAAGTTTCTTATTGTTTGCTGGTGCATTGAATGTCGATATCAATGCCATGGTCAAACAAAAATGGGAAATCACCACCCTGGCTGTCATCGGTACTATAGTTTCAACCTTTTTGATCGGTGGTTTAATATATACAATCTTTCATTCGTTTAATAATCACGTAACCTTACTTGATTGTTTATTATTTGGAGCATTGATATCTCCTACTGATCCTATTGCCGTGCTTGCCATGTGTAAAGAAATTAAGGCGCCGAAACAATTGTCTGCCAGCATTGCTGGTGAATCATTATTTAATGATGGCGTTGGTATCGTTATTTTCATCACACTTTATAGCATTGCGACTAGCCATCAACCCGTAAGCTTTGCCTCTGTAAGCCTATTATTTTTACAACAATCAGTCGGTGGGGTGTTATATGGCGCTATCCTTGGTTATTTTGCCTATTGGTTATTAAAACCCATCGCCGACTATAAAATGGAGATCCTGGTAACAATTGCGGTTGCAACCGGTGGTTACACATTGGCTGAAATCATCAATGTCTCAGGGCCCTTGGCGATGGTGGTCGCGGGGATATTCATTGGTAACACCGGTGAACACTTTAGATTACCCAAAAAGATGAGTGATTCGCTATTTCATTTCTGGGAATTAATCGATGAAATATTAAATGCGATTCTATTTTTATTGATTGGCTTTGAATTATTATTAGTAAACATCTCCGAAGATCATATTATTGCAGGCCTAATTAGCATACCTATAGTCTTATTAGTTCGCTTTCTTATCGTTGCCCTGCCCTTGTCAATATTTAAGATTTGGAAATCTTACACCCCACATGTGATTAAAATTATGACATGGGGTGGTCTGCGTGGTGGTCTCGCCGTTGCCTTGGCATTAATCATACCGCAAAGTCATGGTCGTGATTTTATTTTAACCATGACCTATGCTGTTGTAGTTTTTTCTATCTTAATTCAAGGGATGACGGTGAAGTCCTTAGTTAAACTCAGTAAAAAATAGTCGCAACTCTTCAACAAATGTATGTGAACACTCATCTGTAAGATGAGTAAAGAATCACAAAATCTACTGGATAGTAACAAAAAGTTACATTTTAGTTCAACGTACAACAGATTCCAGGATAAAAAGCTTTTTCTTACCGATTTATAGTAAGTAATTATTGTTTTTCAACAGGCGTGACTATACAATGCTCAGCGTTAATCCTAGATTTCACTCTAGGCATAAATTTACTCATAGACAATTATAACGCAGAGAGGATAATTTTATGTTAAATAGAATGATAAAGACTGTGTTATGTAGTAGTTTTCTTGTGACGCCTGTCATTAGTCACGCTGAAAACGGCACTACACTTAATCCTACCGACCGCATCAATGTAGCCAAAGAGACACGTATTTTAAGACATCGGGCCCCCTCGATCAGCCCCCATGTCTTAAAATTGGCACTCACTGCCTATAATAATGCGCGAAAATTAGGTTACGACAATAAAGGCATTTTAACTGTCATTGATTATCATCAGCCAGATAATGCGAAGCGATTTTATGTCTTTGATTTAAAGCATAACCGGCTTTTATATAACACCTATGTCGCCCATGGTTTAGGTTCAGGTTCAGTATATGCCTCTCGATTTTCAAATCGTATCGGCAGCCATGAGAGCAGTCTTGGCTTGTATGTTACAAAGAATGCTTATTATGGTGAATTTGGTTATGCCTTACGCATCGATGGCTTAGACCGTGGCTTCAATGATAATGCCTTCAAACGTGATATCGTGGTCCATGGCGCAAAATATGTGAAGGCCTATTATGCCAAAGAATATGGTTATATCGGACGCAGCTGGGGTTGCCCTTCGGTACCTAAACGACTGGCAGAACCTGTTATCAATACCATCAAAGGCGGCACACTTATTTTTGCCTATGCACCAAATCAACGTTGGTTAGCTCACTCTAAGTTTTTACAAAGCGTGTAATGATTTGTGCGGCATGAATAATAGTATGAATGAAGCTTCATATCATAACAGTAAAATACTTATTATAATTAGCTGATGAGACATATAGATACTAATAAATAATTACCAACCAGCCCAGCAACTATTAATAACAATAAGCTGGGTTCTATATCAACCGCCGATTCTAGAATTGTATTTTATTGAGAAATTTCAATTTTACTCAACTGTTGATTAATTAGCTGCAGTCGTTGATTAATCTCTTTTTGTTTTTGTTGTTGCATTTGATATCGTCTATCAAAACTGTTTGTCTTTACGATATGGCTTTGATGTTTTATTTGCTTCGCAACCGCGGTGCTCGATGAATTAAAATCATAAAGCGAGCGACTATTAATTAAATCACACAAGGATTTATGTACTTTGGTATTAATTGAGGCGGCAGGATTGGCAGAAACATTACTTAAACACATTGGATTAGAAAAGACTATCAGGGAAATGCCAATAAGCTTGGCACATGGCACAAGCCGTGTTCTTAGGGCGTATAAATAAGTCATGGTACTACCTATTATAATTCTGGGCGTTAGCGTATTAGTACTATTTATCCTTTAAGTTAAATTTATAACACATTACTCATCATCGAGCCACACGCAAACACCATTTTTTTCCTTCAGTTGCTTTAAGTATAGCTCATGTTTTTCGTTTTCATCTGGTGTGGCCTTAATTATTGTTACCGGTGCACTTAAATTAACCGACGATGCTTTTATCGCGGCTTCTTTCTGTGACGGTGACTCAGCCACAACATCTTCAACAAATAGGCTTGCTTGGCCACCGGTCATTGCCAAATAAACTTGCGCCAGGATTTTTGCATCGAGTAAGGCGCCATGCAATTCACGATGTGAATTATCAATTTGATAACGTTTACAAAGCGCATCCAAGCTATTACGTTGCCCTGGATGTTGCTTACGTGCAAAGCTAAGGGTATCAAATACACCACAATAATCGGTTACCTTCTTTAATCGTTGGCGACACAACTTAAATTCATGATTGAGAAAACCGACATCGAAGGGTGCATTATGAATTATCAATTCAGCACCATTGATATAATCCAAAAACTCTTGGACAATAGCCTTAAAGACTGGCTTATCAGCCAATAAGGCATTACTAATCCCATGCACTGCCTGAGCACCTTTATCTATTTCGCGTTCTGGATTGATATAGCAATGAAAAGTATTTCCCGTGAGCCTGCGATGCAGCAACTCAACACAACCGATCTCAATGATCCGATGACCATCTTTAGGATCCAATCCGGTTGTTTCAGTATCTAATACAATTTGTCGCATGATTTCATTCCTTATTTGACATTGCTGGTATTTTGTAGCAAGCCCGTTTACGAAAATAAAGCAAATGCGGTATAAGCTTTTCATTCTGCTTTAGAAAATATTATATATCCTGGTCTGATATCTTGGTAAATGACAATGTAAAATGTGCGTATTCACCCTCTTTAGCTTCACACGCAATATCTCCGCCCATTATATTCATCGCATTTTTGCAAAAATAGAGACCAACGCCTGTGCCTATGCCAGTATCAGTATAAAATTTATCGAAGATCTGCTCTGCCTTGTCTTGCGACATCCCTTTACCTGTATCTTTGAAATGTAAGTAATTGTATTCATCACTCATTTCAGTCCAAATTGTAACATCGCCTTTGCCAGCCGCCTCTATAAAATGAAGGGCATTCTTTATTAAATTAAAGAGTATATGCACCAATATCTCTTGATCGCCTCTCAGTGAAAAATCCTTCAAATCTTCATAATGGATTAAATTCTTTTCATCATACTCATAAGGGAACCGTTCGATTGCATCAATAACACAGTCCTTAATTGATATCTTGCTTATGGCTATTCGTTCCAAATCGCTTAGTGATTCCATTATAATATTGATAAAACCATTCGTTTTATTTGTTTCAATCGTAATTAACTCTTGGATTTTTTGTAACTTGGATTGCACTGCTTGGTCACTGAGATTTTGGGTAACTAATCCCAAAAGCTTAGCTGAATTACTAATTGTCCCCAGAGGTGTTCGAAGCTCATGGGCAATCGTAGCGGCTAAATCTCTCATATGTCGTGATGTCTTTTCTGCATCTGACCTCGCCTGTTCAGCTTTAACCATTTCCACTGTGGCCTGTTTTTCTCTTTCCATAGCTAATTTACGCTCGGTTATATCTGAATAGATTCCCAGTACACCTATTATTTCTCTCGCATCATCATAGAGAGGAACCTTACTTACTAACACTGTGCGTATACTTCCATCATATCTACGATTGATTTCTTCATAAGATATTTTTTCAGTTTTTTTATTAATAATTTCCATGTCATCCTGGATATATTTTTCAGCAAAATCTCGCCAGGGGAAATCATAATCTGTTTTGCCTATAAGTTCCTGAGGATCATTGTAGCCGGCATTTCTTGCATAAAGCCTGTTGCAACCAATGATAACTTTATCTAGGTCTTTCCAAAATATGGCGATAGGGATTTCATCAATAACTTTCTGCAGTATGTTTTGATAGGGTTCATGGGTGACAATTTTAGCATGCAAGAGAGTCAAATCATTCGCGTAGGGAAAAGATGTCCACTCAGCAATAGCCACGTCAGTATTTGAAGGCTTAAGTGAGACGTAATCATCTTTGATAATGTGCACATTTGGTAAAGTTTTCTTGGCAAATTTATTTTTATAAATAACGTTACCAGAGTGATCTACAGCGATGATTAATTCTTCAATATTGTCCAATAAGCTAATCGGCAGATTAGTTAATTTACCTGTCTCTCTAACCACTCATATCCCTCTAAACATTGGACTCCATATTGAGTTACGCTTTACAACTTCCCGGCGTTAAGCTATCAACACCTTTAGATTGACTCTGTCCTCTTTGAGCGCAACCATTTTTTCCATGAGACAAACCATTTTGCTTCTTATTTCCGCAACTTGACTCTGATGAGTCTACATTTTTGGAATTAGAAGTTGTTGATGACTCAACAGAGACTTTTTCGTCCTTATACGTTATTTCTGGTTTCTTACTTCCTGGGTTATACTTTTTATATATGCTCGATTGTTGTAACAGTGCCGAAGTTATAGCTTTCTTCTTATCGACCACCTTATTTAAAGCTTGTAATGCAGTATCGACCTCAGAGCTTTCCATTTTCTTACCATGGTTATCATAAAAGAATGTTTGATAATTCTTTGAGAAATGCATCCCAAGTGCCCTTCGAACTATTTCAGATTGTTCTTTATAAAAAGGCTTATTTAGAATTAATCTAATATGTTGGCCAATGAGTTGATGTTCTTCTACAATTGAACTAACTCTATTTGCATTTGAAACGCCATATAAAAGTTTTCGACTCTCATTTCTAATATGTCCAATTTGATGTGTTGCTATACCATCATCACTTCTTCTGTGGTGAGGACTGTCTGGTGAATTTATATCAACTACTCCACCAATCGTTTTGACAACTCCAAAACTAACATCAAGGAGCTCTACATTTTCAAAACCTTCAATATATTTAGCAACACCATCTATTATAGCTTGCCCAATTTGACGCTTTTTTTGGACCCAAGGTTTAAAGTCCTCAACGACTTCATCTTCATTCATGGCTAATGCACTACCATACTGAAGCCAAAATTGCATTGTGTTATTAATTGTTAAAGCAGTGGATTGTGCGAAATTCGTGACAGGCTCATATGTTATATAGGCTATTCTATTTCCCAAATGTGTAACTGCGCAATGCGGCCCAAAACAGACAAACAGTGTTCTGATATCTTTGAGTTCCTCTGGCAATCTGACCATAGCCATCGCTTTACCTCTAACCGTCCTGGAATTAGGGACATAGGTAACACCTAGCCCTGAATCTAGAGCCTCTGTTTGTTCCCAGGCACAATTAATTATCGAATCCGTATAGATGGTTTCACCGCCTTTTAACGTTAATTGAAACTTTTTCTTTACATCTGAAGCAGTATGTTCCATTTTGGCCACAAGGCAATTCTTAAATATGGTTATATTAGAATGTGTTTCAGCTTGCTTTATCAAGTACTGACGCAGCTTTGGCCAATCTAATATTTGCTCGGCGGTGCTATATATTGCAGAAACTCGTTCTTGTTTAAGGTGACGGGAGCCACCCTCTTTAGCAAAAGTGATTAGTTTGTTAGCCTCACCTAATACTTTATTGGCTGGATCTTCGTCAATCAGAGTTTGATATTCCTCAATCAAAGCCGCATGTAATTTTGATATCTGTGCATAATCAAACTCAGAATCTTTGACAACAACATAATCACTGCCTGACAACTCAGGTGGGGTTTCTAGAATAAAGTCCTTATACTTTTTTAGAAATTCGATAGTACTATGGAGATATTTTTTGGCAGTCGGAATATCAATATAGTGAAGCCCAACCCCAACGCGACATGGGGTATTATTACTACTACCCTCTAGTAATTCGGATCTTGCTTCAAGTAATGTAACCTTATGTCCCTGGTCAGCTAAGTCTAAAGCACATGAAATCCCTGCAATGCCACCACCTATAATCACAATTTTCATATGGGAAACCTCAAAGATTTGTGTCGCAGACCGCTCACATACCTCGCCTTATTAGCATACCTTAAAGAATGTATATTCGTTACTATAATATTGCATACTGCATTTTGAGTAGCATAATAACATATAGATACCAGTAAAATATACCCATATTTTATCAATTTGCCTAAACCAAGACCAGGCTAGTTCAGTAAATTATCAATAGCCAAATTCGCCAATTGATCAACCAGTTCATTCTCGGTATGCCCACTGTGGCCTTTGATCCAATGCCAACTGATATCATGCTTGGCAGCCAACGCATCTAATTGTTGCCAAAGGTCTTGGTTTTTTACCGGTTTTTTACTTGCCGTTCGCCAATTGCGTCGCTTCCAGTTGGGCAACCATTCGGTAATCCCTTTGCGTACGTATTGGGAATCGGTGGTCACGACAACTTTACAAGGCCGCTTTAAAGCAGTCAAGGCCTTGATCGCCGCTGTCAATTCCATGCGATTATTAGTCGTATCTGCCTCATAACCAGATAATGTTTTCTCATTACCATCAAAGCGCAGCAATGCGCCCCAACCGCCTGGACCAGGATTACCTCGACAAGCACCATCGGTAAAGATTTCAACATGTTTATTCATATATGTTTATTATATTCCTTGGATTATTTCAAGTTGTTGGTTCAGGCACTCGTCCCTTTACTGAGACCCGCCGACGCTGTGATTTAGCGCGGATCGGTGTCATGGTAAGGACTGTCTTTTTTACTAAATAAAAATAGACATTTCCTGAATAAGGCCATAATAAATGCCCAAGTGGCTCTAAAAACTTTAAGCTATTATAAAGCTGTCGCCTCCGTACCGGAGGCCTAAAGGCAAAGGTTTTGAAATTGATAATTTCGAAACCTGCCGCTTGTAACATAGCGCGCACATGTATACTTGAGACCATATTAAATTGATCCAGATTTTGCATCTTGCCGTTGGTAAATTTATTTTTAATTGCAAACAGACTGACTGGATTAAAGCCTAGGATCAATGCATACCCCTCTGGCATAATGACACGATAAATCTCTTTGATTAACCGTCGCGGCTGTTCGACCCACTCAATGCAATGCGGGGCAACCACAATATCCAGACTATTTGTTAAAAATGGTAATTCATCATAATAACCATAAACCAATTCCGCATCAAATCGGTTTTCTGTCAACTGTTCCAACATACACAGCTTATATGGCGTCGGACTACTGGCCAATATATTGGTGCGCGCAAAATGCCCTAGCAATAAGATATAATAACCTGTTAAATCAGGCAAAATATTATCTAGCTCGCGCTTTTCTGCGTCAAATATAGCACTTAACCATGTGTAATCACTGTCTGCCATATCCGCTCGTCTATCAATATTTACAAACGCCTAAATTAATTCCCCAGTATATACCCATCGTACGCCAAAATGCGATGGCTATGTGGTAAACTTTTTAAAAGCTTTGTCAAGAATAAGGAACAACAAATGGCTATACAAATTAGACCACTATCAGCATTCAAGGACAATTACATCTGGGTACTGCAACATAATCCATCAAATACTATCGTTGTTGTGGACCCAGGAGATGCCCAGCCGGTACTCGATTATCTCGCCCAAACCAAGATGCAGCTTGGTGCTATCTTGGTTACCCATTATCACTTGGATCATTGTGGTGGAGTCAATGATTTGCTTAAGCAATATCAAGTTCCTATCTATGTCAGCGCTAAAGAAAGCTATAACTTTGATGCAATCGGTGTCAAACAAGGTGACCATATCATCTTGGAAAAACTCGGGACAAAATTGTCGGTGATCGATATCCCCGCCCATACCCATGGCCATATTGCGTACTATAGCCCAGGCATGGTGTTTTGCGGTGATACCTTATTTACAGGTGGCTGTGGTCGATTGTTCGAAGGGAGCCCTGCAGATATGCACAAAGCCTTAAACAAACTTGCAGCGCTGCCAGAGGATACCTTGGTTTATTGTGGCCACGAATATACCGAGGCCAATCTCCGTTTTGCGTTGGCGGTCGAACCGGGTAATGAAGCCTTGCGCAAACGCATGCAACAAACCCAAGCCAAGCGTGCTCAAGGCTTGCCTACCGTTCCCGCCCTCTTGGCGCTGGAAAAGACCACCAATCCCTTTTTGCGGGTCAGTGAACCAGAAATACAACAAGCCGCCGAGCAACATGCAGGTCGAAAATTATCGACCCCAGTCGAAGTGTTGCAAGTCATCCGCGAGTGGAAAGACAGTTTTTAGCCTAACAAAGAGATCAGTTGGCTGGGCCAGCCAACTGATCTCTTTGTTAATGACTTTTTCTTGCACTCGATTTAAACTCTGGTTATTATGTCGGATTATTTTGCCCATATAATTTTGTTTAAAAATTAACAGCCTGTATCAATGCAAAAAATACTAATTACCAGAATCCTCTTCGTATTTAGCCTAATGCTCTCAATTACAGCATGTGGCGGGATGCCTGCACAAAACCACGAGCACGAGCTTCGCCCGGTGAACTCTGATCCCCCTGCTGAAATGACCTCTACGATTAGCCTTTATAAAGAATTACGCAAAGATTTCAAATTAAAACACTACGCCAATCGCAGTGCCGTCCGTAAACAGATAAGTTGGATTCGACACCATCAAAGTTTTATCAGCAATCGTTTAAACAATGCCTCACCTTATCTTTACTATATTGTGCAACAAGTCCATGCCCACAATCTGCCAGGTGAATTGGCTTTACTTCCTATTATAGAAAGCGCTTACAACCCTTTTGCCTATTCCAGACGAGGTGCCGCAGGCCTATGGCAATTAATGCCGGGTACTGCCACAGGCTATGGCTTGAAGCAAGATTGGTGGTATGATGGGCGACGCGACGTATTCGCCTCAACCAAGGCAGCACTGTCCTATCTCACCTATTTGAATTCCTTTTTCAATGGCAACTGGGACTTGGCGATAGCGGCTTATGATTCAGGGGAAGGCACCGTCCAACAAGCGATCCGTTATAATGCACGACATGGTTATAGTACCGCGGTTTGGGATTTACCATTACCCAAAGAAACCAAGGCCTATGTACCCAGGCTGCTGGCCTTGGCAGCGATCATCGATCATCCTAATCGTTATGGAATTAAACTCCCTGAGATTAAAGATGGGCCTTATTTTGCTGTAGTCAAGGTTAAGTTCCAGATCGACTTAGCCCACGCCGCCAAACTCGCCGGTATTAGTCTCAAGCAATTATATGCTTTAAACCCCGGATTTAATCGGTGGGCTACCGATCCTTCTGGGCCGAATCGTTTATTGTTACCAATCGCCAGTGTTGATAAATTCAAACTAAACCTAGCCAAATTACCTAAAGACCAACGGGTCAATTGGCACCGTTATCATGTTGCCAATGGCGACTCCTTAGGTAAGATAAGTCATCGGTTCCATACCACGGTAAAGGCTGTTCAAGTCGTGAATCATATTAAAGGCAATCGAATTTATGCTGGTCAAACATTATTGATCCCTGAGCATGGCAAAGATTTGCAACATTATGATTTCCATTCAGAGATTAATTACGCCAAAAATAAGCAAATCAATATGGGCCCCAAACGGATCCATTATCAAGTAAGAGTTGGTGACAACCTCTGGACCATTGCCAAAAAATATCATATCAAAATCAGTCAAATTGAATTTTGGAATAAGTTGACCCGACAATCACCACTCAATGTGGGCCAAAAGCTTACCTTATGGTTACCACGCCGTTCACATGTGCCAGATAATATCGCCGGCAATGATAATTCACCCTATCGTGACTACAATGTGAAAAAAGGCGATAGTTTGTCAGTCATCGCCAAACGCTTCAATGTCTCAAGCAATTCTATAAAGGAGTTAAATAGGCTGGATTCTGTGCAGCTTAAGGTTAACCAAAGGTTAAAGATTCCGGTTTAAGTGTTTATTTTAGAAATCCCCAACTTTGCCACCGCCAAACGTTCAACCTCTTCGACACTAATCTCTGCCATTGTCGGCTTGGCTATCACACTAAATTTTTCTTGCTTTGGATAAGGCCCCGTAAAAGAGACCGGGATTGGGCCGAACAAGGCAATCAATGGTGTTTGACGTGCACAGGCGATATGTAAACTACCTGTATCATGAGTAATGTAGAGTTTGACATAATCCATTAAGGCGGTTAACTCAAATAAATTTGTAGCGCCGATTAAATCAACTACGTCCGGACAGTCTTTGGTAAACATCTTACCTAGGAAACGTTCACTTTCAGAGCCTGTTAATACAAAGCGTAATTTATCTGATTTAGCTGACAAACGTCGTACCAATTCAACGTAGTACTCTATCGGCCAGACTTTGCTATGACGATGTCGTTTCTTACTCCAAAATTTCCAACCGCGTCGCGCCACACGATGACAACCCAATTGTAAACCCACCACCCTATGCTGATCCAAATCAATCCCGGCCTGCTGTAATTTATCTCGTACGCTGGCACTATGATTAGACTGCGGAAATAACTCATAGGGATATTCCTCAGTAATGCCATGACAAGTAATCAAGCCTTGAATGAACTCTGTGACTTGTGTAGCACGATGTCTTTTCAAATCAGGTTGACCAATTGATATAAGCTCTGTTGGGAATCTTGTGAGATGTTTTTGCATTTCAAACATTAAATTTAACGCTAAAGGATAGTCAGCTGCTAATTGACGTATCTCACGTTCACCGCGCGCCACATGAATCTTATTGACATAGGGATTATCATTGAAGATTGCGCCAGCTAAAGGACTTAAGGCTAAGATATCGAGCTTGAGATTAGGGGCCATTTGATGAAGCAACTTGATGGCAGGGACTAAAAATAGTGTATCACCTAAACGCTCAGCAGTAATGAGTAACAATTTGTCACTCTGAAAATTATCCAATATCTTGTTTGTCATTGCATTCATGCCCTTAGCATATCTAAACCTAGAATCGGCCGTTGAAATCTATGACGAGCGCTTAATCGTCTGAATTTAAAGGCGATTTTTGCAAAATTTTTTTCACCGTACAGGTGAGTACTGCCTCAAAAAATTTTGCAAAAATCACCTGTACCTTCATTAGCTTAAACGCTCTCACTACAATTTCAACTGCCGATTCTAGGATAAATTAGTAACGAATTCCAGGAGCGTTATTGTAACACAGTCTGTTTAGTATGCTTGCCATTTTTGCTTAATCGCTGCTGTAAATTAATCAAGCCCTTGGCATCCCGAAAGAACTTTTCCGGAATCGGGAGAAATGGTTTATCACTCAGTAATAGATTTAAGCGCGATGGTTGTTTACTGAACTTCAGTGTCAAAGATTCATCGTAAATATAGGCAAATAACGGCATACAAGTTTGGTTCATATTATCAACAACTATGTTTAACAATATAAACTTCCTTTCTAGCATTTTAAGCATCGTCTTATGCCAATGATAATCTTCTCGATATTTTATGTACCCTTCCTGATATAAAAGCTCAATTTTTGTTTTAAAGGCTTGTATATGTTGTGCAACATCATTAATGAACTTCACTGCATGATTTAAGTTTAATTGGATCTTTTTGATATTGGCCTTGATGGCATTAATATCATTGATATTATGAAATCGTTTAAAGCAATCATGATAATGATTAACAGCAAGGGCAATATTTAAATAAGTTTGTTTAAGGTAACAATCCGTATGTTTCTGTAATTCGCTTTGATTCATTGATACTTCGTGTTTTTCTGTCTCGGCCAATGGGTCAGAATAAAAATAGATTGGATATAAAAATTCATGGGTTAGGAGCTTTTTTTCCAAGCCTTGATGGCGAAGAAAATTATGGTAAACCATATTCAAATGCTTACAACCACGCATATGACGTTCTTGTTCAGTGTTTAATGTAGATGTGATTTTATCCTGAATTTGCAACTTGTCTTCAATAAATGATTGCATGGCATCCAGATTCATAGTTAATTCCAACAAAGCAATTGGCAATTGTGAAAATTGTTTTTTAATCTTTGCTCTTACCCTATCAGCGTGTTGTAATAATCGAAGTGTATAATGCAGATGAACCAATACCATTCGTAAAAATATTGCAAATGAATCATCATCTTCATGTAAATTTGTAATCGCCTCATCATTAGCATAAAAATCTTGGTCCAAACAATTTTTGATATCATCAATTATTAATCTTAATTGTGCATAATTGGGATTACGTAAAAATAATATTAATTGATAGATAAGGTTATTAAGATAATTTTGACGCCGCTTGGCTTCAAAGGGATAGCGTCTAGCAAAGTGAATTGCCGAGTCTGTTTGATGATAAATTGTTAGCGATTCGATCGCATTAGAAATAAATTTAAACATAACAACGCCTCATTGGGGGGATTATTTGTGCGTTATTAGCACTAACATTAAACCATGTCATCTAGTTTTATTTTGGCAAACAGATGACGCCCAATGAAATGGCAAATCACTAAATTGTTTGTAAGAGATTAGCTGAGGTGACGTTTAGTCCGCTAGCTAACCAACAGCGACATAAAATCAGTAACACTAGTTTGCAACAAGCTTGATTGATCTTGGCACAAGCTCATAATCTCATCGACCTTTGTCGCTGGATAATGGCTACTCAAATTGGACTTAAATTTATCGATCAACAAAGGGATACCCTGTTCTCGACGCCGTCTGTGGCCGATAGGATATTCAACCGTTAGCTTTTCGGTCTTGGAACCATCTTCAAAGAATATTTGTACGCTATTCGCGATGGAGCGCTTGTCAGGGTCTAAATAATCTTTGCTGAATTGCGTATTTTCACTCACGACCATCTTTTCCCGTAAACCATCGATGCGAGGATCACTTGCGACGTCATTCTCATAATCTTCAGCCTTTAAGCCCCCTGTAAGCAACCCGACGGCAACCATATATTGTAGACAATGATCTCTATCGGCAGGGTTGTGCAAAGGCCCCTGCTTACTGATAATACGAATAGCCGATTCATGGGTTGTCAATTCAATGCGCTTAATGTCAGCCAAACGTCCTTTTATCTCTGGATGTAAGGCAACGGCCGCCTCAACCGCAGTCTGAGCATGAAACTCTGCTGGGTAGGCAATCTTGAATAAGACGTTTTCCATGACATAACTGCCAAAATCACGGCCGAACTTGAAGTGTTCGCCAGCGAAGGCAACGTCATAAAATCCCCAACGCTTAGCGGTCAAAGCACTGGGATAACCCATTTCACCAGTCAAGGCGATCAATGCTAAGCGCACTGCCCTACTCGTTGCATCACCGGCAGCCCATGATTTACGAGAACCCGTGTTGGGCGCATGTCGATATGTCCGTAGACTTTGACCATCAACCCAGACCAAAGAAATAGCATTACGTATTTGCTCACGCGTTCCGCCTAACATCTTAGTAACAACGGCGGTAGTCGCCAGTTTGACTAAGACCACATGGTCCAAACCCACTCGATTAAAACTATTTTCCAAGGCCATCACACCTTGAATTTCATGGGCCTTAATCATGGCGTTCAAGATATCATGCATAGTTAAAGGGACTTCATTGTTAGCCAATGCCTTTTGACTAACATAATCGGCAACCGCTAAGATGCCACCTAAATTGTCAGACGGATGCCCCCATTCTGCGGCAAGCCAAGTATCATTATAATCCAGCCAGCGAACCATCGCGCCGATGTTGAAGGCAGCTTGTACGGGATCTAGCAGGTATTTTGTCCCCGGAACCCTGACGCCATATTCTACTGTAGTACCAGGGACTAGTGGCCCTAAGAGTTTGGTACATGCAGGATAATTCAAGGCTAACAAACCACAGCCCAAGGTATCCATAAGACAATAGCGGGCCGTGTTTAACGCCTCGTCACTATCAATTTGATAATCCATTACATAATCGGCAATGGCTAATATTTCTTTATCGAAATCAGGCCGAATATTGCTATCAACTTTGCTATTTGACATATGTTACCTCGGATAATGAATGATTTTTAAGGGGTAGAATTTATTTTAGAACCCCCCTCACCTTAATCCTCTCCCCCAAGGGGGAGAGGAAATTGAGGTGCCCCCGCCCTTCGGGCGAGAGCAAATATATATATGTGGCTAGCCTTGCAATAACATTTGGCCATTAATAAATTCTCCCTTCTTGTTTCCTCTCCCCCTTGGGGGAGAGGATTAAGGTGAGGGGGGTTCTAAAATAAATTCTAGTCTCTAGTTTCCAGCCACTAGCCACTACCCCACTAGCCACTATTGTCGCTCATCTATGGGTGTATAAGCCCGTTCACTTGGACCAATATATTCAGCCGAAGGTCGGATAAGCTTGTTATTGGCACGCTGCTCCATAATATGTGCTGCCCAACCGGTAATACGCGACATCACAAACACTGGGGTGAACATCTCGGTTGGGATGCCACAAAAGTGATACGCAGATGCACTATAGAAATCCAGATTAGGGAAAAGTTTCTTCTCTGCCCGCATGACTTCTTCAACTGCTTCAGATATTGGAAAGAGGTTCAAATTACCTCTGCTATCCGCCAATTTCTTGGCCCAAGTCTTGATGATATCTGACCGTGGGTCAGAGGTTTTATAAACCCGATGACCAAAGCCCATAATCTTTTCTTTAGCCTTGAGCATTTTTAATATACCCTCTTTGGCATCTTCCGGGGTATCAAATTGCTCAATCAACTCCATCGCAGCCTCATTGGCCCCACCATGCAATGGCCCACGTAAAGTACCAATTGCAGAAGTTACCGCAGAATAAAAATCAGATCCGGTCGCCGCCGTGACCCTGGCAGCAAAGGTAGAGGCATTAAACTCGTGTTCGGCATAAAGAATCAATGAAACGTCCATTGCACGCCGATAGATTTCATCCGGCTCTTGGCCATAGAGTAGATAAAGAAAATGACCCGCCATGGTATCTTCAGGTGTCGTCGTTTCTATTTCTACACCCATTTTATGGTATTGATACCAAAATAATAGCATCGAAGGGAAGCTTGCCAGCAAGCGGTCAGCAATATCAAATTGATTATGATTATCATTTGATTCTGGCTCGATGGTACCCAAGAATGAACATCCAGTGCGCAATACATCCATGGGATGGGTTTGTTTGGGGATTAATTTTAATACTTCTATCAATGATGCGGGTAAAGTGCGCATTGACTTCAAATGATTTTTATAATTTTTTAATTCTTGAATCGTCGGTAAGGTCCCATGGATAAGTAGATACGCGACTTCTTCAAAGGTGCTATGCTCCGCCAATTCATCAATGGAATAACCCCTATAGGTCAAGCCAACACCTTGTTTACCAACAGTGCAAATAGCTGTTTCACCGGCTACAACACCTGCCAAGCCAGATGTCTTATTTGTCATTATTATTCTCCTGAATGCTCTGCTGCGAATAACTCATCAAGTTTTTGTTCGTAGGCGTGATAATTTAAATATGAATATAATTGCTCACGGGTTTGCATTGTATCAAGAACCGCTTGTTGTGTCCCCTGCTCGCGCAAAGTTTTATAAACATTTAATGCGGCCTGATTCATTGCTCTAAAAGCACTCAATGGGTAAAGCGCCATCGCCACCCCAACTGACTTTAATTGTTCCAAAGTAAAGAGCGGTGTTTTTCCAAATTCTGTAATGTTCGCCAAAACCGGCACCTTAACCGCCTTAACAAACTGCTGATATTGCTCCAATTCAGTCACTGCCTCAGCAAAGATCATATCTGCACCTGCGGCCACATAGGCAAGTGCCCGCTCAATGGCTAACTCAATCCCTTCACTGGCCATGGCATCGGTACGCGCCATAACAACAAAGTCAGCATCGGTCTTGGCATCAACTGCCGCCTTGATGCGATCCGCCATTTCTTGTTTAGTCACCAATGATTTACCAGGCCGATGGCCGCAGCGTTTTGCCTGCACCTGGTCTTCCATATGGACTGCCGCAGCCCCTGCCCGTATCATTTCCTTGATAGTGCGGGCAATATTAAAGGCGCTGCCCCAACCGGTATCGATATCAACCAATAACGGCAATGAAGTGGCATAAGTAATTCGTCTAACGTCTGTTAACACGTCCTGGAGAGTCGTGATCCCTAGATCAGGTAGACCATAGGAGGCATTAGCAACACCGCCACCCGATAAATAAATCGCCTTAAAGCCTGATGCCTCGGCTAACATGGCGGCATAGGCATTCACTGCGCCAACAATTTGTAATGGTTGCTCTTTTGCGACTGCTTCACGAAATTTCATACTTGGCGATAAGATTTTGGTCATGGGGCAACTCACTTTCCATTTCATATTTATTAGTACAATGTGTTTCACGGATGAACCAGCGTATTATAATCATGGCAATCAGATAGCATAATGGAATAATAAACATCGCTTCACGGTAATCATTGGCGGTATAATTTGCAATACCGTTGAGATAAGCACCATCCCAAAAATATTGGATCAAATAACCAGCCAAGGGCTGTAGCAAGGCACCGCCAGCCACCACAGACATATTATTAAAACCAATGGCAGTCCCGACGATTGCCGGCCGATTATTGTCTTTTACCAAACCAAAGCTTAAGGCTTGTCCGGATGCTGCAAAACCCATTATAAATAAAAACACATACATTAAGCTAAACGGAATTCCAGGGACATATAAGACAAAGACACTGGCAAAAAAGCCCACCATTTGTACTAGAAATAACGGCTTACAGCGACTGCCAATGAAATCTGAACACCAACCCATGATAGGACTACCAATGCCCACACCTAGCCACACCATGGCCACAGCAGTAGAAGCAAGGGCGGTATTGATCAGATAAAGCCTAGCTAAATAAGGAACACCCCAAAGGGCGGCAAAGATGACCATTGGGGCCCAGGAACAAAAGGCATAGACCCCAGTAAACCAAGTCTGACTTTTCTTCGCCACTGTTTTGAGGCCTTTTAAACCTTGTTTTTTAGGCTTGGGTAATAATGTATATTTAGAATGCGGTGGACGATCCCGTACGGCCAGCCAAACTAATATAGCCAAGCCAAAGCCTATGAGACTGATAAAAAACATACTCTTTTGCCAACCAAAGTTTTCAATGGCATGAGCTAAAGGGACTTGGCCGGTAATCGCCCCAATCGAGCTCATGAATTGGGCAACCCCAGCCAACAAAGCAAAGTATTGTGGTGGAAACCACCTAGATATTAGTAATAACACCCCAATAAAGGAAAATGCGGAGCCGGCGCCCATAAAAAACCTTCCCAAACTGGCAAAGAAGACGTCATGGGTCATACTAAAGAATAAAGCCCCAGTAGCACAGATGACAATTGCACACGACATTACTTTACGCGGTCCAAAGCGGTCATAAAGTATGCCTGCCGGTAACTGCATTGGTGTATAGGCATAATAATAAAAGGCCGAGATTGCGCCCAGGGCGCCGGCTTTGATATTAAAGCTCGCCATGAGTTGATCTGTCATCACAGAGGGCGAAACCTGTAACACAAATTCATACAGGTAAAATAATGCCGCTAATCCACAGACAAAGGTAGCCGACAAAAACGAGGTTCGTTTTTGAACTGTTCGACTTGAACGAGTGGTGATATTTTTTACATCATTGGTCTTAGACATAGCCCAACAATTTTTCACAACTTTGCTCCAAGATCAAGTAAAAAAATAAAGTAAGGGCGAATTTTGCATGGCCACCGTTGCAGTTGTGGTATAAGATTTACAGAAGTATAAATATTAGTGATAGCAAAACCAATATGACAGTGAAACTATTACCCAAGGCAATTTTTGACACCCTTGATTATATCAATCACGAACCGCCACAGTGTGTGCAAGATTATTTACAATCATTGGGCATCGAACAATGCCAGCGAGAATATGCCTTGGCGCGTGAATTTTTACGAAATTATACCGGCTCTGCAGATACCTATACCGCCTATCGTCGGGAAGTGGAGCGTTATTTACATTGGTCATGGTTAATCATGCGTCGCCCCATGGCCGAAATCGATCGTAATCATGTGCGAGAATATCTAAAGTTTGTCAATAAACCACCGGTCACCTGGATAGCCTTAAAAAACCATCCTCGATTTATTAATACTGCCGATGGGGACAAAACCCATAACCTTGAGTGGCGGCCTTTTGTAATTCGAATCAGTAAGGCGCAACGTGCCAGTGGTGTAGAACCAAAAAAAGCAAACTATCAAATCAGTAGTAAATCCTTGCAAGCCTTATTTGCCTGTCTTAGTACGTTTTACACTTACTTACAACAAGAGGAATATTTATCCGTAAATCCAATCCAGTTAATCCGCCAAAAAAATCGCTATTTACAAAAGGCGCAACAAACTAAAGTCACTCGCAAGTTAAGTAGTTTACAATGGCAATTTGTCATTGATACCGCCGAACAACTTGCCAATAGTGACCCCGAACATGAACGCACATTATTTTTGTTAAGCGCATTTTACCTTCTTGGCTTACGTATTTCGGAATTATCAGAAACTCCTGGCCGAATCCCCAAAATGTCGAGTTTCGCGCCAGATAAAAACGGTCTTTGGTGGTTTTCTACCGTCGGCAAAGGTAATAAATATCGTGATATTGCTGTCCCCGATCAAATGCTCGCTGCACTCAAACGGTATCGCATAAGTCTTGGATTGAGTCAATTACCCAGCCGCGGTGAAGATACACCATTGATTCATAAACGTCGAGGTCACCACGGTCTTGGTCCAAGACAAGTTCGTAACATTGTGCAATGGTGTTTTGATATCGCCGAGCAAAAACTCATGGCGCGCGGTGAACAAGAAGCAGCTGAAGACTTGAAAGTCGCCACGGTGCATTGGTTACGACATACCGCAATCTCTGCTGACATTGAATTTCGTCCACGCGAACACGTACGCGATGATGCCGGTCATGAAAACCCTGCGACCACTGAACGTTATATTGATGCCGATCGCGTTGCCAGACATCAATCGGCGCGACTAAAAAAATTGCGCCCAGAAAATAAAGTTAAAGAACAAAGTTAACCTGGAAAAAGCGCATATTTGCATACCTAGTCCGATTTTATGCGTTTGACTTATACTAACATCTAGTTGGAAATCAATTTGTAGTACACTCTTAGCTCTAGTTGAAATTAAAACATTGGCGCCCTTTTATGCTGAGAGATCTAAATACACAGACATTACAAACAAGAATGCGTGAAAAATTTATCGCCTTTGCCAAGCAAACTGAATTGATTCGTTTTGGATATACTGGCATGGTACAATTTCACTTTGCAAAAATACAATTCGCCGAATCATTTATAACTTGGTGTAAAACGAAAGATGCATTAAAGGACTTAGGTATTGTTAAAGCACATATTCAAACTAAAAATCATGCTTATATCGTGCGTTTGGCCCCTAGGCAATGCAAAATGCTTTATGGTGATGGTTATGATTTTGCTAAGCTAAAAAATTTAGCTCAGCAAACAGAAACATTAGCACACGATGATGAAAATTTACAAGTAGAACCAGAAATTCGTAACTATGCTGACGGCGAAATTATACAGCCGAAAGAGCAATACTTAAATGAACAATTAAACCAATAAACCAATTCAAAAACACCAATTTATAGATCATATAGCCATTGTTAAAATGGCATTTTTTATATGTAATTTACAGCAAGCATCCAGCATAAAAATATCGCCAAATAATACCATTTTGAGGTATGCTTTTCAAAACTCAATGCAGCAAGGTTTATTGGATTAACATTAAAAATGAACTTGGTTTAGAATTGCCTATTTATCGATATGATTTTCATTATCGGGTTATGGTTGATATAATCGAGGCAGTTATTGGGAAAGCAGATATAAACACAAGGCAATCTGAACCATCCTTTCGGCATGGGGCTTGAAAACCAGCCACACATAGTAGTTTACTCAAACCTAAAATCCGTAGTTAAAATGATATTTGAAGTGTAACAGATTGATTTAGATAGCGTATTAAATATTTTTGTGGTCACCTTGCTGGTGATGAAAAAATTTTTTATTTAAAAACAATAAGTTTAAAGATCCGCCCTATGAACCGTTGTTATAAATCATTGTCATCAACTAAGTTGTTACGTTATTTGATGCATGTGATTTTTCCACCGATGCGTGAGTAGGCCGGATCCTTTGACAACATAGGTCGATGTTTGTATTCCCCGTTCCCACCTGCTTTCGCATTATGGTGGTGTCACATTATTTCTACCCTATTATCATTGTGCCCCGGCCCCTCGTTAGAACCCATCGTGCGCGATTAACGCAATAGGCTCACGATAACAACCTTTACCTGGATATTGGCTCATAAAGGTTATGGCAAATCTTCACTGCAGGCAGCGGATTGCCGCTAGGTTTTCACCATACCCTTCTTTCGTGATACCATCCGCTCCCACCGCTTTCTTTCCATCAAGCTTGTGGTAGCAGTCGCGAAGTGACCCTTCGTTGATGTGGTGCATCAAGCTGAAGAACTTTCCTTCCGGTTCCTTCGCGGATATCCAGGCTATCCTGTCGAGCACTGTGGCCGCTGTTCTTGGTGGTTTTGTCATCTCCATTCGCGTTTCTCTCTTCAGGTTGTTGTTACCGATGGTGCTTCGCTCCGCAGTCGTTACTCTGTTTCATCACTACTACCACCAATCGGACTTCCTATGGTGCGTTTTGGCTTCCTCGCTGTTACCCTTGTTGGCCAATACTCCGTCCTTGAAGACACCATAGGATCTCCCACGTTTAGTTAGCTTCATTTGCTACATGCCACGCTCTTCGACCCCGGGGACGTCGTAGTGTTCTGCCCATTGATGTTCACTATGATGTTGTTTTCCATTGGATGAACTATGTCAACCGTCCCAATAATTTCATTTCGGGGCTCAATCGCCTAACCGCTTGGTTATGGCCTATAGCATCCCTGTCTACGCTTAGCCTTTAACGTTACCGTTAAAAGCCCAAGACTCGGTTCTGTGTGTGTTGGGTCACACTTTCACAGGTGAGACTTTCACTCACGTGAATCTAACCACTTCGTGGCGCACTCATCCCGGCCATTACTGCAAGTTGGTGAGACGTAGTCGAACTTACTTGCAGTTATGAGCCGGGATCCAGGAATTGCAAAGTCATCTTATCATGAAAAGCTATCATTCATCACTGAATCACTATCATTACTTTTTGCATTTTGTGATCTTTTAAGTCCCAGGGTTGGGCATAGATGAATTTCATCTTAGTCATACGTGGTACATCGTAGGCCTTAGGATCAACCTTGAATGTCCAACGTTCCATGCCAGGCGCACCCATTTTGCCGTTTTTTGGTTTGATATATTCATGGCCCACTGGGGTGAATAGCTTATGATCATACGTGCCTAAAAACCAGGAATAACCAGTCGTTTTATTAGATGGTAGTTCTACGTTAAATTGGGTAGTGCCTTTTTTTAAGGTAATGATTTTCTTTTTACCGCAATTTTTCATGTGCTTGCACATATCTGGGCCTTGAATATTAACTTTAGGCCCTTTGACATCTACATTCGGCACTTTGATATTGACATTAGGTACTTGCACATTGACATCGGGCCCACCTGGTGGCGTCGGTGGTGGTGTAGGATTGGCATTAGTTGCCGCAAAACTTGAGGTAACTAGACCCGCACAAGCAATCAACCCACAACATAACTTAGTTAATTTCATTGTATTCATTTTCTTCTCCATTGCCTTTTGATGATTTTGTGTATTCTTAAATAATAGCAGATATAAAATTAGTTGATGGCATATTATCCCTTTGCCCCACCAAAGTAATAATTAAAGCCAAGTAAAATTGTATGAATATTCAATGTGTAATGACCCGGGAAGACGGTGCCACCAGTACGTGGATTGGCATATGAATATTCATATCCTAGGTCCAATCGACAATTACGAAAATAGCGACTATAACCGATATCATAAATATTACCTGAAAAGTCAAGTATGATTGGGAAGATATTTGTTTGTGGCGTCGCATTGGTTGCATAGGCCCAACCTACTCTAAATTCATTTTGTGGGTTATACCGATATATTGCGCCCAATCGGTAGGTTTGTGTATTACGTGCATTCAATTGAATGACACCAAACTTGGCATCAAATAATGGATTATAATATTTCTTACGAATCCGTTGGATATTACCCCAAAATTCCTCATCAAACTGTCCGGCAATCGTGACCTCGGGCACAACCCGCCACGCAGCACCGATACTTAAAATGTTTGGAAAACGAAGATTAGAATCAAAACCACTTGAGGCAAAATTGAATGTACTGTCACCTGATAAGTGTGTTATCTCTTGACCTCTAAAAGTAATCCCTAATTTGAATACATTATTTGGTTTTATCAGCACACCAATCTGGCCAGTTGCCCCTGTCCCTGAAGCAGTATCATATAAACCTAAGGCCTTTAAGTCTGACTTTACATAACTACCAACAATGCCAATACCCACAGAAATATAAGGGCCGACATTAAATGCAATCGTTGGAACCAAATCGATCCGAACCAGTGTCGACATCAGAGGTGAAAAAAAAGAGGCTGCATTGACACCATAATCACCATGCCTTGCAAACGGCGCATATAAACCAATACCCAACGTAATATTCTGCAAATCATTATCAACAATAAATAATGCTGGTGCAGGATCATAGGTTGTTGAATTCGTTTTCACACCATTTAAGGCATTGGTGTAATTTTGTTCTGTACGTAACAATCCAATACTCCCTTCAGCCTGAATTCCCTTGATTTGGGTAATACCCGCAGGGTTATAAAAAATTGCTGAAGGGTCATCGGCGACGGCATTAAATGCCTGCATAGTTTCAGCCCTAGCACCAATGCCATTGACTGAAGTACCGCCAGCATAGGTTTTTGTAAGACAAAGACTAAATAATAACGGTAGACTAAGAATTAAGTATAAATAATAATTTTTATTGTTATGCATTTTACTTATATCCTAAAGGCAATTCCCATAAAATATGGACATTACCATTTTGCAATGATGTAATATCTGAAATTAAAGGCTAAGGATATCAAAGTATTTGAATAAATTCTCTAACAAGTTTCACATATATCGCACTCTTTATATTAATAGTTGTTGATATGGAATGAGCAACAACCTTTAACTTCATCGTTCAGCAACCAATGTTAATCGCATTTAGAACATTTAACCTAGAATCGGCAATTGAAAACGTAGCGAGAGCGCTTAAGCTAATGAAAGTACAGATGATTAAGCGCTCTCGCTACGTTTTCAACTGCCGATTCTAGGTTTAAGCAGGTTGTAACTTTTGTTCTGCTTCGCGTGAATGTTTGGTAGCAAATAATTTCTTAAAATAGGTTTGTAGCGGCATCAGATGCACATCCTCAGCCCACACACTGTCAAAATCTTCGATGATATGATGGGTAGACTGTAATTGATGGCCCTTATAATAGCGCACAATCGGATGAATCCCCGTGCTTAGATCCGCTCGTGTATAATCATCTTTATGGATACGATCAATAGCAAACACATTGGCATATTCATTAATACGTTTTTGTCCAAATTCTAAAGTAACCGTAAAATATTCATTAGTTGCGAAAATATTTGAGGCTATTGAATCAGCTGGAATCCCTGAATAATAGCGACATTGCTTTTCATCGACGGCGATCACATCACATAGATAACCTGTTTGTTGCCAAAGCGCTGAGGTACGATTAACTTCTCTAATAACATGCTCGGATAATGTCTTGGCATCCTTTGCTAGGGTTTGGTGCGGTAACTGTTGCTGGTGATAATGATATGCCAAATAATCAGCGAGAAATTTAACATTATAACGAAAACCATGGATAAAGGCAGATTGCTCGACTTTGTAATCTCTCATTTGCATCAACACACCGGCATAATATAAATCTTGTATATTCTCCGATTCATAATAAGCGGTCATGGCTGGCAAACGATCATTAATAGTCAATTTAGGTTTGCATGTACTATCAAAGATAGAATGATCAAAAGTAAAACCGGTGCATCCGATCACCCGATCATAGACTAATGTTTCAGTCTCATCACTTGCTAAAGTATAGGCATATGTCACATGATATTGATTATCTTTATGTTTAATAGATGAAATATATGCGTTTACTAATGCATTTTGCGATTTCAATTGGTAAGTGTCTAATATATTATTGTTTACTGCTCGTAAATGACCAACAAAATGTGTGCGCCAAGCCATTTGGATTGGATTTGGACTAGCTAAATGGATAAGACTGGCATCTTGTACTAAATGATCCGCAGTTTCAAACGCTGAGTTGCCCTTCCCTATTAATAATACCCGTTGATTTTCAAAATCTTCAGCATTAATACTCATGTCAACATATTGTTCTATAGTCTCAATACCAGGGATATCAGGGACATATGGTTTAAACATCCCAGTTGCAACAATTAATCGTTTGGCATATAAAATTTCACCGTTGGCAAGTTCAATTTTGAAATTTTCATCCTTTGAAACTTTTTTTACATTCGCATTAAACTGCACATTTAAATTAAACTTTTGTCGAAAGTCATTCAAATACTGTACCAAGACGTCAGCATCTGGAAAATATTTTTTAGTATATTTTGTTAAACGTAGTTCAGGGTCATCTGATAATAATGAATTCCAATCCCAGCGCATATTGACTTCTGGATCATCATAACCTGTATAACGCTTATTAATAGAGATCAAGGTGCGATGGCGAGGGAAGGTCTGAAAAAAATTCCCAGGGACATTTGACCGTTCCAAAATCAAATAGTCAAGTCCCTTTGCTTGCAAAAACAATCCTAGCTGTAAACCCGCAGGTCCAGCGCCGATAATGATATAATCTTTGATTGAGATCATGAAACCTCCTCACTAGTTAATAGACTTCAAAAGCGTAAATTATGATTCAGTGACATTCTTTAATACGCAAAATCAGGATGTTCTTTTAAACTTGTATAGAGTGAGGGCGTAAGTACTGCATTGTGTTTATTCAGCCATAAATATTCAACCAATTCTGGTATTCCTTCAATGATTGTAGGCATTACTGTATCACGATAAATCGCCAGAATATCTGAATCAATCCCATAGGCTTGGTAATTCTTAAGTAGTGGTTGTGCACCCCAATGGTATGCTAAATCTTGCGTCTTGCGATTATTACGACTAAACGATAACAGTGCTGACGCCCGAGAAGTCAAAAATCGCTTCACTGCTAAGCCAACCAATATTTCACCAACGCCAGGACCCATCCTACTTTTACGCCACTCAGGGTGTATGGTCAAATGCCCCATAGTCATAAGCTTCTCATGGCCCAAACGTAATAAAGTTTCGATGACCGTTGCCGGATAATTAACAGTAATATACCGCCGGTCTTTATTAGCTGGGTACGCTAAATTCATCCAGCTAAACATAAATAAACCAATTGGCTTTGTCTGTAGGAATAGACATACAAAATCATCTTGATTAACAAATTCATCGCTGGATAAGGTTTTTGCTTGTTCAACCAAGCCCTCGGATAACAACCCTTCGCAAATCATTTCACGCCAAAAATGATATGCGGCATTATAATATGCTTCAAACCCAGGTAAGCAATAACGCATCTTTGCTGGTAAATGATAGCAATCTAGTGTTTTTAATAATTTGCTATTGACAGCATGGTTCATCAAAAATTCCCTGTATCTATATTTCGCCAACCGTTATAAAGGCTTATTTAGGTTTGGCCGACCATAATTGCATCTCATGTATATTGGCATTAAATCCATGTTCAAAACCATTTTTTGCTGCATGATAAACGCTTAAGAATTTTTGTAAATCTGGTTCAGTGTTAACAAACATTTGAATCATATTAATAACCTGTTGCCAATGGCCATCTTCACCACCATCAAAAATAACATGTGATGTCAAAAATAAGGTTGCTTCTTTGGCAGGTGTCACACCCCAACTTTCGACTAGTCGATGTAAGGCATCAACAAACTCAGGTTTGATCGCTGCGGCCATCCCTTCAGCCGCCATTGGACATGCAAGCATAAGCACCGGGTCTTGGTAATACCCAATCGTACTTTCTTGTACTACCATAAATTCTTTTGTGCCTTGATCAGGGACATGTACATGCTTCAAATATTCGACATCTGCGCCAAGCTTTTTAAGGTCACGTTCAATCAATATCTCGTGATTGATTTCACCTTTTAAATGATGAATATAATTATTTCTAAGGATCATATTATCTGAGTGAGCAACACAACGAGCACAAAGACGCGTCGTCAAACGTACATATTGATGTAGATTAAACAGAGAATTAATATATTGATCTTTCGTCATTTCTCCATTAATTACCGAGTTGGCCCATGGGCCATCAAAAAATCGTTTCAGCCAACGTTTATGGGTTTGAATTAACTCGTCCCCCATTTGTTGTTTAATTAGATTGAGAGGTTCTTGCGGCGTGAGTTCATATGCATTATATATGGCATAGCGTAAACGTTGCGCTACAGGTATATATTTTTGGCCTTGGATATCAATATGATTGAGCTGTGGTAGCGGCTTTAAGCGTAATATATCCGCAAGCTTATGATCAGCTCTTGGCAATAGACAGACTATATTTTCCTTGCCATGGATGCGACCTTTTCGTAATGCAAAGTATAAAGTAGCTGTTAACAATTCCTGATCTTTAATTTGAGGAGAGTGCCACAGTCCTATTAAGGATAAACAATTTGCCAAAGCCTTGCTTTCAATTTTAGTTAAATTTTGAAATTCGCTTTTAGCGGCCGAAGCCACTAAAGCAAATGCTAATATACTACCCTTTCGTTTATCTTTAATTGCAATGAAATGTAGTTTTTCATTTTGTAATGGTAGTTTAAATTGCCAACCTTCATTAGCAAATTGTTCGATTTCAGTTGGGTTAATTCGCTGTTCATGCAAACAATACTTGGACTCATAAATCGGCAGCTGATTTTGGTTATGATTTTCAGCTAGGATTTGATGCTCAGACATCACACACTCCTTTGTTAAAATTATTGACTGTTATAATGATTAGAGCACTAACACACTTGTATTTCAATAATTTGTTATATTGCTTTTAGAATTTGAATCGTTTTCGATCCGCTGAGAAACAAATTTGTGCAGAGCAGTTAGATGGTATGATTTATTTTTAATCGGCAGGACATATCGCTTATTCAACAATAACTAAAAAATAATAATTGTTATTACTCGTCACCAACGATGCGAAATTTCTTATTCGCTTTAATGATCAAATCAATTAGCGATGTATTCGGTATTGGTTTACTAAAATAAAACCCTTGAGCATAATCACAGTCGTGTTGCTTTAAATATTGTGTTTGATATCCAGTCTCAACGCCTTCAGCTATTATCTTTAGTTTCAATTTCTTTGCTAAGGCTATAATAGCGTCGACTATCGCCGTGTGTTGACCATTCGTACCTTCGTAGATATCAGAGATAAATGATTTATCAATCTTAATCTCGTCAATCGGAAATGTCTTTAAATAGACTAAGCTTGAATATCCAGTACCAAAATCATCGATTGACAGTCTTACCCCAATATCTTTTAACCTACCTAATAAATCTATCAAATTTGTAGAAGCGCTCATAAAGATACTTTCGGTGAGCTCCAAGTGCACCAGGTCGGGATTAATCCCCGTCGATTTAATGACATTTTGTAAATCTTCAACAAACTCATCCTTGATCTGTCGTGCCGAAATATTAATGGAGATATAAATATCACCGAGTCCCTGCTCTTGCCATGACTTACATTCTTGACAGGCAGTCTTTAGGATCCATAAGCCAACCCGATAGATTTCACCTATTTCTTCAGCATAAGGAATAAATTCATTGGGAGATATCATGCCTAATCGAGGATGTTTCCAACGTAATAATGCCTCGGCACCAACTATGGTTTCTTGATTAAAATCAAGTACAGGTTGATACACTAAGAAAAATTCATTTCGTTTTAAGGCCGCATGCAGACTGTTTTCTATTTCCAAATGCTTTTTGACTTCGGCTTGCATCTCTTCGGTATAATACATATATGTATTGCGTCCTGCCTCTTTGGCATGGTACATAGAAATGTCGGCATTCTGGATTAACGAGGTTTCATCTTTGCCATCTTTAGGATAAACGCTAACACCAATACTTGCGGTAATATTGATTTCACGATTGCCAAATTTAAATGGTTTATTCAACGCTATATTGAGTTTGGTAATGATACTCATAATTTCCATTTCATTCTCAATAAATTGTACAACAATAACAAATTCATCACCACCCGATCGTGCTAGTGTATCAATCTTGCGAATACAACTTGATAAGCGCTGCCCCACTTTACGGAGTAATTTGTCCCCGACCGCATGCCCCATACTGTCGTTTATCAATTTAAAATGATCCAAATCAATAAATAACACTGCAAATAAACTATGTAAACGTTCACTTTCATTGATTGCTTGTTTTATCCTGTCTGTCAATAAGGCCCGATTGACTAAACCAGTAAGCGTGTCATGCGTAGCTTGCTCCAGTAATTGTTGTTCCATTTCCTTGCGCTCTGTGACATCAACACAAATGCCTACATAATTGGTAATTTCATTATTAATGTTTGGCACAGGTGCAATATGTAATTCATTCCAAAATAGTTCACCATCTTTTCGATAATTTTTTAATACAACCTTTACATCTTGATGTTCTCTCAAGGCTAATCGAATCTTACTGATCTCCGCCTGTTTAGTGTCATTTTTTTGTAAGAAACGCATATTACGGCCAAGGATTTCTTCCTTTTTATAGCCGGTAATCTTTTCAAAGGCTGGATTAACATATATCGGGACAAAATCATTTTGTCCCGCATCTGTAATAACTATACCATTGGAACTTGCTTCAATTGCACGGTTACGTAATCGCAATGCATTTTCAGCACGTCTCCTCGCAGTGACATCTCTAAAGCTCCAGACTCTACCGATTATTTCACCATCAACAATATGTGGTTGTGAATAACGTTCATAGATACGACCATCTTTAAGTCCCATGTCACCCATGTCTCCCTTAACCTCAGGTTTATCATAAAGACCTGTAACTTGTTTATAAAGCAGTTCGGGATCCGTAACATTGTCCAGCATATATCGAATACCGAGGCTTTCATCTCTATTGGTGAGAATATCCTTTGGTACTAAAGATTCAAATTGTTTATTCCAATCCACCATTCTTCCCTGCTTATCGATTATTAATATGGCATCCGCGGTTGAATCAAGCGTTGATCGAACTAAAGCTAATGATTGTTTTAATTCTTGAGTACGGTTCTCAACTTGTTGTTCCAAGGTCCCTTTTAGAAATTCATCTAATTCTTGCTGCGATGAAAATGGTAAGTCATCTTTTTGTCCATATTGTCGATGTCTTTTCCAACGAGAAAGATACCAGGCGATTTTGAAAAAATGCCCCGTATCATTCAACATTGATTGAATTGATTTAATCGTTGGTTGTTTCCCAGATTTTGCAATCCGCTCGGCAATAATTGCAACCTGGGCATATTGCACATTCTTTTTGTCTGGCATAGCCAACCACTCCCTGGTGAATTTTGTTCTTTAGTGATATTAAATTGTTTACATATATTACTAGAATAGACTATAAATTAAACTTTTTCAGCCAAATAAAGGTTGTTTTAGATAATCTCTTAATGATATTGACTAATTATTTTCAATGTTGATTAGTTTATTAGGCCCTGTTTACAATTCATTTTCCCGAAAGCAAATTGAGAAAATTGTGATAAAATTGCCTATTACTTGAAACGAATAGTGAGACTATTTAACGAAGCGATTGACAATTTGAGACAATTAAACTCAAGTTGCAGTGTCATTATGAATTGTAAACAGGCCCTAATTATGAGTTTAGTACTACTACCATTTGATCAGAAGAACCTACCGAGCCAATATGTCCATTGGGGTAATATGCAAGGTGCTGCGGCAAGTCTTGCTATTTGCAGCTTGGCAGTGCAGCGTACCTCTCCTATCATCGTGTTGACCATCGATAACCTGACTTCCCAGCGATTAGCCGCCGAGATAGAATTCTTTTTATCGGGCAATAATGACATCAACTTAGTGCATTTTCCAGATAGAGAGACTTTGCCTTATGATATCTTTTCACCACATCAAGACATTGTCTCGAATCGCCTATTTACATTATATCAACTGCAAACTGCAACTCCGGGTATCACGCTCATGTCAATTGCCACGGCCATGCATTATTTATTACCACGTGATTATTTAATGTTAAATAGTTTTGCATTGTCGATTGGCGATCAGTTAGTCCCCGATGAATTTTTCTCACGCTTAGTAGATTCTGGTTACCGCCGAGTGGGTCAAGTCATGGAGCATGGCGAATTTACCACCCGTGGTTCGATTATTGATGTCTTCCCAATGGGCGCAGAAAATCCTTATCGGATTGACCTATTTGGTAATGATGTCGATTCAATACGCTTATTTGATCCAGATACACAACGCACAATAAATAAAATAGATCAAATACGTCTACTCCCGGCCCGTGAGTATCCTTTAACTGAAGCTGCAATCACCCATTTTCGGCAACAGTGGCGCAGTCATTTTCCGGGAAATCCAACCTTATCAGCAACCTATGAGGCTATTAGCCAAGGCAAGCCTATCCCCGGCGTTGAATATTATCTACCATTATTTTACCCAGACTTAAATACTATCTTTGAATATCTGCCGGCAAATAGCCAGTTGGTGTTTGTAGACGATGTTCATTCTGCATCATTACAATTTCAACAAGAGGTCAATGCCCGTTATACAGCAAGAGCCATTGATCACACACAGCCAATACTGAAGCCGGATCGATTATTCCTTGCGAGTAATCATTTTTTTGAAAAGACAAAACAATTTAATCGAATTCAGCTTACCGAAAAAACAGTAGAGACATTTAATTTTGCTTGCCAAACACCACCTGAATTACCTATAAAACGTCAAGAAAAAAAACCGTTAGCAAACCTTGAAGAATATATTGCGCAAAACGATAAGCGAATATTATTCACGGCGGAATCATCTGGCCGTCGCGAAGTGTTAACCGAATTATTGGCAACTATAAACATAACACCCAAGGTGTTTAACTCATGGTATGAATTTTTGCAGGATACAAGTCAATTTGGCTTAACGGTAGCACCTATTGAGCGCGGTCTGGCATTAAATAAACCTCTGCTTGAGATTATCACCGAGGGACAAATCTTTGGTTTGCAAGTCGCCCAAACGAGACGACGTAAAAGTAGTAAAGAACAAGAATTTACGACCATCGTTCGCGACATGATGGAATTACAGATCGGTACTCCAATTGTGCATATTGATCATGGTATTGGTAAATATGCAGGATTACAATTACTAGAGATCGGCGATGAGCAAGGAGAATATCTCACGATAGAATATGCAGGTAATGATAAATTATATGTCCCGGTCTCTTCATTACATCTTATCAATCGCTACAGTGGACCTGATGCCGAGCATATCGCTTTAAGTAAACTAGGAACGGATCAGTGGACCAAGGCCAAACGCAAAGCCAGTGAAAAGATTAAAGATGTGGCCGCTGAATTACTAGCAATCTATGCCAAACGTGCAGCAAAGACTGGTTACGCATTTCACAAACTTGATGGAGATTATGCAAGCTTTGCCTCTGCATTTCCTTTTGAAACAACGCCAGATCAAGAGAGCGCAATTACTGATGTCTTTGTCGACATGCAAAAAAAGCAACCTATGGATAGACTCGTGTGTGGTGATGTTGGGTTTGGTAAGACTGAGGTTGCGATGCGTGCTGCGTTTTTGGCAGTTATGAATAATAAACAAGTTGCTGTCTTAGTACCAACAACACTATTGGCACAACAACATTATCAAACTTTTTGTGATCGATTTGCCGATTGGCCAATAACCATTGAAATGTTATCGCGCTTTAAAACTACAACTCAAGCAAATCATATTGAACAACAACTGGCGAATAAAAAGATTGATATCATCATTGGTACTCACAGGTTATTGCAAAAAGACATCAACTTTAATGATTTAGGTTTATTGATTCTGGATGAAGAACATCGTTTCGGTGTCAAACAAAAAGATCGATTAAAATCACTTCGTGCTGAAATAGATATTTTAACCTTAACTGCCACCCCTATCCCTCGAACATTAAATTTATCGATTGCCGGGGTACGTGATTTATCGATTATTGCTACACCACCCGAAAAACGTTTATCGATAAAGACCTTCGTCTTAGAACATAATAAAGAAATGCTTCGTGAAGCGATCTTAAGAGAAATCATGCGCGGTGGCCAAGTCTATTATCTACATAACAATGTTCAAACCATAGAGCGCACAACAGAGTTATTACAAGAATTAATCCCAGAAATTACTGCCAAAGTTGCTCATGGCCAAATGCGCGAACGTGAATTAGAAAAGGCCATGACTGACTTTTATCATCATCGTTTTAATGTCTTGGTCTGTACCACCATTATTGAAAGCGGCATCGATATACCTACTGCAAACACAATAATCATTGACCGTGCCGACAGGTTTGGCTTGGCACAATTACACCAATTACGTGGCCGAGTGGGTCGTTCTCATCATCAAGCCTATGCCTATCTCATCATTCCAAATAAAAAGCTGATTACCAAAGATGCAATCAAACGGTTAGAGGCAATTTCTGCATTAGAAGATTTAGGTGCTGGTTTTATGTTAGCGACACACGACTTAGAGATACGAGGAGCTGGTGAAATTCTGGGTGAAGAACAAAGTGGACACATGCAAGCCATTGGCTTTAGTCTTTATATGGAACTATTAGAACGGGCCGTCAAAACTATAAAGGCGGGAAAAGAGTTTGATATTGATGCCGAAGATGAAAGTAACATCGACGTTGAAATCAGTATCCCCGCTTTTATCCCTGATGATTATGTCCCTGATGTCCATACAAGATTAATATTATATAAACGCATTGCCAATGCCAAAACAGAATCAGAGTTAACAGATTTACAAGTAGAACTCATTGATCGATTTGGTTTGCTTCCAGACAAGGTTAAGAATCTCTTTAAGATTACTGAAATCAAACTTAGATCAAAAGAGATCGGATTGAAAAAACTTAAGGTCAGTCCTAAGCAAATCACAATGACTTTTTTACCACAGCCGAAGATTGAACCTGATATAATAATCGAGTTAATTCAAAATCAACCAGATCAATTTAGCATGGCTGGAGCAAATAAACTCCGTATAAATCTTGATGACACTGCCGATGCATCAGTAATTGAACAAGTTAATACTGTATTTGATATACTTGAGAACAAATAAATATACGATAAATTTACATAGGAATTAATACGATGAACATTAAGAGCATTATCGCATCCATCAGCATCGCTATCTTATTTATATGTCCGGTTGCAGATGCTGCAATTTTTCAACAATCAAACACTCAATTTGATAACACAGCCAATAAAACACAAGATCTTTATCAGGTTGAATTAATTATTTTTAATTACCAACCACTTGATTTTAGTAACAATAACCTTTGGCAAGATTTTACTGATAGTATCCCAACAACCAATACTATAACTCTAATAAATCCATTCCCAAACTCTGGAAGTCAGAATACTAACAAGCAAAACTCTATTAATCTCTCTCAATTGCAGCCTTATACACTACTCCCTGCAAATCTTTTTCTCCTCGGTAAAGAAATGCAAAGATTACAACAGCATGATAACTATCAAATCTTAACTCATCTTGCATGGCTTCAGCCAATTAGCGACACTTGGCATGCAAAAACTATTTATCTTGTCGGTGGGAATCAATATCAAATCGGAAACACACTTTATCAATTAAATGGGACCCTACGCTTAACACAAGCAAACTATATCAATGTTAGTGTCAATCTTGAATTAGTTGAACCCGTTAATGGCCAATTAAAAAGTTATCATTTGCAAACTTACAGACGAATGCGGCCAAACCAATTAAATTACATTGATAGCCCTGTGTTGGGCATGCTGGTGATGCTCAAACCCTTAAGTGATAAAAAAGGATAAATGTATTATTTGATAAACCCCCATCACCCTCCCCTCTCCCCCTTGGGTCTGAGGGCTCTGCTCATTTTTAAAAAAATGTAGCATTAAAATCAATATAGTTAAAAAAATAGTGGCGCGACGTGATTTTTCTGCTGCATAAAAACATTGTCATCAACTATGTTGTTGCGTTATTTGATGCATGTGATTTTTCCACCGATGCGTGAGTAGGCCGGATCCTTTGACAACATAGGTCGATGTTTGTATTCCCCGTTCCCACCTGCTTTCGCATTATGGTGGTGTCACATTATTTCTACCCTATTATCATTGTGCCCCGGCCCCTCGTTAGAACCCATCGTGCGCGATTAACGCAATAGGCTCACGATAACAACCTTTACCTGGATATTGGCTCATAAAGGTTATGGCAAATCTTCACTGCAGGCAGCGGATTGCCGCTAGGTTTTCACCATACCCTTCTTTCGTGATACCATCCGCTCCCACCGCTTTCTTTCCATCAAGCTTGTGGTAGCAGTCGCGAAGTGACCCTTCGTTGATGTGGTGCATCAAGCTGAAGAACTTTCCTTCCGGTTCCTTCGCGGATATCCAGGCTATCCTGTCGAGCACTGTGGCCGCTGTTCTTGGTGGTTTTGTCATCTCCATTCGCGTTTCTCTCTTCAGGTTGTTGTTACCGATGGTGCTTCGCTCCGCAGTCGTTACTCTGTTTCATCACTACTACCACCAATCGGACTTCCTATGGTGCGTTTTGGCTTCCTCGCTGTTACCCTTGTTGGCCAATACTCCCTCCTTGAAGACACCATAGGATCTCCCACGTTTAGTTAGCTTCATTTGCTACATGCCACGCTCTTCGACCCCGGGGACGTCGTAGTGTTCTGCCCATTGATGTTCACTATGATGTTGTTTTCCATTGGATGAACTATGTCAACTGTCCCAATAATTTCATTTCGGGGCTCAATCGCCTAACCGCTTGGTTATGGCCTATAGCATCCCTGTCTACGCTTAGCCTTTAACGTTACCGTTAAAAGCCCAAGACTCGGTTCTGTGTGTGTTGGGTCACACTTTCACAGGTGAGACTTTCACTCACGTGAATCTAACCACTTCGTGGCGCACTCATCCCGGCCATTACTGCAAGTTGGTGAGACGTAGTCGAACTTACTTGCAGTTATGAGCCGGGATCCAGGAATTGCAAAGTCATCTTATCATGAAAAGCTATCATTCCTGGATTCCGGGGGTTACTGCAACTAAGCTCGGCTCTGTTCGCCAAGTTGCAGTAACCCCCGGAATGACAACGTTTTGGCAATGTTGCCTTCACAAAAATGCGCAGATTCCCCAGCCCTTGGGTGAGTGGGGTTCTAATCACCCACCTTCATTTCTCATTATGCATTCCCATACAAAAAATTCTTTAACACTTGATACCCATATTGAGTCAATACTGACTCTGGGTGAAATTGTACACCATAGATTGGGTACTTCTTATGTTGAATTGCCATAATCTCTTGGCATTCAGATAATGCCGTCACCCTCAACTCATTCGGTAACGATTCAGGCTCAATGGATAAGGAGTGATAGCGTGCCACTGAAAATTGATTAGGAATGCCATCAAAGAGTTCTATTCCGTCATGAACGATTTTGCTGGCTTTACCATGCATCGGTTGTTTCGCCTTAATGATACGTCCACCGAAGGCTTGCCCAATTGCTTGATGACCAAGACAAACACCCAAAATAGGTATTGTTTTTCCGAACCGCTGGATAGTTTCTATAGCAATCCCTGCTTCTGTTGGCGTACAAGGACCAGGGGAAATTATAATGTAGTTCGGACAAAGTTCAGCTATTTGATCGACGCTAACTTTATCATTTCTAACGACTATTGTTTCATGCCCTAACTCTGTTACATAACGTGACAGGTTATAAACAAATGAGTCGTAGTTATCAATTAATAAAATCATAGATCATATTCTTTGGTTAATGCATTTTGGAGTGCCCGTGCTTTGTCTATCGTCTCATCAAACTCAGCCTTAGGATCTGAATCTAAAACAATTGCCCCACCCACTTGAAAACTAATTGTTTGTCCCTTAATACAAAAGGTACGAATGACAATCGATGAATCCATGTTACCATCAAAACTGATATACCCTATACTCCCACAATAAGGACCTCGCTTTGATCCTTCTAGTTCATAGATAATTTCCATTGCCCTGATTTTTGGTGCGCCAGTTATAGACCCGCCAGGAAACGTTGCCTTTAATAAATCAATCACATCATATTCTGAACTTAGTTCACCTCGCACAACTGAAACCAAATGATGCACAGTAGCATAACTTTCTAATTGGCATAATTGTGGTGTTTGGACGCTAAAGGGTTTACAAACTCGCGATAGATCATTTCGCATGAGATCAACGATCATGATATTTTCAGCTTTATCTTTTTCACTTGCCAATAATGTTTGAGCATTCGCTTGATCTACTCTAGGATCAGATGACCGTGCTATTGTTCCTTTAATGGGACGCGTCTCAACATGATTGTCCGCTAATTTTAAAAATCGCTCAGGCGATGCGGAAGCAATCACTGTATCATCAACAACAAGATACGCTGCAAATGGTGCCGGATTTATCGCACGTAGTTTGCGATAGAGATCATAGCCATTCGCTTCAGAGTTTAATTGACATGCGTAGCGTTGTGATAGATTTACCTCAAAGATATCACCATCTAATATATACTGCTTTGCCTTTTCTACAGCTGACATATAACTTTCTGGGGTAAAGTTTGACTGGATCTCATGACCTTTACAATAAATTTCTCCAATCAATTTGTTATTTGTTATTTCCGTTAGCATCGCTGAAATTTGCTCGATACGCTGCTGCATTTTGACTTGTCTTAAATCCTCATCAGCTTCAGGAAAGCCACTACTTACAATCCAACTCCGATGTAGCTCATTATCAAAAGCAATAATGACATCATAGATGCCAATAAACATATCAGCAAAATTCAAGGCATCTTTTGCAGGTGGAGTTATTGATTCTAACTGTTGGCAAAGATCATAACCAAAATATCCAGCTGCACCCGTTTGAAATGGTGGTAAATTTGGATGTGTTTGCAAGTGAAAATGAGCTAATTGTTGCTTAACTAAATCAAATGGGTTCCCAACAACAGCGTTATGATTAAGGTAACTTATGCCATTAATACTTTGAATAATTATCGAGGGTTCAATACAAATAAAACTATATCTACCACAACCAGTTAAGGCCTGAGCACTATCTAAAAAAATGCTATAATTTTGTTGTGAAAATACCCTAAACACACTTGTAGGGTCATAATATTTAATCTCTTTAAAACTAGGTACTCGCGCCATGCTAGCTACTAAAATTTATAATTTACAACCATGACATTATAAGAACTCTTTGCCAACTGCATAGATCCCCGGGGCATTGCGCAGATATTCTTTGTAATCCATGCCATACCCAAACACATAATGGTCATTAACAACTAAACCAGTAATATCAGCATTCGGTAAGCCATGTTCTAGGCGCACACCTTGCTTCTCCACCAAGACTGCAGTATATACCTTATGGGCACCTTGTTCTTGGCAATAATTCACTATTGCTTGCAAGGTAACCCCACCATCAAGGATATCGTCAATCACTAGCACGGTTCTATCTTTTAACGAAGTACTGGGTGTATTTTTCCATATCAAGTCTTTGCCTTGAGTATCACCACGATAACGAGTGGCATGGATATAATCGAGCTCAAGTGGAAAGTCAATATGTTCTAATATACCTGCAGCAGGGATTAAGCCACCCACCATGACCGTCAAAAACAATGGATTTTCATCTTGTAACAATTGATTAACTTGGGCAGCCATTTTTTCCAAGGCCGTTTCAACTTGCTCTTTGGTATAAAGACAGGTTGCTGTTTGGTAAACAGCCTTAATATGCTCAGGTATTTTCATTGTCTTCCCCTTTGGATGGATACCTTTAACTAAAAAAAATAATGTTTATCGCGAATACGCAATATCTCGTTCTGTTTCTGTCAATTTTTCTGTTTGCAATTTTACTTCATTTGGAATATGTAATGTCGTTGTTGGAAAGGCACATTGGGCACCAAATTCATCGATAATATCCAACACTTTTAAAAACACATCTTCCTGAATAGCTTGAAATTTTATCCATTCGGTTGTCTTGGTAAAGGTATAAATCATAAAGTTTAATGATGAGGAACCAAATTCAACTAAATTTACCATCAAGGTTTTATTGGTATCAATCTCTGGATGTTGTTCCAACATTTCTTTGACTGCCGTCACGATGCCACGCACCTTGGTCGCATCATCATAACGCACCCCAACAGTGGTATAGATACGGCGATTTAACATTCGCGAGGGATTTTCAACTGAAATGGTTGAAAATAATGAATTCGGAACATAAAGTGGTCGCATATCAAAGGTACGAATGCGACATAAGCGCCACCCGATGTGCTCAACGGTCCCTTCAATCTGGCGATCCGGAGAACGCACCCAATCTCCGACTTTAAAAGGCCTATCAAAATAAATCATTAGTCCGCCAAAAAAATTGGCTAACATATCCTTGGCGGCGAAACCTAAGACGATGCCTCCAACGCCACCTAAGGCTAAAATACCAGAAATCTTATAACCCATGGTTTGCAACGCAACAAGTATCGATGTTGTGATCACTGCTGCGCGCAATATTTGTGATAAGGCGTTGATTGAGGTTTTGTCAAGAGTTTTATTTTTAGTACCTTGCTTGATTAATACCGCTTCTGCCTCACGAATAAATCGTATAACCATCCAAACAACCAGTGCAATCACGGCCAATTCACGAATCACAGGGACAGCATTAAAAATTGCGGCGCCATTTGCTTTAGCATGTAATAAGTCGGTACTATAACTGATACCCAGGAACCAAATTAAAGCGCCCAGTGGTTTATGCATTGCATTTATTAATGCATTGTCCCACAAGGTCTTAGTCTTGGCTAATTTTGGACGCAAACGCTTAACAAAGGCAGCTTCAAAATAATGTACACTCGCAGTAACAAGGATAATTAAAAAGATTTGAATAACCCATGAATTAGTAGTAAAGAACTCTTTGTACATATCAAAAACTAAGCCTCTTTTAATGGATACGTTTCATTCGATTGAAAATCGTTTAATGCCACCACTGTGTCTAACCATAGCTTATCATGTACAAGCTCAGTGCGGGTATATTGGAAGTGACCACACATTTTTAATAACCGTTGCTCTGATTGCGGTGCATGATAACCTTTTAATGCCGTAATTACGTCTAATACAGCAGCACGATTATTACAAATTAAAACCATATCACAACCGGCTTTTAAAGCAGCTACCGTTCGCTCAACATAATCACCCGCGACTTCAGCCCCAGCCATAGATAAATCATCACTAAATATCACTCCTTTGAAACCCGCTTGTTGTCGTAAGACATGCTGAAGCCAAAAATCAGAAAATGTCGGCGGCCTAGCATCTAACTGTGAATAAATAATATGTGCCGGCATGATGGCATCTATCCCATATTTGATTAACTGGATAAATGGAATGATATCTGTCTGTAATATCTCTTCTGAACTACGTTCATCAATTGGGATAACCGCATGTGAGTCAGCGGACACTGATCCATGACCAGGGAAATGCTTACCTACAGCAGCCATCCCTGCATTATGCATCCCTTGGACAAAGGACCTGGCAAGGGCAGACACCACCTCTGGATGGCGGTGAAAGCTTCGATCACCAATAACTTTGCTGATATTTAAATTCAAATCTAACACTGGTGCAAAACTAAAATCTATCCCCAAACTTAATAATTCGGCCGCCATTAACCAACCAGTGAGACTTGTAAGCTTAAAACCTTTATCAATATCGAGATCAATTTGTCTGCCTAGTTCAGCCATTGCCGGTAATCGGGTAAAACCTTCTTGAAATCGCTGCACTCTTCCACCTTCTTGATCAACAGCAATGAGAATCGGTTCTTTACGCAAATGTCTAATCTCGTAAATTAGCGCTTGTAATTGTTCTAAATCACGATAGTTGCGAGTAAATAATATTACACCACCCACATATTTATTCTGGATAAGCGCCTGATCTTGAGTTGTTAACGAAGTACCCTCGATATCTATCATTAATGGGCCGATTGGCATTATTTATCCCTTCCTTTAGGTATATGGATCGAAGATGGAAATGCAGTGACATTCGAGCTACCTGAATCCTTTAATGCCGATATCTTGGATTGACCCTGCTTTTTTACTTCGTCTATCCGAATGACGGCATGCAACGGAATATAGCTACGAGTGACTTCAGCAAACTCCTCTCGTAAACGTTCTTCAGAGGGATCAACGACCAATTTTGAATTAACATCAAACACTAGATCTTCAATCTCGACAAAACCTAGCATATCGCGCTGAATAACCTTGCGGGCAAAGATTTCATAAATCTTGCCCTGATTATAAAAGATGATTTTAAATAACTGTTTTGCTGCCATAATTTACTGCCGCGTTATTGGCTAAGAAGGAATTTACCTTTAATCATTCATTAATCATTTGAATAAAAAAAAGATATATTATAACAGAAGACATATACGAGTGGCTAGGATCTAGTGACTAGGGGCTAGTGGCTAGTTGCTGGTGGCTAGAAACTAGAGACTAGAGATAATTTAGAAACCCCCTCACCCCCCCTCTCTCCCAAGGGAGAGAGGGAAATGTGGATCTCTCCCCTTCGGGGAGAGTAAATAAACATGTTAAGCCGTGCCTTACTATTACCCGTGCCTTACTATTAGCCGTGCATATATTGTTTGCTTTATGGTTACTCTAAGCATTTTGGGTTCTACCTCTTATCCCTCTCCCCCTTGGGGGGTGAGGGGGGTTCTAAATTATCTCTAGCCCCTAGTCTCTAGTCCCTAGCTTCTAGCTCAAACACACCTGCCGCACCCATACCAGTACCAATACACATAGTTACCATGCCATAACGTTGTTTAGTGCGCTTAAGACCATGAATCAAGGTGGCAGCCCGAATTGCGCCTGTAGCACCTAATGGATGGCCGAGGGCAATCGCCCCACCCAGTGGATTGACCCGCGCAGGGTCTAACTCACATTTGTTTATCACTGCCAGGGCCTGGGCCGCGAAGGCTTCGTTTAATTCGATCCAGCCCATATCCGCTAAGCTCAAATCCGCTGCTGCCAAGGCCTTAGGTATCGCTGCTGCAGGACCTATACCCATAATTGCTGGCGGTACCCCCACTACACAATAACTCTTCATGCTGGCTAGCGGTGTCAAGCCATGATCCTTCAAATAGCGTTCACTGACAACTAATACAGCACCAGCGCCATCACTCATTTGTGAACTATTACCCGCGGTCACGGAACCTTTTGCGGCAAACACAGTTGGCAATTTAGCCAAGCGCTCTAAAGAAGTATCCGCCCGTGGGCCTTGGTCTTGAGTAACTTTCTGCTGTTTTGTAACAACCTCGCCTGTTGTTATATCAGGATAAGTTTCTGTCACCGACACCGGCAATATTTCATCATTAAAATAACCTGCCTGTTGGCCCTTTAACGCTCGCTGATGACTTTCAAAAGCGAATTCATCTTGCGCCTCGCGGCTAACATGATATTGACTGGCAACCTTTTCAGCGGTAATCCCCATACCATAAGCAATCGCAACATTTTCATCCAGGGTAAAAAACTCTGGATTCGCACTCATACTTTTACCACCCAATGGCACCATACTCATACTTTCGGTACCACCAGCGATGATGACATCAGCTTGGCCGGTAGCAATCCTATCACAGGCTAAGGCAATCGTTTGTAAACCTGAGGAACAAAAGCGATTGACAGTCATACCCGGAACGGTGTCGGGCAAGCCAGCAAGCAAGGCACCAATACGTGCTACATTCATACCTTGCGCCCCTTCTGGCATGGCACAACCAACGATCACATCATCAATATCGGTCTTAGCAACCGTGGGCACCTTCGCCAATACACCTTTTATCACATGGACCAGCAAGTCATCCGGCCGGGTATGTCGAAAAACTCCGCGCGGAGCTTTGCCTACCGGGGTCCGAACCGCTGCAACAATATAGCTTTTTTGTAATTGTGTAGTCATGCTTTGGATCTCCTTTTAGTTGCGCAACGGTTTCCCAGTTTCCAATAAATGTTTAATGCGTTGCTGGGTCTTGTCTTGTGCCAACAACTGTAAAAAGCCCTCACGTTCTAATCGTAATAACCAAGTTTCATCAACCAAACTGCCAGGTTCTACTTCACCCCCACAGATTACATTAGCAATAGTATCTGCAATTTGATAATCATAATCGGAGATAAATCCACCCTCTCGATAATTCACTAATTCATAGCGCAGATTAGCAATCCCTGCCTTACCGGCAACGGCTATCTTAGGTCGCAACACGGGTCGATAAACACTTTCTAACATGGCCTCGATTTGTCTTTTGGCCACATATAAAATCTCATCTGAATTAAATATGATTAAATCTTGCGGTCGCAAAAATTGTCGTCGTTTGGCATCATGGCCACTACTACTCACCTCGGCCATAGCGATTTGTCGAAAAGAGTTTTTCATAGATGCCTGTAGTTGATCAATATCGCCTTCACTTTGGATCGCTGCACGCAAGGCAAATTCTTTCAAGCCACCACCAGCCGGTAACAAACCAACGCCCACTTCAACTAAACCAATATAGGTTTCCAAATGGGCGACAATGCGATCACAATGCATTGCCAATTCGCAACCACCGCCCAAGGCACGACCCCGGATTGCTGCAATAGTCGGCACCATGCTATAACGCAAGGCCAAAGCCATTTGTTGGAATTTCTTGAGTATATTGTCAGCAGCGCTCAAACCTTTGGCCTTTACCGCTTCACCAAGTTCCAATAGATTTGCCCCAGCACTAAAGTCATTACCATGGCGTTGCCAAATGATTAAGCCTTTAAGTTCACGTTCTGCACGCGCCAAGGCTTCTAAGATACCATCTAAAACACCTTCATTGAGCGTATTCATTTTAGTCTTAAAGCTCAAAATTCCGATGCCATCATGCTGATGCCAAAACCTTAACGCATCCGTTTCAAAAATGGTTTCACCCTCATCGAAGGTTTCATGCAATACTGCATCCGGGAAAAGTTGCCGACGATATACCTTTAATCCAGAACGCTGCTTATAAGTATTGCTTGCTGGTGCATAAGCACCTGAAGATTTATAAACGCCTTCGTTATGGCAATCTGTCAGCCAAGACGGTAATGCCACATCTGCCATTGTTTGACCTTGTTGGATTTCTTTTTGTAAAACATCAGTAATCGCTTTCCAGCCTGCCTGTTGCCAAGTTTCAAATGGACCTTCGCGCCAACCAAATCCCCAACGCATAGCCAAATCAACGTCACGCACGGTATCGGCAATTACTTGTAAATGTACGGCGGAATAATGGAATAAATCTCTAAATATTGCCCAGAGAAATTGGGCCTGAGGATGATCAAAATCACGTAATTTCGCAAACCGTTGCACTGGATCTTTGCTTTTCAAAATTGCTAATACCTCTGGGGCAGGTTTTCTATCTGCGATCCGATAGTCGCCACTTGCCAAATCTAACACCCAAATCTCTTTGCCCCGCTTTTGATAAATACCCTGGCCACTCTTTTGGCCTAAGGCACCTTTAGTAATCAACTGTGTAATCCAGGCTGGAGTTTGATAATAATCATGCCAGGGATCTTCCGGTAAATTATCTGCCAAGGTCTTAATAACATGCTGCATCGTATCTAACCCAACCACATCCGCGGTACGCAAGGTTGCACTCTTAGGCCTACCAATTAGTGGGCCAGTTAAAGCATCGACCACCTCCAACTCGATATTAAAGGCCTCGGCATGGTACATGGTCGCTAACATGGAGAATACACCAACACGGTTAGCCACAAAATTAGGCGTATCTTTAGCATAGACAATACCTTTACCTAAGGTTGAAACTAAAAATGTCTCGATTGCCGACAATAAGGTTGGATCGGTTGTATTGCATGGAATAATCTCAACTAAACGCATATAACGCGGTGGATTGAAAAAGTGCACGCCAAAATAACGTGCGCGCAAGTCTTGCGGTAATGACATCGCCAATTTATTAATACTCAGACCAGAAGTATTGGTGACTAGGATCGCATGTTTAGCGATGTATGGCGCAACTTGTTGATAAAGCGCTTGTTTCCAATCCAAGCGCTCAGCGATCGCCTCAATGATCAAATCACAACCCGAGATCAGGCTTAAATCGGTTTCATAATTAGCGGCTTTAATAAAATTAGCATTATCTAACAGACTGAGGGGCGAGGGCTTTAGTTTACTTAAATTGGCAATAGCTTGGTTAACAATACTGTTAGGATTCCCCTCTTTGGCTGGTAAATCAAAAAGTATGGTCTCAACACTGGCATTGGTTAAATGCGCAGCAATTTGGGCCCCCATGACGCCGGCCCCCAAGACAGCAATCTTTTGAATTGCTAATGGCTTGTTATTATTCTTCATCATTGCCTCTCAATTAAATGGTGATATACCTACTCACATCGTACCACCTAGCTGATTTGAAAACTAGAGATTAGCAGCTAGCAATTAATAGCCCATCACAAATCTAAAAAATAAGACTATACTGTAATTATTAAGCAAAGGTGTCAGTAAAAGGAGAATAGCCATGCCTGCAAAAAAACTCAAAGAATTCTTAGACAAAGAATCTGTGAAATATGTCAATATCAAACACTCACCAGCTTATACGGCCCATGAAATTGCGCAATCCGCTCACATTCCAGGAAAGGAACTTGCTAAGACGGTAATCATTAAAGTCGATGGTAAAATGGCAATGGTCGTAATATCAGCCAATGATAAGGTTAATTTTGACAAGCTTGAGCAAGCCATCGGTAGTGGCGGCATAGAATTGGCGACCGAACGTGAATTCCAGGATGAATTTCCTGGCTGTGAAGTCGGGGCCATGCCACCATTTGGGAATTTGTTCGATATGGATGTCTATATCGATGAGAAATTAACACACAGTGATGATATTGCCTTTAACGCTGGGACTCATTCAGAACTGGTACGTATGACATATGGTGACTATGCCAAAATCGTCAATCCAACAGTACTGACCGCGGCCTAGCCCCTAGTGCGATACGACTTGCGATCACAGAATTGCAAAGGTATATGATATTGTAAGAATAGATATAATAAAGAGGTCATAATGCGACCTATAAGAACCTTTTTCGCAATTAAACTCGATATGAAGACGCAAACTATCTTTGCTAAGGTTATTGATGTCTTAAAACAGGTCGAGCAAGGCAAAGTGGTTCGTTGGTTGGCACCAGAGAATCTCCATGTAACGCTCAAATTCTTAGGCGATATCCATCCTACCCAAAGCCTCGCCTTGTCTTACCAAGTCAGCAAAGCCTTGCGTGGGATTCCACCGTTTAAAATTACCTTCGACAGTATCGGGCTCTTCCCTACCAAGCAAAATCCTCATGTCGTTGCCGTCGAAGTCCATTATTCAACAATGCTGCAAAACTTATATGCCGCAGTTGAAAAGGGGGGAGTAACGGCAGGCTTTCCTGCCGAGAGCCGGCCTACGCGACCACATATGACAATTGGCCGGATTCGTGGGCGACAGGTACCGATCTTAGAATATGATATCCACGCTAGTAAAACCTCAATGTTAGTAGACCATATTATCCTTTATCAAAGCCAAATGGATCGTAAAGGGGTCAAGTACATTCCTTTAGAAACACTCAAGCTAACTTCTTGAAAAAAAATAAAAATATTTTTCGTAAAAGGCTAATAAATCACATTTGTGCCATTATTTCTCGCTCTCATCCTTATCCTTATCTTTGACTTTCGCCAAATACAACCAGGTATCAATCACACTGTCTGGATTCAAAGACACGCTATGGATGCCCTCTTTCATTAGCCAAAATGCCAAATCAGGATGGTCGGATGGACCTTGCCCGCAAATACCAATATATTTGCCGGCCTTATTACAGGCTTGAATAGCTTGGCTCAAAAGTGATTTAACCGCCGGGTCGCGCTCATCAAAACTCGCCGCAACGATGGCTGAATCACGATCCAAGCCTAGGGTTAATTGGGTTAAATCATTTGAACCAATAGAAAAGCCATCAAAATATTCCAAAAATTCATCGGCTAATACAGCATTCGAGGGGATTTCGCACATCATAATGACACGCAAGCCATTTTCACCCCGCTGCAAACCATTCTCGGCTAATAATTCAATCGTTTGTTTGGCCTCGGTCAGGGTGCGCACAAATGGAATCATCAGCTCTACATTATCTAACCCCATATCTTCACGTACACGTTTTACGGCTTGGCATTCCAATTCAAAGCAAGGGCGAAACGCTTCAGAAATATATCGCCCTGCCCCCCTAAAACCAAGCATCGGGTTATCTTCTTTCGGCTCATAACGCTCGCCACCAAGCAAATTGGCATATTCATTACTCTTAAAATCTGACAAGCGCACGATAACGGGCTTGGGATAAAAGGCGCTCGCAATCATGGCAATCCCTTCTTTCAAGCGCTCAATATAATATTCTTTCGGAGCACCATAGGCATTGATACGCACACCAATTTCATGTTGCAAAGCCTTGGGTAATTTATCGAACTCGAGTAACGCCTTGGGATGGATGCCGATCATTTGGCTAATGATAAATTCCACACGCGCCAGGCCGACTCCGGCATTAGGGAATTGACTAAAGGCAAATGCCCGATCTGCGTTACCAACATTTAGCATGATTTTAAATGGCAACTCTGGCATTTTATCGAGTTTGGCTCGATCCACATCATAATCTAATAACCCAGCATAAACATAACCTGTATCACCTTCGGCGCAGGACACAGTCACCTCGGTCTCATCTTGAATAACTTCAGTCGCATTGCCACAACCGACAACCGCAGGGATTCCTAGTTCACGGGCAATGATCGCGGCATGACAAGTACGGCCACCACGATTAGTGATGATTGCCGAGGCACGTTTCATAATTGGCTCCCAATCCGGGTCAGTCATATCAGCAACCAAGACATCTCCTGGCTGCAAGTGTGTCATTTCATCAACACTATGCAAAACCTTTGCCGGCCCTTTACCAATCTTATGGCCAACACTTCTCCCTTCACAAAGCAAATCTGAATGTTGTTTAAGTTGATAACGCTCGACAACTTTTTGTTCATGGCTCACCACTGTCTCAGGGCGAGCTTGTAAAATATATAATTTACCATCGACACCATCTTTGGCCCATTCTATATCCATCGGTCGGCCGTAATGTTGCTCTATGATAACTGCATGTTTTGCTAAGGTCAGCACTTCTTCATTGGTTAAACAAAACTGACCACGAAGATCAGCCTCGACATCAAGTTTAATCACCGTTTGCTCTTTTGCAGTTTGTTGGCCACGGGCCCTACTGTCATCCGCATAAACCATCATCACTGCCTTATCACCCAGGCTGCGCCGTAGTATGGCATCTTTGGCCTTTTGTAGACCGGGTTTATAGACATAAAACTCATCTGGATTCACTTCACCTTGGACAATGGTTTCTCCTAATCCATAAGAGGCAGTGATTAACACCACATCATTAAATCCAGACTCAGTATCAATACTAAAAATGACACCACTGGCACCTTGATCACTGCGCACCATACGCTGAATACCAGCAGATATACCAACACTCTCATGAGCAAAGTTATGATGTACACGATAGGTTATCGCTCTATCGTTATAGAGTGAGGCAAAGACATGTTTAATCGCCTGCAATACTTCATCAATGCCACTGACATTTAAAAAGGTCTCTTGTTGCCCAGCAAACGAGGCATCAGGTAAATCTTCGGCTGTTGCAGAAGAGCGAACAGCAACCGTCATTTGACCATCCGATTGCTTGAGTAATTGTTCGTAGGCTTGGCTAATAGCAGCTATAAAATCCGGGGTAAAAGGTGTCTCTACAATCCACTTGCGAATACTGCGACCTGTTTCGGCGAGGGTTTCCACATCCTCAATATCTAAATGCTCTAAGGCTGTTTTGATGCGGGCGCCTAAGCCGCTTTGTTCCAAAAATTCAAAATAACTAGTAGCACTGGTCGCGAAACCATTTGGTACAGTAACGCCTGCTTCACGCATATTACTAATCATTTCTCCTAGAGATGCATTTTTACCACCGACAGTTGCAACATCATTCATATTGATTTGATCAAACCATAGGATATGTTGTTCCATATTGCCTCGCTTATGGATATGATTGTTTATTGTTATAATCAAGTTCATAATAGCATGATATTTCACAAGGACATAATAATCCGCCAAACCGCAATCGAAGTGAATTTAGCATGATGAAACGTAATGTATTTTTTATTTCAGATGGGACAGGGATAACCGCGAGTCATTTGGGTAATAGTTTACTAACCCAATTTGAAGGTATTGAATTCGATCAATACACCATTCCCTATGTGGATACCATTGACAAGGCGCACAAAGTCGCAGAAAGAATTAACAATGCGTACCAACGAGATGGTTATAAACCCTTAATCTTTGCCACCATTGTCAATCCAGAAGTCCATCAAATCTTGAGCCGATGCGATGGGGTGTTATTAGACTTTTTCCAAACCTTTATTGGCCCACTTGAGACCGAGTTACACCAAGAATCTTCACATACCATAGGCCGTACCCATGGTGTTAAAAATTATAATCAATATATGTTACGTATCAACGCGGTTAATTTTGCCCTTGCCAGCGATGATGGCGTCAATCATAAGGCTTATGACCAAGCAGATGTCATCTTGGTTGGCGTTTCTCGATGTGGCAAAACACCGACTTGTTTATATCTTGCCTTACATCATGGGCTGTATGCCGCCAATTATCCATTCACAATCGAAGATATGGGCGCGATCGCATTGCCAAAATTTTTACGACCACATAAACCAAAATTATTTGGCTTGACGATTGAGCCTGAACGCTTGCAACAAATCCGCCAAGAACGAAGACCAAACAGTGATTACGCATCATTAAATCGATGCCAAAAAGAGGTAAAGGAAGTTGAAAATTTATTGCGTCAAGAACAAATTCCTTTTGTGAATACCACAACGCGCTCAATTGAAGAGATTGCCGCTGAGATTGTGATGCGGGGAAAATAGTTGTAGGCTGTGAAATTGTCGGGCTTGTTTTATTTTGTCTGATTTTGAGTTGTATTATTAACCCCACTTAAATAACTTTAATGCCACCCATATAAGGCTTTAGCACCTCTGGGACACAAACCTTACCTTCGGCATCTTGATAATTTTCCAAGATCGCAACTAAGGTACGCCCCACAGCCAAGGCAGAACCATTCAAGGTATGTAATAATTCTGGTTTCTTGGTTTGCGGATTACGATAGCGCGCTTGCATACGTCGCGCTTGAAAGGCTTCGGTATTGGAACAGGATGAAATTTCGCGATAAGTATTTTGGCTTGGAATCCATACTTCTAAATCATAGGTCTTGGCGGCAGAAAAACCCATATCACCGGTACATAATAATACAACCCGATATGGTAACTCTAATAATTGCAACACCTTTTCTGCATGACTTGTTAACTCTTCTAATGCAGTATAAGAATCTTCTGGTTTCACCAGATGTACCAACTCTACTTTTTCGAATTGATGTTGTCTTATCATGCCACGAGTATCTTTACCGTATGAACCAGCTTCGCTACGAAAGCATGGCGTGTGACAGACATATTTTATCGGTAATTGATCGAGATCAAAAATTACATCGCGTGCAGTATTGGTAACGGGAACTTCCGCAGTTGGGATTAAACTAAAGCCTTGCTCGCCTTTGATATTAAATTGATCGTTTTCAAATTTGGGTAGCTGACCCGTGCCGAATAGTGAATCTCGATTGACAATATAGGGCACATAAATTTCTTGATAACCATGTTTAGTAAGATGTAAGTCTAACATGAATTGGATCAAGGCCCGATGTAAACGCGCAATCTCTTTTCGTAATATTACAAAGCGTGCACCACTGATCTTGCTTGCGGTATCAAAATCCATACGCTGTTTTGCTGCACCTAACTCCACATGATCACGCACAGGGAAATTAAATTGCTTTGGTTCACCAACGCGCCTAACCTCTTTATTTTCATTCTCATCTTTACCAACCGGGACCGATTCATTTGGCAAATTAGGTATCCCATAGAGTAACGCATTTAACTTATCTTTGACTTGTTCTAACTCAGCCTTAGTTGTTTCTATTCGCGTACCTAAATCTGACACCTCATTTAAGAGTGAGCTAATATCTTCACCTTTGGCCTTGGCATGGCCAATCTTTTTTGATTGTTGATTCCGTTGTGCCAATAACTCTTCAGTTGCTATCTGCAACTCTTTACGTTTGGCCTCTAATACATTAAATTCATCAACATTTAATGTATAATTGCGCGTTGCTAATTGATTCGCAACACGATAGATATCTTCACGTAATAATTTCGGATCTATCATTTTAAAAAACCTTTAACCCAAAAGCAGCAAAATATGAGTATTCTCATAAACACCGAATAGTTACAAAAATTATTTGCATTCAGCATCCCACATAACAATATGGTCAGCTGCAACCATTTCAGATAGATGATCAATAACTTTGGTCACCTGTTTTGGACTTTCGAAAAATTCAATACAAATTGGCAAATCAAAGGAAACATCTATTAGATCAAGGCCATGAATCTTTCCTGATTCACCAAAGCCTGCAATGCCGCGAAACACTGTCACACCACGCACATCTGCACCATTGTGAAGATAATGTAGTATGGGTTGGATTAGTTTTTCATGTTCGCTTATATAAATACGAACGACTCTTACCTTTTCCATGTTCTGTCACGCTTCTGTTGTTGTTTGTTGTTGTATTTCAAGGTTTGCTGAAATAAAATTTAATGTTCGCTGTAAATCTTCCGGGGTATCAATACCCGGAAAAGATTTAACTTTTGCCTTGGCCAATTTAATCTTATGTCCATTCCATAAGACACGTAGTTGTTCTAATGATTCAATGCGCTCGAGTGGACAGCTTTGCCAATTAACATATTGTCGAATAAAACCAGCACGATAGGCATACAAACCAATGTGTCGATTATAGTATTCTAACCATTGCTTATCGACTAAGCCCTGGCGCGCATTTTTTTGGTCCCAGGCAATCGGTGCCCGACTAAAATAAATCGCCAAATCATTTTTATCTAACAAGACTTTGACTACACTAGGATTAAAGATATCAGCCGCAGTTGCGATAGGCTCATAGAGCGTTGCCATATTAATGCCTGTTGCCTCACTTAATACCGTTGCAACTTGATCGATTAATTGTGGATCAATCAAGGGTTCATCAGCTTGTAGGTTTACGATAATTTCATCATCGGCAATGGCGAGTTTGGCAACGACTTCGGCAATACGTTCTGTACCACAAAGGTGGTTTTGATCAGTCATCACAATATGATCACAAAATCCCGCAGCAACAGCTTTAACTTTTTCATCATCAGTCGCAATAATAATGCTATTAGCAGAGGTACGTGAAGCCCGCTCATAGACATGCTGAAGCATAGGTTTACCGGCGATGTCTGCCAACACTTTACCAGGAAAGCGACTCGATTGATATCGAGCAGGGATAATGACGCTATAATTTGCCGCCATTCAATTACTACTCCTTCTCAGTTATTTTTCTAGCCTCATCAGCAATCAATACAGGAATGCCATCGCGGATAGGATACGCTAAGCGATCCAAACGGCAATGCAACTCCATATTTTCTTTATCATATAAAAGCTCACCCTTACAAAGGGGGCAAGCAAGAATTTCCAATAACTTTCTGTCCATGGTTGACCTCATGTCTTCATAGCTTTGTATACTCCACATCTCGAAGATACACAGGCATAGCATCAAATGGCGTTTTAGCCAGCCCTTGAGCATAAGCGATCATCGCCAATAGTGCAATATCTCTAGCGCTCGAATAATATGGATTGAGTATGCCAGGAAGTTCTGCCTTATTGTCAGCCACCCTAACGGCGTTTATTACTGACCAACCATCACCCACCAAAGAAGTGTTTGCCAACGCTGTTGGCTGAAAGCTTGTCGCATCAATTAGTCGTTCGGTTTGTTCAGGCTGCATAGTCCCATTCTCTACCAAATGATAACGGCCATAATAGACATCATTCATCCGCGCATCTAAGCAAACTGCGACCAAATTAGCCGCTAATTCGCGATGTACCCGCTGGGCGATTGCCTGCATGGATGATATTGCAACTACGGGTTTATCACTACCCGCGGCCAAACCTTGACAAATCGCGGCAGCGATACGTAAACCAGTGAAACTACCCGGGCCACAACCAAAGGCAATAGCATCCAAATCGCTTAGTTTTAATTGGGACTCAAGCAATAATTCATTGATCATTGGCATGATCAGCTGCGTATGTTGTCTAGGCTCGACGCGATAACGTTCGTAGAGTTGATCATCAGCAATAATAGCCGCAGAGCAGGCAACTGTGCTTGTATCTATTGCGAGTATACGCATATATTTCATTCCGGATATTATAGTTCTGCAGTTTGGTTGGGGTCTTTGTTTGGGGTCAGGTCAATTATAAGATTGGCGGCCAGTCTTATAATTGACCTGACCCTAAAAAGTTGCAAAATGCTATAATGAAAGACCTGACCCCAAGCAAAATGCTATAATGAAAGACCTGACCCCAAACAAAGACCCCAACCAATTAGACCCCATTCAGAGCTTGCTCAAAAAAAGCTATCACATCACTTAATTCTCGAGTCCTTGGCATTGCGGGCAAGCTATCCAAAAACATTTTACCATAGCCCTTGGTCAACAATCTTGGATCACAAATCATTAATACGCCTCTGTCTGATTCGTCGCGGATCAACCGCCCTACCCCTTGTTTTAAGGCAATTATTGCATTTGTGACTTGATACTCCATAAACGGGTCGCCACCTTGTTTACGAATGGCCTCAATCCGTGCTCTATAAATTGGGTCACTAGGTGCGGCAAAGGGTAGCTTATCGATGATAACACATGACAATGCCTCACCTTTAACATCCACACCTTCCCAAAATGAACTAGTGCCCAATAATACGGCATTTCCTAATTCGCGAAACTGTTGCAACAATTCAGTCTTTGGCAATTGTCCCTGGACCAATAATGGAAATTTGATACGGCCCCGCAAACTATGATATGCCTTTTGCAAGGCGCTGTGACTGGTAAACAGGAAAAAGGTCCGTCCGCGTGCTGCTTGAATAACTGGCAATGCGGCTTGCATCAATGACTCGTGAAAATGGTGCGACTGTGGCTCCGGCATGTCTTTAGGTAAATACAAACAGGTTTGTTGTTGATAATCAAAAGGACACGCTACTTCAAGTTGCTTGGCTTTTTGTAAACCCATTTGCTGTTGATAAAACCCAAAGCTATTATTGACCGTCAATGTTGCCGAGGTAAATATCCAACTACTATCGCTGGCATCCATACAGGCTTGAAATTGCTGTGCCACCTGCAACGGTGTGAAATGTAAGGTAAATGATTTACTAAAGGTTTCATACCAATGGATTTGCTCAGCCGGAGAACTACCCGTCAATAACTCAAAACGCTTACTCAAATCAACAGCACGCAGCCAACAATTTTCAAGTTCTTTATGTCGTGCTGCCTGTGGTTCTAGTAATTTTGTTAACTCGGTCAATTGTTTTTTGACGACTGTGATGCTGGCGCGTAAGGCAGGTTTATTGGCGATATCTTGCCAACCACGTTTAGTTGCTTCAGGGCCAAAACCAAGACGCATATCTGCAACAGCTGCTTGTAATTTTGCACAGCTATCATTCAACCCTCGAACATCACTGGCATATTGCAACGTGGCACGTTCGGTATCACGCGCCAATTGAATTAATTGTCGTGCGCTAACTGAGGTACCAAAAAAATTGCTGGCAATCTCAGGTAACAAATGTGCCTCATCTAGGATAATAACATCGGCATGCGGTAACAATTCACCAAAACCAACTTCTCTTAAGATCAAATCAGCAAAGAATAAATGATGATTAATAACGGTAATGTCTGCCTTTAACGCCTTTTGTCGTGCCTTTAATACAAAACAATCTGCAATATCCGGGCAATCCTGTCCCAGACAATTATCACTGGTGCTGGTTGCATAAGACCAGACTGGTGAATCTTCAGCAATAATTTTTATTTCAGCAGTTTCACCAAATTGAGTTTGGTCAACCAAGCGAGCAATCTTATGTAAATCAACCGCGGCCTTGCGGGAAAAAAATTGTCCTGCTTCAGCAAAATGTTTGATGCGATAACGACAGAGATAATTATTACGCCCTTTCAATAAGGCTAAGCGCAATGATGATTTAATCACCTTACGCAGAATGGGTAAATCACGGTGAAATAATTGATCTTGTAAATTCTTGGTGCCTGTAGAACAAATGATCTTTTTACCAGACAGAATTGCTGGGACAAGATAGGCAAAAGTTTTTCCAGTACCTGTCCCTGCTTCAACGATCAAACGATCATGATTATCAATGGCCTCGGCGACACCCTCGGCCATCGCCAATTGACCCGAACGCGAGGTGAAAGAATTAATATGTTTGATTAAGGGACTACCCTGTCCCAAAATATGTTGTAGTTCATCCATAAGGGCTTTTGGTTTAAGTTAGTTATCACGTACTCGCACTAGGCTCAGATTCATCCAAGTATTGTCGCTTATCTTCAGCCTTGGCCCATTCATCGGCATCGGCAGGCGCATCTTTACGCACAGTAATATTCGGCCATTTTAGCGCGAGCCGTTCATTAATCTCCAAATATTCAGTATATTTTTCTGGTAATTCGTCTTCTGAAAATATGGCATCGACTGGACACTCAGGTTCACACAGAGCGCAATCAATGCATTCATCGGGATGGATCACTAAGAAATTAGGACCTTCATAAAAACAATCGACAGGGCAAACTTCAACGCAGTCAGTGTATTTGCATTTGATACAAGATTCAGTCACTACAAATGTCATGTTAATTCTCCATCGCCAAATTAATAACAATCATCCTTGTTATAGTTTCGCATGAATTAAATGGTGCCCGGGGCCGGAGTCGAACCGGCACGGGATTTAACTCCCGAGGGATTTTAAGTCCCTTGCGTCTACCTATTTCGCCACCCGGGCAATCTATCACCAAGACCAAACTTTATTACAGCTCGCAATGAAGCGCAACAATTTCGCATTAAAAATTGGAGGCTGGGGTCGGAATCGAACCGGCGTCCACGGCTTTGCAGGCCGCTGCATAACCACTCTGCCACCCAGCCAAATTAGCCATAAAAAAACTCCGCCGATGCGGAGATTTAGTTTATCAAATTCGCATACTTAATGCTTTAGAAGCCGCTATTTATAGCAAATTTTAATAGTTAATTCTGCGAAATCACGGTAAAAATTAATTGGAGCGGGAAACGAGACTCGAACTCGCGACCCCAACCTTGGCAAGGTTGTGCTCTACCAACTGAGCTATTCCCGCATGAACCAGTACGGTATTCTAACCACTCTATAGAGACTGTCAAGGATAAAAATGAAATAGGTGTTCAGGAAATAATAGCAACAATATAAAATGTAATAAAGAGTAGTTTTACCGTGAAAAAAAGCCAACAATTAAGCATTGCAATACAATAACCTGGCGGTATCAAATAGCTGATACCGCCAACTTAGTTCGCAATGATTTAGAGCTATTTATGGCCACAAAACTTAAATGCTGCGATGCGTGCATCGGAACCATCACCAAGACTATCAAAAGCATCCCCTACGCTATCAACGACTTGTTCAGCGCGCTTTGCAAATAGTCCAGATTGATACTGAAGCCCCTTGGCCAACTCTGCACTTTGCGCTCGATATTTATCAGCAGGATTCGGTTCAAGACCAAGGGTTTCCCCATTGTCGCTATCGCTATTACTCTCCGGATCAACCAAATAGTCATCATCAGAGCGCTCGTCCATGTCTTCGAGCTGAAGCGTAAAAGAATTGCCACTTCTATTCTTGGGGTCATCGGCAAACCAAGACCCAGGTTTTTGGTATTCTGGCACAGCTTTATTTGCCAAGTTAAATAAACCATACCGAAGTCTGGATGGGGTATCGCTAGCCAACTCAGCCTCTGCGGCCTCTTCTTCATCCGCAGCCGGTAATGAAAGTTTACTACGTAATCTAGCCAGCGGTAGTGCCGAAGCAAGTGATGTAATTGAGCCAAATGCTTTATCTGTAAAACCAAGTACATTAGACGTCCATATTGCGCCATAAACCATAGGCGCAGCAATGCCAGCAAGAACCATTAAGGCACCCACAGGTGCTGCTGGGGTGTGACCTACAGCCACCCCCCCTAGGATTAAGGCAAGCGAGGCAGTAATTGTTACTGAAAAAGTTACATTTTCTGGTATTGTCTTAACCAGTGATTTTGTTTGCAAAAGACCCATATTAACTGCACTTATCCGGTCTACTGCAACTCGAGTAGAGGCAATATTTTGTTTCAACGGGTTAACGTATTGCCCATGCGCCTGTTGAAACTCGTCACTATCGACGGCAGCTTCAACTTGCTCTAAAAAGGCTTCACACGCAGCATGTTGAAGATACTGTTTAAATACGGGTGTTTGTTCAGTCATACTCTCCCGTTGCGAATACTCACTCAGCATTGACACTGGATTTGTAAGCAAAGTCTTCAAATCATCAATTTTGTCAGTGAGGCCACTGAAATCATATTCATCATTATCAACAGTAATGCTATAATTGTGCGTCTGTTGCGATACAACTAACAACATGGCGGCAATAACCGCATTCTTAGAACCGTAGTCATTTGATAACTCATCACTAATTTGTTTGATTCGAGTACGAACATACTCTTCGAATTCATAACTTGAACCAAAAACAAATCGTCGAAACACATTGTGGGCACCGCTATTAAAATATAAGTGGCCCAAATCTTCTAAAGACATATCTAGGAACTCGGCTTTGCTCTTCTGATCGTGCATAGGGATCTCCTAACAACTTCGCTGATACTGGTTAAAACAGCTCTAGCATAGCATTTAACCGCTGTTAAATCAATAGACATTGATTTAACTTGAACGGGTCTGAGTCAAGCTTAAATCAGGCCACGCCGTCTTGAGATACATGAGCATTGACCAGATGGTCAAAACCGCTGCGATGCATAATAAGGCATAACCGGTATAACCAAGATAAATAGATTCACCTGGCTTGTAAGCCAACAATAAAATCACGGCGATCATTTGCAGAGCAGTCTTAAATTTGCCGACCATACTTACGGCGATACTTGCCCGCTTACCTATCTCTGCCATCCATTCGCGCAAAGCGGAAATCACAATTTCACGACCCACGATAACCGCCGCCGGGATCGCAATATAAGGCAACACATGTTCACTGACAATTAAGACCAAGGCCACGGCAACAATTAATTTATCTGCTACCGGATCTAGAAATTCCCCGAACGGTGAAGTCAAATTATATTTTCTGGCAAAATAGCCATCCAGCCAATCAGTAATTGCCGCCAAGGTAAAGATGACGCTGCACGCAATGTGGCTATGATGCCAGGGTAAATAGAAAACGACCACTAACACGGGGATGAGGATGATACGGATAAAGGTTAATATGTTTGGTAAATTCATGATGGTTTTTTATTGTTATCAGTTAACTGGTACTCGTTAAGGAAGTACTAGTACGGAATACAAGATTGATATAGAGTAACTGCAATTATAAAAAAATGCTACATTAGAAATCACGTAAAATGCGCTATCCTTGGTTTGAATCTATTATCCTAGAACCGGCAGTTGAAATCTACGACGAGCGCTTAGTCGGCTGTAGATTCAGACGATTAAGCGCTCGTCGTAGATTTCAACTGCCGGTTCTAGGTTTATATAAACATACCGGGAAAAACCATAAACCCACTATCTGACGGCGTACAACCTAGACTCTCATCTATTGCAGCTAGGTCAGGGCTAAACTTTTCAACCCCCTTTTTAAATAACCCAAGACCCGGCTCAATCACCTTCGTAAAATCGATACTTAACTGCTGATGCTCAGGCGCTACCCCGGCGCTCGCGACTCGAAATAAGCCATGTTTGAGCATGTTGCTGCAATCATTAGCGTCAGCCGCATCAGCGTTAGCCTTATCTATCTGTCGCAAACCAAGTTTGTCTCTAAAATTAGCCAAGGGTAATGCACTTAGCACTGAAGTCAGAGAGTTAAAATACTCACTTATCTGTCCAGTGTCGTACATTAGACATAGCCCCATAATACCAGCCGCTCCAAAAGTGCCACCAAGGAATAATCCAGCCCCTATAAGCCCAAATGGCGTGCCTAACATAATTGCACCGGCTATCATTGCAATCAAAGACGTGGTTAATAACGTTGCAGGGATGATTTGTCCACTGAGCGTATGTCTAGAGAGTAGATGTTTAGTTGTTGATTGCACCGCTGTAGATACATAGCTAATTGTAGACAATTGATTCACGGTTGTTCGTGCGACACGTATGTCTTGATTTAAGGGAGCAACTTTATTGGGATATTTTGTCTTAAACTGTTCACTGTTAACTATCTTGACTGTGGTATCAAGTACCGAGTGGCACACAGTGTCACGCAAATGTTGTTGTAAATATTGATTTGGTTGCTTGGCGCCAAAATCTGATTGATATTTTTGACGGCAGTAAATCGCTGGATCCAGCAATATATCTTGTAAGTCATCAAGGGCATTTTGACTATTAGCATCGGTGAAATCATAACTGTCATCACCAATTGTGATCTTATAAGCTTCACCTTGTTGGCAAGGCGTTAGCACCAAAAGTAAGGCCGCGAGTAACCGATTGCTATCTTCTGGTTCGCCCGCCAAGCGCCTACTGATGTCCGTTAGATTATCTCTGAGATGCGCTTCGACACTATAACTGGAACCAAAGACAAATCTTTTGAACCTAGGATTGCGGTTCTTCCTGGTCTCTTCAGTCGAGGCATCAGCTAAATTTTCAATATCGTTATCTGGTTGTGGCATTGGTAACTCCTTGAAGCCTTACAGTTGATAGTGCAAATATTGTAATAATCAATCACAATTATTTCCATCTTTAGCAATTTAAGGGCAAATCCAATATCAGTGATATAACCTTAATAATTAATCATAGACCAAAAGCCATATGTCCATATCCCCCTGGCGGTAAGCTGCAAAGCCCCTCATCTAATGTAGTCAGGCCTGAACCCAGTCTTTCAATCCCTCTCTTGAAGAAACCCACTCCGGGCTCGATGGTCCTTGCTGTATTGGCACTATATTCCTGATGTTCAGCAGAGACAGCGGCAGTAGCAACTCGAAATAGTCCGTGTTTAAGCATATGGCTAGTGGTCTCCCTGGCACTTGTACCATCAACTTTAGTTGCCTCTGACTGTGCCAAACCAAGCTTGTAGCTAAAATTAGCTAACGATAAAGCGTTCAGCGCTGGGTTTAGATAATTATTGAACAAGCCTTTTATTTTTCCATTATCTTGCAATATAGATAACGTCATCATGCCGAGTGCGGATATCGTGCCAGCCGCGAATAACACTGCACCTACAGGAGCCAATGGCGTGGCTAACATAACCACACCCGACATTGCTAAAGCAAAAGACACCGTTATGACACCTAAATTGACCAGAGAACCACTCATTTTTGTTCTAGAGACAAGATTTTTGATTATTGATTGTGCCGCGAAAGATGTATGGTTAATCATAGACAATCGATTGACGGTTGTGCGCGCGGCGCATATGCCTTGGTTTAAGCTAGCAACTTGCTCAGGATGCTTTTGCTGAAACTGTTCACTGTTAACTATCTTGGCAGTGGTATCAAGTACCGTGTGGCACACAATGTGACGCAAATGTTGCTGTAAAAACTCATTCGGTTCTTTGATATCAAATCCTGGTTGTCCCCATTGCGAAGCAGAGAAATAGTCACTTGGATCCTGAAATAATAGTGTTTGTAAGGCATCAAGGGCGCTTTTACTATCAGCATCGCTAAAATCATAGACTTGATTATCGATTATGGTCGTATAATCTTCTGCTTGCTGGGGAAGGCTTAATACCAAGAGCAAGGCTGCAAGTAATCGATTGCTGTCTTCTGGTTCTCCCGCCAAACGTTTGGTGATATTCTTTAAATCATCTCTGAGACGTGCTTCAACGCTATAACTGGAACCAAAGACAAATCTTTTAAATCTAGGGTTGCGGATCTTAGTAACTTCTTCAGTCACGGCATTGCTTAAATTTTCAATACCGTCATCTTGTGCTGGTTGTGGCATCGGTAACTCCTTGAAGCTTTACAGTTGATAGTACGAATAGTTTAATTAATCGTCACAACAATATCAACCTTTATAGGCTAAACTCTTTCAATTCACATAGTTAAACCTAGAATCGGCAGTTGAAACGAGTATGTAGCCAAGATCTTCGGTTCAACGCAGATTTTAGGTTAATCGAGAAAGTATAGGTTGAAAATCACCCATGCAGCCTATCATAAATCTCTTTTGCCAAGGCTTGGCTTATACCTGGTACCTTGGCCAGTTCGGCAACGCTGGCCTTTTTGATCTCTTGCAGACCGCCAAAATAATTCACCAATGCCTTGCGTCGTTTGGGACCAACCGCCGGTATTGTTTCCAGGGTCGAGACCTTGCGTTGCTTTTCCAAACGTCGTTTTTGACCAGTGATGGCAAACCGATGGGCCTCATCTCGAATTTGTTGTAATAAATGCAGTGTCAATGAATCTGGCGGTAAGGCAATGCCATTTGGCTCACCCGAAATAAATATCGTTTCTAAGCCAGGCTTGCGGGTGGTGCCTTTAGCAATGCCGAGCAAGGTAACACCGCTAATTTGTAACTCTTCTAATACGGACTCAGCTTGGTGCAATTGCCCTTTGCCGCCATCGATGATAATTACGTCTGGCAATACACCCTCGCCCATCTTGATCCGTGTATAACGTCGGGTTAATGCTTGGCGTAAGGCGGCATAATCATCACCTTTGGTGACACCTTCGATATTAAAGCGACGATAATCTTTAGTCGAGGGCCCTTGGTTATCAAAGACAACACATGATGCCACCGTCGCCTCCCCACTACTATGACTGACATCAAAACATTCCAACCGTTGCGGTAAATTGGCTAACTTAAATGTCTTTTGCAGTGCCTGCATGCGTTTAACATAATTTAATTTACTCGCAAGATGCGCCTTTAAGGCTGACTTGGCATTGGCGAGCGCCATTTGCAACCAACGCCTGCGTTCACCGCGAACGGGTTGATAAATCTTTACCTTATGATTAACCGTTTCCGTTAAAACCCTCGCTAACCAATTAATATCAGTGATTGATTCAGCGATTAAAATTTCTTTTGGAATATCTTTTTGATGAATTGGTGTTAGATAATATTGTGACAAAAACCCAGCTAGCACATCTTGTTCATCAAGCTCTGTGGTTACTTTGGGATAATAAACGCGATTTCCGATCAAGCGACCAGCACGAAACATTAATACTTGTACGCTGGCATCATGTTGTTCTTTGGCTACGGCAATCACATCCACATCATGGCCATCACTAGTAATATATTGTTGTTCTTGTATCTTTCGTAGATTGGCGATTTGATCACGATAGATTGCCGCTTGTTCATAATCCAAATGTTGTGCTGCTTGCTCCATTTTTTGGATCATATCTGTCATTAATTGTTGGTTCTTGCCTTCCAAAAATAGCTTGGCCAAGGCAATACTTTGTTGATAATCCTCGGCACTAATATAATCTACACAGGGTGCGCTACAACGTTTAATTTGATATTGGATGCAAGGCCTGGTGCGATTATTAAAAAACGTATCCGAGCATTGCCGAATCTTAAATAATCTTTGCAACAGATTTAAACTTTCCCGCACTGCCCCTGCACTTGGATAAGGGCCATAATAAGCGCCCTTCTTTTTTTTACTGCCGCGATAAAAATCAATACGAGGAAATTTGGATTCAGTCGCAAGAAAGATATAAGGATAGCTTTTATCATCACGAAATAAGACATTATATTTGGGTTGATATTTTTTAATTAAATTATTTTCTAAGAGCAGAGCTTCACTATCGGTTTCAGTAATAATGACATTAATATCGTGGATCTGTTTAACTAAAGACTTGGTTTTAACGTTAGTTTGATTACGCGAAAAATAACTCGTCACACGTTTTTTTAAATTTTGCGCCTTGCCGACATAAAGCACTTGTCCATCCTTAGCGAGCATTTGATACACGCCGGGACGTTCGGTGAGGTTTTTGAGAAATGTCTTGGCATCAAAATTAGTTGGCGAATCAGTCATAGTAAATCTTGGCTAATGGATGAATTACTCGCCTTGGTCATCTGTTTGATCAAGCCCGCGTTCTTCAAGTAGACCATGTCGAATCGCAATATGTGTCAATTCAACATCATTTTTAATGTTAAGTTTTTCAAACAGACGATAACGATAACTGTTGACAGTCTTTGGACTCAAATGCAATTTTTCTGATATAGCTTGTACATTGAGGCCACTTGAGATCATGAGCATAACTTGCAATTCACGATCCGATAACTTATCAAGCATGGACTCATCCGTATTGTCCGAAAACTTTTTCAAGGCAAGTTCCTGAGCAACCTCAGGACTTAGATAACGTTGACCACTATGCACTTTACGGATTGCGGTAACCATTTCCTCAACACCGGTGCCCTTGGTTAAATAACCTAATGCGCCTGCTTGTAATAGACGGGTAGGAAATGGCTCTTCACCACAAGCGGTGACAATGATGATTTTGACTTCTGGATGAGATTGCATAATTTTTCGGGTCGCACCCAAGCCTCCAATCCCTGGCATCTTAACATCCATTAGTATGACGTCTGGTTTCAAATCATGGACAGCCTTAACAGCGGCTTCACCAGAATTGGCGTCACCGACAACCTCAATGCCCTTTTGTTCAGACAATAGTTTCTTTACGCCACTGCGAACCAAGTCATGATCATCAACAACCAAAACTTTAATCAAGTACTCACCCCTGTCATTCATAGTTATGGCGGAGAGGCAGGGATTCGAACCCTGGGAGGGTTGCCCCTCAACGGTTTTCAAGACCGCCGCTTTCGACCACTCAGCCACCTCTCCTGACTGTAATTAGACAAATAACTGCACCCATTTATGCTCGAACAACTGTGCATATACTGCCTAAGCCATCAATTATCTCAAAATTTCTATTTAATATGCAAATAGTTATTCGCATTACGCACAAAAAATCCTGTCCTAATGCCTTTGTGTTACAATATTGCAGTTTATAATTAAGACGGTAATCCTGTTTATGAAATCACTACGCTATATATTACTCATCAAAGATGGATCATTAAATAGCCAAGGGCTATTTTCTGCCGTCAAATTTGCCAAGGCATTGATCAACAAAGGCCACAAAGTTGAAGTGGTATTCTTTTATTATGATGGCGTTTATAGTGCTATGACTGCCCCAACTGAACAAGGCCGCTTTGACCATTGCTCTGCTTTAACTGAATTATACCAACGACACGGTGTTGACTTGGCCGTCTGCCGAACTGCTGCGTTAAGGCGGGGTGTGATTCAAGAACAGACCAAGGGATTAGGTAATATCAAAATCTCAAGTCTTACTGAACTCACGCAAGCCATCATGCGTTGTGACCGTTATCTTGAATTTGGGGGTTGAATGCAATGGACAACAATAAGTTACAGTATAAAAAGGCTATCTTTATAATGCGCGAATCACCTTATGGCCAATTCAGTAGTCAAGAAAAAGTAGAATATATTTTAACTGCACTCGCCTTTGAACAAGATGTAACTGTAGTCTTTGTCGATGACGGTATTTACCAATTATTAAAACAGCAACAAGCGAAATCGATTGCCCGCAAAGCCCTAAGTAAACTTTTATTATTGCTTGAGCATTATGAAATTAAATCACTTTATGTGCATAGAGATTCTGTAGCACAACGAGGACTTCAAGTTTCAGATCTTATTCTGCCGGTAACTGAGATCAATAATGATGATCTAGCAAATTTAATGTCGCAACAAGATATAATTGTAGGTTAGTGTATGTTACATATGATTAATAAAACCAATCTCTTCGACCAGCATAAATTATCAACATTGCAGGTAATTAAACCAGAGGATGCACTCTTGTTTTTGGCTGATGGAGTTTATCTGTTGCATAACACAAGTCCTAAGTTTGAGAAATTACAACAATATGTTGCTATTGAACAAATCTATGCTCTAACGTCAGATATCGCAGCACGTGGCCTTGAACAACTTATCAGTAAAGAGATCAATCAAATACACTATGATGGTTTTGTTACCTTAACAGAACAGTATCACCCAAGTATGACCTGGTAAGATGAAGATGTGGATAAAAGTAGGATGATGCGATAATGAAAGTTGGCGACAAAAAAATTGCGCTAGATGAGCATAGCCATTTAGCACATGCTGATGATTGGAATGAGACAATCGCCACCGCCTTGGCTAAAACAGAAAGCATTGAATTAACCGCTGCACACTGGGAAATTATCCATTTGATCCGAGATTTTTATCAACGCTTTGAACATATTCCCCCTCTGCGTATCTTTGTTAAGACTGTAGCCAAGGAATTGGGTACTGAAAAAGGCCGCAGTATTTATCTTTATAAATTATTTCCCGATGGCCCACTACGTCAAGCATGTAAGATCGCAGGTTTGCCTAAACCTAAGCATTGTTTGTAACGATTATTTAAAGACTGCTATTAGTATGTGGGTAATCTTATCTGTTAAGCCTTGGACAATTTGCACTACATATCCAGCAATAATGCTCTTTCTTGCCTCAGGTAATAATTTATTTTTAAAACGATTTTCTGAGTAATCATCAACTCAAACCTTTCATAATGCCCCTTCTCCCCTACAGCCAGCCTCAGTGATTGAGTTGGCTCACTCGACAATAAATTACTTTGTCCCATATTAACAATAACTTGTCCGTTAAAACGTGGGAAGATTAGTTATATTTTTATTGATATCTTAGATGATTATTCTTAACAAGTAGCTGTAACTTGATATGTGCTCTGGCACCAACATTTTTGCGAAATGCAGCAATTCAAGATCCGACTCCGCTCTTTCCTGAGAACTATTGCCTTAGAGGGATCAAGCTTACATCAAATTCATTTTTTTTCAGGTAAGGTTTTAAATAACTTAATACATTGCTAAAGGTTGAAATCAACTTGGCCGGTTCGAGGTTATCAATATTAATGAAGTGATGGTTGACACGTTCCATGTCATTACTGTGAGTCGCCAGATACGATAACACTTTTATTGTAAGTTGATAACGTTGATCATTTTTTTTAATGCTTGCCTTAAATAAGAAAGGTGTTGAGGATTGTTTTGGTAGTGAACAAAATGATATAAGTTGATTGACATAATCTTCTTGCCTGAATTGGTTGTTTATGGCTTCTCCCATACCCTTTAGGCTTGCTCTTAACTTATTATAGTCCAAGGATTTAAGAAGCTGGTAGATAATGAAAATTGCTTGCGTGTTATTTTCACCAACTTGAAGTTCTAAACTCTTAGCTCGAATTAAACAATCCATATAGGATTCTGAAAAGCAAGAGGTTTTTTTTAACAGTCTATTAAAGAAATCCGTTATAATTTTTTTCTCGGCTTTTCTAATTTGTGATAACCCAATATTATTAATATATGTTTCAAACCATAGATGCGCTTGTTCATTATCTTGGTCAACCATCCATCTAACCGCAAACATCACACCTAGTTGAAATTGAGCGTCTGCATACCCCTGGTGTGCTGCTTCGTTAAACAAGCCTATGGCTTTATTATAATTTTGGTCGACTCCCCTTCCGTGTATATACATCCAAGCTAATCGGTATTGTGCTTCGGGATATTCTTGATAAGCTGCTTTTTGAAAGCAAGCAACCGCTTTTTTATAATCTTGATTAATCCCATGGCCTTTTACATACATCATACCTAAATTAGTCAGCGCACAGGGAAAATCATAGGCCGCTCCATTATGATACAACTTAACAGCCTTACTATAATCTTGGGGAACCCCATATCCATGTTCATGCATCCTGCCTAAACTGACACGCCAATTATGATTATATAAATGTGGATAATACGCTTTGTCATAATGAGCAATGGCTTGCGAGTAATCTTGTTTCACTCCACGCCCTTCTGCATACAGTCTACCCAACATATAACAACACCGAGCACTCGCCAATGTTGTTGTCGTCTTATCAGCCATCTCAGCACCTTTATTAAAATAAAGAAAGGCTAACTTCTCGTTAGGATGTTCCAAGCCTATGCCACTTAAGGCTTGTAAACCATGCAAAAAATACTCTAACGCATTCATAGGGCTAATTTCACATGTGATGTCTATTCCATTTTCACCGATAGCTGATCTTGTCTGCTGTATATCAAATCGCAATTGCGTGCGTGCAAAATAGCTTCCCGTTAACTCAATCGAGGAATAATAGTTAGCACAGGCTCTTAAAAAGTTGCCATACTTTATTAAAGCATTAGCTTTTTCAAGGAGTAACCGGGTCAACTTTATCTTATAATCAAGATAATACTGCGTCAAGTCATCAGAGTTAGCATGTTCATCAAAAAGTTTATATGATAACTCTTTACTAATCTCTTTAATTTTTACATCAAGAGACTTTATTGATTCATTCGGTGATATCATAGTTGGCTTAGGTTTTTTTTGCTTAAACATTTTAAGCTACTTTTTAGAGTGGTTACTAATAAAAACTATACAGCTCAAATTAGGATTCTGGCCGTGTCCCTTCTCCTGGAAATAACCCTATGCAACAAGCCATTTTCGAAGGAACAAATTGATTCTGATTTGATAGCTGAAATAAACCTAGAATCGGCAGTTGAAATCTATTACGAGTGCTTAATCGTCTGAATCTACAGATGATTTTTACAAAATTTTTTTCACCGTACGGGTGAGTACTGCCTCAAAAAATTTTGCAAAAATCACCTATACCTTCATTAGCTTAAGCGCTCTCACTACGATTTCAACTGCCGATTCTAGGATAAAGCTTACATAATATGGTGTTTTATAGAAGAGAAGATAACCTGCCCACCAATCCAGTCATGGTTCTGATTGTAATTTTTTCTACTTTTCCTGCGATAAAATACTAAGCCCATTATTTTCGAGCAACTTTTTAGTTCCCATATGTACGATATTTAGCTCTGTTCTGCTGGTGACTATCAACTTCATCAGTAGCAAATTCAAACCCAAATTTATGCATTAATAAGTAGTAATATAGTGCAGGAGGCATTTTAGGCCTCAATGGTTCAAAAAAGGCTAAATCACCACCGCGTTGAATTAAGCTAGATTCAAAATCATCAAGAAAGTCAAACCGGCCTGTTTCAACTTTATTATTGACAGCAAATAAACCAAAGGTTGCCAATCCTTTAGCACCAAACTTGACTGCCCCCGGTAAAAATCTATTTGAATCTTCAAACATGAGATCGACACCTCTATCGATCAATCGAGACGAATACATTGAGCCTAGCGTCATAGTGATACCTGAACTCAATCCATACTTGGAAAAAGCGCCATAAACATTCACTAAGTGTTCTGGGACATCGAGCATGTTGTCTCTAAGAAAACTTCGAGCATGTTCAAGGCCAATTCTTATTTCGGGACTATTTTTGATAGAATCAATTATTGAAGCCGTACCACCCTCCTCAAGTAACTGCCCTGACATATCTCCATTGATTAAACTCCCGCTATTGAAAAATGTTCTCATGGCGTTAGTAGTAAGCGGTGCCGCGAAACCTAAACCGCGCGCAATGCCATAACCAGCAACTTCGTTAAGCGCTACATTTTTTACTGTCGCGTAAAAGAACTTAATGCCATCTTCCAGCTTTGTTTTAAACGGTGTTGGGTTATGTAGATCATCATAATATTGAACACCTGCCTGCCCCCCAACATCCTTCATCAATTTATAGGTAAACCAATTCGCTGCCTTAGCAGCATATCCCGTAACAACAACAGCACCGTATGTTATGTCATACAAAGCAACCTTACCTTTGTATTCGGCTTGATCCATGAAGGTATCTCTTGTTACAGGTACATGAGACTCAGAACGAATTGCGGCATTACCCGCTTTGTCGTATGGTTCACCATGTGCTGAAACATGTCCAGACAACTCACCAACATGTCTGGCCATCAGCTCATGATACCATTCCATTTCTAAATGCTGTAATTGTTGTTGCTCACTATAATCTGTTTCAACATCAGTATGTCCTTGGCCAGTATGATCATATGGATGTGGATTCTTGGCATGCTCCAGATGACGCGTGTCTTTGCCTTGAGATGCATAATACGCACGACGATATGCGCTACGCATCAATTCTTCATTTTCATTGCGTTGTAATTCACGTGTTATTTGCTGGCGGGCTTTGTTATCACTCTCGTGTTGGTCGTGAAGATGCTTTAATTCATGGTCAGCAGCGCCGCCAATCTCATCTCCAATCGTAGTACCCATGAGGTTTGCGAGCTCATTGAGAGTCATGGCCCTATCCATGGCAATATCGGTAACCGCATCATTCTCTAAGTCACCAACCACCCCTTCAATTATTCGGGCACTGTTTGGTATGTTAGCTAAACTGCCAAATTCATGTATATTAAATTCATCTAACGCAGTATTCATTAACACTTGTTCAAGACCACTGACCACATTGCCAAAATTAAATTGCAGGCTGTGACCACTGGCCAGCGCTTGCAATTCACTGGTAGCAATACTAATGCCTTCTTTTGCCATCTCGGTTTTAATAAGTGCTGCAATACTTGGTTTCGCAGCGGCTGCTGCGGCATGCGCTGTAGCACCTGCTGCTTTACCAGCTGCTCCACCAAACAATCCCGCCGTACCGGCACCCACTGCCGTACCAATAAGTTGGGATACAGAAAACGAATCTTGGATGCCCAAGCCAATCATTACCCCTTGTGCTGAGGCATCCATCAAGCCACCGACCAAGGCATCTAAGAAAAACCCCGCTGCTTTTGTTATAATCCCCGCCACTTGGGGGGCAACAATGATAATCGCAACACTCACAATCGCTTCGATAAGTGAGGACAAGAAACTGTGATGTGGAACCGGAAAATCGATTTTAATTTCCAAGTGTTCGCTAAGAATAGAAATAAATTTTTGATATCGATAACTTGTTTCTGCATCATGGTGAACCTGAATAAAGTCTGGAATCATAATGGTTTCGGTTGCGGGTAATGTATTACCGTCGACGAGGCCGTTGAATATCCTTAACATCTTGGCTGCTGCAGATGAACCATCAAACATCTTAGCGACTTTTTCGATAGTTTCACCTGGCTGTAATCGATGGGTCCTGATTTGAGGGATGTAATGTTTATTTAAATAATATTTTGCCTTATTCGGCGCTATTGCGCCACCACTAGGCAGCATGGCATTGCCCTCGACAAATGTAACCGGATGTATGGGGTCAAAAATTCTAAGATGCTCCTGACCTGTAAGAATTGCATGGCCATGTCTAACTGAATTTAAACCAGGTCTGGCTGACGGTAACGTCAATTGACCACCCGAGGCTAAATTTTTCGTGCGAAAATAATGGGTGGCTGAGTTGAGACTTGCACCCGCAGCTAACTTAATATCATTGCCTTGTACACTACCGAGTATGGCACCACTGGGACTGCTGATATATACAACGACATTTGACGCATTGGCTACATATGGTGAGATATTGGGACTCATGCATTTGATACCAAATAAAATCTGTCCATCCGGCGCACCAAGGTAGAACACGTCGCTATTTAGCTGATGTAATGCCATATTGGAATCAAATTTGCGTACTTGCACGTTGATGGGGGCCCATCTGTTTTGATTGTTTTTGCCACTACCGGATAATTTGCTAAGAATAAATGTATCAGCACCTACATAATGCAAATCAACATAGGCAATATAATAAAAAACCCAATGGTCATAATTCGGTTTTTCTTGTGTCACAACCGTTTTATGCAAAGTATTGCCATAATGATCAATATCCTTTTGATCTATAGTGGTGATCGATTTTATAGGTTTGTGAGTTAAGGCATAGGATTCCGTCACACAGGATTTAAGAACATATGCAGCGAAATATTGATATTCTGCATGCAAACCTATTTTACGGTAAAAAGGATGAAAAGGCCACTTCATGGTAGTGACATCATCATATAAAGTGATATTACCTACCGTATCTCTTTTACGTATAACCGGTGTCGATTGACCTGCAATTTTAGTATCCCCTAACAAGCCATCATCATCATAGGTCGGAATATTGGTTTGTGGACCAGACGAACTCGGATAATGTGTTTCAGAATGTCTAAACCCATCCGGCGCACCAGGCATACTGCTTGGACCAATGACACGATAGCCATATTTAATCCCCTTTTGATAGCCAATTTTAACCACGCCCTCACTATCACGATAACCACTATCAATCAACACACGGTTATCAGCATCAAAGGTGGAACAAACCGAGATACGATTTGATGGGTCATCATTACTAAACATATCAATTTGAACCGTATTGCCACTTCGGTCATAAAACATATTCATCGTGACAGATAATGTCCTATTCGTTATAAGCCGATTTAGCGCATCGTATAAGGCTGACGTTTGATACATGAGAAAATTATTTAATAATTTGTAGACAGACATTTGGATGCGACGTCTACATGCATCGTGTAAAAAGATTTGTTGGGTTTGCTGAGTGACGTCAATAATCCCACTCAATACACCGCCATTATATAAAAATTGTAAATGCTGAGGTGGTGCTACGGTATTATTTGTAAAAGCAAAAAGTATGGGATAAACAGAGGACGGGTAATTTAAAAAAGGCCATATATTTTCATATTTTTGATGCCCTTGATCAGAAACTTTTTGGCTAAGCGTTGCATCAAAATTATAAGAACTTGTGTAATTAACACCTTTAAAATCTCGATGGGTTAACTCATGACCGAAAGGATTTCGTGTCCACAGCAACATTTTGGTTATGCTCCATATGTTGGCAAGTGATTGATTGTTATGATCCGTCAAACGAAACATGATATTGCACATTTGATCGATGTGAGCACACACATTGCCTTGCGCATTAAAGTTATAATAATCACTAAGTTTGTAAACGTCACTATGGATACCACTACGATTAATCATATCAAGTTCGTTATAGCCAATAATACGAATGCGCCCAACTTCAGCGTCTGAATTAAATGATGAGGGAAATTGCACTTGCGTTAACAGCCCGCCGGTGTAAACAAAATGCCAACGTTGGCCCCGGCTATCGATTAAGTCGATTAGTAGGTCAAGCGCGTTACGTACATCAAACTCGGCATGTACTCCTTCGCCGGTCACATGCATAATATGGTGTCCCCCTTCATCGATGAGATCAGCTTGGATGTGATTCCTTGGATCACTCATGCCAAGGTGATAGCCATACAAATTTGTCGCGAAGGATTTGATTAATGATTCTGTTGTCGTGTTACCTTTTTCACCCATGTTGGTAACAGACGGAGTCGTTTCTTGCAATAAATGATTCTGATTATCAATTTCATATTGCCATGTCTTTCCTTGGGCATTAGTTTTTGCTTTCACTTGACTCCAGCGGGTATGCTCATAAGTTATCGCTGGGGTAATCACTTTAATCGGTATTGGTTCGTTACTCGCTTCGGCACTAAAAGATAGATTGAGACCATGAATATTCATCGGCACTTGCAAACCGTATATGCCATTACTACCATAATACGAACCGCACCCTAATTTCAGATTAAACGCTATTTTATTTGCAGTAAAAACTTGCCCTTCATACCATATAGCTTTATAACAAGTATCGCTGACTTTAGTTAATCCCAATATTGGTTCAATGCCGTCACTTCTATAACAAAGAAGGATGGTGTTCGCATAGGCATATTTTGAAAAATCACCATCCAAATAAAAAACAATGCTATTCGAAATACTTGGATCTGTTTGCATACGTATGGTCAACCACTGCGACTGCCCTAGCCCATGCGTTGTGGTGATTTGGATTTGTCCTTGTGACATGGCTAACGGTTTATCGTTTTCAGTTGCAGTTTTGTCATAGTAGATCATCGCGATATCATAGCGATCACAAGCCAGTTCGGTGAGATCAATGTAATATGTATCGTCACTATGTTGAATCGTGAATTGTCGATAGCACTTTGGTTCGAGATGCACACTTGAGCCCATTGGTTCAAGATGCACACGTAAAAATGCCTGCATAGTGTATTTTGATAAATCCACACCTGTTGGGTTGGCCCAAACAACGCTGGTTTTACCTTTAGTTGGATAATCAGTCTTAACTTGCCATTCGAGCGGAATCACCATTTCGGCAAAAAGTGACGCAAGTCGAGTTGGTTCAATTGCCTCGGTTACGTGGCTCATATTATCGCGCACAAACCGTTGCTGTTGTACGTCGCGATAATTCGCATCTAATACATTAGCTTGAAAACTCGATTCAGGGATTGTACTTAAATCTTTGTTTACCGATGTAACACGATTCGTCAATGCACCCAAGCCATTTCTTAAAGTCAGCTCAGTACGACCTGATTCATTAGAACGGAAGGTCTGACCTAAATTGTTATGCTCTATTGTTATATACCAATCCTTCTCCATCCCAGTCTTGGTTTGTTTTACAATGCCTCGTGCTTTGACTTCATCAAATGCATTGTAATTGGACAATCGCTCAGACTCGACTAGACCATCACGGATACGGGCATGCGACACAGGTTTACGATTTGAATTATAGGTGGTACGTCGCTCGTCAATGTGACACGTACCTTTGACAACGGTTTTATCATTCGTGTCATCATTTATTTCATTATTCGTTTGATCACCTGGCTTGCGAGACCCAGGCATTGAATTGGGGCCATGCGTATTAGCAGAGGATGTAGTGCTAACATTTTCGTTTTGCTCAAGGTCTAATATATCAAAGTGATTACCATTGACAAATAATAAATCCCTTCTGCCGTTAACCACGCCTGGGGTAAAATGAGCATATTGACTGTGTTGATAAGGAATATACTCATCATTATCACCCGCTTCCCAAATATGCAGTTCAATGCCCAGAATCTTAGCTAATGCGTGCAAGACAGCTGGATGTGCCCACCCAGCATCGATGTTTTTATCACGTACATCATAGCTTACATAAAGTTGAGCTATAACAAGATCATTACTATAACGATCAAGGTTATTAGTAATATGATCCAATGTCACACGATCAGCGATAGCTTGATGCGCTTTTAAGTAATCGAAAAATCGTTGTGTTAATAATGCTTCTTGAATGACAGGTTGAAGTAATTCTCGAATGGCATGTAAGTGTTGGGTTAGTAAATTATACGCAACCTCACGTGTCATACCAAAAGCTGTGTAACCACAATTGCCATCAGCTGGGGTACGGTATCGACGAAAGTCGGAGCGGTTTGTCTGGTTAGCATGATTATGGTCTTTAGTCTTTTTTGAATTGGTAACCATATAATCCGTCATATGATTAAATTCACGTGCCTTATCACCGCTTGCAGTAAACGTGGATCCTTTAACATGACCACTTGCGCTTTGTTTGAACGACGGTTTTCCGCGTGTATCCATGCTACGCAACTCAAGCAAGTCATCACTACTGGGAGCTTTTGGTTCAGGACGCTCATTGGGTTTGAAATCAATTAAAGATTTAGCCCCTTGCGCAAAACGTTTGCGCCCTAACCACTCACCAAAGCTGTTAACATTATAAAAAGTCAGTGGAATATTCGTAGTGGGTAATCCCTTGCGATCAAATCGATTACGAGCAAAATCCGTAGTCGCAATCACATGACCCTCGCCATTGGAATAAGTACGTGATTTATTACCATCTGGCATCTTAGTTGAAAAATGACGTTCTGTAGCTGTGAACTTATGTGTTCTAGTTAAATCAAACCCGGTAATGCGTTTGAGTCGCGCCGGTCCATTGCTGCTTGGTGTATATGGTTTACCCTCGGCATCAACCCACATCGCAAATTGCGCATTTTTCAGTGTATCTGAAGTAACGAGGCCGCGATTATCTCGAGTCAATACATATTCACGATCATTGGTTGGATCAACAATCTCTTTAAGCATATTGAGTAATTGGGCGTATGTCGTATCAACCTTCAGACCGGTAAGCTTGTTTGCGTATTCGTATGCTTTTTCACTTTCACTAAACGCATTAATGTTATGTGTTGTCACACAACCATTCTTGTCACTGAATGCAATTAGATTATCTTTTAGATCGTACCAGTAACGCATTAATACCCATACTGGATTTTTTGGATCTATCGTATTTGATAAAATACGACGCGCGGTTAGTTTTTGTGATACACTACGTTCGAACAGCAACCGTTTTGTAAAGGTATAAAGTTTTTTGGTTTTAGTGTCATACACGTAAACGGGATCAAATTCACGTTCAATTTCTTTACCCACACCATTATACCAGTGTTTAATCGTACGATCAGCCGGACATTTTGTAAGATGCTGTTCAATAAAATCAGCGTTCAAACCTTTATTTAGATAAGGGGTCAAATCCACTTCAAGACGATTGTTGTATCGAACAAATTCACCCACTTCACCAAATTCATTACGCACAAACTTAGTAACCCGATTGTCGCTATTCACAAAATACTTAAGACGTTTGTGTTGATCATAGACCCAAAATAATGTCTCCCCATTTTTTCCAATATGAACTATTTTAAGGCCTTTGGCATTATAAATAGTTTTAGTTCCTACTGTTTTTATGTTTACAGGTGGCTTACTAAAACTTGCGTTCACATCAGGATCATCTACAGGGACTTTCGTGCTCGTGCCCACCATTTTGTTTAAGGCATTCACTTGGGCTTTAGATTGTCGTTCATCGGGATCATGTTGCGCCATGATCAACCCAGTCACATTCCCACTTCGATCAAGTTCACGTAAATCTTGACGTCGGTGCAGCACTGGATCAGTGACTACGGGTTTTTCTGTTTTGGTATCGTAATGACCGTACGACACTGGAAATGGCGGTGTAATAGAAAGCGTGTGACGCATACCTCGATCAAAGAATTGTTCATGCATTTGTTCATCACGATCAACATGCGTGAGTACTTTGCCAACTACATTGCGATCGTATCCATCTGCATTACCAATAGGGTCTATTTTTTTATCGCAGAAATCCACTGCATTGCGATGAAAGATGATTTGTCGATCATCAGATTTTAACGGTGCTGCCATGATTTTTTTCACTGCGGCCTCAATATCGGCGTAAGCAGCAGGTACCTCGAGTTTGGTGCTATAGCGTGTGGTGTTGGTCAATGACTGTTTAAGATTATGTACAAACCCAGTAATCGAACCATTCTCATCAACTTCAAATAACGGATTTTCATGTTCATCGATGCCATAATATCGATAACGATCAGTACCATCATTAGATACTAATTTGGCATGAATTTCATCGGGCGTTAAGCCTACTAACGAGTCAGGTTTTGTAACTCGATGACCAAAGGTAATTGTTGTTTTAATATGTTTATAATCGAGATATTCTGTCTCATGTGCCACATGATCTGCATCAATTAAAAATCGTATCCGATTATCATCATCGTAAAACCGATACGTTTTTCTATCTTTAGGATCACTATTCTTGCTTGACCATGAAATTAATTTCTCAGTCGTAGTATTGTCAATCAGCGAAATGTCATAAGCCTTTTTATATTTAATTTCCAATGTCTGATTGCCGTAATTGTCATACTCATATTCAACAACCTGCCCAGTTGCATCGACTTTAAATTTTAACTGGTTTTCATCATTATAAAATTGATAGATAATGGTATCGTTACTATTCGTATTTTTTTGGGCCCACGTGACGAGTTCATCATAAGTGGTTTTTAGGGATATATCGGCCATGTCATAAGCCGTTTCGTAATCACGAATTTGCGAAATATAGTTATTGTTATTGTATTGCCACTCTCGTACACCGCCGATGGTGATACCATCAATGGTTTGCACTGGTCGGACCCGGAACCGTTTGCGACCAGCGGCATCATAAATAATATAAGTAATATTGCCATTTCGGTCAGTGAACGACCGAATCTTTCCACCAGGACTGAGTTTTTTATGATTGGCGAAATTTAATGCTCCCTCGTCATCTTTACTCAATGGTGGCGCCAACACATCCCCCACATCACGTCCGAGCCCATCAATCGATTTGGCAGAATTGTATTCAACTGCGGTTACAGTATCTCCTTTAATCGTACTCTCTTGTTGTGATAATCCGTTATATGAATGTTCTGTAATAATATTTGCCCCGATGTATTTATCATCAGGACGATTGGGATCATCAATACGTTTGATACAGTTATGGCGCTTATCAAACCAGGCCAAATGCGTAGTGCCGAGACGATCTTTGTGCTCTACTGGATTGCCAAAAGCATCGGGAACAAATGTGTCTTTTGCATATATGTTACCCGAAGCATCGAGCTCTGACACAGCTGTTAATTGTTTCGCGCCGTTCATATCCCAGGTACGTGCAGAGTTATCCGGGCGTTGATGGCGACGGTGTTGATTGCGATAATCATACTGATCTTGAGTCGTATAACCAAGACTCGTAATGTGGCTTTCCTGCTTGCCATTCGCTTTATGCGTCCACTTCTGCGGTTTACGTGTTGCTATTTGACGTGATATACGTTGTTTAAAGGCATTGGTGACCGTCTGCGTTTCGATACCACTAGGACTGACCTTGGTGGTGGTACGTGTTTTTCGGACATGTTTAAAGGTGGTAACCTGCTTCAATGCGTCGCTTGATGTCTTAACTTGATCAAAGGCATTATAACTTTGAGTATGCGTAATGGCATTGAGAGCCAAATCCTTTGTTGTTACTTTGCGTCCTAAATTATCATGTCCGAATTCTAATGCGTGACCGTCAGCACCGACTGATTTTGTTTGACGGCCAAATAAATTTTTATATTCATATGATTCTCTACTCACTAAGTCCTTTGCTGACTTTTCTAGCTCCGTGACATTTCCGCGCGTATCAAATTCTCGCGTAATATTTAGTGTTGGTTCTTTACTCGCAACTGGAATATCTTGTTCATCAACTTCACCAAAGGCATTGGTATGTTGTGTCGTTTTAAATTTATCACCATCGATCTGTACTTTGACATGGCCACGATGATCGTAATATTTAGTCGTAAGGACATCTTCAACGTCATTACGTTTGCTATGAATTAATGTGGTAACTGCTTTAGTGATTAATCCTCCAGTTAAAGTTTTTAATTCATCGGATATCAAACGTTTGTCATAATAACGGGTGGTATACTCTTCTGAAAAATTATTATAGGTTTTTTCAACGATCGCGCCAGTGGGATCTATCACAACACAAGGACGTAATTCACCGTCATAAAAAATAATATATCGATAGCGTTGATCACCGTCAGCAGAAAGTGTCGTTTCACAAATTAAGTCATTTGCATCCACACGATGTTGCACACTACAAGATTGCCAGTAGGTTTTTAATTTCTCTGGATCCTTTTGTGCGATTAATACTGCATTCACCATGGCATTCGCTGTGGCATAGGGGTTTCCACGAGGGTCAAAAATAGCCTGAGTACCTCGCGCACAGTCGCCATCAATTGCTTTAAGATTCAGTGAATCACGCGATTGATTCGAATGATGATTACCATGGCTATCAAATTCATTGGTTTTTGTTACACCATATAAAGTGCTATCACTAATATTTCGCGCAGTTTCATCGTAGGCGAATGCCTTAACCTCGTCATTATCAGATTCCGCTGGTGGAGTTGGTTTATCTGGGAAAGCTTTTAATGGTGTGGCATAACGACAGGATGATTTAACGGTACCGTCAGGATAATGTGTATATGCCGTGTAGTAATAAATCTGCTTTTGTGCATCAGCAAGTTCAACCTTGGCAACTAAATCTCCCTTCAGACTATGAAAAAAACGTGTTTGCGCATCATCATTAGTCTCTTCAACATGCAAAGAGGCAAAAGTTGTTTTAGCAAAATCAACGGGAATTGGTGTGGCATAACGGCGTTTCGCAATGATTAGCTTAGCTGGGTTACGTGTATATTCAATAACATAACCCCCACCATCTTGCTCAGCACTCAATAAACCATCATCGTCATAAAACCAACGGTGTGCTCGATCCTTGGTATTATCATATTTCGGTGGAATACCATGGCCATCAGTAAAGTCAGTAACTTGTGCACTAGATAATGGTATAGCATAACGAATGACACCAATTTTATGATTGGCAGAATCGTAAAGATGCTCAGTTAAATACCTGTCACCATCAATTTCAAATTGTATTCGACCCAGCTTATCTTTGATTTTATATGTGCAGCGATTATCAGGATTTTTTTGCAACGTCGGTAATTGCGCTATCAGCTTTTTAATGTCCGGTAGTGTTTTTCCAGAATCATATAATGAACTCACCTCGATTGAGTTAGCATAATGCGTGATCGTTTCAACGCCTAAAGTCAGAGAATGAAAGTATTGTGTCACTATGCCGGTACGACTGATTTCAAATTCAGGGCGATGCTGCGGGTCTAAAAACGTAATTGTTTTCCCACCATCATTGTGTGTGACTACACGGACACGGCTTGCTAAATCATTTACTTGTGAAGTGGTTTTTGTCTGTGATGTGGCATCACCAAATAGATTGGGTATCTCACTAATATCACTCTCAGCAGCAGCCAAACCCGCATTATCTTGTGTCGTAGTAACGGATCGTCTTAACGCTTGTTTTGACAATACCGGGTTAATTAACTCAGGCAATGAGGTTGTGTATTTATCCTTATCAAAACTATGTGTCGTCGTATTATGACAATAATCCGTGTGGCTGGTTTGACGGTGTAAGCTATCGGTAAATTCTTGGGATTGTTGGGCAAAAGTCGGATCTTTAAGTTGGCTATCGACACGCGAAACCTTATGGGTTAATTCACCGCCATAACGATCCCAGCTGGATTGTTGCCACCCAGTTGATGGTGTTAAAACACCTTTATTACTGCTATCAACCGCATCGAATTGTTGCGTTTGTTCAATTTGGCCGCGACCATTGTAAACATTCGTATGTAAAGTTGTTTGTTGTTGTTCGGCAGATAACTTGCCTTTCCATTTGACCATCTGATCATCTGAGATTGGATCATCTGGTAATAACTTACTGACATTAAACATCACGTTAGTGTATTGACGTACTTCAGCAATCAAACCTTCGTTTGTTGGTACATACTCCGTCACGCGACCCATGGGACTGATTTTATAAGCACAGAATGAAATTGGGATTTTATTGGGTTCTGTTTTGATGGTGATGTAGACATAACGCGTGCAATTAATTGATATCGTACCCAAGGTATCCACATAATCCTGCTTGATTGTCACATTATCATGATCATCATAAATATACTTAGTTTGCTGTCCTTGAGGATGCGTAGAATTTACTAATAATCCTGAAGTCACATCAAACGTACGTTGTACCTTACTACCATTAGCCAAAATGCACGTATCTGGCTGACCATTGCCGTGATATGTATAGGATTGCGTTGCCGTGTCGGCATTAATATCTGTCTGATAACCAATAAATTTATTTATACGCTTGTCATCATCGTATTCGAGAATAGCGATTGCTCCAGCAGCAGTTGTAAGATGAGTATTACCAGCTTGATAAGTTAAATCATATGGTGCTTGATCACCAGTTTGTACATGCTCGATTCGGTTCGCACTATCGAATGTAAAATTTGCCTTGCTACCATCGTCTTGGGTAATGGATTTTAATTTTGCACTCGATGTATCCCAGTACTCATAATTCACATGATACGGTTTATTCGTATTGTAATAATATGCTGCTTGTTTAAGACGTTTCTTGGCATCAAGTGTGTATTGAACGATAGGGTTAGCTACACCTTTTAAACTAATTGTGATTATGGAATTGTTGCTTTTATCGGTGCGATAACTAAGCACATACTCATCACCCGATTCAGTAATAATGCTCGTGAGTAAACCATCGGTATACAGATATTGAAGCGCATGACCCTGTGCATTAATGCGCGTCACGAGTTGTCCCAGTGAGTTAAAAATCCATTGCATTTTAGTTGCAGGATCGTAGCGTACCCAAGCCTTATAATCTTCATTATAAGAAATGGTAGGTATGCCATTCGCATGTCCTGGCGCAACATAACGCTTGTGTGACACATCCCACTGATACTTCACAACCACTCCATCACCACCAGTCACTTGAATCGATGCAGGTTTTCCAGGCGAACTTGGTACTTGGATCTTGAGATCGTGATTGAAATGAGCTGATGCAGCAATATTTGCTTGTGTATTAACCGTGTAGAAAAAATCGAGCGGCCCAGCCAGATCATCCAGATCTACATGACGACTTTGCACTGCCAAATTACCTGTCGCTGCATTTGCAAAGCATTGAATGTTTGCTTGTCCAATGCCATGGGCTGGCAAAAAACCTGGCCATTGCGTGATTGAAGAATATTGAATACCTAAATGTTTGCTAGTGAAGATCTGAAATGGTAAATATTTCATAGATTACTCCTTTAACTCGGTATCGCATGTCCAATACTTAACAAAGACAATAGATTAAAGTAAGTTATAGATGCCACCAATTTTCAATATAATATTTGTTGGTTCGAACAATCAGCGTCCTCGTTGTATCGCTTAGTTGAAAAAATATGCTGCCCATCCACTGCTGATGTAATACTGAAATACTATAAAACTGCTTAATATAGATATCTTTATATCGTCTGTGTAAATAAAAAGATAGAGTAAAAAATACCTATTTATCTATTGATAAACTGGCTGTTAAACTAGTTATTTTAGTTGCATACAATATTGTTACGTAATAAGGTAGGTAATTGTTAGTTTATTATGATTCATCAAATTCTAAAGATATGATGGATATAGACTACATAATTTCAGCTTGTTGGTGTATAATTTACTCAGCAATGCTCTCGCAATCATACTGCATCGTTTGATAGCGATAGTTAATGAATAGGAAATATGATAGTGGGGTTTTATCCAATGAAATCGATACTCAAAAATCCATCATTTTCGACCTTTTCAGAGCTCTATGAAATTGCAAAGCCATTATATGATAAAGCTAATTTGACTTACTTTGGCTTTTGTCGTATTTATCCAAACAAAAAATTTTTTAATATTGCTACAGATCCACGCTGGGCAGAACAGCATTACCTAATTGATAATTTGCCACCCGCGGGCTTGTGTAACCTTGATTCCTTACAAAACGGTGTAATGCTGCCTACTCTTGATAGCGATTTAGTTTATGGTTGGCCTGAAGGTACAATCAGGCAGGTCCGTGACCGATTTGGTATCCAGGATCCCATATTCGTTACCAAAAAATTTGAAACATACGTAGAAATATTTGCACTTGCTTTTAATTTGGCTAACCCTTATCAATTTTATTTAAACCATTATGAACAATTGCGCCAATATATATTTTATATTAAAGATAACGCGAGACCTATTATAAATAAAGCTTCAAGTAATCTATTATCTCATTACTCCAACAAGATATGTGAAAGTTCCAAAATCACATGCACTCAAGTCGATGATTCGTATGACTTAAAGGTCATTGCAAAAAATTATGAACTTCAATATCAAGGTCAAATATACAATATCAGCCTAAGGCAGTATCAAGTCCTGCACTACGCAGCAATGGGATATTCTAATGCAATGATTGCCGATATGTTAGCATTGTCCAAGAGAACAATTGAAGGACACGTCAATCGATTAATGACACTTTTTCAAGTCGGCAAAAAAAAACCAACTTGCTGAGATTTTTTGGCATAATCATGAGTTATATAATAAGCTCTAAGCTATAACCGCATGCCAATGATAGTACGCCTAATGGCATTTACTATTACCCTGGCTTCAATATCCATTCCAAATGAATGACGAAGCATCATGGCTACAGATAATATTTGTTCACATGGATTAGCAATACCTTTACCTACCATCTCTGGTGCAGAACCACCTGTAAGCATATTTGTAAGTTTGATAAATTCTAATCGCCTCATCAACTTCACTTACATCCCATTCGATGAAAGCTTTCTGGTAACACGCTAGCAGTTGCTTATGGTTATCGATAATAACCGAATACTCACGCAAGTAAATATGGGCTCATTTTGCAAATCATTGGGGTCAGAGTAAATGCTAATTAATGGTTTTTCGTTAATATAAACACCAAGGCTTTTAAAAAAAAATAACTAGTTCTCTGCTCATACGTATTAGTAGCTTAGAGGTCATGATCTGAATTGACAAGCCTATGGCCCTACTTTTTTGCAAAATGTCTCCATTCAAGATGCACCCCGGTTGTTCTATACAAACTTAAGCATTGTTGTAAGTCTTGTAAAGTAAATTGGTATCGCAGCGTATTTAATGCTTAGTGTTTAGTTAATTTGAAACTTATTTTTAGCAAGTAAATTACCAATATCATTGCAAAAGTATTTTTTAGAACCCCCTCACCCTCCCCTCTCCCCCAAGGGGGCGAGGGAAATACTGTTTCTCCCCTTCGGGGAGAAGTAATAATTATACGAAGCATTGCATTACTATTAACCTTGCAATAAACCGTAACCTTTGGGGCACCCTTCTTGATCCCTCGCCCCCTTGGGGGAGAGGGGAGGGTGAGGGGTGGCTAAAAAACAACCTGCAGATCGGGGCCATGTCACAAATCTGTCACAATTACAAAATTCTAAAACTGTCTAAGGTACTTAATTCATTGATTTAAATGGTGGGCCGTCTGAGGTTCGAACTCAGGACACACGGGTTAAAAGCCCGCTGCTCTGCCGACTGAGCTAACGGCCCACGTTGAAGTGAGCTGGCAGTCAGAGTCTTCCTTCCGCCGAAAGTAGGATGATACCTTTTTATTCGAGAATGACAAGGGTTAGACGTTAATTTTTATGAATTTTTCCTACGCATGAATGCAAATTGGACAGGGAGATTTGGTTAAAATTAAGTGCAACTATCGCCCGGGCACATCACCCCAAATATATTTGTGTAATTGCAATTGTAATCGCTCTGGGAAATTATCCATTTGATCCGAAATTTTTATCAACGCTTTGAACATATTCCCCCCCCTCTGCGTATTTTCGTTAAGACTGTAGCTAAAGCATTAGATACGGAAAAAGGCCGCAGTATTTATCTTTATCCTAGAATCGGCAGTTGAAATCGTAGTGAGAGCGCGTAAGCTAATGAAGGTACAGGTGATTTTTGCAAAATTTTTTGAGGCAGTACTCACCCGTACGGTGAAAAAAATTTTGTGAAAATCACCTGTAGATTCAGACGATTAAGGGCTCGTAATAGATTTCAACTGCCGATTCTAGGTTTATAAATTATTCCCTGATGGTCCTTTACGTCAAGCATGTAAGATTGCAGGTTTACCAAAGCCTAAACATTGTTTGTAAAACAGGCGAATAAATTCAAAACTTCAAGGTTTGTTGTGGGGTTTCACTATTTTGAAGATCAACTAAGCTTTACCAGTTAACTTGAGGAGCTTTCTATATGATTATCAGGTCCTGACACCGCTGCTCAACTCTATTATTCATGCCGATTATCTATGGTAGTCATTTGCATAGTCTGGTTAATTATTTTAGCTAGAAATGATTAAATTTTAATGACTATAGAGGTAGGCTTTGCTTGTCAACTGATTGATATTTCATTTATCCTGTATCATGTCTGGGAAACACCTAAAAAAGTTGAACAAATGAAGATTCGACCATTTATTCAAGTAATAAGTAACACAGTGCTAATGCTAATAGTATCGGCATGTAGCACATACCAGTCTAAACCATTGCCAACTAAACCTGCCTTCGCAAAACGTAATGTCCAGGTTACGATTAGAACAGCATCACTACCTTTTCCAAAAACTAAACCGCATCGAATCAATGTTGCCCAGGGCTTAGATATGACCGATGTTGCCATGCTGGCGGTAGTCAATGATCCCTTATTAAAGGTAGCGCGAGATGATGCTAAAGTTGCAGCTGCACAAGCTTTTTCCGCGAGATTATTACCTGATCCACAATTTCATTTTGACCGATTGTTTCCTATTAATCCCGGCGTCAAGGGTTTTGATACCGCCTTGAGTTATGATTTTACCGCCTTGCTTACTTATAACACCAAGAAAAATGCCGCAATTGAAGCGGAACAACAGACTAATTTGAATGTTTTATGGCAAGAATGGCAGGTCATCATTCAGGCAGAAACCCTATTTAACCAAATTGTCTCTGAGCGAGCACAACTTAAGGTTTTCCTTCATTATTATTCAGTAATTAGTCTGGCCTATCAAAGAATTCAGCAAGCTTTGCAAGAAAGGAATGCAACCTTAAGCAGCGTAGGGACACAATTACTGGCGTTACAATCAGGGATACAGCAAATTAATACAATCGAGCAACATCTTCACCAAAATCAGTATGCTTTAAATAAATTATTAAACTTAGCACCGAAAACCAAGTTAACATTAAACCCAGTTTTTCCCTTAAAATCATTTAACGTGCGTGAAGTCAAACAAGCCTTACATAACTTGGCTTTAAGACGTCCTGATTTACTCGCATTGAAAGCGGGCTATAAAAGTCAGGATTTAAAATACCGGCAAGCTATTATTAACCAGTTTCCTACTTTAAATATTGGATTTACCCGATCTACCGATACGACCGATGCCAAATACTATGGTTTTGGTGTGACCTTGAATCTTCCTTTATTTAATGCCAACCGAGGCAACGTAGCCATTGAAAAAGCTACACGTCAAAAGTTATATGACGATTTTCAACAGCGTTTAAATGCTGCATATAATGATGTTTATCGAATTTTAGACCAACAAAATTTGCTTTTAACTCAATATCAACAAGCCAAGCTGCGCATGAAAACGTTAGAGTCTTTAGCTAGTTCAGCAAACATAACTTACCAGCATCATGATATGACCATTATTGATTACAGCGCTATCGTCATCAATCTTATCCATGCAAAATTAATCGTTCTTTCACTTAAGCAGTTACTCAATGAGCAACGTATAGCTTTACAAACCCTATTAGGCCCATGGAGTGAAGTAAGACCTCCTCACAAAACACGGAGTAATCCATGAAAAGAATTTATGGCATAGCATTTATCTTCACCTCCATTTTTTTTCTGAGTGTTCAGTCCTATGCGGTAGTTAGCGCACAGGTAAACGTGATCAAACTACAGAAAAAATCTTTAGCCAGCACATTACTGCTTTATGGCAGTGTGCAAACAGACCCTACCCAAACGACTATGTTAAGCTTGCCGGTGGGCGGACAAGTTCTACAGGTTTTTGTGAAAGCAGGCCAATTGATTCAAAAAGACAAAACTTTATTTACGTTTAAACCTAACCCTGCTGCGCAATTAAACTATCAGCGAGCGGTTACGGCGTTACGTTTGGCCAAATCTGAATTGGCACGTATCAGGCGATTATTTAATCAACAGTTAGCTACACGTTCTCAGTTAGCCAATGCACAAAAAGCGTTACAAGATGCTCAATCTAGTTTGCACACTGCCAAGGTATTAGGTGATGATACAACTATTAAAAATATTAATGCCCCCTTTGATGGCATTGTGATGCAACTCATGATTAACACGGGCGATCGAGTTCAAGCAGGCGCCAGCCTGATGCAGCTTGGTAATTGTAATCATTTAATTGCACGATTAGGTGCTGATCCCAGTGACGTAACAAAGGTCAGGCCTGGGATGCTCGTAAAGATCAAGCCTTTTTTTGATAACAATAAAACACTTGATGGTAAAATTATCCAAGTCAGTCACCAAATTGATCCGAATACGAGACTTGTTAACGTTTGGGCAGAATTATCAGGGGAAAATTGTCAGAGAATATTTCCTGGTTCTGCGATTCAGGCACGTGTTATCTTGGTTTCCAAAACAGTTTGGGCAGTTCCCCAATCAGCCGTATTAAAAGATCAACAAGGCTATTATATTTACCGAATACAGAACCAACATGCCGAACGGATTGCTGTTAAAGTACTTTGGAATGATGAAGGAACAATCGCTATCGAAAATCCAACTTTAGCCACAGGAGACTTGATTGTTACCCAGGGAAATTATGAATTAAAAAATCATATGGCCGTGAGGATTGACTCAACATGAGTTTTGCAACTTGGGCACAGCATCATCGGCGTTCTCTACTGTTTTTAGTTTTGTTGCTAACGATAGCAGGTATTTTTGCAGCCTTTAAAGTGCCTGTCGCTTTATTCCCCGATGTGGAATTTCCCAGAGTATCTATTATGCTTCATGCCGGTGACAGACCCGCAGAACAAATGGTTTTGCAAGTAACAAAACCGGTTGAAGAAGCTGTTCGCAGAGTACCTGGTATTCAATCTATTCGTTCTAGCAGCAGTCGCGGGAGTGCCACCATTTTTATTAATTTTGCGTGGGGAAGTGATACCACGCTGAAAAGTTTGCAAATCACAAATGCGATCAACCAAATAATTACTAAGCTTCCTCTAGGAACTTCTTTTCTAGTGCGTAAAATGAGTCCTGCGCTTTATCCCGTTTTGGCCTATAGTTTGACATCTAAAACTGTGCCGCTGACTGAGTTACGCACAATTGCACAATATCAAATACGACCGTTATTATCGAGCATTCATGAGGTTGCCCAAGTGAGTGTTGTGGGTGGTGAACGGGCCGAGTATCATGTTGCACTCAATACTGCGCAACTAGCCGCTGAGGGATTGTCAATACAAGATGTGACACAAGCCTTAACTGCTGCAAACGTAGTTTCGGGGGTCGGGAAATTAGAACAAAATGATAAGCTTTATCTATTGATTTCAGATACCCGTTTACATAACCAGCAAGATATTGAAAATACCATCATCCGAGCAACGCCTGCAGGGATTATTCGCTTGAAAGATATTGCCAAAATTACGATGGGTACTGTGCCACAATGGATTCGTGTGAACTCAAATGGGCAAGACGCGGTACTCGTGCAAGTCTATCAACAACCAGGAGGCAACAGTATTCGTATTGCGAAAGCCGTTAAAGCAAGGCTTGCTGTTTATCGCAAACGACTACCAAAGGGGGTAGCTCTTGCTAACTGGTATGATCAAAGCCAATTAGTTAGTGCTTCGGCCAAAAGTGTTCGCAATGCGATTCTTATTGGTGTGATTTTAGCAGCACTTGTTATTTTACTTTTTTTGAGAAATTTTAAAATAACTATCATTGCTATTTTAGTGGTACCAGCCTCTTTAGCCATTACCTCTTTATTGCTGTATGCCTCGGACATGAGCTTCAATATCATGACGTTAGGTGGAATGGCGGCAGCAATTGGCTTGATCATTGATGATGCCATCGTGATGATAGAACAAATTATCCGTCGGTTGCGCGCTCACCCAGATCACTATCACAAGCGTGTGATGCAAGCGGCTTTAGAATTTACTAAACCATTAACTGGTTCTTCTGCAGCGACGACGATTATTTTTATTCCGCTGGCTTTTTTACAAGGGGTAACAGGCGCCTTTTTTAAAGCCTTATCATTCACAATGGCTTCGGCGTTAATTATTTCATACCTTGTTACTTGGCTGGCAATTCCATTACTTGCCGATCGCTTATTAACTATGAAAGATGCGCTGCAAGAAGAGCGCGATCGTTGGTTAGCAACTTGTCAACGTATCTATATGATCATAATGCAATGGTTACTCAAAATGCCCGCGTTATTACTTTTAGGCATTATTCCGTTGGTTATATTGGGCATCGTTGCCTATTATGAGGTTGGTAGTAATTTTATGCCACATATGGACGAAGGTGGTTTTAATATCGATTATAAAACGCCGCCAGGAACTTCATTGACAGAAACTAACCGCTTACTCGAACAAGTGGAAACGATTGTACGAGATACGCCGGGAGTCGCGAGTTACTCACGTCGTACAGGGATCACCTTTGGTGGTGCTGATCCTTATTCTGAGGCTAATGAAGGTGACTTTATTGTTAAACTCAAGGCCCATCATAAAAGAAGCACCGAACAAGTGATGGATGACATTCGCGAGCAAGTTCAAGAAAAAGTGCCGGGTATTCATCTTGAATTTGGCCAATTGTTGGAAGATGTAATCGGTGATTTAACAGCCGTACCCGAACCAATCGAAATTAAAATTTATGGTGAGAATGAAAATAATTTAGTTTATCTCGCTAAAAAAGTAGCTAAAACTATTCATACCATTCCTGGCGTTGTCGATATTAATAATGGTATTAATCCTGCGGGTGATGCCTTAATGATTCACGTCAATCGGGCAAATGCTGCAATGGAAAGGGTTGACCCTGATCAAGTAACAAATATCTTGACCAATGCTATTACGGGGACAGTAACTACATATATTCAGCAAGGTAATAATCAGCTCCTCGGGATACGGACTTGGGTGCCTGGCACATTAAGAGACTCAACCGAAAAAATAGAGAACCTTATGCTACGTGCACCAGATGGCCACTTATTTCCACTTAAAAGGGTCGCAACGATTGCTGTCGTCAATGGCCAACCACAATTAACGCGTGAAAATTTAAAACCGATGATTGCTGTTACAGCGCGAATTAGTGGTCGCGATACAGGCTCTGTGGTTAAAGCCATTAAGCAAAAGCTTAACCAGCCAGGCTTTTTCCCTCAGATCAATTATTATGAGTTGGGTGGACTGTATCACCAGCAGCAGATCGCATTTCATGACCTCATTATTGTGCTGATCACTGCATTTGCCTTAGTGTTTTCATTACAGATTTATTTGTATGAGCAGTTTTACATAGCGATTTCCGTCATGTGTTTACCGATTCTTGCAGTAGCCGCAGTTTTTATCGGCCTATGGATCACAGGTATAGACTTAAATATTGCAGCCATGATGGGTATGACAATGATTGTCGGAATCATCACAGAAGTGGCTATTTTCTATTTTTCAGAATATCAAGATTTAGAAAAAAACATGGAACACCCGAAGGTATTAGTACAAGCGGGCGTCAATCGTATGCGTCCTATTGTCATGACAACCATTGCGGCCATTTTAGCTTTATTGCCACTTGCTTTAGGTTTGGGACAAGGTGCGACTATGGAGCAACCATTGGCAATTGCGATTATTAGTGGCTTGGCTGTTCAACTTCCTTTAGTATTATTAGTGATGCCTATCATTTACTACCTGTTGCGTAAGTGGTAACAACAAAAACTACAAATTGAATTAAGGGGTGTAACCTTCGTCTATCACAAGTTCGACTGCCTCAACCTTAAAATCTTGACTGAAGGTTTTACGGTGTCATTTTTAAGTGAGGCAATACGATCGGCAATCATAGTTGACGTTCAATACAAATGATATTTTTTTAGAGCCCCTACTTTTTGTAACAATTATTTTTAAAATGCACGACGAAAGAAAATACGACGATATGCTGTAAAGAAATATTTAAATGGTGGATCGTCTGATGTTCGAACTCAGGACACACGGGTTAAAAGCCCGCTGCTCTGCCGACTGAGCTAACGGCCCACGTTGAAGTGAGCTGGCAGTCAGAGTCTTCCTTCCGCCAAAAGTAGGATGATACCTTTTTATTCGAGAATGACAAGGGTTAGGCGTTAATTTTTATGAATTTTCTCTGCGTATGAATATAGATTAAACAGAACAATTTGGTTAAGTTTAAGTCCAGCTACCGCCCGGGCACATCACCCCAAATATATTTGTGTAATTGCAACTGTAATCGCACTGGCAATCTATCTTGCAATATCCACTCGGCCAATTGAGCCGCTGGTAATTGCTGGTGACAGGGTGAGAATAAGACTTGGCAGCGTCCTGGTAAATCATATTTGACTAATTGGCGCTTGGCCCAGAGATAATCTTCATGATCACAGATCACAATCTTGACTTGGTCTTTGGCATTTAACAGATATAAGTTGTCATAGAGATTGCGGGCCACTTCTTTGGAACCCGGCGTCTTTAAGTCTAAAACCTTAACGACCCGACTATCTACACGCGCGACATCAAAGGCGCCGCTAGTTTCAAGTGAGACAATATAACCGGCATCACACAGACGTTTAAGTAAAACCAGGCAATTTTTTTGTGCCAAGGGTTCGCCGCCCGTGACTGTGACATAACGTGCACCATGTGTAGCAACATGTTGCAAAACATCACCCAGGTGATACTTTTCGCCCCCTTGAAAGGCATATTCAGTATCACAATATTGACAACGCAAGGGACAACCGGTAAGTCTAATAAAGACAGTGGGTAAACCAACGGACAGACTCTCACCCTGGATTGAATAAAAGATTTCGGTAATCCTTAACTCAAGCCCTAGATCTTTATCGATATTGGTAACAGTGATATTTGCTTCGACAGGCGTAGTTGTAATCATGAAATAGTAGCTCTATTGGCCTAAGCGCTTGATCTCACGTAACCGCGATTGGGCCAATTGCGCCACTGTGGTGCCAGGATATTTTTGGGCTACCTGGGTTAACAACTCTTTTGCCTTGCCTAATTGACCATTATCAAAATAAATAAAACCCAGTTTAAGTTTGGCATCGCCCACTTTATCATTATCAGGATAATTGTTTACTACCGTTTCAAATTGTGTCGTCGAGGCTTGAATATTGTTTTGAATATAATACAATTCACCCAACCAATAGTGGGCATTGGGGGCATACTGGCCATTATGATATTGTAATAGATAAGATTTCATCGCAGCGATCGCCTTTGTGTATTCCTTGGTCTTAATGAAATTATATGCCGATTCATAAGTATTTTGCTGTTGGAGAAAGTCGGCATTATCGGCGGTTACCGCTTGGACCTTACCATTTGCTTGTTGTTGAGGTTGTTGCGCAGCCCCAGGTGCTTTAGCAGTTTGATTGGCATTAGCCTTGGCATTAATCTTGGCACTGGAATTAACCTTGGTACTGGTCGCAGCATTATCAGACAAATCAGTTATACCTGAATTGGCATTTTGGACAGATGCGGCAGTTTTATTATCGGCTTGCTTGCCTTGACGCAATTGTGCCAATTGGTGCGCCTGAAGTTCAAGTTGGCCATGCAAATCTTGCAATTCTTGTTGCATATTTTGCAATTGACCATTGAGATTGGCACGATTTAAATTCGCCACTTGCTGTTCTAGCTTGACTACACGCTGATCCAAGGTCATCTGTGAATTAAAGTTTGGTGATGGTAAATTTTGCTGGCCTTGATTTTGACCACGATATTGATTTTGATTAGCACTATTATCAGCCTGTTGATAATTATTCTGATTCTGATTTTGATTATTTGCCTGATTGTTATTGGCATTAGCTGCATAGCCATTTGCAGCATCCTGACCATTTGGATCATTTTGATTATAGGCTTGGGTCTGTGCTGAAGAATCAGGATCATATTGACCTGCATTGTAGACAGGGGCATCGGCATGGGCAACACAAGTGAACGCGGTACTAATAAGCAGCATGCCCCCAAGTAAAATTTCATGTGGTATTTGTCGCATAATCTTAACCCTTGCTCTTATAAATTAATTGAACATTACGATTAATGGCATAGGCACGTTCATTATGTGCCGGGACTAATGGTTTTTCAGCGCCATAGCTTACCCAACGAATCTGCTTGGGATTGACTCCATCCATTTGTAATTGATTACGTACTGCCAAGGCCCGCCGATTACCAAGTGCGATATTATATTCTCGACTACCGCGTTCATCAGTATCACCGATCAACAATATCCTCGCATTTGGGTGAGCAATCAAATAATTGGCTTGGGCGCTAAGCGATGGCAAATAGTCTGAATGCACTGTGTCTTTATCAAAATCAAAGAAATAGAGTTGATTATAAGGGGCACGCAAACGATAAGAGGCGCTGGTGTTGTAGCCAGCAATCATTTGGCCACGACCGAGACCAGCTGCCGTCGCCGAACCTGAACCCATCCCTGCCCCAGGACTATTCGCCCCATTATTGGAATTTGTCGTACTACAGGCAACCAGCATAAAGGCAAAGAAACTTGATATAAGTATGTATACAAAGCGTTTCATTTTATTCTACCTTCAAAGTTTATAACTATTCATAAATCTTTGGATTTATACAAACAGTCAGCTTTGTGGCTGTTTTTTGGTTGTGCTAGGTCCTTGCTAAGATAAATACGGTGACCACGCAGGCTCCTGTACACTACCCTCAGCCGCTGGTAAACGCAAGTGAATTTTACCATTGGCTGAGACCATCTTCAGCACACTTTGATTACCATCATTATTGGCGTAAATAATCATTTGCCCATTGGGCGAAGCCTTAGGCGATGAGTCACTGTTCTCATGGGTGAGCACTGACAAGGCGCCAGAACTTAGGTCTTGTTTCGCAATATTAAATTTACCGCCATTCAAATGTAACAATACTAAGTCTTGACCACTTGGCATGTAAGATGCCGTGGCATTATATCGCCCATCAAAGGTAACCCGTGAAACCTCATTTGAAGCTAAATTCAAATTATAAATTTGTGGCCCACCACCGCGATTTGAGGTAAAAATGATCGATTTACCATTCGGCGCAAATGCCGGTTCGGTATCGATAGCATAGCCATGAGTAAGTTGACGTAGCTTATGATTACCCTTGTTCCAAAGATAAATCTTCGGTGCGCCTTCACGCGACAATACCAAGGCCAATTGTTTACCATCAGGTGACCAGGCCGGTGCGCCATTGATCCCGGGGAATGAGGTTACCTTTTGACGATGGCCGGTCGCTAAATCCTGAATATAAATCGCAGCACGCTGGTGTTCGAAGGAGACATAGGCAAGTTGTTTACCATTGGGTGACCAAGCCGGCGACATAATAGGTTCATTCGAAGTTAAAATGACATGCGGCTGATAACCATCATAATCACTGACGATCAAACGGTACCTCGCCTTTTTGGTATGCTCGTTGGTCACCGCGATATAAGCAATCTTCGTAGAAAAAACACCCGGTACCCCGGTTAACTGCTGATAAATCATGTCACTGATATGATGCGCAAGACTGCGTAATTGCGCTTTGTTTACGGTAAATTTTTTACTTGCAAGAATCGGTTTAGCGGTTGGATATTGCTGCCGACGCAAACCTTGATAAACGTCAAGCAAATCAAATTGCACCTGGTAGCGACCATTGCCTAAAGACTTCACTTGACCAATCACAATATCACTGACGTTAAGCTTAGCAAAAGTATTATAATCGACTTGTTTTAATTGACTCGGTTGCTGCTTTAATAGCTTCGCAGCTAATACCTTGAATTGACCACTGGCTGCCAAATCATTATGAATGATCTGGGCAATATTCTCCTGCTTGGCAACATTGTCCTGGCCACTAAAAGGAACTACCGCGATTGGAATAGCTTCAGCCAAACCTTGCGTTAATTCCAAATCCAACGCCGCATGACTGCATCTGTTGAACGCAAGCAACATTACAATGATACTAACAATGATAAATAATATTTGACGCATTTGTGATCGCATATCTTTTCTGCCCATAAGATCAAGATTTCACCAGATTTTAGTTTATCAATCAAGGACTATTACAATAAAAACTTCTATGCCTGGGCCTGAATCAAATTCTCCGGCCTGACCTTCAAATTAATACTTTTGAAATAATTAAATAACTCTGGATTACTTGGCACCGGCAAAGGTGATGCCTTGTAGACCGCCGCCACCGCCGATCGATCCAAGGCAGGCTGACCACTGCTACTACTTATGTGTGCATTCAAGACGTTACCATCTGGGGCCAAGGTAACTAAAATTGTACACGTCAAATCTTTGTTCACACTGCCCGGCACTATCCAATGCTGGGCAATGGCATTCAAGATCAAGGCCTTGTATTTATCAAGCACAGAATTAACGTATTGCTGGCGCGATTGGCTTAATTGCTGCTGCTCAGCTTGTAATTGCTGCTGCAACAAGTCATCGGCGTCTTTTTTTTGCTGCGCCGTATGGGCCGTCGCCTGTTGTTGTTTCGCCTTGGCTTGTAATGCCTTTAGCTTTTTTTGCTGCTGGGTTAATTTCGTCAATGCCGCCTTGCTTTGTTGATCAAGTTGCTGGCGCTGCTGTTTTAACTTGGATAATTCCTTGGTCGCTTGTTCCCGTTGCTGTTTTAATTTAGCCAAGCGCGCTTGTTCAACTTTTTGTGCGTGTTGTTGCTTGATTTGCTGTTGCTTTTGCAAAGCCTTTAATTTTGCCAATCGCCGCTGCTCATCTCGGCGGGCCTTTTTCGCTGCAAGCGCAGCGTTTTTATATTGCGCCAAATGCTTGCGACGTAGCTGTTCCTTTTGCGCCCGTTGTTGCTTTAAGCGCTGCACTTCTTGTTCAACCTGTTGTTGATTAACCGTAACTGCCTGAACAATCTTATCCTGCTTCCCTGGTAAATTGAGTGGCTGCGATGGGAAACTAAAACTGACAAACAAATAAATGAATAAGATGCCGTGTAGACATGCAGCAAAAATAAATGGTAATTGATAACGGTGTTTTATACCCATTGCACCTACCCTAGTCGTTCATTTCCAGGTTGTGTCATTAAACCAATATTTGCCACCCCAGCATGTTGCAATAACACCATGGCTTGCACCACTTTGCCATAATTAACATCTTGATCACCTTTAACTAACACTTGGCGTAACTTGCCTTGTTGTTGATCTAATTGTAATTCGGCGGCAATACGCGTCGCCAGTGCCTGTGCTGCTAACGGTTGATCCGGTTGGTTGGCAATATTTAAATAATAACGGCCGAATTTGTCTACCGAGACAATAATCGGTTCTTGATTTTTACTATCAATGGCCTTCGCGCTCGCCTGGGGCAATTTAATCTTCACCCCTTGGGTTAACAATGGCGCAGTGATCATAAAAATCACTAATAACACCAACATCACATCAATATATGGCACAACATTGATCTCTGCCATCATGCGCCGATTGCGTGTGGCGGGTCTATTCATGACTAACCTCAGTTGTTGCGATACTCTGCCGATTCAAAATGGCGATAAATTCTTGCTGGAAATTATCAAAGTCATTCAGTAACCGTTCAATCTCGTTGGTAAATCGGTTATAGGCAATCACCGCCGGGATCGCTGCAAACAAACCCATGGCGGTAGCAATCAAGGCCTCAGAAATTCCGGGCGCCACCATGGCAATCGTCGCTTGCTGGACATTACCCAAGGCATGAAACGAAGTCATAATCCCCCACACGGTACCAAACAACCCAATGTAGGGACTGGTCGAACCAATAGTGGCTAACCAAGACAAATGTTGTTCTAACTTATCGGTGGCACGAGCATTGTAGATACGCATCACTCGCTCTGGGCCATCCAGCATTAAATTCGTTGGCTGCGATTTATCTTGCGCTTTATGTCCGCGCATATATTCTTTGAAGCCAACCATAAATAATCGACTCAAGCCCTCAAGCTGCTCTGGATCGCTGGACGTTAATTCGGAATACAATTTTGTTATATTGCCACCCGCCCAAAATCTTTGCTGGAATGCCCGTATCGATTTACGCAAGCGTCGAAGATAAAGCCCACGTTCAATGATTAACGTCCAAGATAACACCGACGCTGCAAACAAGATCAATAACACCATTTTTACAACCGGACCGGCATTGGCAAAATAAGACCAGATTGAATTATCTATCGCCACAGTATTCCTCCCGTGCTAATTTGGTTCCTCTGAAGGATCAAAACTAAATTCAAATTGTGGTATCGATGCGCGTCCCACCGGTTGTGCAATACCAAAATGTTGATAGGCATGTTGGGTTGCAACCCGGCCCCGTGGGGTACGCATTACAAAGCCTTGTTGAATAAGATAAGGTTCAATAACATCCTCGATCGTGCCACGTTCTTCACTAATAGCAGCCGCTAAACTGTCTAAGCCCACGGGACCACCACCGAACTTTTCGATCAAGGCCAATAATAATTTACGATCCATCACATCAAAGCCATGATGGTCAACATCAAGCAGTTCCAAGGCACGGTCAGCTGCCTGTTGGCTAATCTCGCCATTATTTTTGACATCGGCAAAATCGCGCGCGCGACGTAATAATCTGTTAGCTATTCTAGGTGTACCACGTGAACGCTTGGCAATTTCTCTGGCACCTGCATCTTCGATAACAACATTTAAAATTGCAGCCGAGCGTTTAACAATCTGTGTTAATTCTTGGATATTATAAAATTCCAGACGCAGCACAATGCCAAAGCGATCACGCAACGGTGACGTCAAAAGTCCAGCCCGTGTTGTGGCACCGACCAAGGTAAAAGGTGGTAAATCCAATTTGATCGACCGTGCCGCAGGCCCTTCGCCAATCATAATGTCTAATTGAAAATCTTCCATGGCAGGATACAAGATTTCTTCGACCACGGGACTTAGACGATGGATTTCATCGATAAATAACACATCGCGCGGCTCCAAGTTGGTCAAGATTGCTGCCAAATCACCCGCTCGTTCTAGTACCGGACCAGAGGTTTGTTTGAGATTAACCCCCATCTCATTGGCGATGATATGGGCCAAGGTGGTTTTACCAAGACCGGGTGGGCCAAAGATAAGGACATGATCTAAGGATTCGCTACGCTTGCGGGCAGCCTGAATAAAGATCTCCATCTGCTCATGCACCGATCGTTGACCAACATAGTCATCCAGCGTAATCGGCCGAATCGCCTTTTCGATGAGTTCTTCTGCTGCCATTGGGTTGGCACTTATTAGGCGGTCTGATTCTAGCATGATGTTCTCTTAATTATTTGTGCTTGCCTAATGCTTTATAAAATCATCACTTAATGAAAAGCATTAATTCCTGGATTCCGGGTTGTAACTGCAACTAAGCTCGCTGCGCTCGCCAAGTTGCAGTAACCCCCGGAATGACAACTTTCGAGCAATATAATGTTCACAAAAACATTGAATACTGAACTATAATTTATCGAACCATATCTTTAAGCGCTAACCTAATCAATTCTGCACTATCCAATTCGCCATTAGCATGGCGCTTGATTGCCTTGCTTGCCTCATGCGGTTTATACCCTAAAGCGATCAAGGCACTGGCTGCCTCTTGCTCAGGCATTTTACCCATATTTGCACCCGATGTCATGGTTAGTTTGCTATCAAGATTCAAATCACCCGTGTGTTCCCAATCCTTCAATCGATCACGCATTTCAATTACTAAACGCTCGGCGGTCTTTTTCCCGACCCCAGGTAATCTAACCAATCGTGGGCTATCGTGATCATTCACACATTGCACAAATTCGTCTGGGCTAATACTGGAAAGGATGGTGAGTGCAAGCTTCGGTCCGACACCATTAACTTTAATCAAGCTTCGAAATAAAGCCCGTTCACTCAAATCGTAAAAACCATAGAGTAAATGGGCATCTTCACGCACCACAAAATGGGTATGCAACGTCACCTTGGCGCCTTGTTCCGGCAAGCGATAAAAGGTATTCATCGAAACTTCAACTTCATAGCCTAAGCCATTGATATCAACCAGTAAACTTGGCGGCTGTTTGAATATAAGTATACCCGTAATGCGACCAATCATCGTAATCTCCCTCGGCGATTTCCCTTAACACCCACGATACGACTTAATCCCCGGCTGGTCAAGGCATGACACATTGCAATCGCCAAGGCATCAGCGGCATCGGCCTGCGGTGTCCCTGATAATTTTAACATTGCACTAATCATATGTTGGACTTGCCCTTTCTCTGCCGCACCATAGCCTACGACGGCTTGTTTGACTTGTCGCGCAGAATACTCTGCGACCTCTAATTCATGCAAAGCTGCAACTACGATTGCAACCCCTCTGGCTTGGCCAAGTTTGAGTGCAGAACCAGGATTACGATGCATGAATATTTGCTCAATAGCAACCTCATCCGGTTGAAATTTGAAAATAATTTCGCGCAGCCCATCGAAGATAGTTTGTAAACGGTGCGTCAACTTTTCGGCTTCAATACGGATACAACCGCTGGATAGATAATAATGTCGCAAACCATCGGTCTTGATTAATCCATAACCGGTGATCCGGGAACCCGGGTCAATGCCAAGTATGGTTTTAAGTTCTGCCATTCGGTTTAAACATCCAATTCCTGCAAAATATCATCAGCGATATCGGCATTGGTATAAACGTTTTGCACATCATCCAAATCATCAAGCATATCTTGTAGCCGTAGCATCTTTTCCGCTGACTCTTTGTCTAAGGCGACTGTGGTGCTGGGCGCCATAGTTAATTCTGCATAATGTGGTTTCAATCCCAATTGTTCGAGACTGTCACGGACCTTGGCAAAGTCTTCAGGTTTAGTCAGCACATCAACACTGCCATCGTCATTGGTCACCACATCTTCTGCACCTGCTTCAATGGCTTGTAACATAATCTGTTCTTCATCAACACCTTTAGTGAAATTGATTTGGCCCTCTTTACTAAATAGATATGCTACCGAACCATCGGTACCTAGATTACCACCGCATTTGGAAAATGCATGTCTAACCTCAGCCACAGTGCGATTACGATTATCGGTGAGACATTCAACCATCACTGCCACCCCCGCGGGGCCATAACCTTCATAAGTGACTTCTTCAAGACTGGCACCCCCTAAATCACCGGCGCCTTTTTTGATCGCCCGATCGATATTGTCATTGGGCATATTCGCAGCCTTGGCCTTGTCTACGGCATCACGTAGACGAGGATTGGCATCCAAATCTGCCCCACCCATACGGGCCGCTGTGGTGATAGCACGAATTAATTTAGTAAATACTTTGCCGCGTTTAGCGTCTTGCTTTTTTTTCCGGTGTTGGATGTTAGCCCATTTACTATGACCCGCCATTTTTGCTCCTGTGAATTATTCAGGGAACACTCATATTTTGGTGCTTTTGGGCGAAAAAGCTCTTCAAAATGCTCATGTACTTGTTTGTACACTGCGCTTTTTCATCGCTTTTTCGCCCAAAATCATCCAAAATCTGAGCGTTCTTGGTGTGTTTAAGACTTAAATATAGTTCTTCCTTTTACTGACTTCACTTAAGGTCCTGTTTAACTTTTTAATGTTCTATCTTAATCTTTTCAGAAGCCAACATCTCACCCTTGGTTTCTTTACTCTTAGCACTCAAACGAATGCCTAGGTCAATCAATTGTTTGGGATTGACTGCTGCCGGTGCTGCCATTAATGGGCAAGTAGCATTTTGGGTCTTTGGAAAGGCAATCACGTCGCGAATCGAATTTGAATTTGTCATTAACATCGCCAAACGATTTAAACCAAAGGCAATACCTCCATGCGGTGGGCAACCATATTGCAACGCCTCTAAGAGATGACCAAACTGTTCCTGCGCCTCTTGTTCATTAATGCCAAGCAGTTTGAAGACCTCCAATTGCAATTGATAATTATGAATACGGATTGATCCACCCCCGATTTCGCTACCATTGAGCACCATATCATAGGCCCTTGAAATCGCTTGTCCTGGATCAGCGGCTAACGCATCGGCATCAGCAAACTTAGGTGCAGTAAATGGGTGATGCAAAGCTTGCCAGCGCACAGTGCCCGCCTCTTTCTCAAACATGGGGAAATCAACAACCCATAACGGACACCATTGTTCGGTAACTAAATCTTGATCTTCTGCCAATTTAACTCGCAAGGCACCCAAGGCTGCATTGACGATCGTATTGGGGCCCGCGCCAAAGAACACGATATCACCGGTTTGCGCAGCAACGCGGTCTAATATCGCTTCGATGACTGCTTCATCTAAGAATTTTAAAATCGGCGATTGTAAACCCTGCGTACCAGCTTGTCGGTCATTGACTTTGATATAAGCCAAACCTTTGGCTCCATAAATCGCCACGAATTTACCATAGTCATCCAATTCCTTCCGACTTAACAAGTCACAACCTTTAGGTAACTTTAATGCGGCGACACGCCCATGTGGATCGACGGCCGGTTCAGCAAACACTTTAAACTCAGTGTCTTTAACAATGTCTGATATATCTATGATTTCAAGGTTAATTCGCAAATCTGGTCGATCACTGCCATAGCGCGACATGGCCTCGGCATAAGTCATTTGCGGGAAAGGATTTGGTAACTCTACGTCTAAGAGATCCTTGAATAAATTTCGGATCATGGTCTCAAACAAGGCCATGTTTTGAGTCTCATCCATAAACGAGGTTTCGATATCGAGTTGAGTAAATTCCGGTTGTCTATCGGCACGTAAATCTTCGTCCCGAAAGCAACGCACGATTTGATAATAACGGTCCATACCCGACATCATTAATAATTGTTTAAATTGTTGTGGTGATTGGGGCAAGGCAAAAAACTTGCCAGGTTGAGTGCGACTTGGGACTAAGTAATCACGCGCCCCCTCTGGGGTAGAGCGTGTTAACACAGGGGTTTCAACCTCAATGAAGCCTTGGTTGTCTAAAAAGCTGCGCAGTGCCTTATTGACTTGATGTCGGAAGCGGATGCGATCTCCCATTTCTGGGCGACGTAAATCAATATAACGATACTGTAAGCGATGTTCTTCACCAACCGGATGGTAGTCATCGAGTGGAAATGGCAAGGGTTTTGCTTTATTCAAAATAGTCAGCTTATCGGCCGCGATTTCAATCTTGCCGGTGGCAAGATTTGGATTCGCTAAACCCTCTGGTCTGGCTCTGACAAGACCTTCGATTTGGATAACAAATTCATTACGTAATTGTTCCGCCAAAGCAAACATATCCTGTTTGGATGGATCAAAGACGACTTGCACTAAACCTTCGCGATCGCGTAGATCAATAAAAATCACCCCACCATGGTCTCTTCGTCGATGGACCCAACCTTGTAATTGCACAGTTTCATTAATTAATTCTTCAGTAACTTGACCACAATAATGACTACGCATGTCTTTTCCTTGCTCATAACTTTTAGATCATACAAATGTATGAATATTACGCTTGCTGCAGATGTTACGCAAGCCCAAAATGAGAGGAACTCAGCGGTTGAGCTGGGACCAAACGTGGGCCTCGGCCAGATCCTAAATGATCCTTTTGACCGAAATAGATTGACATAACGTCCTATAACGACAAGGTGGCTTGTCATGTGCCGTGCCATAATCGGCACAACTAACTATATGACAAAGAGGTTAATTGTATGCATTCTGCAAGCTCTAAACTTAATCATCAAGATAAACTTAGAGATAGAGATAAAGGTAAAGAAAAAATTAAACCAGGAGAACCTGGCGATCATATGCCATATCATGACTATATCGATAATAATCAAGAAGCTGACGATGAACTTGATACCTTAGAAGAAGGCCAGGTTGACTCTCAAGAATACATAAAATTTTGTAACGTTCTCGAGAAAGTTAGTTCTTTTGTCACGGATCACGCTGATGATAACCATGAAACGACTTCGAAAAATAAGCCTTTGATTATTGACACCTTAAAAGCATTTTCTAACGATATGTCTTCGATCATTCACACCTCAAACGAAAAACTCACAAACATTACCGAGCCGAAAAAACTATTATTTTCAATAATGGCAACCCACTTTATCGAACCGACGATAAGTCAGCTTGATTGGGAAGTCAAATTATTATTAACACGTTGTTTTTCTTATCAAGAGATTATCAAACTTCTTCAAACAGATGCGCTAGAACAAAAACAAAAAGCTGCATTTAATGCCGTGTTTCATCCAACTGAACAATGGGTAAATAAAGAAGACAGTTTTATACATGCTCAAAATAGCAGTCGAGGTAAACCTACTTTCAAGCATAGCTTTTTTACAAAAATACCTAAAGACCCGGCTAGCAACATCGCTGCTACTCATGAAAGACATAAGATACAATTATTATTTAAACAACACGGTTACAAGGCTTGCAAGCGTCAAGAAGAAATAATGTTGGCGTGGATTAAAAACCAAGCATCGCAATCTCAAAAAAAATCCCTGTTATTAGACACAGGCTTAGATGAAGACTGTTTCAAAGCTTTAATAGGAGATCCCAAAGGCAGCATCAGACATAAATTGTTAAGTTTGTCCATGATATCAGAGTTAAACATGCCGGATGAATTAATCAATCAGCTTCTTGGCTTGTTAGGTCAAGATTTTCTGCTTAGAGATGCCGCACATAAAACATTCAAGACTCTGGGCCCTACGCTCTCTCACCAATTTATCAAGCCCCTCATTGGCTTGTTACACCATGAAGATTCGTGTATTTGCAGGGACGCAATCCAAACCCTCGCGAATCTGAATCTTGTATTATCTGACACACAGCAAATCGCTTTAATAATCAGTTTAATTAAGCGAATTAAGTGCCTCACTAGCTTGATACACCATGAAAATTCGGATCATATCGGGGACGCAATCAATAGAATCGAAACCCTTAAGACCCTGGGGACAATGCCCTCACACATAGTACCTAATGAATTAATCAAGTTCCTCCTTGAACTGTTACACCATGAGAATTCCATTATCTGCCGGACCGTAATCAGTACCCTAGGAACCCTGTATGCAAAGCTCTCACATATACCGGATGAATTTATCAAGCCCCTCATTGACTTGTTACACCATGAAGATTTAAGTATTTGCAGGTGTGCAATCTATACCCTCGGGACTCTGAGTACAAAGCACTCAACTGTCGCAGATAAATTTATCAAGCCCCTTATCGGCTTGTTACACCATGAAGATTTGCATGTTTGCAGGTCCGCAATCCATACCCTCGGGAATCTTGACGCAAAACTCATACACAATCCAGATGAATTTATCAAGCCTCTTATTGGCTTGTTACACCATAAAGATTTGTATGTTTGCACGGACACAATCAAAACTCTCGGGACTCTGGCGACAAAGCACCCAACTGTAGCAAATGAATTAATCAAGCCTCTTATTGGCTTGTTACACCATAAAGATTTGTATGTTTGCACGAACACAATCGAAACTCTCGGGGCTCTGGGGGCAATATACCCAAGCGTATCAGATAAATTAATCAAGTCCCTCATTGGCCTGTTATACCATGAAGATTTGCATGTTTGCAGGAACGCAATCAAAACCTTCGAGGCTCTGGGGACAAAGCTCTCACAGGTACCGGATGAATTATTCAATAAGCTCACTGCCTTGTCACGCAATGATAAAGATTGGATGATACAGCTAAATTCATGCCGAGCCCTTTGGTTTCTGGCTGCAGCATTATCAAAGCCACAGTGGACTACTTTAATCAAACTATTCACTGACAAGTTAACTGATACCTCTTATCCGGTTTGTTTTACAGCTGGCCAATTTCTCGCTAATCAGAGTGAAACATTATCAAAATCAGAGCTGGCCAATGTAATTAAAACACTTATTCACGTGTTAAATGATAAGCATTATAATCATCCACAACGCGAAGCAGCATATAAAACACTTGGGGCCCTAGATACCACATTACCGGGCTTACAACGAACCATTTTTGTCGAACTCATCATCAACTCGTTAAGTAATGAGGAACCGGCAACTGAGGAAAAGTTGGAAACACTAGGGATTCTAGGTGCAAAGCTCTTGCACGTGCCGGATAAATTAATCAATCTGCTCACTGATTTGTTTTGCAGTAAAGATCCTAGAATTGAACTTGAAGCTTGCAAATCATTTGGCGCCATTGGTGCAAAGCTTGTATATGTGCCGGATAAAGTAATCAACCAACTCATCGATTGGGTAAATTCTCAGGATAGTTATAAACGCAAAGCAGCATGCCAAACACTCAATAGCCTAGTCTTTAGATTATCAGATGAACAACTTGCAAAAGTTATCGACTCAATCGACCCAGATGACAACCCTACCTATGAACTATTCATGACAAAAATTTTCTTTAGTAATATACAGTCTTTCAATAAACAACAGACGGAACAGAAGTTAAGCAGACTGAGTCCCAAATTATCCTAAAAACTGCAGTTAAACTGCGGATTTTAGGATAATGTTGTGTTCTGGATCAAGCCATTCTACAAGGCAAGATCTAGCCCCAGCTTATTACAGACTTTAATATCATTATCTTAATGATAATATTTTTGTCCTGTGGACTTGCTTTTCCGAACACATTTGCTATTTTATAGCTAAGGTCTATGGATGGGCCGTACTTGCTTCAATGGACGAAGCAATAAGGGCATCGAAGATAAAGGATTATCTGTGCAAGATGTCTGTAACCGCAAGGAAGCATTGATGCAGCTTGGGTGAAGGGGTGGCAATTGCCACCCTTTTATTTTGCCCGCCAAATATGCGGATGTAATTTTCTATATTTTAATGGACCTCTTATATCACCTACTGAACTGATGTCAAAGCTAATTGCTCCAGCGGCATCCGTCGCAGAAGATATCGCCCCTACTTTTCGATAACGCTTTATCACTTCTGGACTAGGAAAATGAAAACGATTCCGATACCCAACTGCAAATAACACATAGCCAGGTGCAACCGCTTGTAAAAAGTTCATGCTCGATGAAGTCTTGCTACCATGATGCGGGGCCACAATAATATCGGCAGGCAATAATTGACGTGCGTGATGTAATAGATAATGCTCGGCGGGCAATTCGATGTCACCCGGTAATAAGATATGGCGCTTAGCCACCGTGATTCTAAGTACACAAGATTTATTATTGTCTTCATATGCAATAATTTTAGGTGGATAGATAAATTCAAAATCGACTTGGTCCCATCGCCAACTTAAACCAGCCCGGCAATAGCTAGCCTTGTAATGGCTAAGGCGATTTGGAACACTGGTAAAAATCGTTGCTACCGGCATTAGCTTTAATATCGATGTGGCGCCACCAATGTGATCATTATCTGGATGACTGATGACCAGCATATCAATGTGATTTTGATGGCGCTGCAATAAATATGGCACCACAACTGCACGTCCAGTATCTAAACTTGGACTAAACCGTGGCCCAGTGTCATAAACCAAAATATGCTGTGCAGTTTGTACCACTACCGATAAACCTTGACCAACATCGAGCAAGGTCAAGCGTAATGCACCCTTATTGGGTGCAATATTTGTGGCAAAGAATAATGGTAATAACCAACCCGCAACTAGGGAACGGCCCGGCATCCCGCGAGGCGCAAACATAACTAAAAGAGCAACGGATAAACTAATAAACGCTATTTTTCCAGCGACCCCAAAATGGATCAAAGCCCCATGAAGCGACGCCAACCAAACCAACCATGGCCAAACAAGATGTAGTAAGAAGGCGGCAAGTTTAAAGATGATCGCCGCAAGTTTGCCATTAAGTGGTTGTAAAACACATGCGACTAAGCTTAACGGCACAACCAACATCCCAACCCATGGAATGGCGATACAATTTGCCAATACAGACACTAATGAAATCTTATGAAAAAAGCCGAGACTAAGCGGTATCAATCCGATCGCCACGCAACCTTGGGCCCTACCCCAACGCCACCACAAACCATGAGGCCGTATGCGATTATTAAAGCAATAGATTAATGTACCAACCGCGGCAAATGATAACCAAAATCCAGTATTAATTATCGCCAAGGGATCAATAATTAGATTAATCAGCAATGCCAAATCAAAACTAGTCCAAAGATCCACACGACGCTGCCATAGCTTGGCAATCATAAAGCAACAAATCATAATCACCGCGCGCCGGGTCGGAATCGCAAAACCTGCCAAGGCGCTATAACTTAGGGCTGCAATAATTGCCGCCAATGCTGCAACCTTGGGTGTGGGATATAAGAGCGGTAATTTGCCAATACGCCAGATTAAGGTCAGCAAATAATAGATAAAGCCTGCGCATAGGCCAATATGCAGGCCAGAGATCGCCATTAAATGATTAGTCCCTGTCGCTGAAAAAATTGCCCATTGAGCCGGGGTAATATTATTGCGCACACCTATGGTAAGCGCTTGAATCAACCCTTTAAAAGGACTCGATAATTCATTATTGAGGGCTTGGTATAAACCTTGACGGATGTGATCAATCGCGTAATGCCAAGTACTTCGTCCCAGCCTATGGTTTAATTTACAGGCATGGACATAGCCAACGGCCCCGATGCCTTGTTGAAATGTCCAAGCCTCATAATCAAAACTACCCGGATTAGCAAAACCATGTGGCCGTTTTAGGCGAAGACACAATTGCCACTGCTCACCAACGATTAGCTGTGGAGCATGTTGATACCATGAAATAGCTGCTAAGAGTTGCTCCGAACTAGCCTTAGAATAACCGCTTAATCTATTGATTTTAAATTTAAATTTTATCGCTCGACCTTGTGTCACAGGGATTGATACGATAGTCCCATTAGCAATAACAGTTTTAGTTTCCAATGGCTTGGGCAACATGTGCTGTAAGACGAGTTGACTTTGATAACTAACCCAAATCACACCCAATAAAAAAGCGATCAGCGGTAATAACAAACGCCGCCATGGATGATTAAGCAACAGGGAGGTAACAGATAAGGAACTGGCAATCAGTAACAGCCAATGCCATGGTGGAATTGATTTAAAAAATAGTAAACATAACGTCCCTATTACGAATGCGATCGTCCCTGAGCGCATGTAACATCCTTTTTATCAATCTAATTTTTAGAGACCCCCTCACCCTCCCCTCTCCCCCAAGGGGGCGAGGGAAATGTGGGGCTCACCCCTTCGGGGTGAGCAGATAAAATTTGATTGGCCTGTGATTATTGTTGGCGTTACAATAATTTTCTGCATTTGGGGTTTCCCCCTCTTTTCCCTCGCCCCCTTGGGGGAGAGGGGAGGGTGAGGGGGTCTCTAAAGTTGTTCTGTCCAACCTCAATCATCTAACTGCAATTGACCATCAACGATATTCAACCGTCGATCCATATGTTGTGCAAGTCTTGGGTCATGGGTCACAATGATTAAACTAGTATTAAAGGCGCGATTCAATTCCAACATTGTCTCATAGACTTTATCGGCGGTTCGGAAATCCAAATTGCCGGTTGGTTCATCTGCCAACACGCAAGCAGGCTTAGTCACCAAGGCACGCGCAATCGCTGTACGCTGTCTTTCACCACCAGATAATTCTCCTAACCGATGGGTAACTCGATTACTCAAACCAACTTTATCTAATAATGCCAAGGCCAATTCTTTCGCCTGTTCTGGATCTTCGCGACGGATCAATAATGGCATGCAGACATTTTCCAAGACACTAAACTCCGGTAATAAATGGTGGAATTGATACACAAAACCCAACATCTTATTACGTACACTGCAGAGCTTAGCCTCAGACAGTGATCGGATATCTTGGCCATTAAGCAATATCTCACCCTGAGTCGGTTTATCTAAGCCACCTAATAAATGTAATAAAGTACTCTTACCCGCGCCCGATGAACCCAGGATCGCCACCTGCTCACCTGGTTTAATGCTAAGATTAATATCACGCAAGACATCTACTTTTAAGCGACCATCTTGAAATGATTTCGACAAGCCACGACACTCAATTACTGGCGTGACTGCATGTGTGTGGTCAGTTGCTAAATTATTCATAACGTAATGCCTCTGCAGGTTGGGTGCGGGCCGCCCGCCAAGCAGGATAAATGGTCGCCAATAAACTCAAGCCAAAGGCGGCAATACAAATCTGGATGACATCGATCCATTCAATTTGAGATGGTAAGTAATTGACATAATAAATGCTCGACGATAATAACTGTACGTGAAACACCCTTTGGATTAAAGCAACAATAGGTGTTACATTCCACGCTAATAACACCCCACCGATAAGCCCCATTAAAGTACCAAAGGCCCCGACCACAAATCCTTGGACAATGAAGGTCGCCATAATATTGCGCGGCGTCGCACCGAGGGTACGCAAGATCGCGATATCAGACCTCTTGTCAGCTACAACCATGACCAAACTAGCCACCAAATTAAACGCGGCCACGGCAACGATTAATAATAAGATCAGGAACATCATCGTTTTTTCTAATTTAATGGCTTTAAATAATGGCCCATACTGTTGCGTCCAATTGGTCGCATAATATTGTTCAGGCAGATTCTGCATCATGGCAATCGCCTCTTTGGGGGCTGAGTATAAGTCTTTCACCTTGAGTCTTAGACCACTGACCGCTTGGCCAAGTTGAAATAATTTTTGTGCATCTTGGATATTAATAAAGCCTAACTGACTATCAAAACCAAAACCATTACCCGCATGAAATACACCGACTAAAGTAAAGCGCTTGAATCTTGGGATAATCCCGGTTGGCGAAAGACTTGCCTCTGGGGTCGCTAGCGTCACCTTATCGCCCAACTTTAAGCCTAAACCCTCAGCCAAGTTTTGTCCAAGGACAATGCCAAATTGGCCAGCCTTAAGCGCTGCCAATGAACCGGCCACCATCTTAGTCCCAATCTTAGAGACTTGTTCTTCCTGAGTCGGCGCGATCCCAGTAATCATTGCCGCATGCACAATCCCCAAATGGGTCAACATTCCTTGCCCACTAACAAAAGGTGAACTCGCCAACACACCATTATATTGATCCACTTTATTTGCCAATTGCTGCCAATTATCAATTGCGCCATTAACGTTTTGGATTGTTATCTGTGGGGCTAATTCAAACACACGATCCTTAATCTCTTTATCAAAACCATTCATGACCGATAATACGGTGATTAAAACTGCAACCCCAAGCGCGATGCCTAACATAGAAGACATGGAGATGAATGAGATAAAATGATTCCTGCGCTTGGCGCGAGTGTAGCGCAAACCAATAAAAATAGAGAATGGTCTAAACACGTTTAACCTCGAGTAATTAAGCACCAACAAAATGACATGATAGCATAGTTTCACTGCTTGAGAAGGTTTTCATCTAGGAATCCAGCTAAGTGCTTAGTCATTCATCGCTATCAATAACTGTCCAAAAAAGCTATAATTAATATAGACTTAATAATAAAAATGATATACCTTAAATAATCTGATTTTACCTATACACTTCAAACATCAGTTCAACAACAGATTTTAGGTTAAATTTTCATTTGGAGCAGTTTATGAGATTACTATTAGTCGAAGACGACGAATTGCTAGGTGACGGTGTTCGTGCAGGACTCGTCCAAAACGGATATACCGTGGATTGGTTCAGGGATGGTTTATCCGCATGCCAGGCACTCAAATCAGAGAGTTTCGATATTGTTGTACTTGATTTGGGTTTACCCAAAATGGGTGGTCTTGATGTCTTACGCGAAATAAGATCCGCGGGTATTACCGTTCCGGTCCTTATTCTCACCGCCCGAGAGACAATAGAAGATCGCGTCAAAGGTTTAGACAGCGGCGCCGATGATTACTTGACGAAACCATTTGATTTAGATGAACTTTGTGCTCGCTTGCGCGCATTACAAAGACGCTTTTCTAACCGTGCTGAAAGTCAAATTGTCTATGGTGATGTGGTGCTTGACCCTGCATCCCATTCGGTGACCTTCAAAGAAGAGGACCTCAATATCCCCCGCCGTGAATTTGCCCTCTTGCAAAAATTATTAGAAAATGTTGGTCACGTATTATCGCGCGAACAATTAACCCAAACATTGTATGGTTGGGACGAAGATGTTGATAGCAATGCCTTGGAAGTCCATATCCATAATTTACGTAAAAAATTAGGCACTAATTTTATTAGAACCATTCGCGGTGTTGGCTATATGGTTGAAAAGCAAAAATGATCAAATCCATAAGAAAATTTTTACTCCTCAACTTATTATTAGCAATCATTATCACAACCCTAATTACCGCATTAGGTAATTATTATCTGGATCAAAAAGATATCCAACGGCACTTAGATTCGCTACTACGCCAAGCTGCATTTTCATTTGAGGCATTACTCGGTGATGACTTAAAAAAGCGTGATTTATCAGCATTACAACAAAGCCTAAATCAAATCTCAGATGAGCGCTATGCGGTAGATCAAACTGGCTTTTACGCACCTGACCTTGCCATCAAATATCAGTTTCAAGTTACTGATAATAAAGGCAACCTTTTATTGCATTCTTTGCAGGCACCAACCAAACCGCTGTCTGATGGCAAGCCTGGTTTTAGCAGCACAAAGAAGGCAGACGAAACTTGGCGTACCTATACCAAACAAAATAAAGGTTTGGGTATTAATGTCATTGTGGCTGAACGCTACTATGCCAGACGATCATTGGCACATCGAATTGCCCAAGATGACATTTATATTATGCTACTCACCTATCCCATCGCCGGACTTTTGATTTGGATCATTGTTGGTCGCGGACTACGAGGTATCGATCGTGTGGCTAGAGAGGTTTCTCATCGTATGCCTAATAGTTTGGAGCCGGTTGATGCTGCCACAGTGCCAATAGAAATCAAACCACTGGTGATTGAATTAAACAAACTCTTTTTACGCTTGCAACAAGCCTTGGAACGCGAAAAACGTTTTGCAGGCGATGCTGCACATGAATTGCGAACCCCGCTTGCGGCCTTGAAAACCCAGGCCCAAGTGGCACTCAAAACTGCCAATGATGAAGAACGCTATGCGATCTTATCCAATGTTATTGCCGGTGTCGATCGCTGCACTCATGTGGTACAACAGCTATTAACAATGAGTCGACTCGTACCTGAGGCCGGCATCTTAACCGATGCTATACCTGTCAATCTTTCCAAACTCGCCTCTGAAATTGTTGCCCAATTAGTCCCGGTGGCCATAGAAAAACAAATTGATATTGAACTTATCACCAATGACCAAGATTATACCGTGATGGGCAATGTCACCGCCTTGAGCATATTGATACGCAACCTTGTTGATAATGCGATTCGTTACACACCTAATAACAGTGAAATAAAGGTCTTCGTGCAATCCGATGGCGAGCAAGTAAAATTAAAGGTCATCGACAATGGCCCAGGTATCCCGGCCGAACTTAGGGCAAGGGTCTTTGAGCGTTTCTTTAGGGTGTTAGGTAATAAAAGCCCTGGCAGCGGTTTAGGCCTTGCCATCGTACAACAAATCGCGCAGCTACATAATGCCCATGTCAAACTAGGGCCACCGGAATTAGGTCACGGCCTAGAAGTCGAAGTTACTTTTCCAGCGAGTCTTTCCTGACGACAGAAGACATTTGTGTTTATTCTAATAAAAGGGCCCGCGACTAATTTCAGCTTCTCTCAATTTAAGATGTAACCTAGTGATTTTTTTGTCTTGGTGGGGCTGACTGGTCAACAATATAATCGACTGCTGCTTTAATATCCTTCTCACTACAACTCGAACAACCACCCTTTGCTGGCATTATCGCATTTCCTTCAATCGCAATAATATATAATTTCTCTACTCCGCTATCTATTAATGGCCGCCAATCCGTGGGATTACCTATCTTGGGGGCACCATTGATCCCTAGATTATGACAAACAGAACAATGGTTTTTATAAATGGCTTTACCTAAAACTAAATTCTTCAGTGATGGTGAAGGTGGCGTGATACTTTTCACACTTTTAAGATAAGTTATAATGGCTAACAAATCATCCTTTGTAAGATATATCAAGCTATTATGTGTTACCTCAACCATAGGTCCGTGAAATTTTATTTTTTTAATTGATTGGTATTTTGTAAATGCTTCCATTAATTCCTTATCCGGAACTTGACCAATCGCTACTTTACTAATATCTGGAGCCAAATAGCCTTGGATATCTGCCCCAGTCAAATTATATCTCCTAATTGGCGCAGCCAAAGGCAGCTTATCCGTAAGTAGGTGGTGAGAAGGAGTATGACACATACCACAATGTCCTAACCCCTCAACTAAATAAGCCCCTCTATTCCATATGTCAGACTTATTAGGATTATATACAAATGGACCGGTATCATTACCATTAAAAAACAGCAGTCGCCATCCTAGTTGGAGAAACCTAAAGTTAAAAGGCCAAATCATCTCTGCAGGACGATCGGGATCATTAACCGCTGGTATCGCATCCAAATAAGCTTTAATGGACAGCAAGTCTTTAGTCGTTATTTTGTTATAATAAAGATAAGGAAAGGCTGGGTAATAATAATGATTGTCTGGTGAAATCCCATAACGCATCGCTTTAATAAAGTCGGCTGACTGCCATGTCCCTATCCCGGTTTTTTTATCCGGCGTAATATTTGGCGAATAGAGAGTACCATAAGGTGTATGTATAGCTAAACCACCGGCAAAGGGTTTGCCATTGATAAAAGTATTAGTGTGACAGGTAATACAATCACCTACTTTAACAAGATACTCACCGCGCTTTATCTGTCCTATCTGCTGTTGTGTTTTTCCGGCTAGGTTTGGCTTTGGATATTGTGGATAATTAACAGGGGTTCGGTAAATTGCAGCCTTTTTTAAAGCATTTTCATGAATAATATTGTAAGTAGATACAACGACAAGTATTCCTAACAATATCGCAAAAATAACCAAAATAATTAATATATTTCGCAATGGCTTACGCATAATACTTTTTGTTTTTAATTAATTTTAGAAAACGTTTCTAATATAATTTAATACGGCTCTTAAATCATTATCATCTAGTGCTGAATTCCCACCCTTTGGTGGCATTGCCCCAATACCATTTTTTATATTTTTTAATAAAACACTCGTTGGCTTAGATAAGACACCGTTCTTATTTGTAAAATCAGGGGCACCTTGGATAGCACCACGACCGTTCGCCCCATGACAAGCAACACATGTTTCCTGATATATTTTTCGACCGGAGACAGAGGATGGTTTATTCTTGCCTTTTGTGGATTTCTTTTGTTTTATTGTATTCGTACTTTCTTCCCGACTAAGCGAAGCATTATATACAGAAAGTGATGCCTGTGTTAAATATTCGAGAATAGCTCTAGCCTCTTGACCAGTTATTCCAGCCTGGATTCGCATATGCAACATTATGGTATTCCATTGATTAGGTGTAAATTCCGATGGTGCTCGATAATTATGGCAGCGTGCACAATTATCTGCCCACAATTTCGCACCATTTAGTTTAACATCAGAATTAGACTTACAGGGCAATTCAGCATAGCCCACAGACATTACACAAAAGAGCAAGAAAAATAACCCAAGTGATCTTAACAGGATATATTTAGACATTATTTATCCCTTGTATTAACCTTCATAGAAGTTATGTTAAATGTATTTTTAAACCATTACTATAGATTAAAATCCAATTGCAAATTGAATTATAAATGCATTTTTGTTAGCGTCTGATCCACGCTGCCCAAAATTGAATTCATAGGCCGCTTTTGCCACAATGCTGGGCGCAAACCAATAGTCTAACCCAAGTGCAACTTGATGTTGGCCGTCACTGCCTACCGGCGAACTATACCCACCCCAACGTACTATTGGCTGTATTTTTGTGCATGGTATCCAGTATGCTGCCTGCAAATACCAAGCCTTCCACTTTCCTTTTTTTGGATATTCACTATTGCTGTTACCACCAATTTCTTGTTCAATCGCTTCCCCTCGCAAATCCCACTGCCGCCATTTATAAGATATATCGGCACCTAATGACTCGTAGCTTCGATTTTTTTCCGGAATTTGCATATTACTCGCTAGTCCAAATACTGCCGCTTTACCCGCAGCACCTGAAAACCCAATCTCAAGTCTCGGGATTGGTAAGATCCCTATTCTGCCACCGCTGATAAAGGAATTATAATTCTTTGGAAAAGAATCCGTCGCCACATAATCAATCAAGCCTGTGTCTGGATCAGCTATAGCCCTAGGGCCATTTGCAACAAAAAGGATATAATTAATATGGATAGGCGTAGAAAATATATTGAAACCACCCCGCAGTGATGATCCAAGTGCATTTTGAGGCGCGGCTTGATCATCATCAAATCCTACTGGCGGGGTTGGCAATCTATTTATCCAATCTGGCGATAAATTTTGAGCAAAATATCCTAATGGGCTATCAAACTGTCCAATTTGAAAAACCATATAGTCATTTAAAAATAGATTAAGATTCAAATTGCCTAAATCTGCTTGGGTATTGCCATCATCATCCAAACCAAAATCTAAATCTGCATGCAAGAGCAATAAATCTTTATATCTAAAAAGAAACATGGGATTAAAATTAAGAAGATCAAAATTACCATTTTTCCCACTGGGAACACTGAAACCAGCGCTAGCACCGCCTGTAATAAGGCCTGAGAAGTCGGGACTGGCCCAGAATAACTTAGTGCTTGAATTCGGTATCTGGACCTGCTTCTTTTTAGAACTTGGGACCTTACTCGGCGATTTAATTGTTTCGGTTTTTGCTGCTTTTTTCTTGGTTGCAACAAGGGTATTAAATTTTTGATTTAGTGTTGCCAATTGTTGTTTGAGTTCTTGGACTTCATCCTTCAGAGTCCCCTTCTCTTTAGGAGCAAAACTGTGTTTAAGATAATCAACCGCGTTATTCAAGTCTTGGTCAGTTAATGATGGATTACCACCTTTTGGTGGCATAGCACCAATCCCATTTTTTATATTTTTAAATAGTATTGCTGTCGATTGGTCTAAAACCCCGCCTTTTTTTGTAAAATCAGGTGCCGCTGGTAAAATCCCTTTACCGTTTTCACCATGACAAGCTACGCAATTTTTTTTATAAATTTGCTTGCCTTTACTAATATTAGCTAAAGACTTCGTATCTGTTGCAGTTGGTTTAGTCGACTTATTCTTAATAGGATTGAGCTGTATCTGACTATTAGATCCAGACTGTTCATTTGTACTCGTTGTACTTATGTCGCTGGCGAATGTATTGTTTGTTAAGGATATTATTAAAACTACAAAAAAATATAATAAAGAATTTCTACGCATCTTTTCATCCATTATCAGGAAGTGCTGTCTAATCACTATTTGTTATAATTAATATTTGATTATCATTTGAATGAAAAACCAGTATTAAGTTAATTGTTAACGACGTCGAAACACTAGCTCATTACGAAAATATTTATACACTAGTGCTATCGTATTTGACCTAGGGTCACCTTGAATTAATGAGCAAAACTGAAAGCATGCGCTAATTTTAAAGTTACTTTAAGGTCAATGAATCTCTCTAAAAACAGCTTAAAACTCATAGAGTAAAATTCAAAACTTATTGTTTTAGTGCAGTAATAGAATGGATTTAGATCAGTAAAATTGTATATATGTTCAATCCGAATTCTTATTATTCTCACTTTACAGGATAGGCACCATAACAAAAATACTACTTGCTTGCAAATAACAAAAAGGTTGTCAAAATTAATCCACAAAAGGCTACCAAAGGTTGGTGAAAACAAATCAGGAACGGCAGCATACACCGCATGGATACTAGATCTCTACACAAGGATTGTTAACATGAAAAAGATTTCTTGTGATTAAAATGTAAGCTACGTAATGTCGCCCCTTTGCTAAGGCTTCAAAAGAGCCAATAAAAAAATTTTACGCTATAAGTTGCCTAAATGATGATTCAATTATGAATATTACAACAGCTGTTCAACTCGCTTTAAATGCTTCATCCGATTAAGTACTGCAAAATACCTAAGCATATCAGAGGCAACACTACTCACTGAGGACACATCGAGGTTACGTCTTTCATCATAACAATTTGCAATTAGATGAGGGGCACATCTCTACTACTTTTTTAAAACGATGAATAAACCAAAAACTGAAAGTTGCTTAAGAAATAAGCGATTTAATAAACAGGTGTTAACTTCAGTTTGACCGAAGGTTTACAAAGCTAGCAATCATTTTTCGTCACGAATCACCTGCACATATTTTATCATCACACCTAACTTACTGTTTTAAATACGCAAAAAAAGTTACCCACAATTTCTGTGGATAACTCTGTGGAAACTTCGTGTAATTCAGTCCCTAGGCATTGATTTTACCGTGATCCCTTTAATTTGTCGGCTCTTTGACCACGTTAATTTATGTATATTTATCATGTAGTTACAAAATTTATTTGATCTCTGGCTAATCCTCATCGCAATACCCGGTTTACTCTTGAGATAATACACAGCCCTGTGAACAAACATCCAAGTAAGAACAGAAATCCAGATAAAAAGTCAAGGGGTAAAGATATAAAATCTTTTTTTTGTAACTATTCAACAAATTGGTAAAATCATTCTATGCTAAATGAATTACTCCAACAATTAACCGCTGAGACCTGGGTGCTAACAGCCAACCGTAGACAGGCAAGCTACTACGCCGCGCTCTATGATCAACAACAACAGCAATCGGGGGCAACACTTTGGCATAAACCAAATATCCTTCCCTTTGTAAGTTGGCTTAACTATTGTTGGCAAAAGTATCAAGACATAGCCCAAGAATATCAACAAACACTATTAACCCCGACCCAGGAATTATTCTTATGGCAAAAGGTAATCAGCCAATCGGAACAAGGTGACAATCTATTAAATGCCAGAGGGGCTGCCAAACAAGCGCAGGCAGCGTGGCAAAGTTTGCAACAGTGGCAACTCCAAATCAATCCCAATCACTTTGCCGAGCAGCCTGACAGTCAAGCCTTTGCCACTTGGGCGAGCCAATATCAGTGCCAATTAAAAAGCAATAATTATATAGAATTCAATGCATTAGCAAATATAGTTCAAGCTGCCTTCGGTAATAACAAACTCCCCTTGCCCAAGCATTTGCTGATTGCTGGCTTTGATGAATTACCACCACAATATCAAAGTTTACTAAATCAATTGGCCAAACTAGAGGTAAAGGTCGATTACCTGGATCTTGGGCAGCAACCAAGCCAAGTCTCTGTGATCGGCCTTGGATCCACTGAAGATGAATTATTCGCCATGGCGCGCTATTGTAGAGCTACCCTGCTGGCAAACCCCGAATTGCAAATTGGCTGTGTCATTGATCAATTAAATGATAACAGGGATCAAGTTTATTACGCCTTTGAACAAGTCTTTACTCAGCAAGACAGCGACCAATTGAGTCAATATCAACAACTCTATAATATCTCATCCGGCCAACCCCTAAGTGAACAGCCACTTATCTATACTGCCTTACTCATACTTGCTTTACATCAAAATAATATTAGCTTAGCCAAACTTGGGAGTCTGTTACGATCACCCTATCTTGGTGACGCCGAAGATGAACTATTGTCGCGGGCACAATTCGATGCAAAACTGCGTGAACTTGGCGAATTGTCTTTTGAGTTATCACAAGTCAAATATCATAGCCAAAACTATTGTCGTTGCTTCAGCCAAATGCTTGATGATTATCTCGCTCTCTTATATACATTCCCAGAAAAGGCAAGCCCTAGACAATGGGCAGATCACTTCATGCAATTACTCTCGAGTATGGGATGGCCAGGCCAAAGAGAATTAAACAGCATTGAATATCAACAATTACAAACCTATTATAAAGTCTTGGATCAATTCATTGCCCTCAATTCCATTCATGCACACTTGAACTTTAGCCAAGCCAAGCTACTGCTGCAACAATTAGCCAGTGAGACACTATTCCAAGCTCAATCAAAACCGGCCCCAATCCAAATCCTTGGCACCCTTGAAGCAGCTGGCTTACAATTTGATAGACTTTGGGTGATGGGACTACACGATGCTGTTTGGCCAATGCCTGCCAAACCTAACCCCTTCATCCCAATATCACTGCAACGCCAACATCACATGCCACATGCCGATGCCAAACGCGAATTACATTATTGCCAACAGTTAACTAAACGCTTTGCCAAGGCCGGAAACCAAGTCATCTTCAGTTATCCAAAACAAGAACAAGACCGGGAATTACGTAAGAGTCGATTATTGGCTGATTATCCAGAGATTGAAGCAGCCGAGTTAGCGCTAAGCCCATATACAACCATCAATTGTTTAATCCAGGTAAGCGGTGATCTAGAACAAGTGATTGATGATCAAGCACCACCGCTGAAACAAATGGATCAATTACACGGTGGTACTGCCTTATTAAAATATCAAGCCGCGTGTCCATTCAAGGCCTTCGCCAGTTTCCGCCTAGGTGCCAGCGGTCTTGAGTCGCCAAGCCCTGGACTGGCCGCCTTCGAACGCGGCTCACTGCTACACCAGATATTGCACCAAGTTTGGCAAACACTCGGCGATCAACAACAATTGTTTATTCTGGATGAGAACGAATTGAGAACCTTGTTGTTAGAGTCTATTGATCAAGCCTTGTTACATTTGAAAAAATATCGACCTTCACTGCGCGGCCAACGTTTCCAAGCCATTGAACGTCAACGTCTGTTGGATTTATTGCTGGCTTGGTTGCACTATGAAAAGCAACGCCCCTTCTTCAAGGTCATTGCGACTGAACAAAGTGGTCAAACTACCATAGGTTCATTGTCACTCAAGATCCAAGTAGACCGTATAGATCAATTGGCCGATGGCCGACAATTGATTGTTGATTATAAAACAGGAAATCCCAGCATTAATGATTGGCTGGGTGAAAGACCTAATGACCCACAGTTACCGATCTATTGCATTACTGATAAAGCTAAGTATCAAGGTTTATTATTTGCCAAAATTAATACGACTGGTTTGGCTTATAAAGGCATTGCCGATAGTGAAACAGAGATTGACGGCGTGGTCCCGATTGCCAAACTCAAGCAAGAGCAATTCGAAACCGATTGGCAAAGTCAACAAACAGCGTGGCAACAGGTGCTTACTGAATTAGCCCAACAATTTCATGAAGGTAAGGCACAAGTTGATCCCAAAGAAGGTGCCAAGACTTGCCAATTTTGCGAATTGCATCCCTTGTGTCGCATTGCGGAGGCAGAATAATGGTGATTGAGACTAAACCCGAATTTGCGACTACAGCCACACCCGTGTTTGATCAAGCTGCTCGCAGCCAAGCACTTGACCCAAGTCAATCATTCATCGTCCAAGCCCCGGCTGGTTCTGGTAAAACCGAATTATTAACCCAACGCGTGTTACTGTTATTATCGCATGCCGAGCAAAACCCTGAAGAAGTTGTGGCGATTACATTTACCCGTAAAGCAGCCTTTGAAATGCGCGCACGGATTATTTCAGCCTTAGAGACAGCCCACCATGGCACCCCCCCTACCGATGCCCACGCCTTACAGACTTACCACTTGGCGCGTGCCGTGCTGCAACGCGATCAAGAACTTGGCTGGCAACTATTGGCAAACCCAAACCGATTACGTACCACCACCATCGACTCTTTATGCGCGCGGATCACCAGTCAAATGCCAATCGTTACTGGTCTAGGTGCCCAACCTAGGATTAGCGATGATTGCCATGAACTTTACCAACAAGCAGCGCGACAATGTATTGCCTCACTTGATAGCAACCAACCCTGGGTCGAAGCCTTGGCAATGTTGCTTGAACACTTGGATAACGATATCGGCAAGGTTGAGCGGTTGTTAATGGCGATGTTAGCCACCCGGGATCAATGGTTAAGCCATGTCATTGATCGTAATCCAAGGGAACACTTAGAGCGCGCCTTGCAAATAGTCATTAGTGAATGTCTGCAAGAACTTAGCTGTAATTTGCCAATAAATTTGCAACAGGAACTCTTGGAATTAATAGCATTTGCCAAACAACACATAGAACCAGACTCTGAATTTTCGACACTCATCGACATCATTGACCTGCCGGAAGTTGGTGTTCATGAGTTAACTAAATGGCAAACCTTGGCGAGCTTATTACTCACGAAGGACTTTAACTTTCGCAAACAAGTCACTACTAAACAAGGATTTCCTGCGCCATCCAATTGTAAAGATAAGGAATTGCAAACCTTATATAAACAGATGAAACAACGCATGCTAACCTTGCTCGCAGAGTTGGCAGATGATGAAATTCTGCGCCAACAATTGCAAACCTGTCTGCAATTACCACCCCCCTATTATAACGATCAACAATGGCAAATTATAGAAGCCCTAGTTGAGTTATTACCGATCACTGTTGCCCTATTGCAATTGTTATTTAAAGAATATGGTGTCGTCGATCACACAGAGATCACGTTAAAAGCGATCGCGGCCCTAGGTAACCCCGATGCGCCGACAGACCTTGCCTTACGCCTAGATTATCAAATCCGCCATTTATTGATCGATGAATTTCAAGATACCTCATTGGTGCAATTTCGACTGCTAGAACAATTGACTGCGGGTTGGCAAGGCAATGATGGCCGCACCCTATTCTTGGTGGGTGATCCCATGCAATCGATCTATCGTTTTCGTAAGGCAGAAGTAGGTCTATTTTTACAGGCACAAGAAACTGGTGTTGGGCAAATTAAATTAACGCCGCTGCAATTAGGGGTGAATTTTCGTTCTGAGCCAGGGATCATCGACTGGGTAAATCAAACCTTTGTTGAGGTGTTGCCAAAACAAGATGACTTGGCCAGTGGTGCCATTCGATTCGCCGCCTCCAAGGCACATAAACAAAATCAAAGTCTGAGTCAAGCTATCTACTTACATCCCCATTTGGATGAGCAACAAGACTTGGCGCCTCAGACCATCGTCAATATCATTCAGCATACAAAAACAGTGAATCCAAATGCTACCATTGGACTTTTAGTCATGGCACGTAGTCACTTGTTAGCTATCTTACCCATGCTGAAACAGGCTAATATCCCTTATCGTGCGATTGAGATCGAAACCTTAGGTCATCGCATGTTAGTGCAAGATTTATTTAGTTTAACCAAGGCCTTATTGCACCCGGGTGATCGTCTGGCATGGCTAGCGATTTTACGCGCCCCCTGGGCCGGTATATTGTTGGCCGACCTGCTCACTATTGTGGGTGAAGATCAACAAGCGACTATCTGGCAATTATTACAAACTACGCCCCATGAAAACTTATCCGCTGATGCCAAGGTTCGCCTTGAACGCATTATTCCCATTTTTACCTATGCCTTGCGGAATCGACGGCGTCTACCCTTGGCCAAGTGGCTAGAACAGACTTGGCAAGCATTAGGCGGGCCGGCCTGTGTCAGTGAAGCATCAGATTTAGCCGATGCCCGCGCCTATTTCAATTTAGTGACAGAACTAAGCGAAGGTGGTGATATCGTCGATTTTGAACGGCTTGAAAGAAGACTATTCTCACTTGCAGCCAACATCCAAGAAGTTCCTGACAATGCTGTTGATGTCATGACTATCCATAAGGCCAAGGGTCTGGAGTTTGATGTGGTCATCTTGCCGGCATTGGAACGCGCTAGCCCCAGTGATCGACATCAATTATTGCTTTGGCAAGAATTTCCAACAAGACGAGGCAGCACTGAATTAATCATGGCGCCAATAAAGCGGGAAAAACAAGATGCGATCTATGATTACCTTCGCATTGTTGAGCAACAAAAGGCAAACCATGAATTATCAAGATTACTCTATGTCGCTGCCACGCGGGCCAAGATGCAACTGCATCTATTGGCAGGCATTCAATCAAATCCTAAAGTAGATGGCGATGACAACCTTTTCAAGACCCCAACTGCGGGTTCACCTTTGGCAAAATTATGGCCGATCATCCAAGGACAACTCTACCCCGATGGCGAACTAGTAACCCAATTTGTCCCTGCCCCGGGTACAAACTTAACGCCAGAAGATGAACAACCAATAGCTATAAGGCGCTTGAAAAACTCTTGGCAAGCGCCTGTTTTACATGCAGTTAAGGCAATTGATCAGCCACCACCAGAAGACTATTCAAATGATTTGAAAAACAACTTTGTTAAACCCTGGCAATTTGATCCGGCAAGGCATATTGGTATCTTGATCCATCGCTTGTTTTATCTTTGGAGTCAACAATCAGGAATAGATAGCCATAAAATTAAACACGACTTGATGGTTCAATTTCAAACACTTGGTGCTAGTGCTGCTGAGCTAGAACAATTAGCCAAGACAATTGATAAAACAATATTCAATATCAAAAACGATCCTAAAGCCCAATGGATCTTATCCGCACATGAGCAAGCCTATTCCGAATTGGCCTTGAGTACAATCATTGATAAAAAAGTCCAGCATTTGATAATTGATCGAACCTTTATCGCCGATGGCAAACGTTGGATCATTGATTATAAGACAGCCGAACCTGATCCAGATGTGACAGATATAGACAAATTTTTGGTGCAAGAATATAGACGTCACCAACAACAACTGCAACAATATGCCATGGCATTTCATGGTCAAGGACAATACCCTATTCGCTTAGGCCTCTATTTTCCATTATTGCCGGCATGGTATGAATGGTCTTACGAGGGATAGATGATGGTAGACACATTATGGCAGTAAACTTCAACGGTAAACTCGTTATTGCAATCTCATCACGGGCGCTGTTCAACTTGGATGACAGTCATGTTATTTATGAACAACGCGGTGTTGATGAATACTCCAATTATCAAATCGAACATGAAAACGAGGTCTTAAAACAAGGGGTCGCTTTTCCTTTGGTGGAAAAATTATTAAACCTTAATAAGCTCGCCGGTGAAGATATCGTCGAAGTAATCTTGATTTCACGCAATAGTGCTGATACCGGTCTAAGAGTTTTTAATAGTATTCAACATTATCAATTACACATCACCCGTGCCGCATTCACCAGTGGTGAAAGCCCCTACCAATATATCAGCGCCTTTGGCGCGCACTTATTTTTATCTGCAAATCCTGAAGATGTATGTAAGGCATTAAATGCAAATTGTGCTGCTGCCACCATCTCATCACCGCAAACACAACAACAATATTCCGAACAATTACGCATCGCTTTTGATGGTGATGCGGTGATCTTTTCTGATGAGTCCGAACGTATTTTTCAGCAAGATGGACTTAAAGCATTTACCAAAAGTGAACAAGCCGATGCCAAAAAACCGTTATCCGGTGGACCATTCAAGGGCTTTCTTGCCGCCTTGCATGCACTGCAAAATCACTTCGATGCCAATGATTGCCCAATTAGGACCGCACTTGTCACCGCTCGATCGGCACCGGCCCATGAACGGGTGATCCGCACCCTACGCGCCTGGAATATCCGTATCGATGAAGCGGTGTTTTTGGGCGGCTTGGAAAAAAGCGAATTCTTGAAGGCCTTCGGCGCCGATATCTTCTTTGATGATCAACAAGGCCATTGTCAAAAGGCTGCCAAACATGTCGCCACAGGTCATGTGCCGCATGGTGTGGTGAATGAGACAGGAAGTAAAAGTTAAAAGATAATTGTTTTATTAAAGACCCACTCACCCTCCCCTCTCCCCCAAGGGCTGGGGAATCTGCTCATTTTTGTGAAGGCAACATTGCTCAAACGTTGTCATTCCGGGGGTTACTGCAACTTGGCGAGCGGAGCGAGCTTAGTTGCAGTTGCAACCCGGAATCCAGGAATGATAGCTTTTCATGATATGATGGCTTTGCAATTCCTGGATCCCGGCTCATAACTGCAAGTAAGTTCGACTACGTCTCACCAACTTGCAGTAATGGCCGGGATGACAATCGGTGGGAAAATCACATGCATCAAATAACGTAACAACATAGTTGATGACAATGTTTTTATGCAGCAGAAAAATCACGTCGCGCCACTATTTTTTTAACTACATTGATTTTAATGATAAATTTTTTTAAAAATGCGCAGATTCCCCAGCCCTTGGGGGAGAGGGGAGGGTGAGGGGGGCTCAAATAAAATTCTGTCGTTAGCCATCGGTTATCATCCATCCATCATTCCATTGGGTGATTGTAGAGTCAAAAATCACATTATAATGTCCATTATTCACAGCGTGTCTCAGAACCGCCCGTGGTAATATCCGCACCACTTAATTATTTACAGGTCGTTAAGATGAGTCTAAATAAGGATGGGCAGAATGAACAATTTTCCGAAATATAGTTTAATTACACTTTTACTCATTGCTGCATTCGCCTCTCAAGCAAAAGCTTCAACTACTTCCATTATCCAACCTGGGTTTTACTTTGGTGGGCATATCCTTGTATACCAACATGAACACCCTGAAAACACAGCAATCGCATCAGCAATCATTGATGCCCTACTGCCATTTGGAGCGGGTGGTTTTGCTGGTTATCAATTTACTAAGTACTTTGCTTTACAAGCTGGCTATAATACTTATGCTAATGATGGTGGGTATTCAATAGACCCTCAGACAGGTGCTCACGTTTCGCCAGATCACTATAAACTCCATAGTATTGACATATTAGCCAAGGGAATCCTACCTATATGGAGTCATTTGGCTTTAACTGGCTTCGGCGGCGCCCAAATACTCCATGAAGATATGTATAATGAAGAAGATGAACTTTTTACTGGAACCCCGCTGTATCCATCCCCGATAATATCTAGTAGTAAACACACAGTCGTCATGCCAGAAATAGGCGTGGGTATATCAGTCTATACCTGGAAATGGCTGTCCATAGATTTATCCGTGCTACATTCATTTAGAACCAATCGCAACGTACATAGTTTGACATCAGTGCCACTTGGGATAACTTTTCATTTTTATTAAAGGCGTTACTGTGGTATCAAGCTTAACTAAAGTTGTGTTCGACTTTACAGTCACTCAAATCAAAGGTCACAAAATGATACTCAAACCACTTACAAAAATTCCAGCTTGCGAGAAATGGTTACTTGACAACAAATCAGCATTGAAAATGCTAAAACGTGGTCTACAAGATGCAGCAACAGGACGAGTCACCAAAAAATCCGGCTTCGCCCAATATGCTGGCGATGAAATTGAATAATGAAATTCGAGTTGTTATTTACTTAGCTGAAGTACTTAGCCATAGCGATGGCTAAATATTAAACTTTGTCATCGTTAAACATACTCGAATGGATCTTGTTTCGCCAGGAAGTCTGCATAACTTGTTAAGCCTTCGGTATTTATCCCATATTTTTTCACATCATCAAGGATTGAATAAAAAATATTTGAACCTTCAATCTTGGTAGCCGGTACTAGATAACTACCCCACTGTTTGGGTTCAATTTTAGCGATGTCCTTGCCATAGAAAAATGGAAAAGCTTTTCGTTCTTTAATAAGATTTAAGACATCACTATCTGGCTTTTCGTCCGCCATCGATGCCATTTCGTAATAAGCCATAATCTCATCATCATGAATAACGGCTAATATTACTGCCTTCATATTTTTATCAAAGAGCGCGAGGCTACCAAAGTCATCGATCAAATAGCTTTCACAATAGCCATTGTCTGCTACAAATTTATCATAGAATGTGTTGAATTCTTTATTAGGCAAAACTTTTCTTAATCTGTCATTGTCTGAAATAATCCGTTCTAACCCTTCTTTAAAGTAAACGTGTCTAGCTCTTTCTACAAGCTTCGCAATATTCTCAATAGCATTATCCTCATGTTTGCTAACGTACACATCAAATGCTTTTTCGTTAAACTTTTCAATTGCATCCTGCGGGGGTAACCGACCAGTTAACATAGCTTTTTTGAAATTAGTGTCACTTAAAGCCTCAATAGCCTCTAATCCTGTTTTAACTGGCATTTTCTGATCGAAACAGGCACAAGATATCTCAAGAAAACGATTAGGTTCATTGATTTGCTGAATCAGTCGGTTAATTGGCAATTTAATCTGTGGCGACTTTATAGTACCCATTTCATCATCTTCAGCTTCAGCAGCCTGGGCCCAACTTCTTAACCAATAATGTTGATCTGACATTTTCTGAAGATATTTGATAGCATGTGTTATTTTATTAAACATCAAATGACTAATACCAAGTTCTGTGAGATAGATGCTCAGTGCCTTTAGATATTGAATATCATCGTCAACAAAGATTGCCGTGGTTGGACGAATTGCCATAGCAACAACTCTTGGTTTTGCCTTCATCGCTTACTCCTTATATCCTTGATAACTATTGTGCAACTGTTTTAGGGAATGACAATATAAAATGCGCAAATTCATCTTCTTTCGCCTTACACTCGATATCACCACCCATGATCTTCATCGCATTCTTACAAAAGTATAGACCAATTCCCGTGCCCACGCCGGTGTCAGTATAAAATTTATCAAATATGCGGTCAGCCTTGTGTTGAGGCATGCCTTTACCAGTATCTTCAAAGTGTAAGTAATTGAAGTCGTTATCTGCGTCTGTCCAAATTGCAACCTCGCCTTTTTCAGCTGCTTCAATAAAATAAAGCGCATTTTTTATAAGATTAAACAAAACATGTATTAATGTCTCACGGTCTCCTATTAATGTAAAATCTTTAACTTGATTACTATGAATTAATTTTTTTTCATCATATTCATATGGAAAGCGTTCTATTGCTTCCATAACACAATCTTTAATTGAAATTTTTTCCAGTTTTTTATTTTTAAGTTCGGTTAAACTTTCTAAGGTGATAGTGATAAAAGCATTCGTTTTAGAGATTTCTCCTGCGATTAATGTATATGCTTCTAATAATTTTTTCTTTAGGGATGTATCACTTACTTTGTTCGCTATTAATTTTAACCAAGATGCCACACCACCAATAGCACCAAGTGGTGTTCGCAACTCATGTGCAATGGTTGCTGCTAGAGTTTGCATGCGCTCCGCTTCTAGTTCAGCTTGTTCCTGTTCTGCCTTGACTTTATCGGCAATCGCTTTTTTTTCCCTTTCCAGGGCCGTTTTACGTTCAGTTATATCGCTATAAATACCCAGGACACCAATAATATTATTTTCCTCATCTCGCATGGGAACTTTACTTGCTAAGACTATTTTTGTAGTACCATCGGCTTGTAATTGTGGTTCTTCAAAATTTAATTTGAAATGACCTGCCAATACTTCTTTATCACCTCCGCGAAATAACTCTGCCTCAGTTTGGCCCCATGCTAAATCGTAATCTGTCTTTCCAACAATTTCTTCTGATGAAGAAAGCCCCGCAGCCTTGGCAAATAAGTCGTTACAGCCGATATACACAGAATTGACATCTTTCCAATAAACATAGCAAGGTAGGTATAATAAAATATTGTGCAGATATACCCTCAATTGCTGGTAATTATGGAACGAAGCAGCATTTTTTTTACTACCCACTAAAAAGTAAGCTAATTTTAAGTCATCCGTTATATATGGTGTTAACTTCCAAGTCACCAGAATATTCTCACCATTTATTTTAATAAAGCTTGATACGCTAACAGGATTCTCCAAAACAAACTTATTTGATATGACATCCGGGATGGGTAAAGGAATTTTTTTGTCAGCAAAGATTGCCAAAATATTCTGCTTCTTCAAAGTTTTTACATCTGTACGCAATAGAGCACAGGCCTTTTCATTGGCATCAACAACGAGGTACTTTGAATCAAGTATAAAAATCATCTCATCTAAGGCATTAATTATATTTTGACTTAAATATGACACTATGGAACCCTATGCTTATTTATGTTATCGAATACCTTATAGGTCAAGAGCAAGCTCAGACAAGGAACAGTTAATGAATATATCATTATCCTCCTTGATCGGACATGGGTTGTGATCATTTTTAATCGCGTCAACTAAAATTTATAGTAACATTATGCGGTTATGCATTGGGAAAATAGCTCTAAGTCACGAAGTTGCTGATTTAAAAAAGGAGTTTGGTCCAAGCTAGGATAAGTTTTTCGTATGAAATTGAATAAACTTGTCAATAAATCATGTTTACTTTCAATGCTAGAAGTAGTTTGCATAAGCCTGGCCTACATTATCGATTCGGTAATGTTCTTGGCGTCCCTTCCTAACTGTCTATAGTAATCACAATATACCTGTGAATCAAGTTTATTTAATAATCATACCGAACCAAATTTAGTTCAACTTTATTTTTTCTCAATACTCACCGTCTGGATCTCAGAATAGGCAGCCACACCCCAAGGCCCCCATTCCCGGCCAATGCCAGAATGTTTAAAGCCACCAAACGGGGCATCGGTATGGGTGGTAAATGTGCGATTGACCCAGGCGACACCACTTTCTAATTGGCCCGCAATCTCAGCGCCATGTTCAATGTCTGAGGTCCACACTGAGGCCCCCAAGCCCATCATCGTATTATTGGCGCGAGCAATGACATCATCAACATCGCGATAACGGATCAATGGCAATGCGGGACCAAATTGTTCTTCATCGACAATGCGTATCCCTTCTTTAACATTATCAAGCAATGTCGGTCGATAAAAATAGCCGGGGCTATTTAAACCTTCACCGCCAGTTAATATCTCTGCACCCTGTTTTTTGGCATCATCAACTAAACCTGAGACGATATCCAGTTGAGGTTTATTATTGAGTGGTCCCAACCGGGTATCCGGATCAAAACCATCACCAACCTTGGTGTTATTGGCAAGGTTAATCAATTCATGGACTAAAGGCTCAAAGACATCTTCATGGATATACATACGCTTGATGGCGGTACAGATTTGACCAGAATTGCCAAAGGCGCCCCAAAACAATTTTGACGCCACTTTATTAACATCAACATCAGACAAGACGATGGCTGGATCATTGCCACCCAATTCTAATGTAACTCGCTTTAAATCCTCGGCGGCAACCATCGCAATCTTTTTACCGGTTGGTACTGAGCCAGTAAAACCAATTTTACGTACTAGGGGATGTTGTGTGAGCAATGCACCGACGTGATCATCGCCAGAGACCACATTTAGCACACCAGGCGGCAAAATATCCCGGATAAGTTCACCCATTCGTAAGGTCGTTAATGGTGTATAAGGCGATGGCTTAATCACCACCGTATTACCAAGCACTAATGGCATGGCAAACTTAGCAGCGATCGCCAGAGGAAAATTCCAGGGTGTAATCAAGGCCACCACGCCAATGGGTCGATAATGCACTTCTACCCTGGCCTCTTTATCATCTTGCAATACCACAACAGGGATCTCAGCATTAGCAGCAACCTGTATGCGATGGGCGGCAGCTTCAACCTCATCCATGGCACGCGCCAGTGGTTTACCCTGCTCTTTCGTTAACAATTCAGCTAACTCTTGTTTATGATCTAATACTGCTTTGGCGCATTGAGTCAGGCACTTACGGCGAAAGGTTTCATCACGGCGCCAAGATGGAAGTGCGGTATGGGCCGCTTGCACTGCTTGTTCAACCTGTTGCTGACTTGCATCAGGACATTCAGCAAAGGCCTCAGCAGTTGCAGGATTTATAACTGGAAAGGTCTTATCGGCATTGGTCGCTTTACCGGAAATAGTCATTGTATAGTTAGCCACTGCTTACTCCTAATTTAATGAGTAATCCCAAGAAACAGTCGTGCCGAACTATTGTTCGGCACGACTTTAAAGTGAATTATCTAACCTAACAGACGGGCTATTGATTGCTACCATCTGTTGTTGTTTGGTCAGTAGAGTCAGTTGGTTGCAATGTGGTATTACCATTCGTACCACCAGAAGTGCCTGGCTGCTGATTCATATTACCACCATTTGCTGGCTGCTGATTCATATTACCACCATTTGCTGGCTGCTGATTCATATTGCCACCATTTGCTGGCTGCTGATTCATATTACCACCATTTGCTGGCTGCTGATTCATATTGCCACCATTTGCTGGCTGCTGATTCATATTGCCACCATTTGTTGGTTGTGTAGCTGGTGTTTGGCCATTTTGGGTTTCATCTTGACCCTGAGTTGACTGCGTATCGCTACCATTTGTAGAAGCCTTATCATTAGCTTGACCACCTGTTTGCGTTGAAGTCGGTGATGGATAGGATATTGCTGAACCATTACTGGCTTTATCATCATTCTTACCACAAGCGGTTAATAAAGATAACAACAGTACGGTCGCTAATAGGGTTACAATCTTTTTATTCATAATTACCTCTCCATTTTTATTGTTAATTATTCCTCTTCATCATCACGACCAAACTCATCATCAAAAAGATAATCTAGTTCTTTTCTCAAACGGGTTCGCTCTAGATGATCTTCGATTGCACGACGAACTTCAAGATTTGGTCGAGATTTGTCTGACGCTTCAGACTCGTCATCAATCTCTTCTAAATCTGTTTCTTCATCATCAACATCATCATCTGCAGAGACGTTACGCGAGTATTCATCGTCTAAATTTTCTGAGGAGTCTTCGTACTCCATAATCAACTCTCCTACCTATGTTGATTACAACTCAAAGTGCATTACTTAGTGTAGTACACATTGCTACAAAATGCCGACGATAGAGCCCATCTTGCTCTAAAACAATTCGTGTGTTTTTACCAATCAATGCGAGTTTAGAAAGCATATTCAGTATGGTCAAGTACTTTTTTAGGGTTAGATCTTGAATTACCGCTTTTTGACCTCAGCTTTAGACCCCATCTTTATAAGAGGTTGGGTCTGGGATGCCTGCTGCCTCAAAACCTTGCCTTCTAAGCAGACAGGCTTGGCATTGGCCGCAGGCATGTCGTGCATTATCTGCCTGATAACATGATACTGTCATCGAGTAATCCAACCCTAATTGTTGCGTCTTAAGTATTATCTGCGCCTTATCTAGATCGGCTAAGGGTGCAATTATCTCTATTCGATCACCTTCGACAGCAGATCTTGTTGCCACATCAGCAAATTGTTGCAATGCCACATAGAATTCGGGCCGGCAATCGACATAATGCTCGCGGTCATCTTTATTGCCACCGGCAAAGATTGCCTGTGCCGATATTTGTTCGGCATAAGCCAAGGCATAGGCAAAAAATATTGTGTTTCGTGCTGGGACGTAGGTCGATGCCTGATGATTGCTTTGGTCAAAATTATTAAGTGATAATGAATGATTAATGAGTGCCGATCGTTTCAGCATGTTGAGATTTAATGTCACTAGCTCATGGCCCAGGTCACAATAAATCTCTGCCATCTCTTTAGCAGCGTCTAACTCACTCGCATTGCGTTGCCCATAATCAAAGGTAAGCCCGAGACAATGGTACCCCGAGCTTTTGGCAATCCCCAGACAAGTCAAAGAATCGAGCCCCCCCGATACAAATATAATGGCTATTTTGTCCTGCGTTTGCTGTTGCATCTGCATTTCCCTCTTCATCCTGAGTCATTACGGTCATCTGTTGTTTGCTAATCAATTGTGGAATTCCACTGTGTTGCTCGGCGATTTGCTGCGCCTTGTCCCAATCAATGTCAATTTGTTTATCTCGTGTTGCGGCCAGAATTGTTTGAACTAATGGTGTAATATCGACCTCAGCCTGTTGATCTTTATTGAACAACAATTGATGCGCTTCCAAATAGGGTTGACCATTTAAAAAACCTATTTTATATGGTTCATCGATTATTCTCACGGATGTATCTTTGGGAACCATGGCAAATAATTGTTTGATATCTTCAGGCAACATTCTTATACAACCTGAACTACTACGCATACCAATGGTATAGGGTGCATTCGTCCCATGTATCAAATAACCTGGGATTGCTAAGCGCAGGGCATAATCACCCAATGGGTCTTGTGGGCCAGGTGGTATTGCATGAGGTAAATAAATCCCTTTGCCTGCCAAGGCTTCGCTGACTGAGTCTGGGACATGCCAGGTGGGATTTTTAATCTTGCTATAGATACGTGTATTACCAAGCGGTGTTGCCCACCCTTTTTGACCAATACCAATGGGAAATATATACACTCGCTGACTATCTTTCGGATAATAATATAAACGCATCTCTGCTATATTAATGACTATCCCTTTTCGAGGCCCAGGCGGTAATATAAATTCACTGGGGATAGCAATTTGTTTCCAAGTGAGTCGATTCAAGGGATTTACCCCAGGATTTGCATATTTTAATTGATCAAATCCGATATCGTATTGTCGCGCAATATCATAAAAGCTTTCCCAGGGTTGGAGGGTGATCTGCTGAATCTTGCCAACAACATCATTGTCTGCCGATGGCAATGAAAAACTCAGCGCGGATACAAAAGAACTATATAAAAGGACAAGCCAACAAAGGGCACTATATAAAAATTTATTTGCAATTATTTTATACATTCTTATACCATCTGCTACACTATAAATAGTCAATACCACACTTTTGCATATAATTTATTAAATTGCAAAATAATAATGTATTGCAATAATACCTTACCCACGTTAACTTATAGCGGTGAGGTTTTCCAAAATAACTAAGAAGGAGAATAACAATGTTACGGAAACTTACTGCAGTTGCTGCAATTTTAGTTATGCTGTTTAGTGTTGCTGCTTGCCAAAAGAAAGAAACTACAAATGGCACTAATGGTAATGGCACCACTTCAACACAACAAGATAGTGGTACTAATACTACCGGTACAACTACAACTGATACCACAACAGACCAATAAGCCAGCGGGCTTATTTTTTTGTTCTACAGCCGGAATTGTGTGTTTTTATGAACATGTAATTCCGGTTGTTTGTTTATTGGAAGATGGATGACAGATGACAGAATAATTTAGCCATACCCTCACCTTCCCCTCTCACCCAAGTAAGCGAGGGGAAGGTGAGGGGGTGTCTAAACAAACTCTAGTTTCTAGTCCCTAGCCTCTAGTCTCCAGCTATCACTCGTTTCTGTCCTGGACCTGACAAGGCAACATAGACAAATTCTGCCTCTGATACCTTAATGACTTTTTGCGAAATATCTAACCTATGCTGGGCATAGACATCAATGGATACTGTAACCGATGTCTTACCAATGCGTACCACGCGCGTATAAAAACTTACGATATCATGTGGGTATAGTGGCGCCATAAATTGTAAATGCTTGACTGCAACCGTCGCCACAGCGCCTTTGGATGCAGTCACAGCCTCAATTGCGCCGGCGGTGTCTATCTGCGACATTAACCAGCCACCGAAGATATCACCATTAGGATTGGTATCATTAGGTCTGGGTGTAACCCGCAATGTCGGCATAGCGCCCTCATGCAAATGGACATCATTCTCATTCATATTAATTTCCTTTATTCCAGGCTGCGTCCGGTTTAAACCGATCACCATGCCGTTGTTGCAACTGGAGTAATGTTTGCTGTAATTTTGCCGCCCCGGTTTGGGAAATATATTGCATTGGGCCACCACGGAAAGGTGCGAACCCAGTGCCAAAGATCATCCCGGCATCTAACCGATCACCGTTTGCAACCACCTCTTCTCTCAGGGTGCCCATCGATTCATTCAATATCCTTAGAATTAATCGGTCGGTCAAATCTGCAGGGGGATTATAATTTCTTGGCATCGTCTTCTCTGCCTTACCATTCCGATATTTATAAAATCCTTGTCCTGTCTTACGACCTAAATGCCCTTCTTTAACCAATTCTCTGAGTCTAGGATGAATCGTAATTTCATAGTGCTTAGCCAGGTTTTCCGCAACCGACAAACAAATATCCAAGCCCACTGTATCTGCCAATTCAATTGGTCCCATAGGCATTCCAAAGTCAGTCGCCGCTTTATCAATCACAGGTCCAGGCACACCTTCAGTTAATAATCTTACGCTTTCTGAGAGATATGGAAGTAAAATTCGATTGACCAAAAATCCAGGTTGACTGGTAACAGGTAGCGGTAATTTACCGAGTTGACCAACAAAACTAATGGCGTTTTTGTTGACTTTATCATTCGTTATCTTGCCATGCACAACTTCCACAACATCCATCTTAGCAACTGGATTAAAGAAATGAATTCCCACCAAGCGATCTGGATGTTTCATCACTGTATTCAACTCATCAAGAGGGAAGCTCGAGGTATTAGTTGCGATAAATGCGTTAGGTTTTAATTGCGGTTCAACACGTTTTAATAATTCATGTTTCGCCTCTAGGTTTTCAAAGATTGCTTCAATTACAATATCAGCGACCTTAACCCCTTCTCCGGCCACATCTGGCACAAGCCTATCCATCGCTGCTTGAACCAAGCGTGGTTCTTTTAGTTTGTTGACAAATAATTCATGTGCGCGTTTAATCGCTGGTGCAACATATTTTGGTTCACGATCTTCTAGTGTTACATGTATACCTTTATAAGCACACCAGGCAGCAATATCACCCCCCATAGTACCAGCCCCAATAACATGAACATGACTCGCCTTAAATTTATTTTCCTTAGCCAGCCCCTTCAAGCCTTCACGTAAATAAAACACGCGCACCAAATTACGCGCTGTTTCATTCACTACAAGCTTTGCCAAGGCATTTGCTGCGGCTATTTGACTATGTTCGCGGTCAACACCGTGTTGTTGCCATATTTTAATCAGTTCAAATCCGGCGGGATAATGTTCTTCCTTAACTTTACTGGAAACTTTATTGCGCATTTGATTAGCCAAAAATGGTCGGGCCAAGGCAGTGTTCGTTAAGCTTTCTAGTTGTGTCGGGTGTTTTGATTTCGGCTGTTCTAGGATAAACTTTACTGCCGCATCTTTAAGATGGCGTTGCGGAACTCGGTCATCAACTATCCCCATTTTGTAAGCATCTTTGGCACTAACGGTCCGACCCGCTAATATTAAACTCATCGCCTTGGGCGCGCCGATCAATGCCGGCAAACGCATGCTACCACCCCATCCGGGAAAAATTCCCAATAAAATTTCTGGCAAGCCTAGCCGCAGTTTGTGATCATCTAGCACCACTGATAACGACAAGCTAACGCAAGTTCCAAACCGCCACCCAAACAAAAACCATTGATCAACGCAACCGTTGGTATCGTCAAATCTTCGAGGTGTTCAAAAACAATTTGCCCCCGGCGCACTAATTCTTTCGCCTCTTCTATGGATTTTAATTTGGAAAAACTATCAATATCTGCCCCAGCAATAAAACCAGATTCTTTTCCAGAGGTAATAACGATACCTATTGGTGACTTCGTCGATGATAAATTTTGCAAAATATGATCGAGTTCATCCAAGACTTCTCTATCAATCGTGTTAGCACGACTATCTTGCTTATCGAAATAAAGCCAAAGAATATTATTGTCATCTCGATTCAATTGCCAATGTTTATATGTTTGGTTGCTACTGGTCATTTGTTACTGTCCCTATTACGATTTAGATTGTGATTTTGACTGCGATTTTGGTTTGGCTGCTGTTTTTATAGTCTCTATGCGCTCAACTAATATTGCGCCGCCTTGACCGCCACCGACACAAAGGGCCGCTATCCCACGTGTTGCAGATTGACGCTTTAGTGTATTCAGTAATTGCAAGACAATACGCGCGCCACTGGCACCAATTGGATGCCCCATACAAATGGCATCACCATAAATATTTAGAATCGTTTCATCTATTTCGCCGAGCTTATCATCTAAACCCAATTCATCACGGCAAAATGTTTTATCATCTAAGGCCTTGATACAGGCCAAAACCTGTGCCGCAAAGGCCTCATTTATTTCCCAATAATCAATGTCTTTCATAGTCAACTTATTGCGTTGCATCAATGGGCCCGACGCAAATGCAGGACCAAGACCCATTTGTGCCGGATCTCAGGGCGGCCCATTCTAAGTCTAAGACTTTACCAAGAACTGGTAAATTATGTTTTTTGATAGCTTCCTCACTCGCCAGCAATAACATGGCCGAACCATCGGTGACTTGCGAACTATTACCTGCAGTGACACTGCCATACTTTTTATCGAAGTAAGGCTTTAATTTCCCGAGTTTTTCCATGTCAGTGTCAGCTCTTACACCATCATCATGTTGATATGAATTGCCTTTGGAGTCAAAGATAGTCTGCACCTCTGAGAGAATACCTTGCTTTTGTGCCTGTGATAAACGTTGATGACTCTGCAAGGCAAAACGATCCATTTGTTCGCGGCTTATCGCAAAACGATGCGCTAAAATCTCAGCTGTCTGGCCCATCGACAAACCCACGATCGGATCGGTCAAGCCACGCAAAAGACCAATAATCGGGGTTAACATTTGCGGTTTAATTTGTGTCATTAATTTTGCGCGCTGAGTAAGACTTTTAGCACTATTCCACTTACCTAACCAAGTCACCATTTTATTGTTTAATATCACCGGGGTTCGACTCATGGCATCAGTCCCCCCTGCCAAGACTAAATCATAACGCCCAGAGCTAATATCGTGGGCAGCATTATCCAGTGCCTGCAACCCAGAGGCACAATTTCGTTGCACCGTCCAACCAGGGACAGAGTTGCCACAACCAAGCCTAAGTGCAATGATTCGACCGATATTCGCTTCATCAGGACTTGGCATGGCGCAACCCACAATGACTTCATCGATTTGTTCAGCGGTAATAGGCAAACGTTTAAATAGTTGCTGACTACAGGCAACTGCCAAATCGCTTGCCGCAAAAGGGCCAGGTTTGTTGCGCGCCTTAAGAAATGGTGTCCTCGCACCATCAACGATATAAACTGGTCTTCCAGGATATGCATTACTACTTTTCATTTTAGTCGGTCCTTCATATATATATTGCTAACTTTTTTACGCTTGGGCCGGCAGTTACCATCTTATTGCCGACACTTAAGTAAATCATGACTAACTTTTATTAAACTCGTTATTATTTGCGAAATATTCAGGTGCAAACTCATCAACCAAGATCACATCGTGGCGTAATGCCTCGTATTCACGAATGCGTTCCGCTTCTTCGTGAGTCACCACTTCTTTAGCTACAGCCTCTTTTAGCCGCACACTTTGTTTGGCGTTTTTTTCGATAGTCAACACACCCTCTTTGATCGCTCGATCTATTTTTTTATTTGCCTCATCTGCCGCCACACATTTTGCGAATGCGTGTTCGAGACGCCCTGTGGGATCATCACTATTTTTACCAATATAGCAATCTTTAGTTAGTCGATCACGAAATCCTGAAGGCTTTTGCATTTGTTTCGCGATTATATGACCGAGCAAATCGGTGGGTATACGATAACTACGACCATAAGGAAAGATTAATATGCGCATCACCCGTCCCAACCATGGCTTTGGGTAATTTACAAAAATACTATCAAAGGCTAAATAAATATTATTCAGGCAGGTTTTACATGTCCAACGCGCAAAGGCCAAATCCTCTTTAGTAGCACCATTATCTTGATAATATTTCAAGACCGCCGAAGCCAAATATAATTCACTTAAGATATCGCCGTGACGTGCCGATAAATTTTCTTTTCGCTTAAATTGACCGCCCAAAACTAAGAATGATACATCCGTTACCAGAGCAAGTGCAGCACTCATGCGACTAAAATTTCGAAAATATTTTGCCATAGGTCCTTTGATGGGACTTCGAACTAAACCACCGCGAAACAGACCTAAGGCAAAGCTACGTGCTATGTTAGAAATAAAAAACCCGATATGTTGTCGTAATAAATCATCAAAATTAAGTAAACCTTGCTTGGCATCTGATTCGGTTGCAGCCATCATTTCCTCTCGCACAAATGGATGACAGCGTATTGCACCTTGACCAAAGATCATCAGATTGCGCGTCAAAATATTAGCACCTTCAACCGTAATACTGATTGGCACCCCTTGATAAATGGGAGCCACATAATTTCGTGGCCCCATTTGAATCCCGCGACCACCATGTATATCCATGGTATTATCGACGACTTTACGATTCATTTCTGTCATATGATACTTAGCAATCGATGAAGGAATGGCTGGTTTGATACCTTGTGACAAGGCAGAGGCAGTTAATAACCGTGTTGCCTCGATGAGATAGGTATAGCCGCCGATCTCGGCTAATTTTTCTTGTATCCCTTCAAAGCTACCTATCGACGATTTAAATTGTTTTCGAATGCGCGCATAGGCACCGGTCATGCGATAACATATCTTACTTGAACCGGTACTCAATGCTGGGATAGAGATCCCTCTGCCCTCAGCCAAACATTCCATCAGCATACGCCAACCCTTACCGGCATTGGTTTGCCCACCAATAATCCATTCGATGGGAATAAAGACATCTTTGCCACGTGTAGTGCCATTCTTAAATGGTAGATTCATCGGTAAATGACGATTGCCATGCTCTACCCCAGTATGGTTGGTAGGTAACAAACACACCGTGATACCCAGTTCTTCTTTATCACCTAATAAATGCTCTGGGTCCGATAATTTAAATGCAAGACCAAGCACTGTCGCAATCGGTGCCAAGGTAATATAGCGTTTTTCCCAAGACAGTTTGATACCTAACACTTTTTCATTATTATATTGGCCGTAACAAACCACGCCTCGATCTGTCATGGCACCAGCATCACTCCCGGCTTCATTACCAGTTAAGGCAAAACAAGGGATTTCTTCACCCTTGGCTAACCGCGGCAGATAATAATCCTTTTGTTCTTCAGTACCGTAGCGAATCAATAATTCTGCTGGGCCTAGTGAGTTTGGTACCATCACATTAACCGCGGAACTAATACTTCGACTCGCAATTTTTGCCACGATAGTAGAATGTGCTAAGTGCGAAAACGCCAGGCCACCATATTTTTTAGGAATAATTAAACCTAAAAACCGTTCCTGCTTTAGATAATCCCAGACCGCTTGCGGAATCTGTTTCTCTTCGTAGACATCGCGCCAATCATTTAGCATGCCACACAAAATCTCAACTTGATTATCAATAAATGCCTGTTCATCTTCAGTTAACGTTGGTTTAGACATGGCTAATAATTTTTGCCAATCGGGCCTACCACTCATCAAATCTTTTTCCCACCATACATCACCAGCCTCGATCGCCTCTTGTTCAGTCTTACTGATAGAAGGCAACAAACGACGTAATAGCTTAAAGATAGGTTGTGTGATTATTTTGATCCTGACGACAGGAACATTGAAGATAATCGCTACCGCAATAAAGATTATCCAGCTTGGTATAACTAGCCAAAGAGTAACCGCACTCACACTACTCAAACCAAGTAGGCATATTGTAACTATTGGGAGCCATATCCTTGGCGCTGCATTGTAAAACAGAAGCGCCCAGATAATCGTTAAAAATAAGATAAATTCAATAGTCGCTACCATTTGCCTTCCTTATTAATTTGGGGACAATGAATTAGAAGCGGATTAAGGTCCCTGATTTTACAAAATGCTACTATGAAAAACCTGCCGCTTTATATTTGCCCCTTAAACCTAATCAATATATAAATCCGGGTGTAACTGGTGTCCTGGAGACACTGCATAAGCTGAAAAATCACTAATGCCATTCGCCTTTAACACCTCTTCATCTAAATAAAAATGCCCCGTGTTGTCGGCATTATCGTTACTGAGTATTGCATAAGCGGCATCCGCCATGATTTCCGGCTTACGGCTTGCCTTTATCATTTTTTCCGGAAAATGCACTTCAATGGCGGCAGTAGCGATTGTTGTACACGGCCATAGCGAATTAACTAAAACACCGTTAGCCTTTTGTTCGGCGGCTAAACCTAGGGTGCACATACTCATGCCATATTTGGACATAGTGTATGCCAAGTGATCTTTAAACCATTTGGCATCCATATTCATTGGTGGTGAAAGTGTCAAGATATGTCCGGGATTGGCCTTGGTTAAATATGGCAGACACGCCTTGGCACAAGCAAATGTACCTCGCACATTAACCCCAAACATTAAGTCAAAACGCTTCATCTCTGTTGCCAAGGTTGGCGTCAAACTGATAGCGCTAGCATTATTGACCAATATGTCTAAGCCACCAAAGGTGGCAACAGTTTGTTCCACCGCCGCTTGGATTTGCTCTTCATAACGAATATCAACTTGTAATGGCAAAGCCTTGCCACCGGCTGCGATCACTTCTTCGGCGACCGAATGGATAGTGCCTTCAAGCTTTGGATGCGGCGTTGCTGTCTTGGCAACAATGACAATATTTGCCCCATCTTGTGCACAACGCAGGGCGATTGCACGTCCGATGCCCCGACTCGCACCAGAAATAAAGATTGTTTTACCTTTAAGATTTGCCATTGTAATCACTCCATTAATTTTTTATTTACCGGTAAATTCAGGCGGTTGTTTATTCAAAAAGGCTTCAACACCAATTTTAAAGTCATGCGTCCTCACGGCATCGATAAAGGCTTGTCGCTCAGCATCTAATTGGGTTTTCCAGCAATTCTGTAAACTTTGGCTTAGTAAACCTTTAATTTCACCATAGGCATGCTTAGGGCCTGTGGCAAATTGTTGCGCTAATTGATTCGTTTTATCTGTAAGTTCCTCTTTGCTTACCAACCAATTAATCAAACCATAATCAAAGGCCTGTTGAGCATCAAAGACTTCTGAAGTTAACATCAGTTGCATACTACGCTTTAACCCCAAGGACCTGGGTAAATGATATGTTGCGCCACCATCTGGTGAAACACCAAGCTTACTATAGGCAAAGGTAAATTTGGTGTCATTGGCAGCGATAACTAAATCAGTGCCTAACATGAAGCTTAAACCGATACCTGCAGCCGAACCATGGACGCTGGCGATGAATAATTTATCGCTACGATGCATGATATCAATAGCATGATGGGCATTGCTGATGACGTCTTTGGTCACTGATTCCAAATCGGCTATATTTTGATGAAAAAAGTTAATGTCACCGCCGGCCATAAATAGATTACCTTCGCCTTTTAGAATGACGACCCGACAATGTTTATCAACAGCAATGTCACGCATTGTCTTGACTAATTCAGCTGCCATAACATCATTTAAACTATTCATGGCTTCAGGACGATTAAAACTGACAGTGGTGATAGTTCCAATCTTTTGTAACAAGTAGAGTATTCATTATGCCCTAATCCAGTTATTATTGGTTATAAGTTGTTATTAATATATGGGCGTGTCAGCTATTGTAGTAGGTTTTACGCGTGAATGAAAATATAATCCGATGTGTTTTTTAGCGCCCCTTGCCAATTCGGTTGACGCAAGACAAGGCCGATTACATTCTATTAGCGACACCATTGGTTGCGCGAGGTTCGCCATTAGTATCAGCTGGGTTTGCAGCAGACCCAGTTCCGGTTGAGTCATCCTGTTGCCCTACTCGAGGCACTCGATAAAAATTCGCAGTCCCAGACCTTCTCCGAAGCTCAGTACTTGCGGCTTTGATTTCACTGGGCTTCGCTGAGCCTGCACGCATACGAGTAGCTAAATCATGTGCTTGTTCACTGCTCCCGGTTACCCTTGGAGATGCTAAGCGTAGCAATTCTTCCTGGACTGTCTTGGCTCTTTGCTGTCGACCGGCTATATGAGTCAAGCCATTGATTACCTCGATATACAATCCTAGTTCATCAAACGATAGCCTTTTATCAGGATCAGTTGCTAACATCAAACGTACAACTTCTGCCAATTTTCGACTACAAATACTATCCGGGCCCTCATCAGATATAGTAAAAAATGGGTGATTAAAGTCAAAGATTGGTGCGCCACGATGGTCGCACGTAAATTCGCCAACAATTAATTCATATAAGGTCACACCCATGGTATAAACAACATGACTTTGTATCTGGGTAGTCCCAGCTTTCAACTCAGGGGCATGATAGTCGGGTGTGACATGGTGTATCTTTATGATATTTTCATCTTCACTATACCCTGACAAGGCAACTATGCTAGTCTGTGTACATTGAACTTTTGATTTATCATCGCCTATCTTCAGTACTAACTCCTCATTCAGCAATAAATTACCGGGCTTGATGTCGATTAACCACCAGTCATGGTCCTTTAAGCCATTACATATATTATAAAGCTGCACAAAAAAATCAGCGATGATATTTGCCTTTTTTTCTAAGCCTGATATTGATGTATCTTTGGCAAATGGCAAACTGTTAACGTAAGTTAAAACATCACCGTGTGACATATAAGCGACTAGCTCAATGGTATTCTTAACCGTGTCCGCCTGATCATAAAGGTGTTTTGTTTGCTCTGAAAATTCGGGTAATAAAGATCGCGAATAATAGATTGGTACAAAGTGAGCTGCAATTTGCGGTTCCAAATCTGTTAAGGGCAAGGCTTCCTGCTGAGTTAATGTGGGCCGGTTTAAAACTCTTAAAACAAGGTACTGAGTCGGACTTTGCTTTAATTCAACTCGCAAATTAATTGTGTTGCCATGACTCAGTTTGGTTATAGAAAATGGGCTATTGGCTGCGGTTAAGCTTGCCGGATTGAAATTCAATTCATTAGTCAGGTAGTCCTCTCGTAACTTATCTAGCAGTTTTGCTAATTCATTGATGAATGGATTCAACTCATTATCAATAACACTATTTATTTGTTGAAACTTTTCAATTAAGGTTTGTAAAAAAGAATAACTTTGCAGCTTGGATGCCTCATCATCTACAGGCAGCAATTTAACAAAATCAAATAAGATCAGCCGCAGATTCTCTAAATGCTGTAGATGTCTTTCAAACAATTCTTGCTTCCCCGCTAAGGGATTGATCATGGCAGTTGAAGCGCGCAAACGTTTTGACAATTCTTCAATTCGGCTATCTTTAATTTTTATAGGGTCATCAAGTGCCTTTATCAACTTCAGTGCTTGACCTATATCTTCAAGATTACGATTTAATTCCTCATTACCCTGAAAGCCATTTTCTAAGGCACGTACGAATTTTGATTTATTGTCTGTTATCGAACGTGAAATGTAAGTTGAGGCATAATTCAACTGAGTCATTAAGGCAATAAGATGATCATCGTTTAATACACGTTTTTGTAATTCGACAAACACAAGCCAGAGGTCTTGATGTCCCAAAAGTTGCTCCACGAAAGGTTTATTTTGTAACGCATTAAATCCAACACAGATTTTAAATAATGATCGTAGAACTTCTTTTAACTTGACATCATTACAATTACTTTCTTTTTCGGCTATTGAACGACATAAATCATCTAGGTTTGTGATTTTACTAGACCGCGTGAGTGCAATGTTAGATGCCCTTCTTTTCGACGTTGCATTTGTACCAGGCGCTGGCTTTGTCTTCTTTGAAGAATGCATAATGATTTAACTACTTAAATATTACTAATAAATTAACTCAAGACTGTACAATTTTAACCTAACCAAGCAACAATAACAAGTAGATTTCTTACTCAGGAAACTTGGAGTGCAGCTTCCGCATAAACACTACATCACCCGCCAAGTCTGAGGCCCGAGGTTTATCAAGCGTATTGCTTTCGCGTGCAAGTGACAATGGCTTGGTAATGGCGTCGCCTTGGCATAACTTGACTGTAAATAGATTACTGAGGTTGCATCTCCGCTGGCAGGAACCCGCAGCGTTATTCGATAAAAGGTAACTCCAGGGAAGGAACTTGTTTTACCCTGCAAACAAGGCTCTACTTGTAAGCGTTCAATAATATAGGCTACCTGCATATTTAAACTCGTCATTATTCGTCCTTGCGCGCGCCAAACATGCTCTTGTGTTAAATGCTGCTCCGTAATTATTGTCGAACTGGTTTCTGGTTTTACCTCTGTTTGTATCTTTTGCAATAATTTATGCAGCGCATTATCACCGACCCGCATGGATTGGTCATGACTAATTGACGCTGCAGTCATCTTAAATTGCATAAAGACAATATTCATAAGATTTACTGCTAACAATGCCAAAACAAAGCTAATTAGCAACATCATAACTAATGCTATGCCATCTTGGTTAATTATTTTGAATATCTTGTTGTTGTTCATACTGATCCACGTCGTGCACGGAGAGCGACAGTAAATATCCAAGGCTGATGCAATAAACGATCTTTTCTCACATTGTTGGTAAACCACAAAGACCAAGACTTAGGATAATCAAATACATTAATCTCCGAATTAAATGAGAAATATACGCTTATCAAAATCACCTTTGCCCAGGCATGCAGTTGTGACACTTGGTCTGCCGTTAAATCAAATTTTATATTTTTACTTACCTCTAAGGTGTAACGAAGTTGCATTACATCAACACCCGATATCATAGCAGTAGGCAAAGTGGCTGAGTCGCTTAAATCTCTGCGATATAAATCAAAGCTTTTTTTATGGCGAGAATTATTAGCGATACTATCTGCGACAAAATATAATACTTGCACCAATTTTCCGATTGTCGCACCAGGATTATAATTAAACTTTAACTTATGATTTAGTGTTATGATTTCCCCATGCACATACTTTTTTGTTTGCAACACACGGAATACTTCAGCATGTTGGCAATCGGCAATCATTAATAAATCTTGCTTTGTGATCACAACATGCTCATTTAGGACAATGCGTATCGAATTTGCTAATTGCCTTTTGGATATAGTTATTGGATCTGATAGATATTGCAAAGCTATGCTATCACTTTGCTTAGCCGTTTGGTTATGATTAGTTATTAATAATTGCCATGGATTACCTTGAACCACTGTCGCCGCCTTGAGTGGCCATGGTAGATCCGCATACACAATAACAGTTAAATTTGGCAAAGTTGTACATCCAAATGAACCTGCTTGTCTTAAATCATGTGTAATGATGCTGCTAGCAAGATTGGCGTTTTCATGTATCTGTGCCATGCCAATGTTAAATTGATAATTGCGTTTCATGGCAAGATAGATTGTGATAGCAATTGATAAAATCAAAAGACTCAATGCGCTTGCAATCATAAATTCAATAATCGATATCCCACGCATTTGCTTCGATATGGAATCAAGCTTCATTATCAATGCCATCTTATAGTTTGATTATTATCGTTTGTCTTTTATGACGCAGGGTATCAAACCAGCTAAGCTCGAATGCCTTGATTGGATAATTTGCTATCTTATATTTGCTGTCCGGCAATATTTTCTTATTGATGGTTTGCCAACGGAGCACTTCACCGTGTGGGTCTTTACTATCAATGAATAATCGTTCAACCAGCGATTGGGCTCGCAATACACCAAGATTATCTAATATTGCACTCTGATTACTATTAATGACTGCCCAATACAAACGCGTTACCCCGAGTACACTTATGCTAAGCAGTAAGATTGAAATTAAAACTTCGAGCAAGCTAAGCCCTGAATTTTGCTTGCCAAAGGTTGCAAGCTTCAGCGAATTGATATAAGAGATAAAGATGGTCTGTTTGCAGTCCATTGCCGTGATCCTTCCATGGATAATTGCTATTTACAACTCAATAATTATCAAAATGATAATATTTTAAATTATCATTTACAAGTTTTCTGATCTAAAATTAAATTAATTAGGACTTGCAGAAAGCTAAAAATCTGCTGGCAATGCCTGTTTAATATTATAGACTGTGCTTGCCGACTCATTTTCGCCTCACTTAGCATCGTTTTTCATAAGTCCTATAAAAATAATAGCTAAAAGAAGAAGACATATGAAACAACCATTCAAAGACTTAGTCAATCCAGGAATTCTGGAATTGACACCCTATGTACCCGGCAAACCAGTCGCTGAATTACAACGCGAATTAGGTTTAACCGATGTAATTAAACTTGCCAGCAATGAAAATCCCCTGGGACCAAGCCCCAAGGCAATGGCGACTTTGAATGATGCCCTTGAAGGGATACACCGTTATCCAGATAGTAGTGTCTTCGAATTAAAACAGGCGCTGGCCCGCCAATTATCTGTAAAACAAAATCAGATTATCGTCGGCAATGGCTCTGATGAAGTGTTGTCCTTGTATGCCCGTACCTTTGTCAAACCAGGACAAGAGTTTATTGTCTCGCAATACGCATTCGCCACCTTTAGCATCATTGCCCATACAGTGGGCGCTAAATTAATAACCGTCCCGGCAAGCAACTATGACCATGACCTTGATGCCATGCTCAGTGCTATCACTGATCACACGAGCATGATCATGATCGCCAATCCCAACAATCCAACTGGGACTTGGTTTAGCCATAGTAACCTTAACGCCTTTTTAGCCGCAGTCCCTAAGCATGTCTTGGTGGTTATCGATGAAGCTTATTATGAATACATGCAACTGCCAGACTATCCTGATAGTATTGGTCTTTTACCGCATTATCCAAAGCTATTGATCACAAGGACCTTTTCCAAGCTCTATGGCTTGGCAGGACTGCGTGTGGGCTATGGTATTGGTGATGAGCAAGTACTAGAACTTGTGCAACGGGTACGCCTACCCTTTAATGTCAATACTATCGCCCAACATGCTGCCTGTGCTGCAATCCTGGATCATGAACATATTCAAGCCTCGATCAACTTGAATAGCGCAGGTCTTTTGCAATTAAGCTCCGGTATTGACCGCTTAGGTTTAGAGATTATTTCTGAGGTCGGTAATTTTGTGACTGTTGATCTTAAGCGTGACAGTAAGCCAATATTTGAAGCCTTACTTAAACAAGGGATCATCATTCGACCACTCTATAATTACGACTTACCACACCATGTTCGGATCTCGGTCGGTTTACCCGAACAAAATGATCGTTTACTCATGGCGTTAGAAAAAGTGTTATCATTATAATATAAGCATGTTAATATGTTGGCCAATAGCACCCTTCACCTGGGCATTAATTTAAAAATAAATAAAAATATATAGCCATTTGTGAAGCTAAATTTACCGTCGATCTTTAAGTGAGCTAGTAGTCATGGTTAAACAAACTAATTACGTTTCCAAGCAACCAGATAATAACGGCGTTGTGTCGTATACCGATGAAGAAAATAAAGTCTGGCACGATCTCTATGACCGACAAATTGATGTCATCAAAGGCCGGGCCTGCGATGAATACATCCAGGGGATTGATATTTTGCAAATGTCGCATGATCGAATTCCGCAAATCCCTGAGTTAAATGCGGCTATGAATAAGGCCACCGGTTGGAGCGTACACCCCGTTGCCGCATTGATAGGCTTTGAAGAATTTTTTAATCTTTTGGCCAACCGCCATTTTCCTGCGGCTACTTTCATTCGTACCCGTGAAGACTTTGATTACATCAAGGAGCCAGATATCTTTCATGAGTTCTTTGGTCATTGCCCACTACTTACAGAACCGGTATACGCCGATTTTATGTGTGAATATGGCAAAATCGGCGTCAAGGCCAATCCTAAGCAACGCAAATTACTTGCACGATTATATTGGTTTACCGTTGAATTCGGTCTGATGCACACGGATCAAGGATTGCGAATTTATGGCGGGGGTATTTTATCATCCAAGAATGAAACCATTTATGCGCTAGAAAGCGATGTGCCTATACGTAAACCATTCGATCCCATGGAGGCATTACGTACACCTTACCGCATTGATATCATGCAACCCATTTATTTTATCATTGAGAGTTATCAACAGTTATATGAATTGGCCCACGATGAAACAGGATTGCTAGGTTTAGTTGATGAAGCCTTGGCTTTGGGCGAATATGATCGCAGTTTTCTGGAAGAAAAGCCTATGGATTTTTGTTAAACCATCCTAGACTAACTAAACTAATTGAATCAATGATTAAGCAATAGGAGAAACATGCTTATGTCTGAACTAACTGAAAAACATTGTGCCCCATGTGAAGGCATTGGCCAAGCCATGACAAAGGATGAAGCAGAGGCCATGCTAAAACAAATCCCTGGTTGGCAATTAAATGAAGCAGGCACCATGATATATCGCGACTTCAGTTTTAAAGGGTTCACCAAGACCATGTTCTTTGTCAATGCCATTGCCTATATTGCACAACAAGAGATGCATCATCCAGACTTAGAGATTGGCTTTAATTATTGCAATGCCCGTTTTACAACCCATGCGCTTGATGGTTTGTCAGAAAATGATTTTATCTGTGCCGCTAAGATCAACGCCTTACTGTAAGTAACACTGTTCAAGAGATGTTCCAATTTTAGCAATGACGTGGTGCCCCGGGCAGGATTCGAACCTGCGACCTGTCCCTTAGGAGGGGACCGCGCTATCCAGCTGTGCCACCGGGGCGAGTAACACACAGCAAAGGCCTTTCGAAAAACATAAAGCTATTAAACCTAGAATCGGCAGTTGAAATCTACGACGAGCGCTTAATCGTCTGAATCTACTTGCGATTTTTGCAAAATTTTTTTTTCACCGTACGGCTGAGTGCTGTCTCAAAAAATTTTGCAAAAATCACCTGTACCTTCATTAGCTTAAGCGCTCTGGCTACGATTTCAACTGCCGATTCTAGGTTAAAGCCAACGATTAAATTGAAGTTAGCATCTTTATCCAGTGACTGATGGAAAAATTTCTTGTCGGCAAATATTCCCAAATTTAGTTTCGAATTGCAACCTGAGATTATTTCAGCGTTTAAACTACGATTTCAACTGCCGATTCTAGGATTATATATCACACAGCCTGTCAACTATTAAACAGAGGAACCTGCTCATATTTGTGAAGGCAACATAACCCAAACGTTGTCTCCCGGGTGTTACTGCAACTTGGTGAGCGTAGCGAACTTAGTTGCAGTAATTTCCCGGATGACAACGGTGGGGGTATGGACAAGGCTTTAGGAAAAATTACAACATAGTTGATGACAGCGGCGGTTAAACAATAAGGCTTTAGGAAAAATTATAACAAAGTTGATAACTCTCGCTTCGATCTGGATAAAATTCTAGGCAAAAAAAAGCATGCGCTGCGCATGCTTTTTAAGGGGGTTAAGGACATGGGAGTTAACAAATTTAAACAAGAGTTAAATTTGAAAATCATTCTTGCCTCTATTCAAGAATCAATATTAGCAACTAAAGCTTAAGAGAGTATTAACAGAGATTAATATAATAAAAAACTTGATTATACTTGACCCAGGCGATGGAATACTATGGAATATTAACCCTGTTAGTTAACTTAAAATGCTTGATAAAAATATAACACTTTGTAACCCATGCCAAACACATTTCACGTCAACAAAATACGCTTTATCGCCCTGCTATTCGGCTTGGTAATGGTGGTATTGGTCAGCTTTGCTGCCCCGAAAAACACTTTTTCAAGTCAAAACCGACATTCAAACACGGCTACTATTATTCAGGTTGGTGCCTACCGTCACCAAGATGAGGCCAAGACCAATGCCGAGAACATTACGGCTCAAATCAAACACAAAGTCAATGTTGTCGCGGGTACCAGCCAGGGTAAAGCCATCTTTCGTGATCAAATTGGACCATTACAAGGTGCGACAGAGATAAGAACAATTGATAACGAGTTGCAACAACATGGGATTGCAGAATATAAAAAGCAGATCCATTTAGCCAATTTAGCCAATGGGGTCATTGCAACAACATCGTCAACTACGCCGATACCGACAATGTCAAAACCCAAGTCCAGAACGCCTCAGGACGCACCCAAGACTGAAACGTTAAAAACACCGCCCAAGGTTGAAATCCCAGGGGCCAAGTCCAAGGCGGAAACACCAAAGACAACTGTTATAGCACAGCACACCAGTGAAGATTATCTACCTAGCCTTAATGAGAGTGATGATAATAGTCATCATATCAAACTAGCAAACGGCGCCATTAATACCAAACCCACTGTTCACCATAACAAACAGTATGATGTCACTACTTCCCCTCATAAAATTACTAAACAATTTACTCCCAAGGCAGGCGTTCAAGGTCATCTTTGGAATTTGCAAAATGCCGATATCCGTTCCGTGATTGCCGAAATATCCCGAGAAACAGGGAAAAACTTTATTATTGACCCGCGAGTCCAAGGCAAGATTAGTATCGTCTCCAGTACCCCGCTCAGCCGTTCTGCGGTCTATCAAGTGTTTTTATCCACACTGGAAGTCTTGGGTTACTCCGCTGTACCTGCGGGTAAAGTCACCAAGATAGTACCAAGCATCGATGCCCGTTCCCAGGCAACCCCCATCGCCAGCCAATATCGTCCAGGCCGTGGAGCCGAGGTTGTGGTCCGCGTCATCCCAGTGCGCAATGTGCAAGCCTTGCAATTGGTGCCCATCTTAAGACCTCTATTACCGGACTGGGGTAGCATCAATGCCATAAATGATGCTAATTCCCTGGTCATTGCGGGCACCGCTGCCAATGTCACACGCATCGCCAATATCATACACCGTGTTGACAGTACCAATGCTAATGGCATCGATATGATTTCCCTGCATTACGCCTCTGCCGAAGATATTGTTAATACTATCCAGCAGTTACAACAAGCGGCCCGCGAACAAGGCGAAAACCAGCGGGTCTCAATCGCCGCCGAACCGCAGAGTAATACCATATTACTAAGCGGCAATAAGCAAGACCGGCTCAAGATGCGAGTATTGATTTCTCAATTAGATACCCCAAGCGCGAGTGGTGCCAGCGGCAATACCCAAGTGGTTTATCTCCATTATCGACGCTCTGAAGACTTGGTACCCATTCTCGCCGGTGTTGCCCAAAGTTATTATCGGGGCCCAGTTGGCACCGTTATTGGGACCCGATCGCTCATTGGCAATCAATACGATTCGATTAGTGGCGCCCAAGGTGGCGGCGATGATGGTTCAGCCAGTAATCCACAGTTAATACAGGCCACGACGTCAATGAGCCACCCTGCCGGCACCGATAGTCATATGGAGGCTAAGGTCCAAACCCTGCAACAAGGTGAACATGGTAAGGGACACAAACCCCGAGTTGAAATCATCGCCGAACCCAATACCAATGCAATTATTATCAATGCCCCGCCAACTTTAATGCGCACCTTGCGTGGTGTCGTCTCTAAATTAGATATTCGCCCATCAGAGGTTTTGATTGAAGCCTTGATCGCTGAAGTGGATCGCAATCACGATTTCAATCTAGGTATCAAATGGGGTTCTGTGACCGGTAAAAATGCGACTGGTATCTCACCAATTGATTTCATCCCTGGCTTTAGACAAGGCATTGGGATCATCAATGGCAAAGGACTACATAATCTGCAAGGCGTACTCAATGCCTTAACCACAGATAAGAATTCGGAAATCTTGTCGACGCCATCAATCATGGTGTTAGATAACAATCAAGCACAAATTGTCGTCGGTCAAGAGGTCTCCATTCAATCCAGTGAATACCCAAATAATGCTGGTGGCAGTACCGGTGCAACACCATTTACTACGTTTGATCGGGAAAAAGTGGCATTACATTTATATGTCACCCCACAGATCGATCAAAATGGCTCACTGACCTTGGCGCTTGATCAAGGCAATGACACCTTGGAAAACCCTGAAGAACGAACGACCACCCCGATCGTAAATATCAGTGGCATCCGTACCTCTGTGCTGGTTAATTCCGGTGACATCATTGTCTTGGGTGGCTTGATTCAAAATCAATATACCCATGGCAATGAACATGTACCTATCCTAGGTGACATCCCTGGCATAGGAAGTCTATTTACCAATTACAATAAGAATAAACAAAAGAAAATGCTGATGGTCTTTATTCGTCCGATTATCATCCATAATGAGGCGCACGGTCTACAACTCACCTCCGGCAAATATAATTATATTCGTAATGCACAGTTAAATTGGTTCCGCCAACAACAATATCATTACGATCCTGAGACCAATCAATTTATCCTGCCACCCTGGGGTAAGAAAGTGCATTTGCCACAGCCGTTTTCGGGTAAATTTGCTTCGAAGGATGGTACGAGTAATTAAAGCTAAATTACATGTGTGTAATTAGAGACCCCTCACCTTCCCCTCTCCCCCCTGGGCTGAGGAATCTGCGCATTTTTATCAAAACAACATTGCCCAAAAGTTGTCATTCCGGGGGTTACTGCAACTTGGCGAGCCGAGCTTAGTTGCAGTTGCAACCCGGAATCCAGGAATGATAGCGTTTCATGATAAGATGACTTTGCAATTCCTGGATCCCGGCTCATAACTGCAAGTAAGTTCGACTACGTCTCACCAACTTGCAGTAATGGCCGGGATGACAATGTTTTTATGCGGCAGAAAAATCACGCCGCGCCACTGTTTTTTTACTACATTGATTTTAATAATAAATTTTTTCAAAAATGCGCAGATTCCCCAGCCCAGGGGGAGAGGGGAGGGTGAGGGGTCTCTAAAAAACATGTTTCGACTCTCCAGTTTCTAGTCACTAGATGGTATAATCCTAGATTCGACAGTTGAAATCTACTGTGAGTGCTTAATCGTCTGAATCTACCTGCGATTTTTGCAAAATTTTTTTCACCGTACGGGTGAGTACTACCTCAAAAAATTTTGCAAAAATCACAGGTACCTTCATTAGCTTAAGCACTCTCGCTACGATTTCAACTGCCGAATCTAGGATAATTCGCACCATGACAGAATCAATGAATGAAACCACAACCGACCATCAATCGCTAAGCATCCCTTATAGTTATGCCAAACGGCATGGCGTTCTGCTTTCGGCGATTGACCCTCATTCTGCCACTATCACCCATAAACCTTCACCAAACCCAATCATTTTACGCGAATTGCGTCGTCGTTTAGTACGACCATTGCAGTTGCAGGAGGTTTCCGCTGAGACCTTTGATAATTTACTCGCCAAGGCCTATGAAGCAGATTCCAATAGTGCCATGAAGGCCGCCGAATTAATGGGTGAAGAATTAAACCTCGATGAATTAATCCAGCAATTACCAAAGACCCAAGACTTATTAGAAAGCCAAGACGATGCCCCTATCATTCGTTTATTAAACGCTATCTTTAGCCAAGCTGTTAAACGCGAAGCCTCAGATATTCATATCGAAACCTTCGAGACCCGTGTCTTGGTGCGCTTTCGCATCGATGGTGTATTACAAGAGGTGTTAGATATCCAACGCGTGCTGGCGCCACTCGTAGTGTCACGCATTAAAGTGATGGCCAAACTTGATATTGCCGAAAAACGTTTACCGCAAGATGGTCGCATCAGTCTTAAAGTGGCTGGCCATACTATCGATGTGCGGGTCTCTACCCTACCCTCAAACCATGGGGAACGCGTCGTCATGCGGTTACTCGATAAAAAAGTATCTCGGCTTAATCTCAGTCATTTAGGCATGTCTACGCACAGTCTCTCCGCGGTTAAAAATTTATTGGCCAAACCCAATGGTATTATCTTAGTCACAGGACCAACCGGTGCCGGTAAAACAACTAGCTTATATGCCATGCTAAGCCAATTGAATGATGTGCAACGTAATATCCTCACCGTGGAAGACCCAATCGAATATGATTTGCCTGGCATCGGCCAAACCCAAGTCAACACCAAGATCGATATGACCTTTGCCAAAGGCCTACGTGCCATCTTGCGTCAAGACCCAGACGTGGTCATGGTGGGTGAAATCCGTGACTTGGCAACCGCCGAGATTGCTATTCAAGCCAGCCTCACAGGACATTTAGTATTATCAACGCTACACACCAATAGTGCCATCGGCGCCGTTACACGTCTGGGGGATATGGGTGTTGAACCGTTTTTATTAGCAACCAGTCTAATTGGCGTCATCGCCCAACGCCTGGTACGCCTGTTATGTCCACATTGTAAGCGCGCCCATCAAGCCGATGCCAGTGAACTTGCCTTATTGAAAAAAGACAAAACCGACGCTATTACCATTTATCAAGCTACCGGTTGCGAACAATGCAATAATACTGGTTTTAAAGGCCGTACAGGGATTTATGAAGTCGTTAGTATCGATAATAAAATGGAACAAATGATCCATAGCCAACAATCTGAGGCAGAAATTGAGGCATATGCGCGCAAGACAATCCCCAGTATGCGACAAGATGGTATGGCCCGAGTATTAAATGGTGAAACGACCATCGAAGAAGTATTACGCGTTACGGTTGAGGATTAATTATTATGCCAGCATTCACATACGCCGCATTAGATCAAAAAGGTGCACGCGCTAAAGGTGTACTCGAAGGTGACAATGATCGTCATATTCGCAACCTGTTGCGTGAACGTGGCTTAATCCCTTTGGAGGTCAGCCGAGTCACCAATCAAGCAAAACGGACTTGGCGTCTTAGTCTTCGTTTTCAAAAACGTTTAAATACAGATGACTTGGCCCTTGTCACCCGACAATTAGCGACCTTGCTCGGTGCTGGATTACCTGTTGAACAAGCATTGCAAGGTGTCGCAGAACAAACTGAAAAACCAGCTGTCAAAAATATCCTGGTCGCGGTGCGCTCACGTGTCCTCGAAGGTCACTCTCTGGCAATGGCCTTGGCACAATTCCCCAATGCCTTTCCTGAACTTTATCGCGCCACGGTTGCAGCCGGCGAGCAAAGTGGTCACTTAGACATAATACTAAGTCGTTTAGCCGAATATGCCGAGGCACAACAAAGCATCCGCCAAAAATTACAGCAAGCCTTGATTTATCCATCGATCATGATTGGTGTCTCAATTGCTATCGTGAGTTTTTTATTAGTGTATGTCGTGCCACGTATCATCAGCGTATTTAGCGACACAGGCCAAGCCCTACCTGAAAGTACTCAAATCCTGATTGGCATTAGCCATCTATTGCAGCATTATGGGTTCTATTTATTACTCGTCATGCTAGGTTTGTTTTATTTTATCAGGCGATTATTGCGTAAAGAACACCTCCGCTTTAAGTGGCATCAATTGTTATTACGCCTACCCGTTATTGGGAAAGCACTCTGTACCGTAAACACGGCCCGTTATGCCCGTACCCTTGGTATCCTGTCGGCCGCTGGCATCCCAATCCTGGAATGTATGCGCATCGCCAGCACCTTAATTACTTGCCTTCCGATCAAAAAGGCCTGTATCCAAGCCGCCAGCAAAGTTGGAGAAGGTGGCCATATCGCAGGTGCCTTAAAACAAACTAACTATTTTGCCCCTATGATGTTGCATTTGATTGCTAGTGGTGAACAAACCGGTCAACTAGAGGCCATGCTCACCCGTGCAGCTGATAATCAAGATGATGCAGTAAAACGCTTGATCGCCACCAGTCTCACTTTATTAGAGCCAATGATTATCTTGATCATGGGTGCGATTGTACTCTTCATCGTATTAGCGATATTATTACCGATATTCGCATTAGACCAATTTACTGGGTAACGAGGAAACTTATGAACAGAATTACAAAAGCTGCAAACCGACATTTGACCATTGGTAAACAGCACGGTTTTTCTTTGATTGAAATCATGGTGGTCGTGGTCATTATTGGCATCTTGGCGGCAATCGTCGTGCCGCGCATTATCAATCGACCGGAACAAGCACGTATCGTTAAGGCTAAACAAGATATCGCCGCTATTGAAGAGGCCTTGGATTTATATAAATTAGATAACGGTAATTATCCTACTACGGACCAAGGCTTACGCGCCTTAGTCACGCCACCAACGATACCACCTATTCCACAAAACTTTAAGACCGGTGGTTATCTACGACAAATCCCCTATGACCCTTGGGGCCGTCGATATCAATATATTAACCCGGGACAACATAATCCAACAGGTGTTGATGTCTATAGCTTTGGGCCCAATGGGCCTGGCGCGACCGGGGGTGATGGTGGCACCGGCATTATTGGTAATTGGCAACCTGAAAAGACCACTGGCCAAGGTTAATCATGCCCCAGAGATCACCAGTAAAATATACCCATACTGGTTTTAGCTTAATTGAATTACTCGTGGTGTTGGTGATCATCGGGATTATTATCAGCTTCGCAATGCTGGCCGCCGGTGATTTTGGTCAAAGCCGTCGCGTACAAGCAACCGCCGAGGCATTAAAACAAACAATTTCTTTAGTAGAACAACAAGCCATCTTAGCAAACCAAACCTATGCGCTTGCAGTCAATAATAAGGGTTATCGCTTTTATCAATGGGCCAGAGATGAGCATAAGCATTGGCATTGGCAACAAGTGACGGGCAATAAGTTATTAACTTTTCATGCCTGGCCTAAGGTAACAACAATTCGTTTACAAAAAAAAGTTGCCGCGAGCCAACAAAGGCAGGCGAATTTTATTATGATCGATGTTCAAGGCAATCTTAACCCTTTTCGGTTAGGATTTTATTATCGCGACCATTTAATCACAACTTTAATCGGACATGGCAATGGCCAATTACAATTGCAAAACCAAACCCACCATTAAGGGTTTTACCTTAATCGAAGTTTTGATTGCCTTGGTGATTATTGCCATCGCCTTGTTCGCCATTTTACGCAGTACTGAATACGATGTTAAAACCACGCAATATCTACAAAACAAGACCTTGGCCAATTGGGTGGCGATGAATGCTATGGCCAAGATTAATTTGGGTTTGGTGACGGTGCCCATACAAAACCAGGCCGAAACATTATTAAAACATACTTATCTCTGGTCGGCAGCAACCAGTGCCAGTGCCATTAAAGGGATTCAGCAGGTCAAGGTAACCGTAGTTGCCAAAGGCCAAACGCAACCAATGATAACGCTTTATGGTTACCTGCAATGAAACGAGAATCTGGTTTTACATTACTTGAAATCTTAATCGCCTTGTTTATCTTTGCCATCATTGCAACCATCACCGCCACCATGTTGCATACCATCATTAACGCCCATCAAGATAGTGAACGCTATTATAAACGCTTAACGCAAATTCAATTAGCGATAAGCTTAATTCGTAAAGATTTACAGCAAATTGCCCCGCAAGCGATCTACGATGAAAAAGGCAAATTGTTACCCCCTATCTATGCCTTACCACAGCATGTAGAATTCACCCGTGCAGGATTAGTCAACCCTAATTTCATTGCCAAGCGTAGCACCATGCAAAGGGTCGCCATTTATTTACAAAATAATACCTTATATTTAAAAACCTGGGACCGGCTTAATCGCAATCTTGATTCACATGCTAATACCAAAATATTACTGACTGATGTGGACCAATTTGATGTGCAATATTTAAGTTTCGGTCAGGGCTTTGCCGACAATTGGCCACCAGGGAATTTGCCACGGCAGTCCAATAGTGGTTTAAATAATTTTCCTATCCCTCGCGCAATCAAGATTAAATTGGTACTAGCGAAACTCGGCAAATTAAATTTGATTGTGCCAATTCATATTAGTAATTTAGCCAAGGGGATGAAGTAGTGCAAAATCAACGCGGCGCCGCCTTAATCACCGCCTTGTTGATCATGGCATTAGGCATCATTATAGCTGCCGCGATGGCAACCAGCATCCATATTGAGATCGCACGTGAACGCCTATTACAAAATACCAATCAACTTTATTTAACCAGTCAAACGGTAACCATTTGGGCAAAACAAGTGTTGCGAAATAATGCCTTGCATGCAAAACAGCAACATATTCAAGATAAATTACCATTAGCATTTCACCGGCAATTAAATAATATCGAAATCCAAGGCGTATTAACCGATGCCCAGGCGCAATTTAATATCAACGATTTAGCAGATAAACAATTTGTCCCTGGTTTTATCAATCTATTAAAGACAGTTGCGCCAAATATATCGACGGCACAGGCAAAAAGGTTGGTGGCAAATATCCAGGCTGGTGTCAGTAGCCAACATAAAATTCCGCGCAAAGCAGCAAATAAAAGGCAAACTAAAACTCGTACCACCCAGACTAAGCTCGCGAGACACTATATCAGTATTTCCCAGCTACGTACTGTTCCCGACATGTCGGCCTCGTTGCTAGAGCGACTTGCATTATATATCACGGCCCTGCCTGAGATTACCCCTATCAATCTCAATGACGCCGATGCAAAGGTCTTACATACCCTTGGCAATGGCTTGGATAAAAACCAGGTGCAGCGGATTATCAATCTGCGACAACAATTACAACGCTTTAGCAAGCTTAACCAATTGAATCAATTACCAGAGATCGCAGTGTTGAGGATCCCCGACCAACAGTTGACCTTGACCAGTCAATATTTTTGGTTAACCACAGAGACGCGAATCCAGGGACAAAGTCTGGTAATATATCGATTATTGTCACGCAAGGTATTTAAAGACAAAATAGTCATTCGCGTGTTATGGGAAAGTCAAGGCACGCTATGAGAGATAATCTATGGCAGAGTATTTAATTATTCATATCGATAAAACCGCATTGAATGCAACAGCGAATCCAGACATGGAAGTGGATTGGTGTATTGCAGATACGCTTAATAAATCCACCACCCATATTAATCGTGACCGACTCTCTACCCTGCAAGCGGAGCAACAAAACCGACAAGTCATAGTTTTATTGCCGACGATTGCTGTGTTGTTGACCCAAGTCGAAGTGCCAGCCAAAAGCTTTAGTCAAGTTCAAAAGGCCGTGCCTTATATATTAGAAGAGCAAATGACAAGTCACATTGATGAGTTGCATTTTGTCATTGCTAAGCCCGACAAGAGGCATGACCAACAATACCCAATTGCCGTTATTGAGGTAGCCCTCATGGATCGGCTCCTCGCCTTATTTAACCAAGCAGACATTCAACTTGATGTCTTAATGCCAGACTGTCTTACCCTGCCCTTTGAAAATCATAATTGGACCATTGCCATTGAAGGTGATCAGGCTATTGTCCGCAATGGCTACGCAGATGGTTTTAGCATTGAAAAGCAAAATTTAGCCCCAGAACTTGATTTGTATTTGGCTGAATTGAGTCACGGCCAACCTGAAAAGCTTATTATCTATAATTATAATGAAGATAATTACAATTTGACACTTAAATATAACCATCAAGACATTGCCATAGAGCATATTAAACAAGGACGCAGCTTACTCCATGACATGGCACAAAACCTATTGTCCGAAGGGCCAATTATCAACCTCTTACAAGGTAAATACCGAGTCAAACAAAGGCTTAATAAAAGCAATAGAATATGGCTTGCAAATGCCGGTTTATTCGCAGCCATTATTTTTATTGCCTTTTTAATCCATAGCATTGCCTACTTTTACTTAAGATATCAAAACCATAAACTCGATGCAGAGATTAACAAGCTTTATTATCAAGTATTTCCTAATGCTAACAATGTAATCGATCCTCGATTACGCATTGAACGAAAATTAAAACAATTAGATCAATGGCAAAATGATCATGGCTTTTTAAACCTCATGGCAAAGGCAGCACCCATATTAAATCAAAACCAAGACAAGGTAGAGATTGTTAAACTTAGTTTTGATGGACAACGGTTACAAGTGCAAGTTAAAGCAGATTCTTATCAAGCTTTAACAAATTTAACTAAGCAATTAAAAGTTAACGGTTTAACGGCAAACCAAAGTGAAGCCGTGAGTAAACAAAAGCATGTGCTGGCATTAATTACTATAACTGAGGTTAACTCATGAAAGAATGGTGGGGAAGATTAAACGACCGTGAACAAACTGTGATGATCACTGGCGCTATCATCATCGCCATTGTGCTAGTCTATTCTTATGTCTGGTCACCATTGACAGGAACTGTCATTAAACAACGACAAGCATTATTGCAAAAACAACAAACCTTGATTTTTATGCAACAAGCCATCATAAAATTGCAAGCACAACCGACCACGAAAAGTATTAAACATTATAAGATAGACGCCAATGATCTATTAACCACGATAGATACTGCATTAACTGATAATCAGTTAAAATCCTATGTCAGCCAATTTAAACAACCAGAAAGTGGCAAGGCGATCGTAAATTTTGATGCCGTGCCTTTTGATGATGTCTATCAATGGCTGACAAAGTTATGGCAACAATATCAAATCAAGGTATTGCAATTAAATCTTACACCGTTGGCAAAGCCTGGGTTGGTGAAGTTGCAAGTAACATTGGGATTGCAGGCTAGGGGGCTAGGGGCTTGAAAGTGAATCGCAAGCGCGTACAACGATTAATGCAGTTGGGCGGCATCCAGGCAATATTTCCTGGCCCGAATACAAGCCGCCGTAATATAATTGCATGCCGTGCACCCATATTTGCTCCGGGGTTTGGAAATAACGCATCCAAACCAAGCGTGGATGGTAGATATAACGTATTTACGCATGCAAAATGGATTTATGTATTTGGTTGCCTTGATCGACGTTTATAGTCGATATGTTGTAGGTTGGTCACTTTCAAATACATTGGAGACTGATTTTTGCATTGATGCATTAAAACAAGGACTTTATCATGGTACACCTGAAATTATTAACAGCGACCAGGGCTGTCAGTTCACCAGTGATGATTGGGTCAGTTTTTTAAGGGAATATGACATACGGATTAGCATGACGGGCAAAGGACGATGTACGGATAATATTTATATTGAACGTTTTTGGCGTAGTTTCAAGTGTGAAGAATTTTATTTGAATGACTATGATTGTGTAAAAGATTTAAAAGAAGCTATTCGAGCTTATATTGATTTTTATAACAACAAGCGTTGGCATCTGTCGCTTGGTTATAAAAGGCCTGCTGAAATGTACTTTAAGCAGGAAAGGGCCGCTTTTGGAGTTGTGGACGAGTCCTACGGACCAGACAACACCCTTCGGGACGTGTGCACAAACTGATGGAAAACACTGCGTGTTTACCACAGCTTGTACACACTTGTTGTCTTCTCGCCCACATTCCGAAAGCACAACAACAATTATTTCTTTAAAATGAAAAGGGGCTGAAGTCTCCTAAAAAAATTTAAGATAGTAGTCTAGACAAGGGGGTCACACTTTACCAGGTCTATTTCCACGACCTTTTTTCTTGCCGCCACTCTTAGATTCTCGCTGACCATCAGCTTCAGAACTTTCTTGCTTCGCATCCGTCTTTGTACTGGAGGATTCAACCGCTTTAGTCTTAGTCTCACTTGCAACTACCTTCGGTTTAATGCCTAATTCTTCATGTGCTAAGGCTAAGAAACTGTTCTTATTATCAACAATCGTTTTACCATAAACTCTAACTGTCCTATCAAAGTCGCCATTATCAATATGAAATGCCAATTTATAAAATTCGTTGGCAACACCCGTACTTTTTTTGAGGCGATCCGCAATTGCCTCTATGGCCGCATAAAATTCCTTAGTTGCTTCCTCAGAGGCACCTTGTTCATTCACGGCTCTTGTCACAGGGCCATTTAAATCGGCAATGGTATAAGCCCCATATTCTGCAGTTCCCAACACAAAACATAGCACGGCTTTACAAATGCGTTTATCAGCATCTAATATTGCCTCTTTGTCTTCTGAATTACGATCATCAATATATTTTTGTCGTGCATCGGCATCTGTCAAGCAGGGTAATAAACCAGTAAAATAATTATAGTAAGCCTTAATGTTACGACTCTGACCCGTATCACGCATGCCATTATTTTCAAATTGTTGATAGACTCTTTCAATCATGATGCTTAATTGAATTAATTTCATTGCGAGCTGTAATGGTGGCGAACTTTTCACGATTAGTTTGAATTGGTCTTTATCAATTACAAAAGATTGCTCAAGTTGATCCTTTAATTCATCTCTTTCTTGCTTCAAAACCCTATTTTCATCAGCTTGATCTTTCATTGCTTGGCGAAAATGATCGACTTGTCTTTTTGACTTATTAAGTTCAGCGTTCGCTTGTTCTTGCTCTGTAGCTAGCTTCGTTCTTTCAGCCTCTAATTCAAGCTTTGCTTGCTCTGCTTGTTTGTGTCTTGCGCGTGCCTCGGCTAACTGCTCCATATACTTCACAAGCTGGTCTTGTGTACTTGAATCCTCATCCTCACCTGGTTTTTTTGCCACAGGCGATGTCATTGCATCTATGCCATAAGCGACCATTGCCTTTGTGCTTTGCTCATATCTTACAGTCGCATCTAGTCGCTGTTGCGCTTGAATTGCTTGCTCATCTTTAGGTAAATTCCTTGTTAAGATTGTTTCAACACGATCAGTGAACTCATGAAATTTGTTTAGGTACGCGGGGTCTTGTGATAAAAAGCTTAAGTTATTTTCCTGTGCTACGACTTCGTTGCGATGCTCTTCAACTTGTTCTAACAACTCTTGAATTTGCGTAGAAGCAATGTCATCTCGCTGCACCTTAACGACAAGCAGTAGTAACATAGTTAATTGGTAGACTCGGCTAGTGATTTCCTTGCCTTTAACTTTTTCATTAAGGTAATTCTCTAGCTCATTAACAACATTAGATTTTTTTCTAAAATTATCTTTCAATCCGGAAACATATCCCCTGAGCTTAGGGGCAAAATCTGTATCACTTCGAGTTATATATGACGATAAAAACTTATTGTCGGCGAGTTCGGTATAACAATCTGCAACGTCTAATAGTAATTGGCTAAGTTTTTTAGCTTCTAACATTTGGGCACCTATGAGCTATTGATCTATGGCTTGAACCGTGCATTATACATCATAGCTCATAAAGTATGCAAATTTATTGCGGTAGACTTCTTTTCATTTCGGTTGCTATCGTGTCTAGTCTCCAGTCTCTAGACACTAGAAGCTAGCCCACCCACTGCCTGGCATTGACAAACATTTTGAACCACGGCGAATACTCGGCAACACCTTTGGATCGCCAAGACATTTGATATCCCTTAAAGATGCGTTCTGGGTGTGGCATCATGATAGTGACCCGACCATCTTGGGTAGTCAACCCAGTTACGCCACCGGCGCTGCCATTGGGATTGGCTGGATATTTTTCGGTAGCGTTACCTGTACTATCTACATAGCGCATACAAATCAATGATTGCTTCTGTGCTGCCTGTATATCGTCACTGTTAGCCCATTTGACCCGACCTTCGCCGTGCGAAATTACAACTGGGATTTGACTCCCTGCCATATCAGTGAAAAATAACGAGGGTGACGATGGGATTTCAACCTGCGCCAAACGCGCCTCGAATTGTTCGGATTGATTATCGATAAATTCAGGCCAGTGACCACTGCCAGGAATAATCGATTTTAAATGCGCTAGCATTTGACAACCGTTGCAAACACCCAAAGTAAAGGTGTTCGGATCCATAAAAAATTCAGCGAATTCATCATAGGCACGTTGATTAAATAATATGGTCTTCGCCCAACCTTGACCGGCGCCTAAGACATCACCATAAGAAAAACCACCGCAAGCAGCCAAGCCAATAAAACTCTTTAATGACACACGGCCTTCAATAATATCGCTCATATGGACATCATGACTGCAAAAACCGGCATCGCGAAATGCCGCTGCCATTTCGACATGACCATTAACACCTTGCTCGCGCAGGATTGCCACCATCGGTCGTTTGTCAAAATTAATCTTTAAGTTATTAAACTCTTTTAAACTAAAACTTAAATCCAAATAAAGACCGCGATCATTGTCATCACTAATTGCATTAAATTCTTGATCTGCACACTCGGGGTTATCACGCAGGCGTTGCATATGATAACTGGTCTTAGCCCAAAGTTGCTGTAATTCACTACGCTTAGCATCAATAATCTTTTTACCAGCAAAATAACAGGTGATTTGTTGCGATTCATTAACACTGCCAATCACATAACTGTAATGGGCTAAATCATATTCTCGTAATAAAGATAATACTTCTTCAGTGTCCTGATGTCGTACTTGGATAACCGCACCCAATTCTTCATTAAATAGACTTGCGATCGGATCATCACCTAAATCATCCAGCAATACTTTTACACCTGCGCGTCCAGCGAAGGCCATTTCACAAAGGGTTATGATCAAACCGCCATCTGAACGATCGTGATACGCCAAAAGTTTATGGTCTTGATTTAATTTTTGGATGGCGGCAAAAAATGCTTTTAACAGCTGAGGGTCATCCAAGTCGGCTGGGTGATGTCCCATTTGTTGATACACTTGCGCCAAAATGGATGCACCTAAACGATTTTGCCCGCGACCTAAATCAATTAATATTAAATCGGTATCACCGGCATCGGTATGTAATTGCGGCGTTAAGGTTTGATGGATATTTTTTACTGGGGCAAATGCGCTGACGATTAATGATAATGGTGAAACCACAGATTTTTGTTCCTCATTATCTTGCCATACTGTGCGCATCGATAGTGAATCTTTACCCACGGGAATATTGATCCCCAGCGCGGGACATAGTTCCATACCCACGGCTTCTACGGCATCAAACAAACCGGCATCCTCACCGGGATGATTACACGCTGCCATCCAATTGGCTGATAAAATAATTTTTTCAATAGCATCGATCCGCGCCGCCGCGATATTGGTAATCGCTTCGCCGATAGCCATCCTGGCCGAAGCCTTATGATGCAACACTGCAATCGGTGTGCGTTCACCCATGGCCATGGCTTCGCCTTCATTATTTTGAAAACCAATGGCCGTGACACCACAATCTGCGACCGGGACTTGCCAAGGACCGACCATTTGATCACGAGCCACTAAACCACCGACGCTGCGATCACCAATGGTGATTAAAAAGTTTTTACAGGCAACCGTTGGTTGTTGTAATACACGTGCTAACGCTTGTTCTGGGTCTATGTCTGCAGTGTTAAATTCAGTTTTTGTAGATGGCTTATGTGCATATTCACGCAGCATCTTTGGCGGTTTACCGAATAATAATTCCATCGGAATATTTACCGGCGAATTATCAAATTGCCCATCACCGACAATGAGATCTTGCTCTTCAGTTACCTCGCCCAAGATGGCATAAGGACAACGCTCGCGTTCAGCGATGGCAACAAATCTCGCCACATCGGCTTCATTGATCGCTAATACATAACGCTCTTGTGATTCATTACACCAAATCTCCATTGGTGACATCCCAGGTTCATCATTTGGAATGGTACGTAATTCAATGCGACCACCGCGTTCACTGGCATGAATTATTTCTGGTACTGCATTGGCAAGCCCACCGGCACCAACATCATGAATCGATAAAATTGGATTGGCATCCCCCAACATCCAGCAGGCATCGATCACCTCTTGCGCCCGTCGCTGCATCTCTGGATTACCGCGCTGTACCGAGGCAAAATCAAGTTGCTCATTACTCTGACCTGCGGCCATGGATGATGCAGCACCACCACCTAAACCAATCAACATCGCTGGGCCACCCAAGACAATAATCTGCGCCCCTACGGGTAAATCTTTTTTAGCAATATGCGATTCGCGGATATTACCCAAGCCACCGGCGATCATGATAGGCTTATGATAACCACGCACTTGGGTATGATTATCTTCATTGATGGTTTGTTCAAAGCTACGGAAATAACCACAAATATTTGGTCGTCCAAATTCATTATTAAATCGACTGGCACCGATGGGCGCCTCAATCATAATATCTAAGGCACTTGCCATATGTGTGGGTTTGCCATAATCGATTTCCCAGGGTTGCATGAGTCCTGGAATTTTTAAATTTGATACTGAAAAACCAACTAATCCGGCCTTAGGCTTGGCACCAATACCGGTTGCACCTTCATCACGGATTTCACCGCCACTGCCAGTTGCCGCACCAGGAAATGGTGCAATCGCGGTCGGATGATTGTGGGTTTCTACCTTCGCAACAAAATGGATGGGTTCTTCTTCATAGTAATACATTTTACTTTCGGGTTTTACCACCATCCGCTTACCAACATGCCCAGTAATCACTGCGGCATTATCTTTATAGGCACTTAACACCCCATTAGGATTTTTATTATGGGTATTACGTATCATGGAAAATAATGATTGCTGTTTGATTTGCTGATCAATGCGCCAATCAGCATTAAAGATTTTATGACGACAATGTTCGGAATTGGCTTGAGCAAACATCATTAATTCAGCATCACTGGGATCGCGAGCCAACTCTTCATAACTTGCAACTAAATATTCTATCTCATCTTTACTTAAGGCCAAACCCCAATCGCCGTTGGCCTTTGCTAGCGCTTGTTCACCTAGATTTAAAACATCTACCACCCGTGTCGGTTTAGGTTCATGCTCGGCAAATAATGCCTCTGCCTCTTCAAGGCTATTGATCACTGATTGCGTCATGGGATCATGAAGTGCCTTGGCAAACTGCTGCCGTAAATTATCCAAATTATGTGGTTTACTGGTAAACGTCAATTGATAACAGACACCCGATTCCATGCGTTCAATCTTGTCGGCACCACAGTTTTGTAGAATATCGGTTGCCTTAGAAGACCATGGCGAAATAGTGCCAATCCGTGGAATGACCATCAAGCCCAGCGAAGTTTCATCGGTTGTTGTCATCACATGACCAACGTCAGGTAAGATATTATCCAACATCAATCGCTCTTGCATGTTAAGCGTCTGTGAAAGATCCAAAAAGTAAATACGCTGGGCGATTAAATTGGTGAGGGATGGTTCTAGTAATTGCAGCTTAGCTAGTAAACGAAGGATTTTGGCACTGGCGAATGCTTGGCCACCATAAATTATTTCCATAGCAACATCTCTAATCTTAGTTTTGACTCGAAACAGCAACTTTATAATTAACCCGAACCAAGGTCAAGCTGGAGTCAAGACGAGTGCGATACCCATCTTGACTGTGAGCAACAACCAAAATTAGTCATGAGCTATTTTATCGATTGTAATCTAAGTGCTTTAGCGCTAATTATGTGCTTTAACTCTAATGAAGAACAACTATTGTTCACTCTTAGTATGGTTGCAGCAGCGGGCAAAGCAATTATAAAGCCATGCGATTATGACACCGCCTATGAAGGCATCGAAAAAGCCCCAGACCAAACCGAGAAAGCTACCGCCCCAGGTTGACTTAAAGCCAATATAAATTGAACCCATACCTCCTACAAAGTCTTTACCCCAATCACCACCGCACCACATAGTGATTAAGCCAGTTAGAAATATACCGACACCCCAGACTATGCCTAAGGCCAAACCAAGGCCCCAGACACTTAGTTTTGCGTAATTACCACTTTTCATTCTACTGCTCCTTTTTTGTTTCTTTCATGAACATTATAGCACGATTTAGAAACTAGAAACAGGAGATTAGATGCTAGAAGATGGCATTGAATTAAAATTCTAGATCTTCGTCTAGTCTCTTGTTTCTAGTCTCTAGTCTCTAGTCTCTAGTCTCTAGTCTCTAGTCTCTAGTCTCTAGTCTCTAGTCTCTAGTCTCTAGTCTCTAGTCTCTAGTCTCTAGTCTCTAGTCTCTAGTCTCTAGTCTCTAGTCTCTAGTCTCTAGTCTCTAGTCTCTAGTCTCTAGTTTCTAGTCTCTAGTCTCTAGTTTCTAGCTTAAGCCACTGCAATATCATGGGAAAATGATCTAACAAGGCCTTGGGGTGAGTCATGATGTTAATATGGTCATAATTATATAAATGCCCATTATCTTTGCTTAGAAGTACAAACTTGGCATTGGCTGCACCAGATTCCTGCATGAAGTCATAAACATCATTTGGATGCCCTAAACACTTATCACCTTTGCCTGCTAAATATAAAATAGGTGGTAACTCGAGTCGTTTTATCGCGGTACCGTAATCAAAGCCATCTTCTGGGTCACGCCATGGCCCTGGTTTCACCCAAGCAACACTATCGGCATGGGATCGCCTAGTCTCATTATCCGATCCAAGTCGCAACTTGGTCGCCGGTAAATACCCATAAATACAAGTTAACAGCGGCCCAACACCTTTCCATAATAAATCAACGGTATAAACACGCGTCCAATTCCACACCCGCACACATCGCTTTACCGCGATATAGACCACGGCCTTTACCAAATGCCGATGTTTATCAAAGCGCGCATAATAAGCCGATAACAACACCCCACCCCAAGAATGCGCAATCCAATACTGCGCCACTTGACCACGTTGCGACACAATAAAATCCAGTGCCGCCGGGATGTCTTCAGTAATCGTCTCAGTCTGACCATAATGGGCATGTCGATCTATAGCTGGTGTACTTTGGCCTCGTCCTCTTAAATCCAAGACATAAACATCATAACCATGACACGCCAAATATGGCGCCAAACCTTTATTTGAATTTGAATAAAAGATACGTCCATTTTCGATAGCGCCATGCACCATAAATACCGGTGGGCCTTGCGGGTCACAATAGATGCGCTTTATGTGCAAGCGATCACGTTCAGTGACTTGGACAAAGTGTGATTCACTCGTAATATCATGAGCGGTGAACTTAGCTTCGGTCATAACGACCCATCAGCGAAGTCTCAGCTAAAATATGCCCCATCATCATAGTTTCGATTTGCTTCTTATCAGCGCCATCTGGCAATTTCAATACGGTGTCCAAGGCATAAAGCTTAAATACATAACGATGTTCACGATCGGGGGGACAAGGCCCACCATAATCGGTACGTCCCCAACTATTTTTACCAACTTGAGTGCCTGCAGGTAATTTTTTAATAGCCTCCGCTAAGCCTCGGATATCGCTAGGGATATTATATAACAGCCAATGGTCCCAAGTACCGTTCGGGGCATCTGGGTCATCAACGATCAGCACGAATGACTGTGTCCCTTCCGGTACATTACGCCAACTCAATTCAGGGGAAATATCTTCACCATCACAGGTATACTGTCTGGGTATGGCTTGCCCCTCAGCGAATGCATGACTCATTAAGTCCATTGCCAACACTCCTTTTATGAAAAACAATATGCAGAAAAACATTATCACATGCACAATTGTTTTTAATTTGCCTTTGTTATGATTATTGTATTGCTTCATCTTATTCTTCGTTATCCTAGCGGACAATATACTTTCAAAGTGATATGATTACTATATGTATTATATATCATTAGGACAATGCGATTATGATGCCACGAAATGTTAGTCATTACCAAACAATTGCTATCCTAACCACAGGGGATGAATTATCTGCCGGTGAAATCCTAAATACCAATGGTCAATATATCGCAGAGAAGATAAGCGATCTCGGGCTTGAAGTTGGGATGCATATTACGACAAGAGACGATGACCAAGAGATCATCGACGCCATTCAATTTTTATTATCACGCCATGACATATTAATCATTACCGGCGGGTTAGGGCCCACTTCAGATGATCGGACACGCTTTGCCCTGGGGCAAGCATTATCACGGGCATTAGTCTTTGATGATGAGAGTTGGCAACGTATCGTCAATCGTCTTAAGCGTTATCGATTAAATATTGCCGAGAGTAATAAACAACAAGCTTTGTTTCCCGACGGTGCAAAGATCATCCCGAATGAAAATGGAACCGCTTCCGGCTGCATGATCGAGCATGATACCAAACTCGTTTTTATGTTACCTGGGCCACCACCTGAATGTCGCCCTATGCTTTCGCAATTCGTATTGCCAGAGATCACCAAACGGCAAGACAGTGAACAACGGGCAATACTCTTACGTTGGCGATTGTTTGGCGTCAGCGAAGGCGAAATTGCTAGCTATTTGGATCAATTACTCGCAAATTATCCATGCACCACCGGTTATCGTTGGGATTATCCTTACCTGGAATTCAAGATAAAAACCAAAACCCAAGCTATTATTGAAGAGTTACAAACCCTTGTTGACGAAGCCATCGCCAAGCATCTCATCTGTACCCCAGAATTAACGGCGACCGAATTATTATGCCAAGCCATTGCAAACTTTCCCGGTCATATGTATATCAACGATGCTGCAACTGCCGGTCTCTTGGAACACAAGTTGGCAGTCCCTAATACAATAGCGAAATTATCATTTCATCAAACCAATCCTGTTTTAAAGCAAAATGATGTCAAGGTGCAAATCAATGGCCTCGATGAATTTTGGCAATTGCAACCCAGCCAAGGCCTTACCCACTTGGACATTCGCATTGAAACCTTAGCTACCCAGACCCAACACCATCTTGAAATCCCCTTCCGTAGCCGTGCAGTGACGCAGTACGCAGTTGAATTTATTAGTTTTCAAATCTTGAAGTTTTTGCAAGAAAATAAACTTAGTAACATCTAACTAATCTTACAAATTACAAGTTATCCATTGTAAAAAGACTAATAATATGTGGTTGAAATGTGGCAATTATATGGCTATAATAAGGCTATGGAATGATCATTATTAAGAGGAAAACCATGCAGCATAATCACTCACACGATATATTTGCCACAGTGCCTAAACACGATTATATTGGAATGAACGATCCAAAGCACTCAGTCGATTTTTTAGACTTTCAAAAATCAGATGTCTCAAAAGCAACCGGACAACCGCAAAGTTCCATTCGTTATGATGATCGAATGCCAAAAGAAGTAAAACAACGCATACTAGAAATTAGCACTATCATAAATATTGTTGCTGAATTTTTCGAAGGCGATTTAGCCAAAACAAAATTATGGTTTGATACAGATAATCCATTGCTTGGTAATATGTCACCAAGAGATATGATCAGGTATGGTCGATATAAAAAATTACGCAAATTTATTTATAATGCAATATATGGAAATCTTCCTTAACTTTAAACAATGACTAAAAAAATAATACCCATCGAAATTCTAGAAATCAATGATATTAGACGCTCAATACGTCGAACTGATGAAGTATTAAATTATTTCTATAAACATTATTCACATTTTCAGAATGAGCGGTCAAAAATATTTTCGAAACTTAAAAACTCACTTGACTCAGTTTGTAAAACTTACTCTTTTAAAAATTGGCACAGAGTAATTACATATAAATATAGTAATAATCCTCTATCTGCCCATGGAAGTTTAGTAAATGATCCTGGTGGACGCTTTAACATTGGTGATATTGACCAAATAAAATTTCCAGCATTTCCAGCGTTGTACATTGCTGAGGATTACGAAACTGCATATCGCGAAAAATTTCAAATGCCTCAAAATGCTAATTTTAACGGCTTAACAAGTGATGAATTAGCTCTAAATAAAAGTATGAGTAACGCTGATCTACTACTTGAGGGTGAAATTAATACTGTTGTAGATTTGTCGAATAAAAAGCAATTACAGAAATTTTATGAAATGATAAAAGTAATTAAACTATCAAAAGAATTGGAAAATGAAGCCAAAGAGTTGGAATTGGATATAATGTACGAAGTTAATTCATTGAAAAATTTATGGGAAACTATCCTCGACCCTCACTGGCGTGCGTTTCCCATGCAAGTCGATGTACCATCAAATTCACAAATATTTGGGCAAATTGTTCATGCTAGTAATATAGAGGCAATTTTGTATCCTAGCCGCATGCAACCAAATAAGAAATGTTTAGCCATTTTTCCACAAAATTTTAAAGACTCATTATCATATGTGTGCATTCAAGATGAAGTCCCTGAAACTGTAAGATTTAATTGTTTGAACTCAGAGACATTTCAAAATCTGGTTTGATAAATTGATAATAATTTACCCATTGCTTGACGAATTATTACTGATCATACCTTTATTACCAAAATGATATTTATTACTATTTAACAAATATCTTTCTTAAAATCATATTTTCTTACCTTACCAACAATCTCAAATTCATAGTCTATACTTAAGCTAAAGAGCAAAAACTCGGAGCACCAAAACAATGTTAATAAGAATAATATGTCTTATCCTCGGGCTTGCCCTGGCTATCCCTGCATTAGCAGACGTACAATCAGGTGTCAACGCCTATAACAAAGGTGACTTTAAAACTGCTTATGAGCAATTAAAGCCAGCAGCTGATGATAATAATCCAGAAGCGATGTTTTTCCTTGGCAAAATGTATCTAAGCGGTGATGGAGTCAGTAAAGATAATCGAAAAGCTGTGTTCTTAATCCAAGATGCCGCCAATAAAGGTTATCCAAAGGCGCAAGCTTTCATTGGTATTATGTATATGATGGAGGGCGAATCGCAAGATTATAATAAGGCGGCCATGTGGTTTCGTAAGGCAGCCGAGCAAGGTGACCCTGAAGCAGAATTAGGCTTAGGCGTATTGTATGAAGATGGTAAAGGTGTACCACAGAATTATGAAGAGGCTGTCGGTTGGTATCAAAAGGCTGCCGACCAAGGGTCTGCCCTCGCCCAATATAATCTAGGTTATATGTATGAAGAAGGTAATGGTGTTCCCAAGAATGAATCAACTGCGGTAGACTGGTATCGCAAAGCAGCCGAACAAGGCTACGATAAAGCCCAATTAGAATTAGGCTATATGTATGATTATGGTAAAGGTGTGCCGCAAGATTATAAAATCGCCGCTAAATGGTATACCAAATCTGCCGATCAAGGTAATAAGATAGCCCAATATAATCTAGGCTTAATGCACTTAAGTGGTGATGGCGTCAGCAAAGATGCAGCAAAAGCTAGAATGTGGTTTACCAAGGCTGCAGAACAAGGTGATGCCCTGTCCCAGTTAGAGTTAGGTTATTTACATGACACTGGACAAGGGGGCCCACGCAATTTCACCATTGCCGCCAAATGGTATATGGCAGCTGCCAAACAAGGGAATACCACAGCACAATATAATATTGGTCATATGTATCTTAAAGGTGAAGGTGTCAGTAAAGACCCACAAAAGGCGGTTGAGTGGATTCAAAAAACTGCCAAGAAGGGATATCCCAAAGGTCAATATATGTTAGGCATTATCTATCGTGATGGAATAGGCGTTGAAAAAAATCCGATCGAAGCCTATGCCTGGCTCAATGTCGCTTCAGCCAATGGTTTCAAGCAAGCCACAGAACCCAGAGATGCCATACGCAAACAATTAACTACCGAGCAATTAAAGCAAGCGCAGACGTTATCGCGCGACTATTATAATAATTATAAAAAGTAACTTTGCCACCTAACTTCTTCGCCCACAGTATTGTAACTACCGTGGGCTTTTTTTTGCTTATTAAATTATAGCATTATGACTTTTTGGGTTTATATCCGGGGATATGATCTATTTGGCACTGCTCCATTGTTTCAGGATCTGTAATTGTTCTCAAGCTTGGTGTTCTGCTACCAAAAGGTATAAACATATTCAAACCATTCATCAGACATCCAACTGTATAGTCACTCGCCTTCGGCCAAGAACTCATCTCTGTCGACCGTTTTGGCCGTTCACTATCATTCTTCATAGCCCGCACAAAATTATCGATCGTATGTTGTTGGAGGACATCAGTAAAATAATTTTGAATTAATGGCATGATGACCTTCACTAATATAGGAAGCATTGCAAATAACGTAATATATGCGGCTGGATCTGGGTTTGTTGCAAAAATTTCATCCAAACCAAACATACTTAAGGCAAACATAAATACTGCTTGGGGTAGTGTTAAAAACCGTGAAAGAATAAACTCATCATCAACAAAATAACTTAATATCATCTTAGCCATATTCGCATAAAGCATTAATCTTGCAGTTTCATAAAACACAGAACTTGATACATGCTTACCATAATAAAGAAACATATGATATAAGCCTGGCTTATATGGCTTGAAATGGACATGATGAATTGTTCCAATTTGATGACTACGCGTATTGATAATATTCGGATTGCCTAAATAGGTCACATAATTTTTTTCAAATAGCTTGCGATATACTTGTCTTTGCGTTGCTGTGATAGCTAAGCCAGGACTTTCAATGGCGAACACTTGATAACTCTTCCCTTGTTCTAAAAATTTTAAACCCGCTTCCTGTGCTAAACGACCACCCATTGAATGCCCAACTAAGATCAATTGATTCAGCTCAAGGTTTTTCACAAGATCATTTAATTTATTAATGAATGATCGACTGCCACGGACTTTTTCTATCATACTGCAAGCAACTTCGGTTTCACAGGTTGATAAACCTAAGATAATCTTTAAATACAGCCATGAATTATAATAAAAATTTGTAGCATTATTTAAATCAATGCCACGAAAGGCAATCACCATAGTGTTGCTAAGTTCATGTTGATAAACGGCAAGCCTGATACCTTTTATTTCGTGTACCGAAGCACATTTCCAACCAGTTACATAGCCACCATCATTGCGATAGACTTGCTGGCAAATCTGCGCTAATTCATAATGTGAAGCCTTGATTTGATTCTTTGAACTACCCCAAGAGAACACCACTTACTCCGAAGTTAAGATGATTGCAATAAAAACACTTCGCTCATCAACGTCGGCTTTTGAAAAATGCCTGCAATCGCTCCGAACTCTCAGTCGCTAAAATACCATTGGTAACTTGAATATCGTGATTAAATTGGCCGGGGGTAAAAATATTTAACTTACTGCCCGCCGCACCAGTTTTAGGATCGCTTGCACCGTAAACCAAACGCTTAATGCGCGCATGCACCATGGCCATAGCACACATGGCACAAGGTTCAAGTGTTGCATAAATAGTGATACCCAGCAAGCGATAATTTGCCAATTCTTGCGCTGCACGACGTAAAACCAATATCTCGGCATGCGCACATGGGTCACATAAGGTTATCGGTTGATTATAAGCCTTGGCGAGGATTTTACCTTGATAAACAGCAATCGCGCCAACGGGCACTTCACCCTTTAGCTGTGCTTCATCTGCCAAAACTAAAGCTTGCTGCATCCAGACAAGATCATTTTGCTCAACTGATAAACTCATTAACCCCACCAAATTGAAATATATTTTTACAATAGTGATAATTTAAAATACTAAAATATAACTTTTGAGAATTTTGTGTGTATTCACTCAATTTTCCAAGAATTTTGAGTGTGAGAGCTAAAGAGTCGCTACCCTATTCCCACTCAATCGTCGCCGGTGGCTTACCTGAAATATCATAAACCACGCGCGATACACCAGGCACTTCATTGATAATACGATTAGAGATTTTCCCTAAGATTTCATGCGGAATATGCGCCCAATGCGCAGTCATAAAATCGATGGTTTCAACCGCGCGCAATGCAATCACTGGTTCATATTGTCTCGCATCACCCACGACACCGACTGAGCAAACCGGTAAAAACACCGCAAAGGCTTGACTGACTTTATGATAAAGATCATGTTTATGTAATTCTTCAATAAAGATTGCATCGGCCAAACGCAATGTGTCCGCATAATCTTTTTTGACTTCCCCCAAAATCCGTACCGACAAACCTGGCCCTGGAAATGGATGGCGATAAACCATGTCATAGGGTAAACCTAATTCCAAGCCAATCTTGCGCACTTCGTCTTTAAATAATTCGCGTAATGGCTCTAATAATTTTAATTGCATCGTCTCTGGTAAACCACCGACATTATGATGCGATTTAATGACATGAGCCTTACCAGTTTTTGCTGCCGCAGATTCGATGACATCGGGATAAATTGTCCCTTGAGCCAACCATTTGGCATCGGCTATTTTATTCGCCTCTTGTTCAAAGACATGAATAAATTCACGGCCAACGATTTTGCGTTTTGCCTCTGGATCATTTTCTTTACCTAGCGCTTCCAAGAAACGTTGCTCGGCAGCCACATGAATAATACGTATGCCCATGTGTTTAGCAAATGTTGTTAATACTTGTTCGGCTTCATTAAGTCGCAATAATCCATTATCGACAAAGACACACGTTAGTTGATCACCAATCGCTTGATGTAATAAGGCGGCAACCACGGAAGAATCAACACCACCCGATAAACCTAAAATGACTTTATCGTTGCCAACTTGTTGCCGACAATGGTTAATCATTTCTTCGATAATATTTTCTGGTGTCCATAAGGCATCACATTGACAAATATCGCGAATAAAGCGTTCTAAAATTCGTTGCCCTTGGTGGGTGTGGGTCACTTCAGGATGGAATTGTACACCATAAAATTTGCGATCATTATCAGCCATACCCGCAATCGGTGCACTATTGGTTTTGGCAATCACACTAAAACCCGGGGGCAAACGATCGACTTTATCACCGTGACTCATCCATACGTCTAATAAGGCATTTCCATTACTATCGGTATGATCTTCAATTCCCGTTAATAAATCGGCATGACCATGCAGTTCTAATTGCGCGTAACCAAATTCTCGATGCGAAGAAATCGTTACTTGACCGCCTAATTGTTCTGCCATGGTTTGCATACCATAACAAATCCCTAATACCGGACAACCTAATTCAAAAATACTTGGATTAGCCCTGGGTGTCGTTTGTTGCGTAACAGTCTCAGGACCGCCAGATAAAATGATCCCATAAGGTTTAAAGGCTTTTATCTCTGCAACGTCCATATCAAAGGGATGTAATTCACAATAGACACCTAATTCACGAACTCGACGCGCAATCAATTGGCTATACTGCGAACCAAAATCTAAGATCAAAATTTTCTGTTGATGAATGTCTTTCATAAATAAATTAAATCCATCTATCTATTTTTAAATATGTTGATAAAAGTCATGCGCATTAATTAAGAACATTATTACCAAGTAAAGAATACGGCACAAACAGTCAGCTTTGTGGCGAGGTTGGATTTAAAATCGCAAAAAATAGCGCAGTATATAAATAATATATGAGCACATTTTTTGCGATTTTAAATCCAACCTCGCCCAAAGATGGCTGTTTACATCTAATATTACATCCCTAACTATTCGACCCAATAGTTGGGGGCCTCTTTGGTAATACTCACATCATGGACATGGCTCTCACGCATTCCAGCCCCGGTCACCCGCACAAATTTCGCTTTTTGATGTAAATCATCGATGGTCATACATCCGGTGTAACCCATACTGGATCGCAAACCACCCATTAATTGATGAATAATACCAGAGATACTCCCTTTGTATGGCACTCGCCCTTCTATGCCCTCAGGCACATATTTACGATCATCTTGGGTCGCATCTTGGAAATAGCGATCACTAGACCCTTGCGATTGCGCCATCGCACCTAGCGATCCCATTCCACGATACGATTTATAAGCACGACCTTGATATAACTCAACCGTACCTGGGGCTTCTTCGGTACCCGCAAACAAACTACCAATCATCACTGATGATGCGCCCGCAGCAACCGCTTTACATAAATCACCAGAAAAACGCACACCACCATCGGCAATCACGGGCACTTTAGTATTAGCAAGCGCCTCGGCAACGTTAGCAATCGCAGTAATCTGTGGTACGCCAACTCCGGTCACAATGCGTGTCGTGCAAATCGAACCCGGCCCAATACCCACTTTAACACCATCGGCACCGGCATCGACCAAGGCCTTAGCGGCATCCGCAGTAGCGATATTGCCACCAATAACTTGTACCTGCGGTAAATTCTTTTTCACCCACGCGACACGATCAATCACACCTTTTGCATGACCATGGGCAGTATCAACGATCAAGACATCCACCCCGGCATCGACCAAGGCCTCAGCCCGTTCTTCAGTACCTGCACCCACTCCGATAGCAGCACCTACACGTAATTGCTGTAAGGCATTTTTACATGCATTGGGTTTGTCTTTGGCCTTTTGAATATCTTTTACCGTAATCAAACCTTTTAATTGAAAATGGTCATCAACAATCAACACCTTTTCGATACGATGTTTATGCAGCAGGCCAACGATTTCTTCTTTATTGGCACCTTCACGGGCGGTGACCAAACGCTCTTTGGGTGTCATCACTTGGGCTACTATTTTATCAGGATTGGTTTCAAAGCGAATATCACGACTGGTAACAATACCGACCAATTGCTCGCCTTCGACAACGGGTACGCCAGAAATGTCATGGAGTTTAGTGAGTGCAATTAATTCTTTTACGGTAATATTCGGTGACACAGTGATCGGGTCTTTAACCACCCCACTTTCGAATTTTTTGACTTGGCGAATTTCATTGGCCTGGGCTTCAACAGTCATATTTTTATGAATAATGCCCATACCACCCTCTTGTGCGATTGCAATCGCCAAGCGTGCCTCGGTGACCGTATCCATCGCCGCTGCAAGCAATGGAATATTGAGTTCGATATCAGCGGTCAAGCGGGTTTTAAGTTGAACCTCCTTGGGCAAGACTATAGAATGGGCAGGCACAAGTGATACATCATCAAAGGTCAATGCTTCTTGAATCAATTTCATCAGGTCACCTCTCGTGCATATGGGTGCAGAATCAACAACACACCCTGTGAAAAGTTAACCGATTATTATACTTGATTTGTTTATCTGATTAAAGCAAATAATAAGACACTTGACCCGTGATAGACATTTATCTATGCTGCGCTAAGATGTTAGTGAACCTAGTAACAAGGATATATCCATGGACTATCCAACTATTTTAGATACCATCGGCAAAACCCCATTGGTAAAACTGCAACATATGTCACCACGTGATGACATCACCATTCTTTGTAAATGTGAATTTTTAAACCCCAGCGGTAGCGTCAAAGATCGCATTGTGGCGTATATTATTAATGATGCCGAACGCAAAGAGCTGTTAAAACCTGGCGGGACGATTGTCGAAAACACTTCTGGCAATACCGGTGCTGCGACGGCAATGATTGCCGCCATCAAAGGTTATCGCGCGATCCTCACCATGCCCGACAAGGTCAGTAAAGAAAAACAAGATGCCCTCAAGGCCTATGGTGCAGAGGTTGTCGTCACTCCGACATCGGCGCCACCAGATTCCCCTGAGCATTATGTCAATACCGCGATCCGTATTGCCGAAGAAACACCCAATAGCTTTCGCATCAATCAATATGACAATCAAAAAAATCCAGAGGCACATTATCACAGCACGGGCCCAGAGATTTGGGATCAAACCCAAGGCCACATTGATTATTTCGTCGCATCCGCCAGCACGGGTGGGACCATCTCTGGCGTTGGACGTTATCTAAAAGAACGCAACCCTGAGATTAAAGTGATCATGCCAGATCCGATTGGTTCCATCTATTATGAATATTTCAAGACTGGCGTGATACCGCATGAGGGTAGTTGTAGTTATCAAGTCGAAGGTATTGGTGAAGACCATATTGCCAAGGCCATGGATTTTTCTTTAGTCGACGATATCCTGCAGTTTACCGATAAAGATGCCTTTGATATGGCGCGTCGACTAGCCCGTGAAGAAGGTATTTTAGCGGGTGGTTCAAGTGGTGCCAATCTCTGGGGCGTGATGCAAATCGCCAATAAATTACCAGGACCCGCAACTATCGTGACGGTATTGCCAGACTTAGGTATTAAATATTTAAGTAAATGTTTTAATGATCAATGGATGAAGGCACAAGGCTTATTGGATTAGTCAATGCAACAAGATGACAATCAAACGACTGAGGCACTTACCGAAGAACGGGAAGTGTTTACTGTCTCTGAACTGAATGCCACTGCGCGTACTGTATTGGAAGAATGTTTTCCATTAATCTGGGTTGAAGGTGAGATATCGAATCTCGCCCGCCCAAGCTCAGGACATATCTATTTCACTTTAAAAGATGAACGTGCCCAGGTGCGCTGCGCCTTTTTTAAAGGCCGAAACCGCAGCATGGCCAATAAGTTAGAAAATGGCATGCAAGTAATGGTTCGTGCCTCAGTCAGTCTTTATGAAGGCCGTGGCGATTACCAATTAATTATTGAGTTTTTGGAAGAGGTAGGAGATGGCGCACTCCAACGCGCCTTTGAACAATTAAAACAAAAACTCAAGCAAGAAGGATTATTTGATAGTAAGTACAAAAAGTCCTTACCTGAATTGCCACAATGTATTGGCGTCGTTACCTCAGCTACGGGTGCCGCAATTAGAGATATATTGCATGTGCTTGCCAGGCGATTTCCGGCTATCCCCGTGATTATTTACCCCACCGCAGTACAAGGCGCTGCCGCTGCTGCACAAATCGTTAAGGCCATTGGTAAAGCAAATCAACGTCAAGAATGTGACATATTAATCTTAGCCCGCGGCGGTGGCTCACTCGAAGACTTGTGGCCATTTAATGAAGAGCTGGTCGCACGGGCAATTTATGCCAGTGACATCCCTATTGTTTCTGGAGTCGGTCATGAAGTTGACTTTACCATTGCCGACTTCGTTGCCGATGCTAGGGCACCGACACCCTCTGCCGCTGCCGAATTAATCAGCCCGAATCAAATTGAATGGTTACAAACATTTCAAGGGATACAACAACGCTTTGGCCAATTATTAAAGCAAATTATTCGGCAAGCATATTTGCACTTAGAATATTTAACCAAACGTATGCGTCATCCAGGTGACTTATTACGCGAGCAAACACAACGCTTGGATCATATTGAAATTACCTTAGTTCGCATGATCCATAATCAATTACAAAAACATGCGGCGTTAATTAATGAGGCTCGTTTGAAACTCGCGCGCCATCATCCGCAAAATTTAATCAAAGAATATCACAATCAATTTAATGTTATGCAACAACGTATGCAACGGGCCATAACCCAACAATTAAATCAAGCGCAATCAAATTTACAAACTACAATGCGCGCCTTAGATGCCATTAGTCCCTTGGCAACACTTAAACGCGGCTATGCCATTGTCATTGATGATAAACAACATGTTGTAACCAAGGCCACACAAGTTAAACCAGGACAACAAATTAATGCCCGTTTAAGCGAAGGAAGATTGGCTTGTGTCGTTGAAAAGATTTTACCAGAAACGTAGTAACGTAGTCATGTAATCATAATGTAGTAATCATATTTAAATAAGGAAATCACCATGAAACATTTAAAATATATCACTGGAATAACTATTACTGCTTTGTTACTTGTGTGGCAGTTGACAGCTTTTGCTGCCCAATTACCAAAATCAGCACCCTACCCTGGCGGTATCGAAGTGCTAAAGTTAAATGTACAATCAAACCATCAGCCTGAGGCGTTTTATGCCAAACACCAAGCAATGGTTATTCAACATGATGGACAATGGTTTGCGATTATTGGTATTCCATTAGAGGCGAAAGTTGGCAAGCATCGCATCCTGTTAAAATCAGTAAATGCAAAGCGTTATGTCTATTTTAATGTGATAAACAAAGAATATCCATTAAGACACATTACGATAACCGATAAAAGTAAAGTCACACCACCACCTAAACTGCGACGCAAGATTGCTCAGCAAACTAAATTATTCAAAAAAATATTGGCAACATACACGCCATCTACAAAAGTTTACCTTGATTTTAACTTACCGATCAAAGGTCGATATACTAGTGGCTTCGGCGTGCGCCGAATCTATAATAATGTCAAACCCGGCAGACATACCGGTCTTGATATTGCCGCAGGCAAAGGCACACCGATCAAGGTTGCTGCCGACGGAAAAGTGTTAGCAACTGAAGATTTCGTCCTCACGGGTAATACTGTGTTTGTCGACCATGGCCAAGGTTTAATTACTTATTATTGCCATATGAGCGAAGTGGATGTTAAGCCTGGACAATGGGTCACACAAGGGCAAGTCATAGGAAAAGTCGGTAGCACTGGACGAGTAACTGGGCCCCACTTACATTGGGGTACTAGTTTGAATGACACCAACATTAATCCATTATTGTTTGTTGTTAAACAGCCGCAAAAAAGTTAACAGCAAAAAAGTTAATAGCTACGACTTAATGCGATATAGATATTAGTGGGCATAGACTCAGAAAATCCAATTAAATTAAATTAATTTAATTGGATTTAATTTGATTTAAGTTGATTTGATTTAGAAGATACTATTATCAATAGTCAACGTTCGCTGTTCGCTGTTCGCTGTTCGTTAAAAAATACTCCATGTTATGATTTTACTCATCGCGATAATCAAACGCCATTGTCATCCCGGGCGTTACTGCAACTTAGTGAGCGAAGCGAACTTAGTTGCAGTTGCAGTTGCGTCACCCGGGATCCAGAAATTACGGCTTTTCATCACATGATAACTTTTATATTCCTGGATCCCGGATAATAACTGCAAGTAAGCTCACTTCGTTCGCAAACTTGCAGTAATTTCCGGGATGACGGCCGTGGTGAAATAACGGGCGCGGAAAAATGACAGCCGCGGCGAAATGACAGCCACAGTGAAATGACAGCGGCGTAGCTACGGAAGAATGACAACAGCCGCAAAATAACAGCAGCGATGAAAAATAACAAAGCTTTAGAAAAAATCACAAAATAGTTGATGGCATCGGTGATGAAAGTCAAACGTATCAGATAATATTACAACTAACATTACGACTCACTAACTATTGGAATCTATGCCTTTTAGCATACTCATTCTTAGGCTCAGCCCCAGTCTCTGCTGTCCTCTTGGTGGCAGGAGTTCTCCCAGCACCTGTACTTGCATCGGCATTAGCAGGAGCAGGTTGAAAGATAGCTGCTTGCCCTTTGGGTGCTTGTTGACGTAGTTGTGGTTGTAGTTGTTCTTGCACTTGCTGTTGTTCTTGTTGTTGCTGTTCTTCGTGATATGCCTGCTCTGCTTGGGTAATAAATTCTTCAAGTGGCAAACCTTCAATAAAAATTGTTAGCTCTGCATTGGTATTATTAATCTCCTCGCTTATTTTTTTTGCTTCAGAGACCCTTTCTGACATAGTAAGCACTTTATCCGCAACCAAATCAACACGACCGTGCCAATCATGTAATCTGGCATGTGCAATAATACGGTTGATATTTATAACATTAGCTTCTTTAATAGAATAATTTTTATTATAAGTTAGGTCGAGGTGCTGAACTTCCAGCTCTTTTAGCCATTTAAAATTTTGTTCTGTTATTTCAAAAGTAGGGACTTCAAAACTTGGACTCGACGTTCCTACTTTACAGACAAATTTCCTAGAACTCAATTTAATACCAGATGCCTTGAATGATTCTAAATAGTTAGCAAGCATGGAGCTGCCTTTTTTGACTCCTACATCTAGGTCTTTTAAATCAACAATCACATTTAACTGATAGTCACATATCGAATCAATGTCCATCAAAATCGCACGTACTGTTGGTATAATAGTAGGCATTGACCCTTTATGGAACTTTGGTACCAAAAGCTTGATCTTTCGTTTATTTGAGTCAATTACTATATCATAATGACTTTGGGAATGGTTAGCATTTCTAATTGATATGACACTTGTGTGAGCGAATGCAAGGTTTAAGAGTTCCGAAGTAAAGCATCTCTTGGAACTAAAATAAGCTAGAAATGTTAACTTGTTTGGTTTAGTGAACTCTAATAACTCAACAAATAGATTTAACTTTACAACGTTATGTGTTGTAAAAACAAGTTCTTCAATAACTGTTTGATGCTCATCATCTATTTGACGCCCATCATGTAATGCTTTAAACATTTTATGCATAAAAGCTAATTTATTTGGCCCAAAACTAATTCGCTTATTTTCGAAACATACGTCATTAACAACGAGACTAGAATCGGAGTTCGAATTATGCATTGCCAGTATTGTGGATGATAATAGGGTTGTCTGACCGAAGTTAATTTGCTCTGGTTTGTTAGTTGATGCTAAAATTATGTTTATTGCAGTATCTTTTGCTTGATCGGATAGCTCCTCAAGTTTAAATTCGGGTCTTATAAAGTTTTTCGAATAAAGTTCTAAAATCGTAGTCAATAATTCATTTGATCTATCATCTAGCCTTAAAATCTCGACTACAGTGGGGTAGCGGTCGTGCAAAATAATATGTGGTTTATTTTCGGAGTCATATACAGTAATCTTAATTGGCTGGCTGGAACTCCTAAAAATCTTAGCTATTACCAATGATAATAACACTGCATTTTCATACATCTCAATTGTTTGTAGTCTCACAAGGCCATTTTCGAACATATCTGCGACCACGTGTTTAAAATCATCAGTTAATGTGGTATCACTTGGTATAAACCTTAGATCGAGGTTATTAGGAATCACGGCAAGCAACCGACCAAGCGTCGTTTTTAATTCTTCAAGTGGCGGCGGTAGTGTAATCCTCTCTTGAATTTGATTAACAACAGGTATTTGATTTGGTGAAGGTAAATTTGGTACTGACGAATTCAGTGTAGACTGACTCGGCGCAGATGAATTTATTACATCTGAAGCCATTTTAGCTCCATGCGAAGCTTGCAAAGCTAATACTTCTTGTGGAGGTTTATCGATAGTAAGGTTTGGTAATGCAGCTAATAAAACCTGATTTAGAGGGACATATTGAGCACTCACAACATCGTAATGATAGAGAGGTAATTCTCTACCAAGTATCAACTTAAGCTGCTCTTGTACAGAATACCCTGACTTGATTGATGTTGGGTCATTGACATTTATAGTTACGCCACGGATATATTTTAACTCATTAAATCGCACTAGGCATTCATTATGCGGCTGAACCAATAGGCTGGGCTGTGCAATGGTGCTTAGTGCTTTGGTATGAAATAGCTTTTTAGACATTTCTAAATAAAATTTCCAAGCATCCATGATCTGCCACTCATCACCGGTACTACAACGTTTTGCTATAGCTTCTTGTAGTTGGTCACGACTAGCTTCAGATAAATAGTTCGTTTTTTTATTATCTGAATATTCAGTAACAAATGCTTGCCAAATATTCACCAAACTCAGGTCACACTTGGATTCATCATCTAAATGGGTATTTAAATGTGTTATAAACAATACCATTTGTTGTGTTGTCGTTAAATTTAATGTTTGTCCATTGGCCCGTTGCCACATCTCACGAAGTTTAGTTTTAAAGCTTGAGATTTCATGTCTTGAAAATAATTTTGGTCCTATGCGTTTGCCATTAGGTAGGCGTTGGCTATTGAAAGGTTCCAATCTTTGTTGAATAGCATTAAATAGCTCATCCATATCATGGATTGTATCTAATCCATTATTAAGATTACTTACCGCATTGCGTTTCGCCAATACAACAACATGCTTTGCCGCCTCACTCTCAGGGATTTTAACGATATAACCAACATCACCATGTTTGGAGTTAATAATACCATAGGGTAGTATTGGTATATCAGGGAGAGTTAGAGTCATGGGTAACACATGCGGGGGATCTTGATTCATGCCATTTAAGTCTTTGGCTAATTTTTTAGGTAAATCCTCTTCTCCCCTAGGTATTAACATGCGTAGAAAACAAAGTGTGGGTTCTTGCCCCATCTCTGCATCAGGGCTATTGACTTGACCAAGTTCAGGATGATTTCCGCTATTGTTATGCAAACAATTTTCTAAATCAATTGCCAAGGCTTCACAAAGCGCATAATTGGCTGCAAATTGAATCACAGACAAGCCATCTGCAATGTGAACTTGATCAATGCTATTAACCAAGCCATCAATTGCCGCCTCTTGTTCATCCTCAAAAAATGCTAGATTTGACAAATACTGTGATAACAAGATAGGGGCATGTGATTGTTTGCAGATAGCCTCGCGTTTTGCGAATGAAGGATTGCTTGATAATTTAATGTTGGGCGACTGTAGTGTCCGATATCCTTGATCATCACCCAAATATTTCACTAAGCATTGTCTGACAATACATTTTAACCAAGGCAATAATAATTTGTTAGTTGCATCATCAGTTTGACTAATAAGCACTATAGACTTGTCATTATGACGGTAAATGCTTCGAATATTGAAATGCTCAAGCAAGAGAGTAAGCCTGGAATAAACACTATGTGAAAAAGTGTGTGCTTGCTTATCAGCAGGGATTAAATAGCGAGTTAGGCTGAGTTTATGTATAGTCATATTTTCATGAAATAGTAGAGCTTTTTTCAAATAGCTTAATAAATTGCATATTCCTAATCTAACGATGTTATCGGTAAAAAATATTTCAAAATGGTCCCCGGGTGGAAGTATTTCAGAGATTAACTGTTTAGCTTTGTTTAAGCTGTTGAGATTCTTGCTAAGCGAATCTGAATGTGCAAATGTACCTGTACTATCTTCATTGGGTGAGGCAAAGCGATGAAAAAATTTACCTGTTTGCATTAGATATACAAATTCTTTAACAGATAAAGGCAAATATAATCTTTGGCGCATGTTCCTTTGCAGATTAGTACCTTGTCTATGTCGATAGTGATATATGGTTGTACTATCAAAACCATCTACAGCTGAGGTAGTGATACCAGATAAAACAATCCTAGTCTTTAGCAAACATTCACGTTGTTCATTACTTAATGCGGCTTTATCTAATTTGAAATACTCATTGAATATATGTCGCTCAAAACGGTCTGCCGTGAATATATCTTTAAGGTACGGGTGTGAGTTTAATATTTTGAGGAACTCGCTCAAATCCTTCGTAAGGGGCTCGTGGTCAAAGATAAATTTGAATAATTCTGAACCGTTGTTTGCATCAGAGAAATCTGATGTGGGCATTTCTAGCATGAGTGCATATTTCCTAGTTTTTCAATGAGATTAAGGAATAAGGCTAGCTGACGTAGTGTCATAAAGCCCTCATAAAGACGTGAAGTATAGCATTATGTGCTCAATATGTAAACGATTCTAGGGTGTGCTGGTTCGCTCGGACTAGTAAGTCTCAAAGTTAATTCTGAGCTTGCTTTTTCGGCTTGAAAAACAATAGCGCCACCAGGCTTAAAAACATCAACAGGCCACAAAATTGAAAGGGAAAATACACGCTAAAATAGCCTAACAAGCCTGTTAGCAAAGAACCAATAATCCACGCCATAGAGGTTACGCCATTGGCGATGCCCATTGCCCACCCTTGCTGTTCATCGTGAGCGGAATTGGAAAACAAGGCTAAGATTGCATTCCAAATAAAGCCCACAGCAATTGAGATAGGAATGATGATCAACCATTGCGCCTTAATTGAAGTAAAGATACTTGGGAAGAACATGGCTGCACCACCTATCCATAATGAATGAATAACGAGTTCGCGTTCTCTAACAAATTTCAGGGCAATACGAATCAACACTAAAAAGGTTAATGCCAACACAAAACCAATAAACGACATTAATAAGCCAATACCACTGGGACCAAAATTGAATTGTCTTACTAAATAAATCGCAATATATTGGAAATATAATGACCAAGCGATTTCGTATCCAAGTAAACCAAGTGACAGTGCACGAATTTCTTTATTAGTAATTGCCTCAGTAAATACCTTAAGACTTTCACTGATTTTAAATTTAATATTCGTTTTTGGTTTAAAGGTTTCTGCAAAACTAAAGATTAATAATACGCCATTGATTAATGCTAAGATTGCATCAGCATAAAATGGCGTTGCATAGTTAAACCATGACACTAAGTTTTTATCGGATAAAAAGCCGCCAAAGATTGGACCAAACACAAGACCGATGCATGATGCCATGGATAATAGACCGATATTCCTGGTTTTGTTATCACGATGGCTAAGGTCAATGATCGCGGCTTGGGCGATTGCCTGACTACCCGCAGTGATCCCAGAAAAGATTCGGCTAATTAATAGTAAACTTACGCTATCCAGGGAAATACCAATCGCACTGATGACAGAACTAAAGGCAGTACCAAATAAACAAAACAATAATACCTTTTTACGCCCGAAACGATCCGACATATCGCCTAAAAGCGGTGAAGCGAGAAACATAAACACTGCAAAGATTGACAAATTCATGCTATATAAAAATTCACGCAGTGCGAGCGGCGCAGATGCAGGCAGCATACCACCAGAGGTTTGTAAAAATAGCGGCGATAACACAGGAAAGATTAAACCAACACCCATGGTATCGATAACTACCAAAAGTAATAATGCAACAAGTGTTCTAATATTCATTTTGGTTTGCATGACAAATCCTAATCTCGATTTTATATCGATATATTGTATATCGCTTAATATCGACCATTTATTTTAGGGGAACCGTACATTATATAAAATTGAATTTGGTTTGGGAAGCTTTTTATGTGATGGATTAGAGGCTAGTGGCTTGAAACTAGAGACTAGAGTTTATTTATAACCCCCTCACCTAACCTCTCCCCCAAGGGGGAGAGGGAAAAGAGATAGAAACTCCAAATACATAAAGTTGTTGCAAGGCCAACGATATTTACAGGACCAATCATATTCTATCTGCTCACCCCGTAGGGGTGAGCTCCACATTTCCCTCGCCCCCTTGGGGGAGAGGTTAGGTGAGGGGGTTTCTAAAATTACTCTGTCTTGCGAACCGATGAAGGGACAAAAATAAAAATTTGATCTAACCTGCTACGCAATTCAACGCTTCTTATGCCGTATAAGCCGCTTGCGCTTTTGTTTTTGTCGCTCGGTCATGACGTTTTTACGACCCTGGAATGGATTTTCACTGGTTTTAAATTCAAGTCTTATTGGGGTACCGACAAGCTTCAATGCGGTACGAAAATGATTTACTAAATAGCGCTTATAACTCATGGGCAAACGCTCTGTTTGATTACCATGAATTACGATCAATGGTGGATTTTGTCCACCCATATGGGCATAACGCAATTTTATCCGATGACCATGAACGAGAGGTGGTGGATGACTTGCGACGGCTTGGGCTAATAGATTATTAACCTTAGAGGTTGCCAACTTAATTGTTGCAGAGTGATAGGCATTGTCTATACCCGTAAAGAGATTCCCAACATTGGTTCCATGTAACGCGGAGATAAAATACATTTTGACAAAATCGATGAAGGTTAATCTGCGTGATAATTCCTTTTTAACATATTCTTTTTGCGTTGGTTCTAAACCGTCCCATTTATTCACGGTGACGATCAATGCCTTACCTGCATCAAGCACAAAGCCAATTAAACTTAAATCTTGTTCCACCACTCCCTCTTGCGCATCGATGATATAAATGATCACATTGGCATCTTCGATCGCCTTCAAGGTTTTGATAATAGAAAATTTTTCCACCCCCGCCTTGACTTTACCACGTCGCCTAATCCCGGCAGTATCGATCATGGTATATTGTTTCCCTCGACGTTCAAATGGGATATAAATACTATCACGCGTAGTACCGGCTTGATCAAAGACCACAACGCGCTCTTCGCCTAAAATCCGATTAATTAATGTTGATTTACCAACATTGGGTCGACCAATAACCGCCACTTTGATACCCCTTGTCTCAATCGCTGCACTCTCGGCATCAACCTCAGGCAAGTCATTTAGAATAGCCTGCAATAATTTATTAACACCACGACCATGGCTGGCGGCAATGCCATGTACTTGCTCCATACCCAATTTGTAAAAGTCACCCAATGCGATATCTGCATCCAAGCCATCAATTTTATTCACTAACAGCAAAGTCTGTTTTTCGCTTTTCCTTAATTCATTAACAATTAATTCATCGGCGGGTGTTAATCCTGCCCGGGCATCAACCATAAATAATAAGATATCGGCCTCGGCCATGGCTTTTTGGGATTGTACCAACATTTGCTGCTGCAAGCCTTGCTCACCTGTTTCAATACCACCGGTATCAATAACAATAAATTTTCTATCCGCAAATTCACCCTCGCCGTATTGGCGATCACGTGTTAAACCTGGGAGATTCGCAACCAAGGCATCACGAGAATGTGTGAGACGATTGAATAATGTAGATTTGCCGACATTCGGCCGGCCAATAATGGCAATGACGGGTAACATGGGTTTTACTGGTTCTCCTGAAGAAATGCAGATGGTTTGAGAGGCCCTGCCATTTGGTAGTGGGTCCCTCGGCTTCGCTCGGGATGACATCGCTCTGTTCAAGGAACCCTCGGGCTTCGCTCAGGATGACACCAATCTGTTCAGAGTGACATAATTCCCTAGCTTAAGCAACCTGCGCGAAAACATACATATCTAATAATCGCCGTCCATCTTCAGAGGAAAATGGTTTGACTAGATAATCTGTCATACCAATATCCAGACAATTGCTTTTGTATTCTTGATCATCATGGGCTGTAAGTGCAATGATCGGCACATCGGCGTAGAGTTCATTAATTCGCCGAATATTCTCCGCAACCGTAATGCCATCGATATCTGGCAAGCCAAGATCCATCAGGATCAAATCATATTGATTTTTTTCTGCAAATTCAAGAGCTTGCATACCAGTATCGGCAACATCGACATCACAACTCAGTTCACTCAAGGCTATTTTTGCTAACTTTTGGGCTATTGTCACATCCTCTACTAATAGTACCCGAGGATTGTTTCCATTCATTCCACTCATGGTTGGACTCCAAAAAGATAATTTTACTCTTTATTCAGCTGATCTAGCCGGGAATAAGATCATTCATTATGACTTACATTATCTCATTAATTAAGGGTAATTTAAATGGGATCGTACAAATAAATGTTGTACCCTCACCCACTTTGCTAGTGACGTCTATATCACCATCTAATTCATCCATGAATTGTTTCACCACCTTCAGGCCTAAGCCTTGGCCAGCATAACGACCCCGGTTAGCAGGCTCAATGCGGGCAAATCTTTCAAATATCATGTCTTGCTTTTCTTGCGGCATACCAATCCCACTGTCTTTAATGATAAATTGCATAATCATATGTCTTGAGGTTTTACTTGGCATTGCCTTAATTGCAAGTTTTACAAAACCTTGCTCGGTAAATTTTATTGCATTTCCAATTAAGTTGATCAAGATACGTTGTAAGCGATAGCGGTCACCTATCAAAAACTCAGGGCAATCATTACTATATTCGCAGGTTAATTCCAATGCCTTTAAATGTGCCGTTGGACTTTCCATATTGATAACACAGGAAATCAATTCAAACAGATCGAAACGCTTACAAATTATTGGCAATGTACCTGCATCAACCTTGGAAAAATCAAGGATGCTATTACAATAATCGAGTAACTCTTTCGCACTACTGGCAATACTTCCTAACAAATCTTTGCGTTCGCCATCTTGTTCAGTCTCGGCAAGGTGTTTGGTTAAACCTAAGATACCACTGAATGGGGTACGAATGTCATGTTCCATATTACGGATAAATTCAGATTTGAGTTGATTGGCAGCCTCTGCCTTTTCCTTGGCTTGTATGACTTCTCGCTCTGCCTTTTTACGCTGCGTAATATCAAGAGAAATTCCTAACAGCCCAGCCACTTCGCCTTTATCGTCAAAAATTGGTACCTTAGTGACAAGATATATTGCTTCTTCACCATTTGCATCAAAACCGACTTCTTCGACCACATAGGTCCGACCCGTTTCCAAGACATATTTATCGATGCGATTGGTGATAATCGCCATTTCCGACTCAAGTAATTCATCATTTGTCTTACCGGCAATATCGCTAGGTGAAGCTAAGCCAAGAATAGTTGCGAGGTTATTATTGCAACCAAGATAACGGTTTTCAATGTCTTTCCAAAAGAGGGTACCAGGAACTAGTGCCAAGATCCGTTTGAGAAATGATATTTCGTCCTCTGGTTTGTGAAACATAACGTCATGATACTTTATTTTTTTAAGGTTGTTCTACCACCGAAATTATTATTAGAACTGTCATTGCTAGGGACATGTTGATGTGTTGGGTGTACCTGTCCCATACCATTACCCATAACTGAAACATTTTCAGATTTGTTATTAAACGCGCCGAAACGCTCCCTGCCTTCTCGACCATTTCTCATTCTTAAAAGCGCCATTCCCCTCGAAAACTCCGCTAGCTTCGCTTGCAGTAATGTCAAGGCATATTCAGCTGAATCTGGTTCTAATCCTTGTGGAATAGAATATACAACCCTTGCCCAAGGATTATTGATCGTTTCAGTAAATCCATACGCTTCTTCAGTTTCCTTGAGCTTATAATGAGCATCTGCATCTTGTGGACGTAATGTGTGTTCGCGTTGACGCTCAAACTCAATGGATATATTACCATTATCTTGTTCGAGCACGACACGGATCATTTGTAAACTATTTTCCTCAGGCAGTATATGCAATAATTGATTAGCACATCCTTGCTTGACTAATTCCTCGATTACAAACAGCATAGCCTCAGCAAGTGGTTTTGGATAATAGATAACATCAGGATTGAGTAGCATGTTTTGTATATGCAGTGCCGCACATTCTTCAAATACATATGCACGACAGTATTCTATAGCACGCTCTCTTGCAGTTTGTTTCATCCCCTCTTCATCGGAAGCAGACTCACTGCCCTCAGGAGAAACATCAAATTGTCTTCCAATTAAATCGCGTATATGTTTACCCGTTGACATATTAACAGCATGTGCAAAATTAAATTGTTCTAGAGTAAGTTTTCGATCGCTTGCCTCCTGTCGTAGCTCAGCCTTCCTACGCTTTAATTCATCGCGGGCCCGGTCATAACTCTCGACAATTGTGTAATAATATTTCTGATACGTTGCACCTTGATCCGTTGTGAAATGGTTCCAATGATAGACTTCTACGTTGGCGGTTTGACTCAACAATAAGATTGCCTGTGTATTACGATCTATCCACTGTTTTCCATTAGCTAAGCACTCAGTGATAGCTTGCGCTTCAGTAAGATCAGATCTTTGAGTCATCAAGTTGTAGCGTTGCAAAGTGTCTGCCAGGATAATGACAAACTTTCGAAAAGGTTGTGAAGCAAGCAGCTGCATTTGCCGGAGAAATTCATCGCCTTCATGATATGCTTGGCCAACACTAATATAGATAGCGCAGGTCGCACCATCTACTCTAATGTCGCTATGTTCCAATTGGCCTTTTTCCCGCCTAAGGATGGGCTTGGGAGGTTGCCGTCGAGAATCATTTTCTCGGCTACCAGACCTTGAACGTGGTGAATGATTACCTTCACCTGGCTTATTTGTTTGTTCTGGTGGGAGCTGTTGCCCTTTACTAAAAACTAAAGGCGCAAGCGCGCTGTTTCCAACAGAACTCTCGGTTCCAGGAATTTGACCGCTGGTATTACCTTTATGAAGCATTGCTGATCACCTTTAATGTAAAGTTTCGGTGATTCCTTTCTGCAATAATATTACGTATTAAAGCACATAAATCCATGTGCTTTTTTTTACTAAAACAATACAATTTATCAATTAGCTGTGAAGTATTCCTTTTATTCTATTTAAATTTTCACTCGCTAATAATATCAGAAATATTTTTACTATTACAATTAAATTTTTAAAACTGTATACTATAAAACCAAAAGTTGCAGGTTTAACGTAACATTAACTAATTAAAGAAATATTTTTCTTCTATTTAGCGCAAACTTTAAACTGACAGTAAAAAAGCTATGTTCTCCACTTACTCGTTAACCAGTTTGCTTTGATGTATTACCCTCTTGAGGTTTAGAAATATTCATCTTTGCAGCCAACACAACATTCGCAGTCACTGTTACTTGATCACTCACCGCTAGGGCCGGAGTAGATTGTTGGGCCCCGGCAACCTTGGCCATAAACATAGCCCTCATTGGCGCAGGGACAGGAATAACTGGCATTGCCCCATCAAAGGTTACACTGTGCAAGGTATAGTGCGCATTAGGATAAACTTTATTTAAGCGGGCTAATTCAGCATTGGCATCAGTATATATTTGATCGCGCAATTGACCGCGGACCTTTTCAACTTCAGCCATACTTGGGGTAAATTGGATATCTGCGATACGATAGGTTTGTCCTGGTTGGCTAACCGCCTTTGCCTGCTTACGCAAGCCACTTAATTGTTGCTGCGGGATCCTCGCTTGCGCAGATACGCTTACCTTTTCTAATCCAGATTGATCTTGGCTACGATTAAATTGAGTGATATGCCAAGCAGCCTTGGGCGCAATCTTTTCCAGGTTGGTCATAATCTGGGTATGTAATTGCCCAAGTTTGTTATCAGCAAGGCTAGCAGCAACGGTCACAATCACCTTTGCGGTATCGGTGGTTGCCCAAGACTGCGCCTGGGTGCGATAGGCCACTTGATTTAACACTGGAACTTTGCCACCTTTGGCTAGCGCATTTGTTATTGTCAATGGCACAATCAAAAATACCGCAACTAGGCTTACTAGCATTCGCTTCATAGTTTGAATTCCTTGTGATATAAGTTTTTTAATTTTGTGGCAGAAGATGGGCAACACTTTTTAGAACGCGGCCGCTCAACAATAATCGCAAAGATAACAAATTTTTGCTTTAGATCCAAGTTTTTTGATCAAGTACTAGGCTACAAGTCAAATACTGTCGAAAAACCTCTTGATACAACATTTTATCCTTGATTCCTGCGCAAAAATCTATTTATACTCATCGCGATTCATTTTTCGGCTTGGCTTTTTTGGCTCTGTTTTTTTGCAAAGCATACACTTCAAGCGCAAAGAATGATAGGACTATTGTCAAGCTTGAAAATGTCCGCCTTTCGGAAAGGAATAAACCAAAAAAAAGCGAAAGTAATTATTCACCAAACTTTTGGGATTGAACAAACAGCCGGCTTAGAGATGAGGCCGGTCAAGGTTTACGCCTTCTTGATGAGGGTGACTAATTACCACCGAGAAATAGATTATGATGTATATTAGACAACCCTCTTAATCCATAACTAAATTGGGGCAAATTCCATGTTAGACGAAAACACACCCTTCCAAGAATCTAAGGCTCCCACCATGAATGAAAAATTATTAGATTACGCAAAAAAACTTGGCTTTGGTGAACTTCATGTAAAGCTCGATCTAGAAACGGGTTTAACCGCTATTGTTGCCATACACAGTACTAAACTTGGGCCTTCATTGGGCGGCTGCCGCTTTCGTGAATATCCAACCCTACACGCAGCGGTGCAAGATGCACTCAGACTTGCGCAAGGCATGACTTACAAGGCGGCCATTACTGGTCTACCCTTAGGCGGTGGGAAATCGGTCTTAATCAAACCAGAAACCCTCGCCGATCGTAACGCTCTGTTTGCGGTCTTTGGCCAATTCATTGAAGATTTAGGAGGCAGATATATAACGGCCGTTGATAGTGGTACCAGCCCTGAAGATATGGATGCGATTGCAACCAAAACCAATTATGTTACCAGTAAATCTATTGACAACGGTGACCCATCACCCTTCACTGCCACCGGTGTCCGTTATGCCATCGAAGCGGCCATCAAACACAAATATGGCAAAGATTCATTACAAAACATCCACGTGGCCATCCAAGGTGTTGGTCATGTTGGCTATGATTTAGCAAAAGAATTACATGAACGTGGCGCGCGCTTGACCGTCACCGATACCAATCTTGAAGCACTCAACCATTGCGCCACAGAATTCGGCGCAGAGGTTGTTAGCACAGATGTGATCCACAGTGTACCTTGTGATGTCTTTGCACCCTGTGCACTGGGCGCTATTATCAATGACCTCACCATTCCACAATTACAAACCGAGATCATCGTCGGCTCGGCCAACAATCAATTAGCCGAACCAAGACACGGGGAAATACTCCATGAAAATGGCATTTTGTATGGCCCAGATTATGTGGTCAACGCCGGTGGCTTGATCTATGCCTGCGCCCAATATTACAAGACTGAGCAAAACATCGTCGAAGAGCAAGTAAAAAATATTTACCACACTACCACTGCGATATTTGAAAGATCAGCCCGAGACAATCGACCAACCAGTGAAGTCGCAGACACCATTGCCGAAGAAAAACTGCAGCAAGGAGAAAAGGCATGAGTGCTATAGCGGAGTTTACCATTGAGTCGCTACAGTTCCTCGATCCAAATGCAGAAGTCGTTAACGAGTTACCGAATTTCGCTAAACAAAGTGATGAGCTAATTAAAATGTATCGCTTAATGGTGTTGGTACGTACCTTCGATACCAAGGCGGTGGCATTACAACGTACTGGTAAAATGGGTACCTATGCAGGCATTACCGGACAAGAGGCAATCTCAGTCGCCCTAGGTGCAGCGATGCAAAAAGACGATGTACTTGCACCGTCATATCGTGATTATGGGGCCATGCTACAACGTGGGGTAAAGATGAGCGATATCTTTGCCTATTGGGGTGGCGATGAGCGAGGTAGCCGATTCAATAATCCACACGATTTACCAATCGCAGTACCAATCGCTTCACAGTGTTTACATGCCGCCGGAGTTGCCGTTGCCTTTAAATATAGGAAGCAACCACAGGTTGCCTTCACGATTTGTGGTGATGGCGGTACATCGAAAGGCGACTTTTATGAGGCGATCAATTTAGCGGGTGATTGGCAATTGCCGATGGTATTCGTCATTAACAATAATCAATGGGCCATCTCTGTGCCGCGAAACGCCCAAACCAATGCCAAAACCTTGGCCCAGAAGGCGATCGCTGCCGGGATCAAAGGTATTCAAGTTGACGGCAATGATATCATCGCAGTGCGTCACGCCATCACAGATGCTGCAGCCAAGGCCCGTGATGGTGGTGGGCCAACTGTCATCGAGGCGCTAACCTATCGCCTATGCGATCATACTACTGCAGATGATGCCAAACGCTACTGCCCTGCTGATGAGTTAACAAAGGCTTGGCAAATAGAACCTGTTGCGCGACTGCGTACTTATTTAACGGCAATCGGGGCCTGGAGTGATGAGCAAGAACAGCAACTTTTGGCCGAGTGCAGTGAGCAAGTCGAACAAGCGGTACAGGAATATATGAATTTGGCGCCGCAAAAACCTGAGTCAATGTTTGACTCTTTATACGCGGAATTACCCTCGGCACTCGAAGAACAACGCCAAGATTTACTGGAGAATTGCAGTTCTTGATGAAATACTTAAAACTTGGTGAATTTTCAGATTTGAGTCAAGGTCAACTTAAAATTTTTTAAAAATAGCGCAGTGTATAGATAATACATGAGCAAATTTTTAAAGAATTTTAAGTTGAGATTGACCAAATATGGAAATTCCATATTTAGAATTACTGGCAGGAGAATTGCTAATGGCTGAAATAACATTGGTCGAAGCCGTCACCCAAGCATTGGCCTATGAAATGGGGCAAGATGAAAATGTCATCGTACTCGGTGAAGACGTCGGTAAAAATGGCGGTGTATTTCGTGCGACTGAAGGTTTACAAAAACGCTTTGGTGAATCACGGGTGATGGATACGCCACTGGCAGAGTCAATGATTGCCGGAATGTCTATCGGTATGGCAACTCAGGGACTAAGACCCGTCGCTGAGTTTCAATTTTTAGGATTTATCTATTCTGGTTTTGATCATATCTTAAGTCATGCCGCCCGTATGCGTAACCGTACCCGCGGTCGACTGCACTGCCCTATCGTCTATCGCGCTCCCTATGGCGGTGGCATTCATGCCCCAGAGCATCACTCAGAAAGTACTGAGGCCTTGTTTGCCCATATCCCAGGATTACGCGTAGTCATCCCCTCTTCTCCGGCGCGGGCCTATGGTTTATTACTGGCAGCGATTCGGGATCCGGATCCGGTCATCTTTTTAGAGCCGAAACGAATCTATCGGCTGGTGAAGCAAAATGTCCCTGATAATGGTGAAGCATTGCCGTTAGACCGCGCCTTTATCTTGCGTGAAGGCACCGATGTGACTTTGGTAACTTGGGGCGCCATGACCCATGAAGCTAATTTAGCTGCGACACAATTGGAGAGTCAGGGCATTAGTGCCGAGATTATCGATTTAGCAACGATAAAACCATTGGATATTGACACCATCTTAAATTCAGTTGAAAAAACTGGTCGCCTGGTCATCATCCATGAGGCGCCACGCACATGCGGCATCGGTGCCGAGATTGCCGCGCAAGTTGCCGAAAAAGCTATCCTTTCTTTGCTCGCGCCGATTCAGCGGGTAACAGGTTATGATACTGTTATGCCCTATTACAAATTAGAAAAGAAATATATGCCAAGCGTAGAGCGTATTATAAAAACCGTAACCAAGTTAATGGAGTTTGCATGAGCGAGATCTTTAACTTACCTGATTTAGGTGAAGGCTTACCCGATGCCGAGATTGTCGAATGGCATGTCAAAGAAGGCGACACCGTAAAAGTCGATCAGTCATTAGTGTCTATGGAGACTGCTAAGGCAGTCGTTGAAGTACCTGCACCACATACTGGCAAAATAATAAAATTGCACGGCCAGCCCGGCGATATTATCCAAACCGGTGCCCCACTCGTTGAATTTGATACCTCTGCGACGGCAACTAAAACTGCACCGAAAAAATCAGAAAAATCTGCAGCCAAGAAAGATGAACACAAGATGGTGGATATCAAAGAAGATGCTGGCACAGTGGTTGGCAGTGTTGAAATCACTGATACCATTTTAAAAGAATCAGCTACCGGTATCGTTCAAGGCAAATCAGCGACGCAAACCATCAAGGCTATGCCAGGGGTGCGTGCATTGGCGAAGATGCTTGATGTCGATTTAGCAACGATAACCGCAACTGGCGCCAAGGGTCAGATTACCGCTGATGATATCAAACAAGCCGTGAGTTTTAGCGCCACCGGTCGACAAACTGCAAAACCAATACCGAAAGCAGAACCCGTTACAAAAACCCATACCGATGCCTTACGCGGCGTTAGACGAGCCATGGCCAATGCAATGGCGCAATCCCAAGCCGAAGTAGCGCCTGTTACCTTAGTCGACGATGCCGACATCCATGCCTGGCCTAAGGGTACCGACATAACCGCCCGTATCATCCGAGCCGTGGTTGTTGGTTGTCGTACCGAACCAGCGCTGAATGCCCATTTTGATATGAAAAAATTAGAACGTAAAATCTTTAAAGAGATTAATATTGGTATCGCCATGGATTCCAAAGAAGGCTTGTTTGTGCCGGTATTAAAAAATGCTGAACAAGCCACCCCGGCAGTTATTCGCAAAACCATTGAACGGTTTAAGACTGAAGTAAAAAGTCGCAGCATTCCTGCTGAAGATTTGAAAGGTAGCACTATTCAACTTTCAAATTTTGGTGCCTTAGCCGGTCGTTACGCCAACCCCATGTTGGTGCCACCTATCGTTGCTATTTTAGGGACTGGCAAGATCCGAGACGAGGTTGTTGCCCATGATGGCATGATCGCGATTCATCGTGTTCTGCCTTTGTCGATCACGATTGATCACCGCGCAGTAACGGGTGGTGAAGCGGCACGTTTTCTCGCGGCTGTGATCGCGGATTTGCAGAAGGTTAGTTAACACTCAATTATTATCTGTCTTCTGATTAGGTGGCTTTTTACCAAAAGTAAAGCTTATTTCCGCACATCCAGAAATTGGAATAGGAATATACTTTGTTGAAAGTCCACCGCTAACCGACCATTCCCTTAAATGGCAATACGATGTGAATAAGCGCCATGCCCTAGTAAGGATAGTACCAAGTGTCGACAACCAACTGTTAACCTTCGAGATAGTTTTGCATATCAAGTTCATTGCTAATTGCTGTATACCCAAACCATGCTTTAATGCTTTTAGCTCCTTTTCAATAAGATTAATATTCGCAATAGACTCATAAGACTTTTCAACATTATCAAAGGCATCAGGTTTGATTAACTCTTTAAATGTTTCTTTGATAATTGCTGTAGAACGTTTTGACTTTGAGTCTAAATCACCAGCAGCATTTTCAAGCCAATTCGTGTAATCAGTTCGCAAATCTTCAATCTCTTTCTTGATTGACTTCTTTAAGGTTTCTTGTAATTTATCGGCTCTTCTCCGGTCTTGTGAGGTATTCAATGGTGTTTTTTGTAGAAAATTGGGGCACTTTCAGGGACCGATAGCTGTCGTATTTTAAGTTTAAAATATTCTGTATCAATCAATCCTCTCGCCCGTTTTCGAATCATCCCTATCCCTACGTTACCAGCCTCGATTCTTGCTGTTGTCAATGGGTGCTTTGCATAATTACATATTCCTTCTTTATATCTTCGTAATGACTTTGCATACTTTTGGATATAAATCATATTCGTCTGCTCTGCCATTTCACACCAAGCATCAAGTGCTTTGCCCATCTCATGATAGCCCTGCTTACTCCATAACTCCTGGAGTTGTTCTTTCAGAATGTAGATTGAATTTAAATTCTCGTTTGCGTCTAATAGCTTCCTTAATTTTCCTTCTTGTTCTTCAGTCAAATTTTCCTTGTTCCTTAACAATAAAAATTTGCTGCCTTTAATTAATTCTTTCCCTTGATTATCTGCCTTTCTAAATTCAATACGCCGTTGGTTGCTGACCGCCCTAGAGTAATTTTGCATCACATGGAACCTATCAAAAATAATATCTGCATGCGGTAAATCATCTCTAACCGCCTTCTGATAGGACGGCCCCATGTCCATTGCCACAGCTAAAATCCCTTGCTTAGTAGCCTCTGGAAGCTGCCTTAGAAAGCATGAAAGCACGTCCGCTGTTTTCCCTTCATGTACCCAGATTAATTGGCCCGAGCCTAAATCATACACCACGGTCATATAATCATAGCCTTTGGCACGGGCAACCTCATCCACGCCTAAATATTTTATGCCCTTTAATTTTGCAGGATTGAGTGATGGCAAGGTGGTTTGTAAATTAAGCTTGTCTATGTTCTTTACCGTCTCCCAGCGTAGCTTATAATGTCTTGCGACGACATTGATGGGCATATGACGACATAGCCCACTGATTAAATGACAAAAGCGTTTTGTATAGTAACTCCCTTTATCTACAAAGTCGCAAGATTCAATCATGCGCCGCTTTGTGTCGGTGATCACTTGGGCCAATTCAATTTCAATTTGCATGCGACAGCTTAATAAGGGCAAGTCATTGATCGTTCGACGGGTGTAGCAATTGACCGGGCTTGGTTTGTTATCCAGTGGGTTGCGTGCTTTAAAGCGCTTGTCCCGGGAGCAATTGATAGTCAGAGTATGGGTATGGGTATCGTAACGAATTCCATTGACGCATTGGCCTTTTAAATCCAAAATAGAGCTTGGGATATTCATGTTCATATGCCCTCTTGTTATAAGTGTGGTTGGAAACCTTATTAAACAAGATGTTATTGTTCATGACTATCCCTTTTTTACCTCACAAGACCGGAGAAGAGCCAATTTATCATCTTCAGTATCCATAATTTCTCTCCTTCTTCTATTTATATATTGAAAGTATAGTACGTGATATACGGTTCACATCATGAACCAGATCTTAATCCTCTGATGATCCAATCAACACTAGGTTTCAGGTCATTATGTCATGTTTTTATTAATATATACTTGACTTATTAGTCAACAATATGTATATTTACTAGTAAGAACGCTCTAAGAGCAGGTGGACATGATGAACATTACGCAGATGATACAAACGACTATCAACAAACTTACCCCAGGCCAGATATTTGGTTATGGAGACTTACCTCACTACGCAGAATCACCCAGCGCTGTAATAAAGGCTGTAAATCGCATGGTTGCTGATAACAAAATCTCACGAATATCTAAAGGGAAATTCTACACATCTAAGAAAGGGTTGTTAGGCAATCGTAAACCGACTGATAGCGCCTTAATATCATCTGTGCTTTACAAAAATGGCAGATTATTTGGTTATGTTACTGGCCCTGCACTATATAATCAGCTTGGTTTAACAACCCAAGTACCAAGAGTAATAACCGTTGCTTTTCGCGGTGGCAATCAATTAAAAGATTTTGGAACTATCAAGATTAAACTAGCGGCGACTCGCTTGCCAATTGAAGAAAAAAATGTAAAGTTATTACAATATCTGGATGTCTTAAAAGGGATAAAGAAAATACCTGATTCCAATATAAACCAAACACTCACGATCATGCTTGAAAATATAAAGAGCTTACCCAAATCAGAACAGTCAAAATTAATCTCATTAGCGAAATCTCACTATAGCCCCCAAGTAAGAGCCTTACTAGGATTGATTTTTTCAAGCATAAAGTTAGCCACCCCTAAATCATTACGAAACACATTAAATCCTACTACAGTTTATAAATTAAATTTAGATGATAAGCAATGGCCTGAGGCCAAGGAATGGAATATACAATAATGATATTACATAAAAATAAAGATCTATTTACAGAGTTAATTGAAATAACAGCTGATGACATTGGGCTACCACAAGTTTATATTGAAAAGGACTATTGGGTAACGAAATCACTCAAACATCTGCATGACTCTATCTACGTAAACAATGTAATATTTAAAGGCGGGACCTCACTATCCAAAGCGTATCAACTAATTCATCGATTTTCTGAAGACATTGACTTAGCTGTTATTTTAAATAACAAAAGTAGCGCCAGAACAAAGAAATTAATAAAAAAAATAGAAAGCATCATTAATCGAGATCTTATTTGCATAGACGATGATAGTCGCACTACAAAAGGTTCATCATTTCGTAAAACTGTTTATCAATACCCACATACCATTGATGAGTTTGATTTCCAGCACGCATCATCTGAATTATTGATTGAGATTAACGCTTTCACAAATCCAGAGGAATTTGACAGCTGCAGATTACAGTCATTTATTGGCGAATGCCTTCTGAAAAAAGGCGAGCTCGATTTGATTAAGCAATCTCAACTAGAGCCTTTTCGGCTAAATGTTTTATCTGTTAAGCAGACCCTTGTTGAAAAAATTATAGCCGTTATAAAGTGTAGTTACGCTAATTCTCCGGCACAGGAGTTATCCAAGAAGGTCCGCCATCTTTATGATATTCATATGATTTTACAACAAAATGATTATGTAAATTTTATCAAAGGCGAGGAATTTAAATTTAGTTGTTCGCAATGCATTAGAAAGGAAGTAGAAGGGAATTTTAATAACTCAGAATGTTTAATTCATCCACTTTCTGAAGCACCTATATTTACTAACCTTAATAACTTGCAACCGACATTGAAGATAGCATACGAACAAGGATTTAATTCGTTTGTCTATGGTGACTTTCCAAGTATAGCTGATATTTTCAATTCATTAGAATTAGTAAGAACTTGCCTTTATTAAATTGCCAAATAATAAACCACTTTAGACTGTAATAACCCGAGCCTATAACGTAATTAGCATCAAGTTTCTTGACGTATAAAATCTTTAGTTGGCGTGTTTTATTTACTGGATTTTGCCAGTATATCGCAAACCAGCCACCACCATTATCTGCAATTGCAAATAAGGTCTTTACTAAAGATTTGCCCGCCGTGGTCTTCATATCCTTGATATTGGTTTTTACGTCTGGATTATAACCGTGCGCGACAATTTTACCATCTCGGTCAATGACATAGATATATAGATTACCCTTTTTAAATTCATTCCCCTTGGTATATGCAGCAAAGGCCTTCTTGGCACCGTTTTCTTTTATAATATTTTATCGCACTATCAACAAAATTTATTACTTGCTGTTGTTGCTCATTGAGTTTCACGTTTTCGTTGGTTTGAGAAGAATTAACTCCGCCCGCATATGCACCAAAAGGTAATATTAAAATAGTCATTGCTATTGTTAAAAGAGATTTTCTTAGCATGGCACTTATCCTTAGAATTAATTTTTCTTAAATTATAGCACATTTGCTGTTAATGTAGGTCGGTATCGTGTAGCGATGCCGACAAAAAAATATTCATTTAATTCATTATCAATAAAAAGATGACACGCCCAATGTCGATGTCGGCATCGCTATGCGATACCGACCTACATCAAATAACAAGCGCGTCAACAAATGACAATTCGTAGATTAAAGCAAGAAATCATAGTGAAAAATACACTAATATGTAACCATGTAATTATACAGCAGCACATCCACATTTTAAATCAAATAACTTCCAAAGCTGAACGAATCATGCGCTCAACACTCTCAGCAGGCTGCCGACTAAATTCATTGGTCACACGATTGGCGAGAATTGAACTTAAAGAACAACACTTATGCCCTAAGAGTTTCCCTAAGCCATAAATTGCAGCGGTTTCCATTTCGAAATTGGCAGCACTGTGGCCTGCAAATTCAAAACTAGCAAGCTGCTTGATTAAGTTTAAATGCCGCGGTTTAGCACGCAAGGCGCGCATTTGAGGCGCATAAAAACCGGCACAAGTAAACGTTATGCCTGGTTTGGCGAACGATTTAAATAATTGTAATAAGTTATTATCACTACCTGCAATATAGGGTTGTTGCTGTTCATTGAGTTCTGGATAACGTTGGTTAAAGGCTGTTAATAGTTGTAATTCCTCAGCATCATTATTAAATTGATAGTGACTCATTAAACCATCCAATCCAATTGCATAATCAGTAGCAACCACTGAATCAATAGCAATGTTTGCATTTAAAGCGCCTGCGGTACCAAGACGAATGATATTTAACTGCGTTAACTCTGGTTTAATTTGACGTAATTCAAAATCAATATTTACGAGCGCATCCATTTCATTGATGACGATATCTATCGTATTAACACCGATGCCAGTTGATATGACACTGATACGTTTATTACCGACAAAACCGGTATGGGTAATAAACTCACGTTTTTGTTTTTTAAGTTCAATGCTATCAAAATATTTTGATACTTGCGCCACGCGTTCTGGATCACCAACCGTTATAACCGTTGTTGCCAAATCCTCTGGTCGCAGATTCAAATGATAAATACTACCATCTGCATTTAAGATCAATTCAGAGTCGGATAATGGTTTATTCAAATTAACACCCGTTAACATCTTCACTATTTTGGTTGCATACGGATTGCGCCATCTAAACGGATGACTTCGCCATTTAAATAAGCATTGTGAATAATATGCAAGGCTAATTTAGCATATTCTTCTGCTGTACCTAAACGTTTTGGAAAAGGAATCGCCTCTGCCAAAGATTGTTGCACCTCTTCCGGCATATTGTCCATCATCGGCGTTTGTATGATTCCCGGGGCAATCGTCATCACTCGAATGCCATGTTTGGCAAATTCGCGTGCCGCCGGTAAAGTTATTGCAACCACCCCCCCTTTAGACGCACTGTAAGCGACCTGCCCTATTTGACCTTCATAGGCAGCAATGGATGCCGTGTTAACGATCACACCACGCTCACCGGTTTTGCTATCGGGTTCTGATGTCATCATGGTTGCCGCTGCCAAGCGCATAATATTAAAGGTCCCAATTAAATTGACGTTTATAATTTTACTAAAATCAGCCAGCGCCATTGGGCCTTCACGACCGACGATGCGTTTGGCATCAACAATACCCGCACAGTTAACACAAAGACGCGCCGGTCCATGGGCCTCAGTTGCCTCATTGATTGCTTGCATTGCACTTTCTTCATTACTCACATCACACTCAAAGGCAAGGCCATTGATGCTATTTGCCAATTCTTTGGCCTTATCAATATCCATATCCAAGAGTGCAACTTTAACCCCTTGGCTTGCCAAGCATTTGGCAGTGGCTGCACCCATACCGGAAGCACCCCCAGTTATAATCGCCGCGACATCCGTTAAATTTTCCATGACTTTTTTCACCTAGTGTTTATATTTGTTAGTTAATTTATATCTATTAAACTTCAACATTTTCAAGTTGCTCAGCACTGTCGACGAATTTCGCCCCCGTATCCTGCATCATTTGTTTTGCTTCAGCGATAGATTTTTCATTGATACCTCGACAGGCACCAAGGTTAACAATCACTTGAAACCCAGCCTTTAATAATTGCATCACTGTCGTTTTGACACAAAAATCTGTCGCCAAACCACCAACTATGACAGTATCGACTCTGCGATTATGTAAAAACTCTATCACCCCTGTGCTTAATTTTTCATTTTGGTCATGATAACAAACCCCATAGGGGTGCATATCCAATTCTACCCCTTCCCATACAAAATAATCATAATCGGTAATCTTTGGTAAACCTTCAAGTTTGCGAAATCCTTTTGTACCAACGATAGAATGCTCCGGCCAACGGACATCGACATTTTCACCTGCAATGGGACTCAATGCTGGATGTTTATCATCAGCGACCCAAATTGCCTCAGGGTGATGTGCCTCTTTAGAACCGATGCGATACTTTGCGTACTTGGCTTGTTCGTTAAGTTCGGGCACAATCTCTGTGCCACCGGGAACGGGTAATTCATCAGGACATTCTTCAGTAAAGGTATATTGGGTGTGTACTTCTAAACTTGCAACTTGATCTTTTGGTCCAATGGTAATGCTAGTCATGGCAGTCTCTTTGTGATTAAAAATAATGTTTTCTTAAAGTAATTATACGCTGTAATTCAGTTAATTTTTTGGCGGAGAGGGCGGGATTCGAACCCGCGTGGGACAATCGCCCCCAGCCGATTTCGAGTCGGAGCCGTTTGACCACTCCGGCACCTCTCCCATATTGGGTGCAGGACTTAAGTTCTATACATGGGACTATTTGATTGTTATCCCTAACCGCTTAGCAACCTCTTTATAGGATTCAATAACGGCACCTAAATCTCGACGAAACCTATCCTTATCCATTTTTTCGTGGCTAGTTTTGTCCCATAGGCGACAACCGTCCGGCGTAAATTCATCCCCAAGATAGAGCTTGCCATCAAAGCGACCAAACTCTAATTTATAATCTACAAGTAATAATTCAGCGGCATCGAATAACGGTAATAAAATTTCATTTACCGCAAAGGTCAATTGTTTCATTTGCTGAATTTCTTCTTCTGTCGCCCAGCCAAAGGTTTGAATATGATAATCATTAATCATTGGATCGTGCAGACTGTCATTTTTGTAAAAGAATTCGAAAATGGTTGGCTTCAATTCCATCCCCTCTTCCAAACCTAGCCTCTTACAAAGACTGCCTGCGGCATAATTTCTTACCACACATTCCACTGGAATCATCGACAAATGCTTTACAACAGACTCATTGGGTGAAAGCATTTTTTCATAGTGTGTGGCGATGCCACCAGCTTGTAATTTTTGCATAATGAAGGCATTAAATTGATTATTAACTCGCCCCTTATCTTCCAAAACAGCTTTTTTGGTACCATCAAAGGCGGTCGCATCATCACGAAAATGTAAAATTAAATGTTCATCACTCTCTGTTTTAAAAAGGGTCTTGGCCTTACCGGAATAAATTGCTTCACCTTTTTGCATAATCCACCTCAAATCATATTAAAACAATCGTCCGAACCACTTGGTAAATGAATAAGTTGATTTATTCATCACACCATCGTTGACTCGCGCCAATAATTTCTCGGCGGTATCGACACTAACCGGTGTACCATTAACATCGGTTAGTTTAATCATTGTTGTCGCAGCTCGAGACGTTAAACTAATTTGATAAACCTTGTTAGCTTTGCCTTCTTTATCCCGCACATCATAGGTATAAAGATTTGGGAAAGTCTTGATAATAGCAAACTGCTGTTCACGTAAACCTCGGCCTACCTTTGGCCAAACTTGTGTAATCGGTTTGTTGGCAATCAAGATTGGATAACCATTGGCATCAAGCCGGCTAATAATTGTCAATGGTTGTTGATCATGTTGTTTAGTTCGCTTAACACTATACCAATGCCTTTTGCGCACAGCTATCCCAGGCGGTTCTAATGAGGCAGGCTTTGTGGCTGTGGTATCAATGTAGGGGATCGCATAATAATCTGATACCTTGTTATTACTTAATCCTGCAGGCATATACAAGCGTGGTTGAGCACGACTATGTAAATAACGGGTTTGACGTTTGTAATAATAACTATTTGGCCCTGTTAAGATAGAACAAGCTGATAAACCCAATAAGCAACTAACAACAAAAATCTTTTTCATACCTTACCTGTATATTTATTCTATTCTTTAAGCAACTCTCACGAAGTGACTTGCAAATCGGCCTCGGACATTGCCTTTAAAACTTTATCATGGAATGGTTCAGCAAGCCTGGTTAAAGGTAACCGAATACCATCACCAATCATACCCATTTTATAAAGCGCCCATTTTACCGGTATTGGGTTCGACTCAGCAAACAATGCCTTATGCAACGGCACAAGCTTTTGATTAATAGCTTCAGCAGTAGGCACGTCATTTCGCAGCATCGCTTGGCACATTTCATGCATTAACCGTGGTGCAACATTAGCAGTAACCGATATCACCCCTTTGGCGCCAAGTTTCATCAATTCGAAAGTCACAGCATCTTCACCGCTGTATACATCAAACCCATTGCTAATGCCAGCTAAGATGGTTTTGCAGCGCGAAACATCACCACTCGCCTCTTTGATACCAACAATATTAGATATTGTTGCTAACCTCAAAGTCGTCTCAGGTTGCATATCAACCCCAGTACGTCCTGGGACATTATATAGGATAATAGGCACAGGAACGGCTCCAGCAACAGTCTTATAATGCTGATACAATCCCTCTTGGGTAGGCTTATTATAATAGGGGGTTACCAAAAGACAGGCATCAACACCTAATTGCATCGCTGCATGGGTAAGCTCTATCGTACTTGCCGTGCAATTATTACCGCTGCCGGCTATGACAGGGATGCGGCCTTTAACGGTATCAAGCACCAATTTCACCACCGCCATATGCTCTTCCGGCGTCAAGGTGGCCGATTCACCCGTGGTACCCATGGCCACGATTGCATTAGTGCCTTGCTCAATATGAAACTCGACGAGCCTGACAATGGCATCACGATCGATGCTACCATCACTTGCCATCGGGGTTACTAATGCAACAATACTACCATGAAACATGGGCCACTCCTTTTTGTTCTAATTATTGTGATTTTTTGAACCAATCCACCATAAATCTAAGTGTTTTAGATCATACCTATTGTCAGTCCAAGGATCCACACTTAAAATGCTAGCCATTAGAGGAGCTGATTTTATCTCTTTAACCTGAAGTTGGTAGTTTAACCCTATTAGGATTAATTATGGAATATTTGGCCTTAAGCATCCTGGGCGATCACAATGATGCGCTGGTGCAAGAGTTGGCGAACACGATCAAAAATTGCGAATGTAATATTGTTGAATGCCGGATCTCGAATATCGGCTCCGAATTCAATGCCAATCTTTTAGTCTCAGGCAATTGGAATGGTATTGCTAAATTAGAATCACAATTAGCCACTATTGAGCAGGACCACCATTTAAACTTGATTCAAAAGCGGACCAAGCCCAAAAAATATCCTCAAGATCATATCCCTTATATTATTTACTTGGTGGCCAAAGATGACTCCGGATTGATTAATAATATTAGCAAGTTTTTTGCTGATAATAACACCGGCATAGATTCTATTTTTACCGAGACCTATCAAGCACGCAATACAGGCTCCCAGATGTGTTCGATTACTATGTGGGCGAGCATCCCAGCCACGACACAAATTGCAGATTTTCGCGAACGGTTTATGATCTTTTGTGATCGCTTCAATATTGACGGTGTTATGGAGCCAGACAAAGGAAATTAAATTAATCAACGACCAGGAGATATGATGATGAGTCAATTAAAGATTGGTAATAAGGCGCCCGACGTCAAATTACCCGCCACCGATGATCAAACATTAAAATTAGCCCAGTTTAAAGGTAAAAATATCGTTTTATACTTTTACCCCAAAGATAACACCCCTGGCTGTACACTTGAAAGTCAAAACTTTCGTGATAAGAAACGCCAATTTGATAAACTTGATACTGTCATTTTAGGGGTTTCGCGTGATAACTTAAAATCTCACGCCAACTTCAAGGCAAAACAATCGCTAAATTTTGATTTATTATCAGATGAAGATGAAACCTTATGCCAAGCCTATGACGTCATAAAACTGAAAAATATGTACGGTAAAAAGGTACGCGGTATTGAACGCAGCACGTTTTTGATTGACAGAAATGGCAAGCTGGTTCGAGAATGGCGTAAAGTAAAAGTAGATGGCCATGTCGATGAAGTTTTGGCGGCGGTAAAGGAATTGGCTACGTAGGGGCTAGAGACTAGGGGCTAGTGGCTAGAGACTAGGGGCTAGGCTAGGGACTAGGGACTAGGGGCTAGTGGCTAGAGACTAGGGGCTAGTGGCTAGAGACTAGGGACTAGGCTAGCATTTTATTTAGAAACCCCCTCACCCTCCCCTCTCCCCCAAGGGGCTGACGGATCTGCTCATTTTTGTCAAGGCCACATTGTACAAACGTTGTCATTCCGGGTGTTACTGCAACTTAGTGAGCGAAGCCGAACTTAGTTGCAGTTGCAACCCGGAATCCAGGGATGATAGCTTTTCATGATAAGATGACTTTGCAATTCCTGGATCCCGGATAATAACTGCAAGTAAACTCGACTACGTCTCGTCAACTTGCAGTAATTTCCGGGATGACAACGGCGGTTAAACAATAAGGTTTTAGGAAAAACTATAATCTAGTTAATGATAACGTTTTAATGCCATAGAAAATCATATTTTTTTAGTCGCATGATTTTAATAATAAATTTTTACAAAAACGAGCAGATTCCTCAGCCCCAAGGGGGAGAGGGGAGGGTGAGGGGGTTTCTAAATAAAGCTATGGCTCTGTAATTACTTTCTAGCAATTACTTTGCTCTCACCTTCACTCCACCCGACTCAACAAATCATGCAGCCCGTGTAATGCCTCAACCACCGTCTGGTCACGGACACTGAGTCTATCACCAGTAAAATGAAATAACTTGGTTACGATTGAAGCTATCGACTTTGCTTTTTCTTTGGCCTTTGCTTTTTCTTTAACTCCATCGCTATCACTGGCTGCAGCCATAGCCCACGCCAACCATACTGTCCCCACAGGTTTGTCGGCGCTGCCGCCACCAGGCCCGGCAATACCCGTTACTGCAATGGCAACATTTGCCTGACTGGCTTGCAACGCACCTTCAGCCATGGCCGTTGCTGTTTGTTCACTGACCGCACCAAATCGATCAATAATCTCTGGATTAACATCGAGCATCTCTTGTTTGGCTTGATTACTATAGGTCACAAAACCTCTGTCAAACCAATCAGAACTACCGGCAATAGAAGTGACGATATAGGAAAGTTCACCGCCGGTGCAAGACTCAGCAGTGGTCAGCAATAATTGTCTATGCTTGAGTAATTGGCCAATGCTTGCAGCCAAGTCCAATAACTGTCCTGGAGCTTGTCCTTGAGCTTGTTGCGACTGGGCAGACATTAAGGCAACTCATCAACTTCTTTCGGCGTTGGCAAAAAATCTTTGCGATTCAATCCCATCACCAAGGCCAAGGCACCGGCGACATAGATCGACGAATAAGTACCAATTACGATACCGATAATCATAGCCAGAGAAAAACTATGTATCAATTGGCCACCCAAGAAATATAAGGCTAGCACAGCAATCAAGGTCAAACCTGAGGTCATGATCGTGCGTGACAGCGTTTGATTGATCGAAATATTCATGATATCTAGCGGTGTTCGTTTGCGAATTTTACGGAAGTTTTCCCGCACCCTATCAAAGATCACGATCGTATCATTTAACGAATAACCAATGACCGCCAATACGGCCGCTAATGCTGGAAGGTTAAATTCCACATGAAACCAAGCAAAGACACCGAGGATCAACATCGGGTCATGGATCAATGCCAAGGCAGAACTGACCGCAAAGCGATATTCAAAACGCATCGCGATATAAATCATGGTTGCAATCAATGATACCACTAAGGCCAAGGCACCACGGGTCGCCAACTCTTTACCCACTTGCGCACCTACAAAATCAACACGTTGAATCTTCGCGCCCGGTAAGACTGAGACCACTTGATTAACAATTTTATCTTTCTCTATTGTTTTATTTTCTTTTAAAGTGATCAAGACATCTTCTGAAGTACCATAACTTTGGACTTTGGCTTCGCTAAAGCCTGCATTATTTAAATTGCTACGAATCTGTGGCAGCTTCGCCGCCTGTTGATAATGGGCCTCGATCTGTAAACCGCCAGTAAAATCCAAACCAAAGTTAAGGCCGTAGATGGCTAAACCAACGATAGACCAAATAAAAACGAGGGTCGAAAAAACTGCAGTCCACTTGCGTATGCCCATGAAATCAATTTTGGTATTTTGCTTAAAAAATTCCATTGTAATTTACCTTAACTTTTTTGCGGAGTTGCCTGGGTAATCGGTTTGATCCCCAGTGATATTTTATCGACTTGACGACCACCATAGGTCCAGTTGACCAAGCCACGCGTGAAGGTGATGGCGGTAAACATCGAAGTCAATAGACCGACAGTCAAGGTAACCGCAAACCCTTGTACCGCACCCGTTCCTATAGCGAATAATACCACGGCAACGATCAAGGTCGTAACATTGGCATCGACGATGGTGCTAAATGCCCGTTCAAAACCAGCATGGATAGCCGCCTGAGGCGTCGCCCCATTGCGTAACTCTTCACGGATACGCTCAAAGATCAAGACATTGGCGTCAACCGCCATACCCACAGTTAACACAATACCTGCAATACCTGGCAAGGTGAGGGTCATACCTAACATTGACATAATCGCCACGATTAATATCAGGTTAAGCAACAAGGCCAAATCGGCATAGATACCCATCAGCATGTAATAAACCGCCATAAAGACCACGATCAAGACGAACGCAACTTCAACCGAGATCATCCCCATACGTATATTTTCTTTACCAAGACTAGGGCCCACTGTACGCTCTTGCACAATATCAATTGCCGCAGGCATAGCACCGGCCCGTAATAACAAGGCTAACTTACGCGCCTCTTGCACATCGTTTATGCCAGTGATTTGGAATTGACTTGGCAAGGCACTTTGAATGACTGGCGCACTAATGACCTTTTGTTCCCGTTTATGAGTGCGTACTGGTTTACCATCAACCATTTTATTAACGGTTTTCGTCTCAACATAGACGATTGCCATTTGATTACCTATGTTTTCTCTAGTAACTTTAGTGAAATAGGCTTGACCTGATCCGCCCAAAGTTATATTGACCACTGGCTGGCCATTTTGATCATAGGTTGAAGTCGCGCTAGTAATCGAATTACCTGACAATACCACTTGATTATCCAATAAAATCGGTCGACCATCACTCATATGATAAAGCTTGGTACCAGGTGGCGCGACACCCGTTGCTTGCACAGTATTGGCATCGGCAGAGGTATTCACTAAATGAAATTCCAGTGTCGCGGTGCCACCTAATATTTGTTTCGCGCGGGCTGAATCTTGCACGCCAGGTAAATCAACCGCAATCCGCTCAGCGCCTTGTTGTTGTACAATCGGCTCAGCAATACCTAATTCATTGATCCGGTTACGCAACGTAGTTGCCGTTTGATCAATGGTGTATTGTCGAACATTTTGCATCCAAGTCGGCGTCGGTATCGCTATCAACTGATAACCATTGTTGGTACTTTCTTTGTAATCCATATTAGGAAAATAACCTTTTAATTGCGCCAAGGCTTGGTTCATTTCTTGTTGATTACGAAAATCCAAGACAATCGTATTATCAGCGGTGCGCTTAACACCTGAGTAACGAATTCGTTTACTGCGTAATTGTTCAGTCATCGTTTTGGCCATACCATCTAAGCGTTTGGCGATAACCCCATTGACATCGACGTCTAATAGGAAATGAATACCACCACGCAAGTCCAAACCAAGTTTCATCGGCTTAGCGCCAATAGCACGTAACCAACTTGGGGTCGCCGGTACCAAATTAACTGCAACCGTATACTGATTGCCAACTAAGGACTTGATTAAACTACGCGCCTTAAATTGGCTATCGGTATCATAAAACCGGATTAACAAACTATCGTCGTCGCGTTCAACAGCTTTGTACTGTAGATTTTGTTGCTTGAGCGTCTGTGTGACTTCTTGCTCTAAGGCCGGCGTAATCATCGCCTTACTCGTTGAACCAGTGATTTGTACCGCCGGATCATCACCATAAAGATTGGGTAAGGCATAGATAATACCTAAGATTATAATGACCACCAGCATGATATTTTTCCATAATGGAAACTTATTTAGCATAACAAAATCCTTGGAAGATTAAATCGGTTATTACCTATGCGGCGATTACTAAATCGCCTTCATTGTGCCTTTAGGCAAGATTGAGGCAACTGATGGCTTTTGTACCTTAATCTCAATATTTTCAGCAATCGCAAGTACGACATAGTCATCTGATAACTTGGTGATACGACCAATAATGCCACCTGTGGTCACGACTTCGTCACCTTTATTAAGACTGGATAACATTTCTCGCTGCTCTTTGGCACGTTTCATATTTGGTCTGATACCAAAAAAGTACAGAATAATCAAAAAGCCAACTAATAAGATCAGTGGACTGAATGCGCCAGCGGCCGCATGTTGGGTTGAGGTGGCGTCACCGGTGGCGGCAATCGCAGTTGATATCAGAGAAATGCTCATTTATTACTCCTTGGCTGAGTTAAGTTATAATTGTAGCTTATTGGTAAGTCATGGCTGAATTGTATTGGGTTTTACCCAGTAAATGCAACATCTAGCTGATGATTTAAACAATAATTTCACTGTAATTTCCTGGCCTTGAAAAAAGTGCGCATATTTACCGCCTGTGGTGCCTTTGCCTTAGCACTAAAAAACCCCCGAGCGCAAGCATGGGCGGCTGATATGCCTAAACCTTCTGCCAGGCACTCCACTTCTGGCTCAGCATAGCTATCCATATAAACCATGGTTACGCGATTTTGCACCGCCGAGGATTGGGCCTTGAGTCCTGTAGAACTGCTTAGATTCTGGGTACAAAACAACATAAATCCAGACTGAGCAGCTGGTTTACCATTTTCATCTGTCCCTGACAGATATTGTGTAAGCAATGCCTCCAAACTATCATCGACACTAAACTCATCAAGGATAATCTTCGACCCTTGATGAAATGTCTTTAATAGGATTTGTCTCGCATCCTTTGTCCCATTGGTTAATTTATAATAACGCTTTTTAGGGTCTAGCGCATCTTTGCTAAAACCATGCTTTTGTAACACCAGCTCGACCAAGGTTGATTTGCCAAGTCCTGACTCACCTTCAATGATTAAACCGCGTTTATAATCCCCCCGACCTCGTTCACAAAGCATTAAATGCTGCTCAATTGCGTCTATCACATAACGTTTTTGTACCGTCACTTTTTTATTTCCAAACACAGTCATAAGAGAATTCTTTTCTGGCTCTGGCGGGGAGAGACCGCATATTCCATATACCTTATTAATGAAGTCTACTCTACGCTTAGGATGGCGGATCGCGGGTGCAAACTCGCCGACACATGCGCGTGCGATATTTACCTCAACCGAAACTCCTTTATCAAAAATAACAGTTAAACGATGAGCCAGGTTTTGAACATCACGAATTGATAACCAGAGATATGGATTAAATTCATTAACACAATGATAAACCTGTAGCATTTGCTGATAGTGTTGTTCACCAATTTGATTTAATTCAGCTAAGATCGGCAGCAAAATTGCATTAATAAAAAATGAATCTGTCGGACTTTGAAAATATATCGTCTCGGCATAATGTCTAATAATATCATGATAGTAACGGCCTGGTAATGACTCTGGATTACCGGTACATACAACTTTAATGTTGAGTTTTGCTTTATCGTAAAACTTTCCTTGATAATATAACGATTCCCCCGGACGACATAAGGCCTTTAAAAAAGCCCAAGTACCGGGCTTGGCAAAATTCGCCTCATCCAACAATAACAACATTAACCTTTCTGTCTCTGTTTCCAGACATGATTTAATACTGCTAACGCCATCGAATAATTTAATATCTTTGCGTTGCGATACAATATTACGCATCGTGTGGGTTTTTCTAACTCCTGGCAATCCTTTTAAGAAAATGATCTGCGTATCTCCATCTTCTAGTAATGCTTGTAGTTGTTGCTGGCATTTTGTAACGTGCTGTTGTTCCTTAGTTATAGTTTCTAGTTCATCAAAGATAGTTGGGGTAATAATGGGTTGAGAAATTTCACCATTAATGATTGCGTCAAAATCGTCGGCCAATACCTTTCGTAACATAGCGCCATTCATGCAGTTAAGAACTTGCCATGGGCAAGTAACAAATATATTCGATTCGCCCTGTGCAGTCTTTATTGCTATAAATTTTCTAGCATTAAACTGTGGTTCAAACTGTTGGCTAAATAGCATCTTGGCAACCACATTGATCTTGGCATAAACCTCACTGTCTTTGGGATAATCATAAAGCATCAGGCCTTTGATTGGATTTTCATCGTGACCAATCGGAGAATTTAGGCGCGCTATCATCCGCGACAACAATTGATAACTTAATGCCGGCTTGGTTGGTATGCCTTGACCACTATGTTGGACGTGTTGTAAAAATTGATAAAATTGTTTGAGTTTGACTGACATTTCGGGCGACACATTCAATGCCAATAAATAATCTTCTAAGGAATATTGAATTGTCTGGTGGGCTGGATGGATACTCCCCATTGGCAAAACAATTTTTAATGCACCTTGTATCTCGATGCGCTCACCATTGACATAACAGCATTTGTGATTGTGCAAGAGTGACGCTAGCTGTTGGTATAATTCACTTGAGATATCACCACATAAAATGACTGTCCTACCTGCGCTAAGTTGTGCTAATACACCTTGAATTATTGAATAATATCTTACCTTACCATCTTTTTGTTCAAAAAACTGGGATTCTATCAAGTCACTATACTGCGTATTTTCACTAACATGTACAACCGCCACACCCTCTTGTTGCGCACAATAATAATCTGGATCATTAGTCTTGATTATAGTATCCGGTGCTGTCGGAACAGCATCATTTTTAGCACCTTTTTCAATCTCAGCACCAGCCTTTAACACAAAGGTAAATGCTTTATCTGGATAATGCGTTGTTATATAAGTCATTAAATGTTGCCACTGACCATAACTGATATATCCACTAATATAAAATACCGCTTGCTTGGATGCTTGTTGCAAATAACCTGCGCCATCATTTGCAGTATGTGTCATACGATCAATCTGCAGTTGAGATTCACATTCATGGATATTATTGATGTGCAAATAAATTGGTTTTGCATTCCCTGGGGTAAATTCTGCCTCATTGACAATGTATACATTTGACGGTTGATTAGTAAATGCTTGCGTCTTATGTTCTATCTCCAACATAAAACCATCTGGCACCGTTTGCATAACACCGTTATACATAAATTTATGCATGTGCTTAATTTGCAATAATAACAAGCTGAATGCTTTGTCATCCGGAGGATTGATTATTTTCAAAGGTTTATTTTTACGTATAGCGGTTGGTAATGGCCCACCAGCTAATTCTATTGCGTTGCCCGTATATTTTATGTTACCAAACAATAATTCTCGCCATGCTGGGCTTTGTTGTAAATTGACCGTCAACCAATCATCGTCTTTTAAAACACGTATTGCTTGTCCCGGTTGCGCATAAACCTCATGATGTGCTGGATGTGGACTATGTCTGGGAAGCACTAATTGCAATGTACCTTTGATATTAACTCGTTTGCCATTTACATAACAATATTTATAATCACTTAAAAGCGATTGGAGCTGTTGATATAATTCTGTAGTAATATCGCCGCATAGAATAACAGTTTTACCAGCTATTAGCTCTCCCATTATAGCGTGAGTTCGAGAATAATAGCGTAGTTTACCTTCAGTCTCTTCACAATATTTTTGCTCAATCAAATCACTAAATTTAGTATCTAAATTTACCTTAACCACGATCACATGAGTTTGTTGTTCACAATAATACTGAGGATTATTTGTCTTGATTATGGTTACAGGTGGCGTTGGGACAGCTTCGTTTTTAGCAACCCGCTCAATCTCTGCGCCCGGCATCAAAACAAATATGAATTGTTTATCCATTGGGACTGTAACTGAGACACTGAGACTATAGGCTCGTATTTTATAAGTAAAGGCAAATTTATAATCCTGGTAATAATTAGCAATATGCCTCATCAACAGTTGCCATTGACTATAACTGATATAGCCATGAATATAACACACTAGCGGCCTAGCGTTTGGTGGTGCTAACTTTGGTGGTGGTGACATTTTTTTGGCTAAACCAAAGGGACGTACAATATGCCTATAACCAGAATACGCTAATAACGCCAACCCCCTCCCTAAACCTCTCAACCCTTGAAAAAATTTTTCACCAGACTTATCAGCAGAAAATGTCATGCGAGCCAACTCAACTAATTGCTGCGCACAAAACATTCCTGGACTTAAGCTACGATCTAATAAACCACGTGTTCGGGTAAGCGCATGAGAATGTTTATCCATTCTGAGTTGGCTGATACAGTCATAAAAATTGTTTGCAGATATATGTAGCGGATTTTCTGTTACTTCATTCAACTCATCTAAATTAATGACACTAACCCCCGCAGGTCTGATATCATCTTCTTTTGTCTCAATTTTGATTTTAAAATCATCTGGCACTCGATGCAGCACCTCCTTGTATTCAAAGCTTTGCAGCTGTTGAATCATTTGTAGCAACAAAATAAAATCTGGATCGCGCGGTGGATTAGTAAGTTGTAGGGATAAATTTGCCCTTAGCGCTCTTGGTAACGGACCATCAAATTGTCTGGTTGAATCATTGGGATACTCAACACGCCCAAATAATAATTGCCGCCAAGCAGGGCTTTGTTTCAAATCTATTGTCATCCACTTTTGTTCTGGTATGGTTTGATCAAGGTTTAAAACAGGAACATTTCTCAGTTTACAACGAGTAACTCGACTCAAAAATGGTTCATTAAAATTTCTTTTAATACAGGTAACACCAATAATTCGTAAATCTTTAGCAACGCTGTTACCCATAAGATTAGGTTCATCATCTAGTAAGCTCTGATAACGCCAAATATCTTGATCTGAAAAATTATCCCAATTGATGACTAATGCCCCTTGATGTTTTATTAAATCGCGTAAAGGACCATTAATCATGATTTGTACGCCTTGGTGAATCTGATAAGGTCGTAAATACTTGATCATATCAGTGGGGTTATCAATATAAAGAAATTGACCTTTTTGCGCTAAGTTATCGATTAGCATTGGCAGATAATCTTGATCAAGATATAACAATGGATTGTGATAATTTGAATCGATGAACGTCGTCAAATCATCGAATATTACGCCTTCTGCAGCCTTGATAAATTTCGCTTCGTACTCCGTCACCAAGGTATCATCGTGTTCAATACTATCTGTGTTTTTTGGTACTGATTCATTTGATGCCTGTGGACCTGCTAATAAATTATCAAACAATAATTCCCTGGGCGTATGATAATATGCAGGGGCCCCACCTAAATCAACGCGAATAATGGTTGGCTCCTCATCTCTCTCAGTAATGATTTGACAGTAGGCATGGATTTGATTATAAGCAACCGCAACTCGAATACCCACATATGAGGCCAATATCATAAACGCGATGCTGCGTTGTCGACATGCACCTTTCTTTTGTTCGATCACAGCGGCCATGATATCGCTTGATTTAGTGCCCGTTAAACCATGCAATGGTTCATTAATGAAACCCATTTCACTATCATGAAAATAATTTACCAATAGTTTTATAGTCTCTAGCGCTCGTCCTGCATCCCGTGCTTGTTCAAGAAAGCTTAAGCCAGGACATCGTTTGATAATGGCTTGAACGTAATTCCTTTCTCGCCTATCGAGTAATGCTTTAGTTGTCAAATTGTCTTGAAAATTAGTGAGCGTTATTTCGCTTCCTTCATTTAGTAAAACACCGATATCTATGACTGCTGCTCGTTCACCATCAAAGTGCAAGTAAAATTGTCGCCATGTTTTATGATAATAAGGCGTAACCTTGAGTGATGCCTTATTTAAGGCTTGAAGCGTTAATAAATCAACAGGATGATTCACTGGTATTATATCGGCAATAGTAAGCCATTGCCCTGGGATAACTTCACCTTGGATATGGACATATGCCTGGCCGCTTGTTTGACGTACCCGTTGTATAATAGCACTCGCCTCCTCAAGGCACACTACTTCATTAATGGGTAAATCAAGCTTCATCAAGTCATCTTGTTCCGAGGTGTAATTTAATGCAATCTCATCGTCTGATGTCAGTGACCAACCTGCAAAACTCTTATAACGCAAAAAGTGGGGATTGACTGGTGGCTTACGTGCAATACTAATTTTCAAATCACCTGTTTGATAAATTTCATTATGATTAATACCAGTATTACCATCAATTCCTAGGTCATCGTCCATTGATAAGAAAGTTGTTTCAGTATCATCTAATGAGTCAACATAGTTGTTCTGTGGCGGGCTTGGATTTACAACGGGCAAGGCATCAACTTTAATGACGACACAATTTTCCGGGACTAATTCATACACTTTTTCTGGTAATTTCCCCCAATGTCTTATTGTATGCAATGCGGAATATGAGGATTGATTTTGCTCAAGGGTTATTGGAAATTCTTCATCACAATCAATAACCTGCTGGCACAGAGATAAATATTTCAAGCGAGGGCAATTGCTTATAGTAATAGGCACTTTATCTATTAAATAAATGGATAATATTTCCAGATTAGGTAAGTTTTCAAATCTTACTTCACTAGACACATTAGCGAATAAATTTTGAAGACTGTTAAGGCTAGTAATAGTCCGAGGACAAGGACCATAAAAATACTCCAAACTAGTAAAAGCAGCTAAATCTGTATGAGACAACATCCATGGACTCATGTCGTATCCTAAAATCTCTAAATGTCTAAGTCTTTCTGGATTTGGTAATTCCACTAGATCAAAAAACAATTGCTTTGCAATAACCAATCTTTGTAATTGTGCTAAGGAGGATATCCCTTGTGTTTGACACACCTGAGTTTCTAAGTCGCAGGTGAGTACATCTGAGGCGCCGGTAAAATCGAGTTCTACTTTCCCCGACATTTGTTTCGCGTTTATCTCAAGTTGCGTCAGAGTTCCTGTAAAGCCAGTTAATTTCAAGCCTCTGCTATTGTTCAAGCCACCACTAACCATCAATGCCTCTAAATCTGGAAATTCACGGTAATCTAATACGTGAGGTAGTGCGTCATTGCTCACAGCACCAAGATTAGCTGTAGCTAAAATAATTTGGTGGCTTAACGCAGTTGGATTATGGATAGCCAATGCGTTGGCAGATAGTAAGCCAGGATTATTTTGCTCTTCAACCTCATAAAGAGTCGTTTCCCCTTTCATGATCGCTTCGCAGTCAGGATCCAAGACTAATTTCATAAAGAGTTCAGGCTCACTGTCTAAGACCTTCCTGCCTGAATCCTGAAACAACCCTTTAAGTTGTCCAAGCCCAATACCCGACTCAGATATTTTAAGATCTGCACTCAGATATATTAACTCTAGTAATGGAAATTTATGCGGCCAAGGCGCATTGGATAATGTTACATGACTTAGAGATAAATTACGTAACAGTGGTAAGCTACATAAGTCAAGATAGGGTAGCTGCTCCTGCTCGTCTTGATAAACATAGCCATGGATTCTAAGCGAACGTAATCGCCCCATTTGTCTAAACTTGGCCGATACCTCTTCTAAGGCAACGTCTGTTAACGCTAATACTTCTAAATTAGAAACATCGCCTAATTTTATCACTTGTATAGGATGCTTAGGCTTGATTCGTAAACTGCGTAATCTTAACTTAGTTAGGTCGAGTGAGGTGATGAAATGGGTAGAGACAAGGATTAAATCTTTAATATCTAACTCAGGGAAGATCAACGCTTGTTCTGACGCTTGTTGTGCATAAATGTCTATAAATACAAATCCTAAGCCTGACGTGTCAGCTTTAGTTAAAACGTTATAAATCCAATTAACACTCACATCATGAATAATCAAGCTTTTAAGTTTAGGCAAATGCTGCCGCAGACAAGTTATCTCTGCAAGCGTTGGACTTCTAAGCTCTGCCTCATAAGTGGCATCAGGGTCAAGGGCAGGAAAAATGAGATCAGCCTGCTCAATTATATTCAGATTGTATTGCATTAGATTAAGCAGGCCATCTAATTGGTTCGTTTGCCCAAGTCGAATAAAAATGCGGTGATAAATTTCATTATCTAAGATAATAAAGTCATCCACGGCCAACCCTGCTTCTGCTAAGTGATGCCTTACACCTTGCGCATTTATCGCTGAGACTAGATGTCGGTTGTCCCAGAAATCATGAACATTTGCCAATGGCGACGTTAAGAAGACTTTTTCACCCGCGTCAGTCCAGAGATAGACATCATAGTATTTAAACAAGGCATCAATAAAAAGCAGATCCATCTTTGTCGGTGGTCGATAAGCCAGCAAGCTATTGGCAAAGATAATGCATTTACGATTGGCGGCTTGGGTCTGATAATGAAGCCAGGCATCCGTCCGCCCTTCAAGTTGCGCCCATCGATCCAACTGGCCTGGTCCCCGCCCATTGTGGGTAGGGATGCGTTTTGCTAAGGCGTCTGCCTGATCGCCTAATAGCATCCGCAATAACTTTTTAGAGATGTGCATCACTCAAGCTCCAGTGGTACCAACTTGCTAGTATATCCCAATCTTAGAATTGAGCTATTTTAGAGCAAAATGAGTATTTGAGCAAGAACATAACGGTTGGCATAGGGTATTTAACACAAAAAGCCTTTGGCAAATGCCATAAGGTTTTGGGTTTCAATTGCTTCACGTAACTTACGCATCAGACCCTGATAATAATGTAGATTATGGATTGTATTTAGATGGGCGCCCAAAATCTCATGACAGCGATCTAAGTGGTAGAGATAGGCCCGAGAGTAGTTTTGACAAGTATAGCAATCACATTCTGGGTCTAAAGGCCCGGTGTCTTGTTTAAATCGACTATTGCGGATCTTGATCGTCCCTTCTGAGGTGAACAGATGGCCATTACGGGCATTACGGGTGGGCATGACGCAATCAAACATATCTATACCACGCACCACCGCCATCACTAAATCCTGAGGGGTACCCACACCCATTAAATAACGCGGTTTATCTTGTGGTAACTCATCGGCGATATGATCCAAGATACGGATCATTTCAGGCTTGGGTTCTCCCACCGATAAACCACCTAGCGCATAGCCATCAAACCCGATGTCAACTAAGCCTGCCAATGATTCACGGCGTAGTTCTTCAAACATACCACCTTGGACGATACCAAATAATGCCGATGGATTACCTGCGTGCGCCTCTCGACAACGCAGCGCCCAGCGTAATGATAGCCGCATGGAATCACGTGCCTCACGTTCACTTGCTGGATACGGTGTACATTCATCAAAACACATCACGATATCAGATCCCAAGGCCTTTTGTACCGCCATCGATTGTTCTGGCCCTAGAAAAACCTTGTCGCCATTGATCGGCGATTGGAAGCTTACGCCTTGCTCGCCTATCTTACGTAACTTACCCAGACTAAACACTTGAAAGCCACCAGAGTCGGTCAGGATGGGCCCTTGCCAATTGATAAAGTTATGTAAATCACCATGCATTTTGATGATCTCGGTACCGGGACGTAACATCAAATGAAAGGTATTGCCCAATATAATTTGCGCACCGGTCTTCGCCACCTCTTCGGGTCGTACCGCCTTGACTGAACCATAGGTGCCAACTGGCATAAACGCCGGGGTATCAACGACACCTCGTTCAAAATTAATTTGGCCACGACGTGCCTTACCATCGCGCGCGAGTATATTAAATTGCATTGATCATCCTAAAATTTACATTATAGGACTTACGCAAAACGCGCTATGCTTTGTTAAAAATTCGCTCGAAATGCTCATTTATTACTTATAAACTGCGTTTTCTCGCTCCTAACCTCGCCTAGCATCGTTTTTCGTAAGTCCTACATTATTAACATGGCATCGCCATAACTGAAAAAACGATATTCTTGTAACACAGCTTGTTGATATGCATTCATTATATTATCTCGCCCTGCATATGCCGATACTAACATTAATAAGGTTGATTCAGGTAAGTGAAAATTAGTAATCATGGCATCGATACAATTAAAGGTAAACCCAGGATAAATAAAGATGTCAGTATCGCCTTGAAATGCCTTAACTGCGCCCTGCCTACTCGCAGTCTCCAAGGCACGCACGCTGGTAGTCCCTACTGCGATAACTTTATTACCGCGCGCTTTGGTCGCATGGATCTGTTGACAGAGTCCTTTAGACACGACTATATATTCTTTATGCATTTTATGTTCGCTGAGATTATCGACGCGAACGGGTAAAAAAGTCCCAGCACCAACATGCAATGTTAAATAGCCAAAATTAACGCCTTTTATTTGCAATTTATTCAATAACTCATCGTCAAAATGTAAACCCGCTGTTGGCGCTGCCACCGCCCCTTCATGGCGCGCATAAACCGTTTGATAACGTTCACTATCTAAGTCTTCAACATCACGTTGGAAATAAGGTGGGATTGGTATTTCACCATACTTATATAAAATATCTAAGATCGGATAATCTGAAATAACACGTAGCTTATAAAATTCACGGTCTTTATCAAGCACCACTAACCTATGGTCATCGGCAAGCAAGATCTCTGAACCAATAGCCGGGGATTTACTCGCCTTGATCATTGCCTTGACCTCAGCTTGATTTAAAATCCGCTCCACCATAATTTCTACTTTACCACCGGTAACCTTGCGACCATGTAAACGCGCGGGGATGACTTTGGTATCATTAAATATAAGTAAATCACCTGGATTAACTTTATCTACCAAGCTATGAAATTTTTGATGCTCGATTACCCCGGAGATGCGATCAAGACAAAGCAAACGACTCTGGCTTCGCTCCGATAATGGATAACGAGCAATGAGTTTATCGGGTAATATAAAATGAAAATCGGTTAATTGCATAAAATATCTTTCGCGTAAAACATATGCAGTATAAAATGATAACAAATGCTGCTGAATTATGCCATAAAAATTTCGTGTCTGGATCTTGTGGCATTATTTTTGCAATGACCCGATAAAGGCTTTAGTTAATATAGCTGAGCCACTTCTCTAAATAGCAAATCAAAAAATTTATTATATCTGCCAATAATACCACCTAGCTGAAACAAGTTAACACAACCAAACTTAGCCTTCAGATTTGCTACGTATGTTTCAGTAGTTCGTTTGGAGATATTCATAATAATTGACATTTCAGGGACTGTTTTACCTTGCTTAAACCAATATAAGCATTCGATTTCACGGCGAGTTAAATTCGCATTAAAAAAATGCTTCTGATCACTATTAGGGATTAATCTTAATGTCTTATTAACTGAGGATAATAAATATTTGCTTATCATGGGCTCATGTTGTAAAAGCCTTTGCCTTTTAGCATTAGAAATAATGTGATCGGCTTTAATATTATAGTTCTTTATGAATTGCTCAATGTGGTGTAGGTTTCGTAAATATATTTCGTTTGCATTTTTTACTTCGTTCGGCATCCCCAAAAAATACACATCATAATAATCGTCGTGAGGATCAAAGAAAAAAAACAGGTGCGCAATATCAAAATGCTTTGCTAATGGCAAGCCTAACATTTGCATATGTAATTCTTCTTCATCAAAGATATCAGTAAAAAGAAAACATCTGTCAGTGGGTTTAAGTGGATTTTCCGTCAAGGCGTGATCAAAAAGCTGATTTTTATAATACCACTCTGCTGGCGCTATACTATTACATAGATCGAGCTTGTAATAATTATCATACCAACGTGTATGCCAAAAACAATTCAATGGAATCTTATGTTTCAAGTCATAACAAATCTCATCAATATCATGATGATGCTGGTTGATATTTTGCCAGCTCGGCAACAATTCATAATCATGCTGTTTCATAGATTTTGCTGATATCATTAAATATAAGTTCGAAATAATCGCTATACTTTCCGACAACGTGACCAAGCTGGAACAAGCTCTTACAAGCAAGTTTAAACTTAATATTATTGACATAAGTTTCAACAGTTCGCTTTGAGAGTTGTAATAGAATTGCAATTTCAGGAACAGTCTTTCCACGAATAAGCCAGTATACTGTTTCAACTTCGCGTGGAGTTAATGTATGAGGATAGATAACTTGGCCAAATTGTTTAACATTCAATGCAAGAATTTTATTGTTTGGTTTGTCTTGATATAAATCGACGGTGGTAGCAAATTCCATTGGTGCTGCAGCCGCATCCGCATCGATAATTAGTTGCTTTGCCTGTTCTTTATAAGTTTCAATTGAATTTAAAATTTGTTGCAAATTAGTCAGGTGATTAAGATTGGCAGCAGTATTATTCTTTGCAACAGCAAACTCAAAGATATCACAATAATCATTACTAGGATAAATAAGGCTAATACCATGATCCACATTAAATTCCTCAGACGCCGGCTTTCCGACTTTCAGCCAACCCTCGACATCGGTATCCCAACTCCGCCAACTATCCCACAATACATAACCTGCTTTAAAGACCGAAGGATGCCGTTGGCACTGGGCATGATTTTGACAATTATTTTCAAAATACCAACTCATCAAATCCGGTCTATTGCCGAGGTAAAAATGTCGGCCATCATTATATAATCGACGATGTAACGCAGAGGTTGCGCATAACTTTTTTATGACACCGCTAAAAATCGTATCTATATATGCTTTAGAATTGAGGGTCAATTCGTAGGCCTTGGTTTTTAAAAATGCGTTTTCCATAGCAATTCAACTCTTACCAGGATAATAAAAGTAAATAACTGCCTGATAACATTACTCTATTGAAGCGTTAGTAAATCGATATCAGTCTGACCATGTTAACACATTTGTCCGAATTATACACTGGGTATTACTACGGATAAGCGATTACGTTCGATTAGATCTATTCTTGGCGTCTGCATCTCTATCTGCCAAGCGTGGTGTCGTACCCAGATAACCAATATTCCACGTAATTTGCGCACCCACCAAATTTTCTGAACGTTTAACACCGCCAAAGACATTGACTTGCTGAAAGCCAGAACTACTAGTGAAATTAATATTATTAGTCCCTAAATTAAAGATATGGCTATAACCCACATCAAAACTGAAATATTTATTTAATTTATAACTGATACCTGTCGCCACTGCGATATTGTTATTGTCTGGGAAATTGATCGCACTATTACGACCCATCGCCCCTTCATCATAAGCAACACCCGTTAAGATTTTCAAATTTGGCAGGATAAAATAATTAGCGCCCACGGCCGCCCTGAATGCATTATGCAAGTGCAGTGGCATATTTAAATTCGTTGTCACCGGCATCGTTTGTGATACCAATTGTACATTCCTGAGTGTTAAATTATTCAAAAGGCTCCATCTCACGTAATCAATACTACCGAGTAATTCCAATTTTTTTCTAATGCGTTGATAGACACTAAATTCGATATAATCGGGTAATTTAAATTTGCTTCTAAGTGATGATGAGACAAAATTAGCGTTGGCAAATTGACCTGCCAAAGGACCACTGAATTTACTGTCGCCACTGAGATTAAAAGTCACAGGACCATGATAACTTAAACCAAATCGGGTATCCGGCGATAATTGATAAATAATACCAGCGTGCCCTGTCACGCCCCAACCGTCTGCGGAATTATCACTTTTTGAATTCATGCTTGCTGGATTACTTAATCCAAACATAGGTGCCGGCGTGCCATACATATAATCAGTATCAAGGTCAGCATAATCCACATCGACACCGGCACCAATCGACCATTGCGGCGTGATTGCAACTGCAAAGCCAGGTGTAATATCAACCACTAAGATAGAACTATGGGTATTGACATATTGCAACGGTGAATTGGAAGCAAAGTCAGTCGAAAATTGATATGGCAACACCACACTTAAGCCCAAAGCGAACCGATCGGTTAATGGTATCGCTTCATTAAAAGCTGGAATAACATTCGTTTGATTACTCGTGACATTCCCCCCTTGCAAAAAACTTGCCCCAGGGGCAGATGGATTTGGTGCAAATTGCCAAAGGCTTTGACCATTAAACTTTACCGAAGAAAATCTGACGATTGTCGAGTAGGTAACTTGTCGTGTATTAAAGACCACAAGGCCTGCGGGATTGAAATAATTAGTACTGGCATCAAGGGCAATCGCTGAAGAACCAGCATAGGCATTTCCTAATTCAGAGGCGTTTTCACCAAAGAGTTGAAAGCCACTAGCATTTGCTGTATTCAAGAACAAGGAAAGAATAATTAATGCAGCGAGTTGTAATATATTGACTGAGTGATATTGGAGTTTTCTTAGTTTGATTTTGTTATTCATGATCGATTCCATAATCATATATTTATTATTATTTATTATACTGGTAATTCATCCTCTAAGAGCTGATCAAACTTTTTATGATCAATATAGTTATTGATTACCTGCCAGTTAAGTCTTAAAAAGACTATCTTTATTTTGAACACCACCCCAATAAAGCACAGTAAGCTTTTTCCCGAAAGAACGATACAACAATTAGAATTTCATTACTACTATAAATTAATCCAAAATACTTCAACCTAAAATAGCTTATCTTATCTCTAGCCATAGCTAACTGAATTAGCTGCTAAAGATTGGATGAATTTTGCTAATTGTGACTGTTAACGAACTATTTGACCAAATCTCTGACTCTGGTATACTTGGTCCTCTTGTGCCGGGGTGGCGGAACTGGTAGACGCGCCGGATTCAAAATCCGGTGGTGGTGACACCGTGTCGGTTCGATTCCGATCCCCGGTACCATCTATCCTTTAAAGTTTTTTAATTTTATACATGACTAACTAAATAGCTTCGCCAGCCAATATTTCCGCCAGAGACATTAACGCTTCTTTGAAGGGTATTACCTCTATTTCTCCTTCATAATAGCGCTCTTGACCACCATATAATAAGTAAAGTTTTGCTTCTGGATAATCTTGAGCAAATGTTTTCAAGCCTTGAAAATCTTTTCGATTTAAGTAAGTCTTTCGCTTTATCTCGAATGCTAAAAATCCTTTAGTACCATAAAGAATAAAATCAACTTCTTTTTGGTCACGCGTACGCCAGTAATGAAATGAATACCCAAATTCAAAATAATCATTATAAGCACGTGCCTCTTGCAAAAATAGTGTCTCTAACGCTGCACCATCTACTTCTGATGAACTATCTAAAGGCCCCATTGGTCGTATCGCACGATAAACTCCAACATCGAAATAATAAAACTTAGGAGAATTAATAACATTTCGCTTTGCGCGTTTTTTGAAGACAGGAATACGATATGCAATTAATAAATCTTCTAGTATTTCAAAAAAATTTGCAACTGTGTGACGGTTACTCGCAATTTCGCGAGCAATTGCTGAATAACTTAATACTTCACCTTGTGAAAAACTTGCTGTTTCCAAAAATCGACTAAACAAAGCAATATTACGCGTCAAACCTTCCTGGAGAACTTCTTCTCTTAAGTATGTAGCAATATAACTTGATAAAAATTTTTCTGCTTTGTCGCTCGTAACCGCCATTGGCAAATGGCCAAACACTAAAGATCTATCTAAATTAGCATGATCAGCTAATTCCATACAGGTCAATGGATGCATATAATATGTTAAGGCCCTTCCCGCTAATAAATTAACCCCTTTCTGTCTAAGTTTCCTAGCACTTGAGCCTGTTAAAAGAAAACGTAGCTTTCGGCCTTCAATCAAACGATGAACTTCATTTAAAATAGCAGGGACTTTCTGAACTTCATCTATGATTACCCAACCACTATATGTCTTCGGAATTTTTTCATTAAGTCGGGTTGGCCGGGCTGAAAACTCAGTATAAATATCATCGTTCAATAAGTCGAAATAAAGCGCGTCCTTAAAATATTGCTTTAGCCACGAAGTCTTGCCTGTCCCCCTAGGACCAAACAGAAATACGCTTTGTTGTATCTTGGGACTGAGTTGGAGTAATCTTTTAAACATTAGTTTCCTGAGATAAGTTTTTTTTATTAGTATATCCAATAAATCATCGCAAATCGAGATCGCAAATCTCTATTTTATATAAAAATAGAGATTTGCAATCTCGATTTGCGTAAAAGAGCCAACATGTTGTATATATTCCGCTCTTATTTTGAGTAACGGGGCTTAATAATAAGCTCAAGTCCCAAATTATTTAACAATGTGAATACCTTCCCAATCTCTTTCGTTTCCTTCCCTCTTTCAAGCTCAGAGATAAAACGCATGCCTAAATTGCTCAACCCAGAAACCTTCTCAAGAGTTAAGTTTTGTTGTTTTCGAAAGGTCCTTATAAGTTTGCCAAGTTCCGCAACTGATTTAATATGTCCAGTAAACTGAAACTGTTCAGAAGTTTGTCCCATAATATGCATCCAAATATTTTTTACCATACGGTAAAAAATAGCTTAAATTTAGTTAATTGTCAATGTATTTTTACCGATCGGTAATATATTCAATGAAACTAATCTTTTTTAACACTATTTATACTGATCGGTAAAAATAAAAGCCTTAGCTTAATATATTATTGCTGCAAATTGGCGACACAAATCTCGATTTTTAGCAAAAATCGAGATTTGTGATCGCGATTTGAGGGTTTTTGCTATAGCTCTAGATCAAAAAAACTATGCCTTAGCATGCAACACAATCTTTTCGATATGGATACCCTTCACCGTCTTACTATCTAAATAGCCTTTTAAATATTCGGTCAGGGGAATGTCAATTACCTTGTGTTTGATAGATGACGCTTCACGATAAATTAATTTGCCATTAATTCGTAACGCTAATCCTAAGTGAGAAATATTAAGATTCGTCCCTATCAATTTTTGTAAATCCCAATTCGGACGGACAATCTCGATAATTGCGGCATCAGGAATACGATCGAATAACTGCATATTTGGTTTGCCATTAGCATCGTATAAGGCCGTTAACGGTACATATGGCAAATGACTGACTGCAGGCTTAGTTTGTTTGGCCAAGCCATGCAATTGTTGATACAACTCTTGGCCTTGAGTTCTTGAAGGACGAGTAAATAACTTTATATTATCGCGTTTAAGTGTGGCAAACCACGCCGGTCGATTGATATCTGCGGTAGCAATCTTATAAACCTTGGGAAAGAGTTGTTTAGTGACATCTTTTATATAACCATTGTTTTGATTATGTGGGTTCCAATCAACGCTAGTAAAATGGTTTCGGGTCACAAACGATGGGCTATCATTATGATAACGTACTGTTAGAATATTCTTTTTAAATCGATCCAAGTTATTTGATTCAACTAAAGCCAACATGGTACTCACAAAGGTTAAACAATCAAAACCATTGGTACGATAAAGTGGATCTTTATCAAATTTACCATTAGGCCCTTCACCTAGTGCGCCTAAGAGATAGGGTTGACCTAAAAAGGCTCGACTATCGGCATCAAGCCTTGCATGTAAATTAGCGCTCGTCGCGGCTTTATTTTGATAAAGCTTATTAATTTTGTCGTTGAATATATTAACATCATATTTTGGGATTATCTGAATTTGATCTTGTTGCGTAGCGTGTTGTTTTGCTTGTGCCTGCAGACAAATACAAAAAATAGCAAACAATAAAATTAAACGATAGCAATGTATTAAGTTTTTCATATAATTCCCCAAGTTGAAATGAAGTTTACCAACGATGATAGGCTGGATGTCCTGGCTTGACAGCCACAAATTTGCCATCACAAGTGGCACAAACTTTACCATCAGCCAAGATTCTAGCAAGAATAGTTGCCTTAGTATCATCACTAGCAACAACCTCTGCCTCTAAATGTAACGTTTTATCAGCAGGTGTAGGACGTAATAATTTAACAGCAAATTCTGCCGTCACGGTGCAAGGTGGTTTATCTGTCCCTGCCCTTTGCATCAAATGCCATGCTGCCGTCCAATTGGAATGACAGTCTAATAATGCCCCTATAATACCACCATTGATGACACCAGGAAATGCTTGGTGATGCGCTTCTGGTTGCCAATCAGCAATGACTTTATCATTAGCGACATAACTTTTAATCCGTAGGCCTTTTTCATTTTTAGGACCACAGCCAAAACAAATCCCTTCTTTAAAATAGGCATCTTGTAAACTTATGTTTTGTTTTGTCATAACTTCACCTTCACTATTCTGTAATTACCCTTTTAATGGCCTTTAGCCATCCATCGTATAACGATTCTCGTTGCTTACTATCAAGTTTTGGAATATAAATCTGCCCTTGTTGCCAAACTGAAGCAACCTCAGCCAAAGAAGTATATAAACCCTTTTGTAAACCCGCTAAAAAGGCTGCGCCTAAGGCACTGGTTTCAGTGATCATTGACCGAGTAATACGAATATCTAATATATCAGCCAAAAACTGCATCAGCCAGTCATTCACCACCATGCCACCATCAACTCGCATTGTTGTTAATTGTATATTGGCATCAGCACACATGGCGGTCACTAAATCACGCGTCTGATAACAGACAGCTTCTAGCGCTGCACGCACAACATGTTCAACGCGAGTTGCTCGCGTTAAACCAAAGATCGCTCCTCGAGCTTCTGGATCCCAATAGGGTGCCCCCAAACCACTAAACGCAGGCACTAGATAAACACCCCCGTTATCAGGCACCGTGACTGCCATCGCTTCACTATCAGCAGCGCGTTTAATCAGTTGTAAGGCATCACGTAACCATTGCACTGCGGCACCAGCAATAAAAATACTCCCTTCCAAGGCATAAGTTACCTTGTTATCAATCCGATACGCAACCGTCGTTAATAAGCGGTGCTGCGAAATGACTGGCTGTTGGCCTGTGTTTTGCATGATAAAACAACCTGTACCATAAGTACTTTTAATCATCCCTGGATCAAAACAAGCTTGACCAACTGTTGCAGCCTGTTGATCTCCGGCAACTCCTGAAATAGGAATTTCACACTCAAAAATTGCCTTATCAGTAACGCCGAAGTCAGCGCTAGAATCTAAAACGGTTGGCAAAATATTTTCGGGAATATCAAATAATGTCAATAACTCTTGGTCCCATATCTGATCATGTATATTAAAGAGCATGGTTCTAGCCGCGTTGGTAGCATCGGTCATATGTCTTGCCCCATTAGTCAAACGCCAAATCAAAAAACTATCGATAGTGCCAAAGAGTATGTCACCGTTGTTGGCCCATTTTACAAAATCAGGGTTTGATTGTAATAGCCAATGTATTTTGGTTGCGGAAAAATAAGGGTCAATTAATAATCCAGTTTTTTGCTGAATCAACTTATTATGACCTGCGGTTATTAATTGTTGGCAGTAATCACTGGTGCGACGATCTTGCCACACAATCGCATTATATATTGGTTTACCAGTTTTACGATCCCATAATACTGTTGTTTCACGTTGATTTGAGATACCAATCGCCAATATCTCTTTAAATGACAATCCAGAGTTAGCTATCGCTTGTCGACAACAAGCAAGCGTGGTTTGCCATATATCTTCTGGGCAATGTTCGACCCAATTTGGTTTTGGAAAAATTTGTTTAATCTCGATTGATTGTTGGCCATATATATTGGCTGACTTATCAAATACGATTGCCCGTGAACTTGTCGTTCCTTGATCAATTGCCAATAAATATTGTCTCATTTGTATTCCTTGGGCTATAGTTAAAAGGTATTATTAAACGGACAGTCAGAACATTAATATAATCTTTATATGAAATGCTAACGCTTGTAAAGCTAATCGGTATCAATTTTGCTAATTTAGGTGTGTTTTGAATAATTCAACATTATATGATGTACTCATTATTGGCGGTGGTATTAATGGCGTCGGGATTGCGTATGATGCCGCAGGACGAGGTTTATCTGTACTCTTATGCGAACAAGATGATTTAGCCAGCGCTACTTCGTCCGCCAGTAGTAAGTTAATCCACGGCGGTTTACGCTATCTCGAACAATTGCAATTTAAGCTTGTCAAAAAGGCGCTTCACGAACGTGAAGTCTTATTAAATATGGCACCTCATATTATTAAACCTGTTGAGTTCGTAATGCCATATCATAATATGATTCGACCCTACTGGATGTTGCGCCTCGGTTTGTATTTATATGACCATTTGGCTAAACGCGATATTTTACCATCATCACACGCCATCAAATTTAACCACAATAAATATGGACAGCCATTAAAATCTCGTTTCAGCAAAGGTCTGGTTTATAGTGATTGCAAAACCAATGATGCACGCCTAGTCATCTTAACTGCACTTGGTGCTAAAGAACATGGCGCCACCATCAAAACACAACATAAGGTGATAAGCGCCGAACGTAAAGACGATATCTGGCAGGTAAGAATAAAAGATCGAAGCACAGGCAAATTCCTACAAGTACAAACTAAAGTACTAATCAATGCCACAGGCCCCTGGCTAGACTCATTAATAAGAGAACTAAATTTACCAACAAACCATCATCAACAATTAATAAAAGGCAGTCATATAATAACAAATAAATTATATGATGGAGATCAGGGTTATCTATTACAACATACTGACAAGCGAATTATATTCGTGCGCCCTTATGCAGATGATTTCACGTTGATCGGCACTACCGATATTGAATACACTCATGGCCCAGATCATGTGTCAGTTACCGATGCTGAAATTGATTATTTAATAGCAAGTGTTAATTCCTATTTCACAAACCCAATCTCGCGCTCACACGTCATTTCTTCATTCGCTGGTTTAAGACCTTTAATAGCAAGTAAAGCAACCAAGGCACAAGATATTAGTCGTGAATATATTATTGATGTCCATGCCCATCATAACGAGCCAATATTAGTAAATGTCTTTGGTGGTAAAATCACAACCTTTCGCATTTTAGCCGAGCAGCTAGTCGACAGCTTGCGACCTTATTTCTCAAATCTTAAAATGGCTTGGACAGCAGATAGCCATTTGCCCGGTGGTGATATTGCGTTTTCTCAATTAAAGTCATATCAACGAAATCTCGAAGCAAAATATCCAAATATTCCAAGCCAACTCATACAGCGATATATAAATAATTATGGCACTCGAACTGAATTAATCTTAAAGGATGTCAGTAAAATATCTGATTTAGGCATCGAATTTGGCCATGGACTATATGAAAGTGAGGTCCGCTATTTAATCGATAACGAGTGGGCAAGGACAGTTGGCGACATATTATGGCGTAGAACAAACCTGGGCTTAATGTTTTCAATGAGTCAAACAAATGCATTGAATAATTGGTTACAAAGCCAAAACAGAATATCTTCTTCATAAGTAAAATGATCCTGCAAATAATTTCATAAATTAAAAAATGTCACTGCAATTTCATTCTTTTGGCCAAAATAGATTCAGAAAAAGGAAAAAATATTAAATTTTCTGTGATTTTTTTTAATATTTCTTAAAAAAATTTAAAAATTAACTAGTTAACTCTTTTTTTTTTTGCTATTGTTAATTACGTGGGAATTATTAAAAGCAACAGCAGGAGAAATAAATATGGCAAGAGCTAAAAAAACAAAAGCAAAAAAATCTAGTTCAGCTGTAACTGAGCTTAAAAAGAAATTGAAGGAACTCAAAGCTGAGCTCAAAAAAGCTGAAAAGAAACTAGATAAAGCTGCATCAGCAGCAAAGCGTAAAGCAAAAAAAGCGGCCAAGACTACCAAGCGTAAAACTAAAAAGGCTGCCAAGACTGCTAAGCGTAAAGCTGCACCAAAGCGCAAGGGAGCTACCAAACGTAAAGGAGCTACCAAGCGTAAGGCAGCTACCAAGCGTAAAGGAGCTACCAAGCGTAAGGCTAAGGCAAGTACAGCAAAACGCGGTCGTAAAAAAGCTGCAGCTGGCACTAAGAGAAGAGGTCGTCCACCAAAGAAGAAATAATTCCTTCTAGGTGACATGAAAAAAGCCGTTGTTAGACAACGGCTTTTTTTATGGTTGCTGTTATAGCGACTATTGATGAGTTAATATCACGGAAGACGGATACCAAATGTGGGCACAATCAAGACGATCTTTGTGCTGACTCTTGCTGCTCGATCTGTTGATGCACTTCCGTCATATCCAAATTCTTAGCCTGTTGGATGAGGTCCTTGAGTGCAGAAGCCGGTAAGACACCAGATTCAGAAAAGATAACCACCTTTTCTTTAAAGACCATGAGTTGTGGAATTGAGCGTACATGAAAGTCCTGCGCTAATCGTTGTTCTTGTTCAATATCCACTGTTCCAAATACGATATCAGGAAATTCATCCGCAATACTTTGATATATTTCAGAGAAAGATTTACATGGGCCGCACCATTCAGCCCAAAAATCAACAAGCACAATCTCGTTTTCAGTAATAACTTTGTCAAAATTATCTTTGGTTAATATCTTGGTCGCCATAATATTCTCCCTTTAACCGTGATTAATGAATAATTGATCGCTACATTGCATTATCGATTCGTTCTCTAATCTCTGAAACGCTGCCAAGGCCATTTATAGTTATATAATCTGGCGCTTCTTCATCTTCTGAATTCGCCGCCCACTGTTTAAAAAATTCTACCATAGGCCGTGTTTGTTGATGATAAACTTGTAAACGATTACGCACTGTTTCTTCTTTATCGTCATCACGTTGAATCAAGGCTTCACCCGTCACATCATCTATCCCTGGTTGTTTTGGGGGATGATAATCTGTGTGATAAACTCGACCAGAGGCTGGATGCCAACGTCGGCCACTCAAACGCTTGATAATCTCTTTATCAGGGACTTCAATCTCAATAACATGATCAATAGTAATCCCTGCATCCTTTAATGCGTTAGCCTGAGGAATCGTTCTTGGAAAACCATCGAGTAAGAACCCGTTCGCACAATCTGGCTTGCTAATTCGTTGCTTAACAATATTGGTAATCAAATCATCGGGGACTAATTCGCCTCGTTGCATAATGGCAGCAACCTGTTGGCCTAATTCAGAACCCTCTTTCACTGCTGCACGCAACATATCCCCCGTTGATATTTGCGGGATTTGATATTTTTCACATATATATTTTGCTTGGGTACCTTTACCAGCACCTGGGGCACCTAAGAGTATAATTCGCATGAAGCCCACCTATCATCTTATTAAGACTGACGCAAAATGCGCTATGCCTTGTTAAAAACTCGCTCAAATGCGCATTTATTATTTATAAACTGCACTTTCTCGCTCGTTTTTGCCTCGCCTAGCATCGTTTTTCGTAAGTCCGATCTATATTAAATGTTGTCACCAACTAATAAATTGTATCCTACCGAGTTCATTACAGAATGTGAAGAAATAGTTTAAACCAGTTCACTAACCAGCTATACTAATATAGTTTCGTAATCGGCAGTACTAAATGAAATCCAACTGAACAATCACACACATCATGAATATATTTGTCTTTGATATAGAAACCATACCTGATACCCACACCGGCCGTAAACTCTATAATCTTGACGATAGCTTGAGCGATGCCGATGTTGCAAAAGCCATGTTTACCCTAAAACGCCAACAATCTGGGAGCGATTTCTTGGCCTTGCATATGCATCAGATCGTGGCTATTTCAGTCGTTTTATATACCCCAAAATTCATAAAGGTTTGGTCATTAGGTGATGAAGATGCCAATGAAGCCGAACTATTAACACGATTCTTTAATGGCCTAGATCAATTTTCACCGTTTTTGGTTTCATGGAATGGTAGTGGCTTTGATTTGCCGGTTATTCACTACCGCTCACTGTTACATGGTATTAGCAGCCCAACCTATTGGGACACCGGTTCTGAAAATCCTGAGTTTCGCTGGAATAATTATCTAAATCGCTATCACTATCGACATATGGATATCATGGATATCCTTGCCGCTTACCAGGCCCGTGCCAATGCCCCTTTGGATCAAATCGCTACCATGCTAGGCTTTCCCGGAAAGATGGGTATGCACGGCGCTAAAGTCTGGGAGTATTATCAACAAGGAGACTTGCAAGCGATACGCAATTATTGTGAAACCGATGTCTTAAATACCTACTTGGTTTATTTACGATTTGAATTGATGCGCGCAACCCTGGATCCAAATCAATATCAAGAACGGATCGATGGCTTGCGTAGTATGCTACGTGAAGAAGATAAACCACACTTAACTGCATTTTTAAACGAGTGGCAATGAACGCAAAACATTTGTCTGATACCGCAATCATAGAATCATTAAGCCATGATGGACGTGGTATTTCACACATCGAGGGCAAAACCATCTTTGTCGATGGTGCCCTACCTGGTGAGCAAGTAACTTTCCGTTATACCAAAAGACGCTCAAAGTTTTCTGAGGCAAAGGCAGTTGAGATTAGCAATCCTTCACTCGAACGCATGCCAGCAAAGTGTGACTATTTTGGTCTTTGTGGTGGATGCAGTTTGCAGCATATGCAAAGCCAGCGTCAATTAATGCTAAAACAAAATACCCTACTTGAACAATTACAACATTTGGCTGGTGTCCAACCAGAAGCGGTATTGCCCCCTTTAACTGGCCCACAATTCAAATACCGGCATAAGGCACGTTTAGGTGTAAAGTACGTCGTCAAAAAGGCATCGGTGTTAATTGGCTTTCGCGAACGACAAAGTCCCTACCTGGTTGATATGAATTCTTGTGCAATCCTGGCAGATCCAGTGGGAGAGATGATAGCTCCACTGCGTAAACTCATTGCCAAGTTACATAGTTATACCAAGATTGCCCAAATTGAAGTTGCAATTGGTGACGACAAAACCGCCCTCATCTTTCGTCATCTCGAGGTACTTGATCAACATGATATAGACCTCTTAAAGGTCTTTGCCGAACAAAACCAGTTAAATTTATATTTACAACCCGGCGGTCCTGACACCATTCATTTGTTATGGCCTGAAGCCGGTGATGAATTAATCTGTTATGGTTTGCCCGATCACCAGCTTGAATTGTCGTTTCACCCAGCCCATTTTTCACAAGTAAATCCGGATTTGAATCGCCATATGGTCAATCACGCGTTACGGCTATTAGACCCCAAACCCGAAGAAACAATCCTCGATTTATTTTGCGGTATTGGTAATTTCACTTTACCAATTGCCAAATATTGTCGGCAGGTTGTTGGTGTGGAAGGCGAACACACCATGGTAGAAGCAGCGCAACATAATGCCAGGCATAATGCTATCAGCAATGTGTCATTTTATAGTTATGATTTAACAAAAGATATCAACTTGGCTCCCTTTGCTAATGAAAAATATGATAAACTTTTATTAGATTCCCCTCGTTCTGGGGCCCAAGAGATTTTGCGGCAGTTGGTACAATTTAATTTCCAGCGTATTGTCTATGTCTCTTGTAACCCTGCAACGTTGGCACGCGATGCTGGGATCTTGGTCAAGGACTTTAACTATCGTTTAGTTAGCGCAGGCATCATGGATATGTTTCCACAAACTAAACATGTCGAGTCTATTGCTGTATTTGAAAAAATCTATTCAACTTAGTAGGGAAATTCCAGGTTGAGTATAGTTGGCGTTATGATTTCAGAGTAAATCCATGGTAAAACTTGTCAAAGATTATCACCTTGAAGATGGCAGTATTGCACCCGAACTGTGGTTGCAGAGTATTGAACAAAAACGTTCGGCGAATGATTACAAATTGATTCAGCACGCCTTCTCTTTATGTCAAATATCTGGTGAAAACCAACCAACATTCACCGGTCAATCTTGTCTCCAGCATGGCTTGGTGATCGCAGATGTAATTGAACATTTAAACCTAGACGCTGAAACCATCGCCGCTGCTTTGATCTATCCTTGTGCGCATTATGCAGAACTTACATTAGAAGATATCTCAACCACGCTAAATGAAAAGATTGCAAAGTTGATCTCAGGCATAGAACAGATGGATGCCATCCGTGTCTTACACTACCAAACGAGTCACATCCAAAATAACACCCAGATCGATAATCTGCGTAAAATGTTATTGGCTATGGTCCAAGATGTACAGGTTATCATCATCAAATTGGCTGAACGAACAGCCATTATGCGCGCCATTACCCACATGGGTAAGAGTAAACAACAAGAGATTGCAACCGAGATCAGAGATATCTATGCGCCACTGGCTAATCGTTTGGGTATGGGACAAATCAAGTGGGAATTGGAAGATTTAACCTTTCGCTATCTTCAACCTGAGATATATAAAGAGATCGCTCGTTCAATTGACCAGCGTCGTCAGGATCGTGAGCGATACATCAAACAAGTCATCAGCACCTTGCAAACAGAGCTCGCTAAGAGCCATATTAAAGATTGTCAAATCCAGGGCCGTGCGAAACATATTTATAGCATTTATCGCAAGATGAAACGCAAAGACATCGATTTTAGTCAAATCTACGATGTCAGTGCGGTACGTATCCTGGTAACAGATATTGAATCTTGCTATACCGTTTTAAGTATTGTGCATTCACTTTGGGAGCCAATTCCGATTGAATTTGATGATTATATTGCAAACCCAAAACCCAATGGTTATCGTTCTTTGCACACTGCAGTCATAGGGCCTGACGGTCGTAATGTAGAAGTGCAAATTCGAACCTATGAAATGCATCAAGAATCAGAACTAGGCGTCGCAGCACACTGGATCTATAAAGAAGGTGCCAGCCAAGGGTCAAGTTACGATCAAAAGATTGCCCTGTTACTACAAGTGATGGATTGGCAAAAAGAGGTCGCCGGCAATGATGATCAATTGGCAACCGATCGATACTAAAATCTTCGAAGATCGCGTTTACGTCTTTACCCCCACAGGGGAAATCGTAGATTTAGCAATGCATGCAACACCATTAGATTTTGCCTATCATATCCATACTGAAGTGGGGCA
>CAVVHY010000017.1:0-12356 GCA_963748135.1 uncultured Gammaproteobacteria bacterium | reverse complement strand
GACTGCAACTTAGTAAGCGCAGCGAACTTAGTTGCAGTTGCAACCCGGAATCCAGTAATTAAGGCTTATCTCTACAAGATAAGTTTGCAATTCCTGGATCCCGGATAATAACTGTAAGTAAGTTCGACTTCGTCTCACCAACTTACAGTAATTTCCGGGATGACAGCAGCGGGAAAATAACAAGGCTTTAAGAAAAATTACAACATAGTTGATGACACCCTTTTTTGGGATGACACCCATTTTGGGATGACACCCTTTTTTGGGGAATTATTACGTTTTTAGAACTAGGTTTTCTATTGTGCCATCATAATTGTTGATTAAATAGAGTGTTTTTAACCACATTGATTTTAATGCTAAATTTTTTCAAAAATGCGCAGATTCCTCAGCCCTTGGGGGAGAGGGGAAGGTGAGGAGGATTCTAATTAGTCTCTTATTTAATTCTTAGTCTTACTGTGTTGGTTGGGTGATCTAATGATTGTATTAACCTAATATCATTAATTGCTTTTTCTAGTGTAATTGATTTACTCCCTTTGATATCTTTCGTATCAGGAGTGAGGAATAGATTAGTCTTAGCAATGACAGCATAAAGATGATCAATATTAGGACTTCTACCTAATCGTATCTTTTTCCCAAATAAACTATAACTTAAATAGCTTCGAGACGGCTTTTTAACAGCTTTAAATCCATGGCCATTACGTGATATTGCCTCGTCTTGAATTAAACTAAGTAATGCATATGGCTTAGATATGTTTTTAATACGTATTCCATCAGCTTCAAACTCACAGTGATCTTTAAATAACTCCAACATAAGCTTTACACCGCTACTATTTGTAGTATTTCGAACAGTATTTAACTTCTGATATAGTATTACCAATAAGTCGAAAACGTCACCGCTTCTCTTGACGTTATTTTCATTTTCATCATTTTCTTTATCATTAAGTTGAAGAGCGTAGTTAAGTTGAATTTTAAAATACAAAAGATTCTCATAAATCCTTCGTCGGCCTGGGATGAGACTTGATTCAAAGGAATGATATTGGTTCAACCATTTAATAATTTTTGATTGAAGTCTAGCTAACATATTATAATTTTTAGCATGATCATGACTTTCAAGAGAACTTTCAAGATCTCTATCAATTTCATAAAAAAGATATGGCCTTGTTACATCATACCATTTAGCCTCACCGTAACCTTGCTTCTTGTCAGTACCTTTCCAGCATTCTTGTATATATCTAATAGTTTCTTGAGTAGTCTCGGCTGACGTATTGTTTTGATAGGATTGTTTTGTTCTTAACTTTCTGTATTGATCTTCTAAGCTAAGTTTTGTATCTCTTGCATGCTGACCAGTGCTTGAACCCATCTCACCTTGTTCAATCCTGATTTTGTTATCCTCGTCCGAGTCACTTTCAAATTCACTGTCATTATCATCATCAACCTCTACCGGTTGAGCGTGAAGTTGTGAATTAGTGCTTGAAGCTTTTTTCTCAAATTGCTCGTATTGAATGGGTAGAAATTCAATTCTAGGTCCTTCTCTTGACAGCTCAATGCTTTTAACAACTGTTTTGCTATGTATGAGTGTAGCATGTTTGTTAGCTAATACTTTTTCTATTGTATTCCCAAGAGATTGTGCGCATTGCTCAGCAACATTAGCTTCCTTGCGAGAATCATGATGACCATCAAAGACAGAAAATAAAGAACCTACGCTATTTGCTGGTGCGACAATTACTACCATGTTATCTATCTTTGTGTTTTTCTGAGCGCCTTTCTGATACGCTGCCGCTCTAATTTCATCAGCAATGTTTTTGTCTGCGGAAGAATCTAAAATAATTTTTTGAATCTCAGCGGCGGTCAAATTATCTGTAATACCATCACTGCATAAAACCACATAAGCATCGTCGGTGGTTGGCCTTTTGGTTGATGTAATAGTCGGTGTAAAAGAAATACCTCGGTGATACCGATCACCATAGCTACGTGTTATCGCCAATACGCCATTCAATCTCAATAGCCTGCCAACAGGGCGTATTATACCGCCTTCATGTTTGACACGTTCTTGTTCATTTTTATTTTGTGCTTTATGATGTATGTTTAACTGCTGAATCCCCTTTTTTGTCGACAAGAAAACTGAACTATCACCAATGTTCGCGACATAGATTTTATCTTTTGCTATATATGCGGTTGCATGCGTTGTCCCGCCTCCAACATGTTTTAGTGTCTTTAAACCCAGGGTCAGATACAATTGCTGTAAAAATTTTGCTGGCGATTCAATACGATCAGCACCAATCTCATACCTGGCACAAAAATCTTCTTGTGTGTCTCGATCGCCAAATCCTTTAGCAATGTAAACGGGTTTTCCATTATCTGGGTTTATTACATACTTTTTAACTTCAGGATCATCCTTTTTAACTTCATGATCATCATGCTTAGATACCATTGTCCTGTTTGGAGATTTAAGATCGATAGATTTACACTCTATAGTTTTTAGTTCATCATTATTTGCTTTAATGGTAATTGGTAATATATTTTGTTCATTAAATTTTATTTGATCCTCCAGTTTTTGCTCTATAGCTTTACTAAATTGTTCAGCTAAATTGCGAAAGTTCTTGTTGAATCCAGATAAAGGTAGCGAATTGGCATTTACATGATAGTTATAGGCAGCATCGATTATCTGCTTCATTATCGATGTAATTTCAGAGTTAATTTTTTCCTTTAATTTACTATTACTTTTCTCATCAGTCCCTTTAAAAAGATAAACTTGTCGTTTGCCATTCGAATCTTTATAAGTAAACGCTTCATTTTCTTCAGTATAGGTTTCTTCTTTGGGTTTAAGTCGAATTTCATTTGTATTCAAATATTCATTTACCAACGCAGCTTGTAAAGCATCATATAGTGTTCTTAATTGTTCCTGGCAAACAATACGAAAGCATATTTCACGAAGCAAAAGTGAGTCAGCATTACGAACGATGCTGTTTCTATTTGTTCTACGCCAATTTCGGCTACGCCAACCGCTAAACATAAATAACTTCCCTTACTAGTAAATACAATGCTTGAGCTTTAATTGTATGGAAAACTTAGCGATAGCACCTTGTGCCTAAAGGACAAAATTCTTGTCTAATTCGGTTGTTATGCCTGGGACTGGAGATAGACGGTGCAGACGTATAGAGTTAATTAGATCCCGTGCCTATATTTTAGAGCCCCAAGCCCCGCGCCACTGGCGAAATCCATGAGATCAGCTATAATTGTAAAAAGATTTTGCAAAATAAGAACAGCCATTAATATGAATAAAAACACTTCCAAAATCATGTGCAGCCTGGCCTTGCTAGGCATTGCTACTGCCTTATTCGCATTGGCCAGTCCGATTTTAAAAATACTGGTCGACGAAGGCGGACGGTTCGGCATCCATCACACCGAAGCCATCTCCTTTTGTAATGTCTTATTCATCGGTAACTTTTGTGCTGGCTTGATTTCATTTACCTTTGTCGCAAAACGCAGTTTTCCTAAAGAAATTAAAAGCCTGGATCGCAAAACTTGGATGTATTTAATTATTAGCTGCATCTTAGCCATCATTTATCCTTCCTTGGTATTCTTTGCCCTAGAATTAACTTCCGTCACCCACTTGGTGTTGGTCTCTCGGTTTGAAGGTATCAGTTACTTAATCTTGGCTTTCTTCTTTTTAAAGACTAAGATCACCTGGGCAGAATCGTTAGGTTATATCTTTATTGGTTTGGGTGTAATCGTAACATTACTAGGGAGTGGTGAAATGATTGGTAAGGCAGATATCTTAATCCTCTCTGCCTGCGTATTTTATGGTTTGTCAGAAGTCGTTAGTGTCAAATTACTCGGTAAGATTTCGCTACCATCATTTATTTTTATCCGTAATTTCTTTTCTGCCATCGTGTTTTTTATTATCGCGACTTATATCTTTGGGCCACACCATTTTGCCGACGCCTTTCATGGTGATTTATGGATTGCCATGACCATTTATGCGGCTATCATCATTGTTCTCGGTCAATGTATGTGGTTTACCGCCGCCAAAGCTGTCGACCCAAGTTGGCCGGCTGATTTTGCACTGATAATTCCATTCTTTTCAATATTTTTTGCATATCTTTTACTAAATGATATACCTAGTATTAGTGAATCGATTGCAATTGTAGTTATCGCTATTGGTATTGTGTTTGCTAAAACCATGGGTCGCTTACAGCGTAGCAAGATGCAACCGCTGGGTGTTGACTCAGGCTTAATAGGGAGATAATCATCATGTGGTTGAAAAAATTGCTTAATGAGTTAATATCATTCAGGGGTTGGTTTAAAAGCTGGCCATTAGTCATTACCCGCATCAGCGTAGGCTTTTTCTTTGCGGTCTCCGGTTTTTATAAGTTATTCGATCCGGATACCCATCAAACGTTATTTAATACCTTGCTGCAAGCGGGCATTCCCTGGCCAGAGTTTAGTGCCTACTTTGTCCCTTTAATTGAGTTTATTGGTGGTATTGCACTGATTATCGGCTTATGTACTTCGCTGGTAGCTCTCGTGTTATTCATTTTATTGATTGTTGCCATTGTCACAGATGCGGTGACCAAAATCCCTGAAGGCTTAAAAGTCTTGCACTGGCTAGATTATTTCTTATACTTGCCCGAGGTATTGTTTGAATACCTGTTATTCTGGCTGATTGTGCACGGGTCTGGACCAATCGCATTCGATAATTTGATTCGTAAAAATTGGTTGGATAGGACGGATATGCCAAGCGAATAAGTAGCTGCATTGGTCCGCGTGGTGGGTTGAATGCTTATTCATCTATATCAGGCGATTTGCGCAGCTCTTTAGTCTGGCTGCGCTTCGCCTTGTTCGCCAAGACCTTGGCCTGGGCCCTTCGTGATCGCTTGCGTTTCTGGCGACGGATCTTTTCCCGAATTTGTTGTTGTTCACTCTGCTCATGATGTAATAATCGATCCAATTTATCACATAAAAGTTTGCGGGCATGATAACGGTTGTCTTCGCGCGAGCGGGTGCGCTGGCATTTGACTTCAAGGCCACTGGGGACATGGTGCAAATACACGCATGAAGCGGTCTTTTGCAATTTTTGTCCACCACGACCACTGCCGATAATGAATTTTTCTTGCAAATCTGCTTCACGAATACCTAGTAATTGCATACGTGCACGTAACTGTTGTTGTTTTGTTAGCGTAATCATAATTATAATACTATAATTGATAATCATTAAATCTATTTAATAAAAATAAGAACCCAACCATGCTGAAAGAACACTTGTTTAATTATCGTTTTAGAATTTTATTTTTTACCTTTATCATTTACTTTCTAATTTCACCGATTGTTGCCGAAGCCCCAATAGGTAAATCACTAGTTGAAATCTTTTATATGTTTATTATGTTATCTGCAGTCTATACCGTGAGTGATCATAAAATCGTCTTCCTTATCACCTCGATTTTTATTATCCTGGGCATTATCACCAGTTGGTATGGACTCGTGGCGGATCAGATTTATCTCTTTTTAACAAGTAACATCATCGAGATTGTCGCTTTGTCCGTCATTAACTATACGATATTAAGTTATGTACTACATATCGATATCACTTCTACTGATCATATCTTTGGATCTGTCTGTAGTTATCTTTTGTTAGGCTTTGTCTGGGGATTTATCTACGACTCTCTCGCCATTATTATACCACACTCATTTTATTTTGCGCATTCAGATCATTTGAACGCGCTACAACACCTCCCCGAGTTGATTTACTATAGTTTTGTTACCTTGACTACGCTAGGTTATGGTGATATCACCGGCGCCAATATGATTGCCAAATCATTTTCTGCTATAGAAGCCATTATTGGGCAAGTCTTTTTGGTGGTTTTGATCGCCAGTCTGGTTGGGGCGTATACGGCAGACCATAGAAGAAGACATTCATAGCAATGGCTGACAATCGTTTATGACACCCAGATTTTTTTTAATTGTAATGTACTAGGTATAAAACGATAAACAATAATACCACCGGCATCGGCTTTGGCCATTACTAAAAGTTTGGCATTTGCTACCGTATCGATGGCTTGGTCACGCAGATAGTCATCTACTGAGGGCAATGGATGATGCCCCAAAAAAATATATTTTATAGGCTTAGGATCGCCGATGCGATACAAAACCACATAAGGTTCATGGTCAATAAATTGCAAATAATGACCTTGATAGTCAATGAAGTGAATAGCAAGCGTTTCAATCTGTCTTTCATAAAGATTAAAATCCTTGGGTGGTTTGATTAAACCAGTTTTATCAAAGGCGATATTATCACCTAATCGATCCTTTTTAATGGCTTTACCATAATAAAGGTCCCATAATTTATAGAGTATTTTTCGACTTGCAACATCAGCAACTAAGACATTACCATTTTCATCACCGCTAACAACATAGCGTAGTATTGGGCTCAAGGTAGCGTATGTCTTAGCTGCATTACCAGGAAAATTTGTAATGGGTCGACCGGTGTCAGTATCCCATAACACAACACCATCAAGCACAGCATGATCAATCTCTGTCTTTGACATGGTTGCAAAATTATATTGCCTCGGTTCATTACTCCAACCCACACCAGAACTTAGCAGAATGGAATCATCAAAGGCCATAGTCAAATTCAATAATTTACCGTAATCCGGTAATTGATCATCATCGTTAGCATCATGGCTAATATTATCCCTGGCAATACGCTGACACTTTCTCAATTGACAATAATACAAGTTCCAATGCTTATCACTAGCAAAATAAGTTGTTAAGTCAGTTGACATGACTTGACCATAGCTTTTGAAACCAGGATTAAAATGTTTGATAATATGCCCTTTAACATCAGCCACATAAACTTGATTATCATGATTATTCTGCCAAATAAAATTATGGCTACGCCGAATAAAATAGGCACTAAAGATATTTGCATCACTGGCAATTGGTTGCCATGTCTTATGCGTTAAGTCCCAGAGGATAACTTGCCGCTTTAGATCGGTAGAGACAACAAAATTACCATCCGTAGAAAGACTAAGTTTCATTATCTTGCCAGGGATAATTTTACCAACCGTCGAGTTAGAACTGTATATAAACATAATTAGAAAATATAATATTCCAGCTATTATAGCTAAACTTAAAATACTCGCCGTGACAATAATTTTGAAATGCTTAGTATGAACCAAATTGCTTAATGCCACGTTGTTTATTGATAATATATTCTTGATAAACATGTTCCATCATCCTATGATTTGGGTTTCTCATGCCACTATGACTAAATAAATAAAGAGATTGATTCACACTCAGCAATCGATCGCCTAACAAGGCCTTGGTACTCGGATCAACTCCGACTAGTCCCATCGCCATACGTATTTTATGTCGACTAATGAGTTTATCGACATCGGTTGAGACACGCAGATAACGCTCAAAAAAATTGCTCGTTGTTGATTGACCAGGTTCCTGAGATGGATTGTGCAACAGATGATAATATTCTTCTATCGTTGCAAGCTCTTGTTTGGTATAAGATCGCTGATAAAGCTGAAAGATATTATGTCCTGCCTCACTGAAAAATTTATCTGGGGCGATGCCCACGTCATTGGCAAGTGTATAAGCCACATCTAAGGTTTTTATATCAAAGAAGGAATACAAAACTGTAAATCTATTCGCCGCCATATATGCAGTTGGGAAATGGCAATTTTGTTTAATACTGGTATCCAACTTTGGATCATTAGATAATGCCGTATCTGGCACCGCGGCTTGCCATAAAAACACTTGCTCAACACAAGGCTTATCAAACTGTTTTCCTAATTCATTCAGTGCTGTTAATAAAACCCGATTTCCCAAACTATGGGCAATAATATTTATGGTTATGCCCGCCTGGGTCAACTGCTTTATCAATGACACCATTCTGTGACCAGCGCGATTTGCATACTCTTCCGTAGACATATAATTAATGACGGTGAGTAATGAAGATTGATAAGGATTGCCAGTCCAGGTCACATTAATTAAGCGGGTAAACTTATTGTAATGATCACGATTAAATCTTCCTGTCGCACGATTGAGATTATCTTCCATATGCAAAAACCAATTATGCGCCCCACTGCCATTTAAACTCGTTAAAGCTTGGTTCTTTTGTAGTGTGGTACGTAAGCTGCCACTATGTTCTTGATTAAATCCAAGAGTTTGCTTTAACTCAGGAAATTGTTCACATAACATCTTGGCATCACGAAAGATTGTCGCATAAGATTCTCCATAAATAGGTTGTTGAACCAAAATCTGGGTCGGTTCATAGCGATTCAGCAAAGCATCTTGATGTTTTTCAAAGCCAACAATGGTCTTGGAAAAATGACCATACGGTACATTAAAGCCATGGATGAACAAGGTGGCATTATTACCATTATTTTTAAAATATGCCAACTCTTCATTTGATAACAGTTCCCGACTATTTTGATCGTGATGGTGTTCTCGTAAATTAATAATTACTGGGGGAAACAAACACTCAACATTTAATACCCGGTCACCCTCTTTAATATTTATATGGGTGTTGGTGTTTGGCTTAGTCTTTATCGACACCAAGTCTGCTTGATTGACCTTGGTTATTGTTTGTGGATAGGCTAAAGTATCCGAGCCCTTGCTAATCATTTCACATTGTGGCAAGCGAACTTGATCGATATTAAAGTCAGTTAGGCATGCCAAAGGGGCATAGCCTTGGTCATCGGTCTTAGTTAATAACTCAGTGCTATGTTTATGACTATCTTTATTATGCCATTCAATTGCTTGGTTTATGATAGGATATTTATAATTTGCAACCTTATATTGTAAATTAATCCAACTAAGATAATTTAATTTCGGATGTGGGTATGGCTTAGTCAATTTGGCATTCGGTATCATATAGGTTTGCAAACCTGCACATCGGACTACATCAGCACTAAGGTTAATTATCGGTGCCGATATATTTATATCACCTTGCGCAGTAATTTTTAATTGTGCGCGCCCTTGCGTGACGATAATATCACCATCGCCTTGACATTGAATTATAATCAATGACTGCCCCTGGCATTGCAACTTCCCTTTTCTGACATCAAAGTTGATATTATTTTCGGCTTGGATACTACTCTCATTATATGCACTAACTTTAATATTACGCCCACAATGTAAATTCATATGATCATGACGTGATTTAACTTCAATATATTTTACTGCGTGATAATAAATATCACGATTAGCTGAAGCTATTAGATTTCCATACTGACTTTGCCATCGACTTTGGCCACCTACTTGATGATAAGAGTCGCCACCTATTTGATAATTGATATCACCCTCACTTCCCAACATTGTATTTTTGCCTACGTTAAATTCAATATCGCCGGCTAAACTTTCTAGGTTAATATCTTTATTATCTGCAGATGTATGCATAGTGATACTACTTTTACTGCTTGGTGTTGCCAAACGAATGTGACTTGTCGCTTGGCTATCATCCACAATAAAAGAATTACCTCTTGCTGTACTAAGCTTATATTGATTAGGCTCAACTAAAACCTTTTCCTGTACCGATTTTGAGTCTGGTATAACACCGATAATCACCGGTTGATCAATATCATCATTGATAAATGTCAATAATACTTTGGTACCAACATGTAATGGAAAATGTTGCCCTGTGGCTTGACCTGCTAAACTTTGTCTCATCCTTACTGGCACACTAGGTAGTGTTATTTGTCTGGCATCATCAAAGCTAAAACGTACCCGATATCTGCCCCACTCATCGATGACAGGATAGCGGCTTTCATGACCGGCTATGGTTGCAATTAAATACCCTGGACTTATCCTAGCTGGGGTGACAACATGATAGGCTAAATTTGCAGGTATAAGTTGCAATTCATTATGATAAACCATGCGATCTTCAGCTACAGAATCAATTCCTTCATTATTATTGTTGCCATTAACTGCACCAAAATGTGTTATCGAAATAATTCTTAATAATTGATGTGATTTTATGAACTCGTCTGAATGGTTCATATTCAACTCTACTAACATACCCGGGTGCAAGCCAGTAACATTTGTTTTTAAATTATTAATTACCCGTTGGCAATCTAGTGTTTGTTGTTGTATTTTCGCAATATGTTCAGCATCAGCAATTGTTTTAATATTTGCACCATAATCATAAACTGTGCCCCAGCCGACAATATTTGTATTGTTGCTTTGACTCTGAGTCAAATCTAATTGGGGGGCTAAATAACGATAACTATTAACTTTAATTGTATTACTAACTAATCTGAATTGCGTTCGAAATTCATAGGCTATTTCTTGATTTGTCATCTGGCCGGAATCATTTACTAATATAATGCTTCGTTTATTTGTTATTTGTCTAATATCATCAGTGATTATCAAACGCACCCAATCACTCTCTTGAATTAAATAAAATAACAATCCCCAAAACGCCATATGACGATATAAAAATTGATAATCTGTTTCCTTATATTGTACCCACATAGCTTGTTTTGGATATGCGTAATGGCCAACTAATTTGAAACCAAATTCATGGTTAGCAAAACCTAACTTTTGTAAAATTGCTTTAATTAACTCAACGATAGTTTTGTTATGATAAACCGTGGCTGTGATTGGCAGGCAGAGGCGATATAGTGGGCTGGCCAATGTCAGTTGGTTGTTTTGTATTTTTGTGATGTAGCCATGTAACCGATAATCATTATTTATCTTAAGCGTTGCCCGCTTACCAAGGCAGGATTGCTGTTCAAGACATTCATGACGCAAAAGAGTGAGCTTAATGCGATAACATTGCATCAAGCCGTGCTCTTTAATGGTGAAATTGGTGATATGCAGTTCGCGCTTAGGGGTATCGTGGATAGTTAAACAATATAACCTACGACTATCTAGTTGGGTATCATTTTTAGGATATGTATTATTTTTAAGAGGTGCATTCGTACTTACTGACAATGCCATTCCTTGGCTTTGTGTCATTTGATGTTCCTTATCTAATTAGAGACCCCCTCACCCCTAAGTGATATACACAAACATTGCACAGTTATAAATTTTTAAGGAATAAATACATTAATTAAAACAAGAAGTTGAGTTACATAGCGATTCGTGATCAAATAAAGTTTTCATATTCTATATAAGGAACCGCTATGCAACCGACAAAATTATTACATAAAATCCTAAAGAAATCACAAGCAATAAGCCATGCAAAACGTCAAGAGTCTTTATTAAATGCAGTAGACAGTGTGATTCATGGTGGAAAACTGAGCTTGACATCATTAGGACGGCGTTTGCAGAAAGGGATAAAACCGAAAAGCAAAATACAAGCGATAAATTATTTGCTAGGGAATGGACAGTTGTATTCCGAGCGAGCAGCAATTTATACGGCAATGAATCAATGGCTATTAAGACGAAAGAAAATAAACATGTTAGTGGATTGGTCAAGCATTGTTGTGCATGGGTATCATTTGTTGCGAGCGAGTGTGGTGGTTAAAGGGAGAAGTTTGGTGCTTTGGGAGGAACTTCACCCGGAAGAGCTATTAGGCAATGAACAGGTACAGGGAGAATTTTTAAAAAACTTGAAGGCGCGATTACCATCGGGACTTAAAGTTTGTGTAATTACAGATGCAGGATTTCATGTTGATTTTTTCAAGCAAGTTATAGATTTAGGTTGGGATTATGTGGGACGTTTATTAACAAACATGCATTACACACTAGAAGGAGAGAGCAATTGGCAGGCTTGTAGTGACTTATATGAATTGGCGACGGATGAACCAAAATATATAGGCGCGGTCAAGTTAAGGAAACAAAAGCCATTTGCTTCTCACTTATATCTTTATAAGACAAAGAAAGTGAAGGAACAACGCCAAAGAAAGGTAAAATATGGGAAAAGCGAAAAGGAACATAAGAATGCTGGAAATAAACCGTGGCTGATTGCATCTTCATTAAAAGTACCGGCGAAGGTTATTATGAACTTTTATAAGGGTCGTATGAAGATAGAACATGAATTTAGAGATACAAAAGATCCACGATGGGGAATAGGATTAAGAGAAAGCCGCAGTAAAGATCCGATTCGATTAAGCATCCAATTAATGATAGGTATGCTGGCATTATTTTTATTATGGTTAATAGGTTTGGGGCTTGAAAGACAAAATTTACATCGTGATTTTCAAGCAAATTCAATTAAACATAAGCGAGTGCTATCATTAGTGTTTCTTGCATTAGAAGCGATAAGAGAGCGCTACTTAGAAAAAGTTAAACGATGGTGTTTAAGTGAAATCATAGAGGAAGCATTTGAGGACAACCCATGTTGTCCAAATTATGTATAGATCACTTAGCCCTCACCCTCCCCTCTCCCCCAAGGGGGAGAGGGA
>CAVVHY010000016.1:0-30955 GCA_963748135.1 uncultured Gammaproteobacteria bacterium | reverse complement strand
AGGGGTGAGGGGGGGTTCTAATTCTAGCCTCTAGCCTCTAGCCTCTAGTCCCTAGTCTCTAGCATCTAGCTCCTAGTCTCTAGCCCCTAGCTCTTAGATAACTGTTTACCTCAGTGCTTTGTTACAATAAACTAATAGTTTAATCTATAAATGCGGCAAACGATATTACAAAAATAAATAATTTAACATCATTTTCAAAATTTTTAACAGGAAAGACGTATGAATGACCTGAAAAAACGAACATTAGCCTATCATCAATTCCCATCTCCAGGGAAGTTGGCAATAGAGGTTTGTAAACCATTAAATTCCCAAGAGGATTTATCTCTCGCCTATACCCCAGGGGTAGCAGAACCCGTGCGTGAAATTGCCAAAGACCCTGATGCCGCATATCTTTATACTGGGAAAGGCAATTCGGTTGCCGTGATTACCAATGGGAGTGCAGTACTTGGGCTTGGCGATGTTGGTCCGTTGGCGAGTAAACCCGTGATGGAAGGCAAGGCGGCCTTGTTTAAACGCTTTGCCAATATTAATGCGATCGATATTGAAGTTGCATGCAGTAACCCAGCTGAATTTATCAATACTGTGGTACGTATTGCACCAAGCTTTGGTGGCATTAACTTAGAAGATATTGCTGCTCCAGATTGTTTTCAAATCGAACATACCTTACGTGAAGAATTAGATATCCCAGTATTTCATGATGATCAACATGGCACGGCGATTACTATTGCCGCTGCCTTATTAAATGCCTTGGAATTGCAAGGCAAGTCAATACAAGATGTCAAGATTGTTTGTGTTGGCGCTGGCGCTGCCGGTATCACCTCTATGCATTTGTTAACAACGCTTGGCGCATCACGCAATAATATTTATTTAATTGATAGTCAAGGCGTTATTCACAGTGGTCGCCAAAAATTAAATCCATTTAAATATGCCTTTGCGATTGAAACTGAAAAGCGAACACTCGCGGATGCAATGGATGGTGCGGATGTATTTATTGGTGTTGCGGCACCAAATATTTTAACCCCAGCAATGTTAAGCTCCATGGCAGAACGCCCCATTGTGTTCGCTATGTCAAATCCAGATCCAGAGATTGATCCTCATGTAGCTCAGGAAGTGCGTGATGATATGATCCTGGCTACGGGCCGTAGTGATTATCCAAATCAAGTGAATAATCTTTTAGTCTTCCCATTTATTTTTCGTGGTGCCCTGGATGTACGTGCCAAACGTATTACCATGGATATGCAAATTGCAGCGGTTAATGCGATTAAGGACTTAGCGAAAGAAAGTGTATCAGATGAAATCGTGAAATTTTATCCGCAATGCAAATCATTGAGTTTTGGTAAAGATTATATTTTGCCAAAACCGATAGACCCACGCTTACTCGACGTTGTCTCCAATGCGGTTGCAGAAGCTGCGATCAAAAATGGTGTTGCAAGGATTAATAAAACCTAAAATGAAGCATAATAAACTTATCATCGCGACGAGAAAAAGTCCGTTAGCTATGTGGCAAGCCAAGACTGTGCAGCAACGATTGCAGGTGGCACATCCGAAGCTAGAGGTGGAATTATTAGGCTTAACGACGCAAGGCGATATACACTTAGCAACACCTTTGGCAGAGGTTGGTGGCAAAGGTTTATTTATAAAAGAGTTAGAACAAGCTATTTTGGATGGTCGTGCTGATATCGCAGTACATTCGATCAAAGATATTCCAGCTGAATTTCCACCGGGATTTTGTTTAGCAACGATTTGTCAACGCGATGATGCCCGTGATGCCTTTATATCTAATCAATATCAAACCTTGGCGGAGTTACCCTTAGGTGCAACCATAGGGACTTCCAGTCTGCGCCGTCAATGTCAATTGTTGGTGTTGCGTCCTGATTTGAATGTTAAGGCGCTACGCGGCAATGTGCAAACCCGTTTACAAAAACTTGATGATGGTGACTTCGATGCCATTATTTTAGCAGCCGCAGGTTTGCATCGATTAAATCTCGCCGCGCGGATTAGTAGCTATCTGGATTGGCGCCAAAGTCTACCGGCAATTGGTCAAGGCGCAATTGGCATTGAGTGTTTGCGTGATGATCAATCGACACAAGAATTATTAGCGCCATTAGATGATACTGAGAGTCGTATTTGCATCAGCGCCGAGCGTGAATTTAATTATCATTTACAGGGTGGTTGCCAAGTACCGATTGCGGGTCATGCAGTTTTGCAAAATGATATGTTGTATTTACGGGGCTTGGTGGGTAATCCTAATGGTAGTGCAATCATTGCTGGTCAGCGTTATGGCCACAAAGATCAAGCCAAGACGATGGGCAAAGATTTGGCGCTGGAATTATTAGCCTTAGGTGCTGATAAAATCATTCATCAAAGTTATGTAACGCATGGGTCAAAGCAAGAGGATCATCATTGATACAGCAATTTCTCGTTAACAAAACACATTTAGCAAGCCAGAGAATTTTAGTAACTCGGCCAAAAGGACAGGCGCAGGGATTACTGACTGCGATAACAAACTTGGGCGGGGTCGCAATTTCATTGCCAACGATTGATATTGTTGAACTTGAAGATAAACAAGCTCTCATCGAAGGGGTTATAGGCTTAGATAAAATCGATATTGCCATCTTTGTTAGCCGTAACGCAGTTGCTTTCGCTATGCCTTTAATCAAAGCACATTGGCCACAATTGCCGCCAAGTTTGCAGCTTGCTGCGATTGGCCGGGGTACACAAGCTGCCTTAATTAACCATGGTTTATCAGTAACTATCTTGCCGGAGCAAGGGGCCAATAGTGAAGCCTTACTCGCAGAGCCTGCGCTGCAACAAGTGATGGGTAAGCAGATAACTATATTTGCTGGTATGGGTGGGCGCACATTGCTGGTTGATACCTTGCGCCAGCGAGGTGTGAGTGTAACCAAGCTTGATTGCTACCGGCGTTGCTCGCCTGAATACTCGGAGGCAGAGATCCAGCAGCGTTTGACTGCAAAACCACTTGATTTGGTGATTGCCACAAGTAATGAGGGCTTGGAAAATCTCATTGCAATACTTGGCAAAGACAGGCAAGCTATGTTATTTAAAACCCCTTTAATCGTTATAAGCCAACGTATGCGTGCCTTTGCCGAGGCGCTGGGTTGGCAAGGGATAATCGTCGAGTCGCCAGATGCCAGTGATGAGGCTATAATTAAAACAATAACAAGATACATAGGGATAGATCAGTATGGCAAAAAAATCACAACCATCAAGCAAGCAGGAAGACAAAAAAGATCAGTCTAAGCTTGAGCGTCAAGCTGCTACTTCAACAATTGCCAATGAGGCTGAGTCTACTGCGGGGGGTTCAAAGACTCCAAAGCAAAAGCCTATTCAAGCACTAAGTGTTAATGACAAAGCGCGCGCCTTCAGTCTACCATTAGTTATCGCCCTGTTTGCATTGATCATCAGTATACTCGCTGTTGCTGAATCGGCTTACTATTGGAGCCAAACCCATGTTTATCGGGAACAATTTGATAATAGGATTACTGCACTGGAAGGTACTAGCTCTGTTAGCCAAGACCAATTACAAAATTTACAACAAGAGACACAACAAAGTGAGCAACAATTAAAAAGCCAACAGACGGTTCTCTCTCAAACCCAAAAAGGGTTACACCAAGCCTTGGCATTAACTAATGCCAACATGACTTATTGGACTTTAATGGAGGCTAGCCATTTGGTGCGTTTGGCGAATATTAATTTGCTTTATGACCAAGACATTAAAGGTAGTATCGTGTTATTGACCAATGCCCAACAACGGCTTGCTAACTTAAATGATCCTGCTTATGTTAAATTGGAACAGATGTTGGCAGATAATATTATGCAATTAAAAGCTGTGCCAAAGACTAATACCACAGATATTGTCAGCCGCATCGATGCCTTAAGCAAGGAAGTTGAAACCTTGCCGTTAAATATTAAAAATGTTGCTAATGAAGAAACGACAGCTACAAAAAAACAAACAACAACAGATAAAAGTTTGCGAACACGTTTAAAGCAAACTTGGCTTGATTTAAAAGATTTAATCGTTATTCGTCACCAAACTAAACCAGTGGAACCGCTTATCACTCCAGACCAACAACTTAATTTAGTAAGGAGTATTCAGCTCCAATTAAGCCAAGCCCAGTGGGCAGTACTGCGCGGAAATGAAAAGCTATATCAAATGAGCCTACAGCAAGTACAAGATTGGTTACAAAAATATTTTGATCCCGAAAATGCCACCGTGAAGGCTACAATTTCTGAAGCTACTGCATTAAGTAATATTGATATCAGCCCTAAATTACCTAATTTGGAAGCTATCCTACAAACAATGCAAAAAATTCTTGATACACAGCAGCAACAAACAATGTCAAATAAGACAACAACAACAAAAACTGTAAATGATAAAAACAACACGAAAGAGACGACTCAATGAAACGATTTTTATTATTTTTAATAACATTAATCATTGCCGTATGTCTGGGAATAATCATCAAGCATGATCCCGGTTATATGTTATTGTCATATGGCAGTTGGACGATGGAAATGCCATTATGGTTTGGCATTATAATTATTATAGTCGCGTTCCTCATAGTTTATTGGATTGTGCGTATACTTGCATACGGTTTTCATATTCCAGAACGTTATCACTTTTGGGCGCGACGCAGACAATTACATGCGGCCCATGAACTTACCAACAAAGGCTTAATTGCCGTGACGGAAGGTAATTGGAAAGAGGCAGAGAGGTTACTACGTCGCTCTGCGGCGCACACAGATACCCCACTTATTAATTATTTAGCTGCCGCACGATCGGCACAAGAGCTTGGTGGTTATGATCGACGTGATACTTATTTAAGACAGGCCCATGAGGCTAAGCCTGAGGCAGAGATAGCGGTCGGTTTGACTCAAGCTCAGTTGCAACTTGAACATAAGCAATATGAACATGCCTTAGCAACATTGCGACATTTACGAGATTTGGTACCCCATCACAAATATGTCATAAAGCTACTGAAAAAAGTTTATCTCGCCTTAAATGATTGGTCGGGATTACAAAAACTATTACCTGAGCTTAGAAAATATAAAGTGATGTCTGCTACAAAGATTGATGCGCTAGAGATAAAAATTTATCAGAGTTTATTACAATGTGCAGGGGCACAAGGTATATCAAAACTAAAGGATTTTTGGCAACATAGTATACCCAAAAAATTACGCCACGACTCGCAATTAGTGGCAATTTACGCAAGAGAGCTTATTAACAACCAAGATAATGAACTTGCAGAAAAGATTTTACGTGAGACTTTGAAGAAACAGTGGGATGATCAATTGATCTTATTATACGGTGATTTCATTTATGCTGATGCTAAAAAGCAGCTATTAACCACAGAAGGATTTCTCAAGCAACATAAAAATGATGCCAAGCTATTATTAACCCTCGGTAGATTAGCTGTTGCCAATCAACTATGGGGCAAGGCAAAGAGTTATCTCCAGGCAAGTCTTACTGCCAATCCAAGTGTGCTGGCTTATCATGAATTAGCAAAATTGTGTGAAGACCTTAATGAGCATGATGAGGCAGTAGCATGTTATCGTAAGGCAGTTGAATTAATGATTCGTGAATGATTGATAAGAATATTATTGTAGATGATATTTTTTAACAACTTATAAAATTTATTATCAACTCGAATGTCATCAACTACTCGAATGCCATCAATTATGTTGTAATTTTGTTTCAGTCTTGCCATTTCCCCACCGCTGTCATCAACTATGTTGTTACGTTACTTGATGCATGTGATTTTCCCACCGCTGTCATCAACTATGTTGTGATTTCATCTGACGTGTTGTGATTTTTCCACCGATGTCATCCCGGAAATTACTGCAAGTTGACGAGACGTAGTCGAGTTTACTTGCAGTTATTATCCGGGATCCAGGAATTGCAAAGTCATCTTATCATGAAAAGCTATCATTCCTGGATCCCGGGTCGAAACTGCAACTAAGTTCGCTAGCTCGCCAAGTTGCAGTAACGCCCGGGATGACAGCGGTGGTGAAATGATAGGGCTTTAAGAAAAATTATAACATAGTTGATGACAACGTTTGGGCAATATGGCCTTGACAAAAATTTGATTTTTATATAAGTCCATCATATTGGTCCCTCGCCCCTTTTGGGAAGAGAGCTAAGATGAGGTGAGGGGGCCTCTAAATAAACTCACTCCACTTTAAAAATTTCCATCCATAACCTACTCACTGCACGGCGATAACTTGCTAATTCATCTTCTAAGATATAATCCATATCACCTTGCAGAGTTTTATGATGCATTATTTTACGATAGCATTGATAGGCATTGGCGAGTAATGAGACATCTGCCTCAGACATTAATTGACTCTTTTTAATGGCATCTAGGATACGCATATTATCGGTATATTCTGCTAAGGCTGGAAATTGATAGGCATGTTGTAACACCATATATTGCACGATAAATTCGATATCGATAATGCCACCTTTGCCTTGCGACAGATCAAACATACCTGCAACAGGTTTTTTTGCCTGCGATCGCATCTTTTCTCGCATCTCTAATACTTGTTGGCGCAATTGAATTGGCTCGCGTTGGCGACATAACACTTCCATACGGACATTATGAAATTGTTCACGCATGGTTTGTGAACCACTAATAATCCGGGCCCGTACCAAGGCTTGATGTTCCCAGGTCCAAGCTTTATCACGTTGATATTGCGCGTAACCTGAAAAACGGCTAACTAACATGCCCGATGCACCGGAAGGTCTGAGGCGTGTATCAACAGCGTATAATAGACCGGACGATGTCTGGGTACTTAAGATATGAATTGTGCGTTGGGCGAGGCGGACATAAAATTCCGCATTAGAGATAGGTTTACTACCATCCGTCATATGTGAAGTATCGACATCGGTATGGAGGAATACCAGATCCAAATCAGAGGTGTAACTCATTTCAATGCCACCCAGTTTGCCATAGGCAATAATGGCAAAGTCATCACGATTTTGTGTCTGTTGTTGTTCATTGCAAGGATAACCATAGTTGGCGACCAAATGTTGCCATGCAATATTTTTAGCGCTTTCAATAATTACACTGGCAGTATTACTCAAGTGATCACTGACTTTCATCAGTGGTAATACAGTTTTTAAATCCGCAGCTGCGACACGTAACGATTGGGTCAATTTAAAGCGCCTCAGGCATTCCATTTGTTGTTCCAAATCATCTTCCGGGATAGATAATAAATGTTGGCGTAATTCATTAGCTAGAGTTGCTGTGGAAAATGGTGCATATAACGTTTCACTATCAATTAACTCATCAAGTAATAATGGATATTGAGTGATCGTAGTTGCAAACCAGGAACTTGTCGCAAAAAGTTCAACCAAATGTGGTAATGCCTTAATATTTTCCAATAATAATACCAGATAGACACTGCGCCGGACGATGGCATCAAATAAATTTACCATCCGTTGTAATGTTTGAATAGGCTTTTCAACTCTAGCTACCAACGCCAAGGTTTGTGGTAATAATTGTGATAATCGTTGTTTGGCAATAGTATCCATTGTGCGAAAGTTATAAGTCTCACGAAATCTTTTTAAAATATCCAGCACTGGTTCTGTCTCATCAAAGCCTAGTTCCGACAGTATAGTGACAGCCTCTTTATCTATTAAATCAATGTTTAAAAGCGCTTTTAATTTTTCATCCGCTGCTGGTAAATCACAATATTGTGCGATGGGTATTGGTTCAGTAATAGTGTTGTCAAAATGAAACTGTACACGTTCACGATGCCGATTTAGCGTTTTAATAAATTCATCCCACGCTTTAAAACCCATGCTAAATGCTAATCGAATCTGTTGTAATTCTTCTTTGGGTAATTGATGAGTTTGCTGATCTTGGAGTTCTTGGATATGGTTTTCCGTTGTCCTTAAAAACGTATAGGCTTCTCTTAGTTCCTTAACTACCTGTTTTGGTAATATTGATTGTTCAGATAATAATTTAAATAGCTTTATTAAGCTGGTTTGTCGTAACCAGGGTTCTTTGCCACCACGGATTAATTGAAATACTTGAATAATGAACTCAATCTCTCTTATACCGCCTTCGCCCCGTTTGATATCATCGGCCAAGTCATGAGTCTCTCGCTGAATGATTTGTTTTAATTTACGTAGGGCATCGATTGCACTGTAATCGACATAACGACGATAGACAAACTCATTGATAATCGATTTTGTCCGTTGACGACTTTGTTTATCACCACTAATGATACGGGCCCGGGACATTGCATATCGCTCCCAATCACGACCATGTTGTCGATAATATTCCATGAGGGCACGACAATTCATGACGATGGGCCCACTACCGCCAAAAGGACGGAGGCGTAGATCGATACGAAATACGTAACCATCTGCAGTCAGACTGCTTAATACCTTCATTAAGCGTTGTGCCAGCAAGGTAAAAAAACTTTCATTATCAATCTCTACATCATTAAGCTTAGTAACCCCCGCTTCAGCATAACAAAAGATTAGATCTATATCAGATGAAAAATTAAGTTCTAAGGCACCTAATTTGCCAACCGCAATAACGACTAATTCTTGTGGTGAACCTTGTGCTGTTGTCGGTTGGCCATATCTTTCAATATGCCATTTTGATAAAACTTTTAAGGTTACATCAACACATGCATCTGCTAAATTAGATAAGTCAGTAACAGTTTCAGTTAAATCTACCCAACCTGCAATATCACGCCACGCGATTCTAATCGCCTCGCGCACACGAAATCTCCGTAATAATCGCATTATCTGTTGTTCATCTATGACGGTTTTAAATTGTTTGAAAAGCTCTTCGCGGTAAGTTTCTGCTTTATAGAGTTTATTTAAATCACCGGATTGTATAAGCTCGATTATCAGAGAAGGGTCTTTTTTACACGTTTCAGCAATAAATTCGCTTGATGCAATCGCCGCGCTCATGGCTGTTGAAATGGTAGGGTTGGTGGTAAAGATATGCTGTTGCCCTTGGGCCTTTTCAATAATCGCCATCCAATATTTGTGGGTTACTTCATATAACGGTTGTGGCAGGTTTTTTAAGTATAGATCCATTATGTTTGCTCGAGCAATTCCGTAATCATTATTCAATTGTGCAACGGCATGGGTCATCCGCACTACCTTGCTCTACCTGGATAGTTGGGTGATGAATATTATAGTCATGCAACAGATCTTCATTAATTTTTTTAAAATCTGCATCATGTAAAATTTTATCAGGCATGATGAGGTGCGCAGTCAAGGCGATTTCTTTTGTACTCAAGGCCCATATATGTAAGTCATGCACATCGATAACACCGTCAATTGAGGCTAAATAACTTCGTACCCCGGATAAATCAATTTGCCGTGGCACTGCATCCATAATCAAATTGATAGAATCCCGTAATAAACCCCAGGTGCCAGCCAAGATGATAACAACAATCATAATACCAACAATAGGATCCAGTCTGAACCATCCAGTCCAAAGAATAACTCCCCCGGCAACGACAACGCCAAATGAGATTAATGCATCGTAAGCCAAGTGCATAAAGGCACCTTTAATATTTAAATCTTCTTTTCGACCACGCATGAATAATAATGCCGTGCCGCCATTTATAAAAATACCAATAAAGGCAACAATAATGACGGTCATTTCGTGTACCGGCGCTGGGTAGAATAATTTATAGATCGATTCATAGGCAATGATTGCTGAGGTTGCAACGAGGATTAAGGCATTTATTAATGAGGCAATAATGGTAGTGCGACGAAATCCATAACTAAAGGTATCCGTAGGTGATTTGGATAACAATAAATTTGCGATCCAGGCTAAGACCAGGCCAAGAACATCACTCAAGTTATGACCTGCATCGGCAAGCAGACTCATTGAATTTGCCATAATCGCGTAAATGGCCTCGATAATAGTGAAACCGAGATTGAATACCACGGCTAAGCCAAAGGCTAAATTAAAATTCTCTGGGGCGTGATGATGACCATCGCTATGATCATGACTATGTTGCTTACTCGGTTTTTGTTCAGTGGTGTTGTTGTTTGTCATATCCTCAGCCTGAAAAGTTGCGATTTAATTATTTATTGTGTCAAGTTCATCTGGTTTATTTTCCTGTAAGCGCTGATACTTCGTCAGTAATTGTTCTTTCGTCTCTTGATATTCAGGGTTTAATGGGATGCAATCGACAGGGCAGACTTGTTGACATTGCGGTTCGTCAAAGTGGCCAACACATTCAGTACATTTGCTTGGATCAATTTCATATATCTCTGGACCTTGATAAATTGCATCATTAGGGCATTCTGGTTCGCAGACATCGCAATTTATACATTCATCAGTGATCATTAACGCCATGATTCATTCCCACAAAATACTGCAGTAGACAATGGTAACTTGAGTCGTGATTATACTATTTTTGGCGGGCCTTTGCCAGCGCTTGGCAGACAATAGCCGGTACAAATTGACTGACATCACCGCCTAACGCGGCGATTTCTTTTACCAGCGTTGATGATACGTAGGCGTATTGCTCAGCCGGCGTCATGAATACAGTTTCGATCTCTGATGCTAAACGACGGTTCATCCCCGCCAATTGGAATTCATATTCGAAGTCAGACACAGCACGCAAACCACGTAGGATGATATTTGCCTTTTTCTGTTTGGCGAAATCAATCAATAAATTATCATAGCCACAGATTTCGATGTTATTAATTTCTGCAACGGCATCCGTGGCCATATCGATGCGGTCTTGCCAACTAAAAAAAGGTTTTTTCTTGGGATTTTCAGCAATGGCTATTATCAACTTATCGAATACATTGGCAGCACGTTGGATAAGGTCAACATGGCCATTGGTAATTGGGTCGAATGTACCCGGGTAGATAACAATATTTTTCATTTATATTTCCCAATTATAATAGGACTTGCAAAAAATACACTATGCTTTGTTTGAGGCTAGCATCCTTTTTCGTCAGTCTTATATAAATTACATCTTTTACCTAAACTAAAATTGCCTGTGGCAATCATCTTCTTAATTTTATTGATATCATTGGCGAGACTGCGGTCTTGCCTTAAAAATTTGACTTGTTTTCGAATGGCTTGATAGGCCTTTTGTAAAGGCAAAGCTAATTTTTTGGGTTGCACTAAATCAATGCCTTGACATGCCGCCAATAATTCAATCGCAATGATGGTTTCTGCATTTTCTACCATTGCATGCAATCGTCTCGCTGCATAGGTTGCCATACTAACATGATCTTCTTGGTTAGCGGAAGTGGGGATACTATCGACACTTACTGGATGTGCCAAGGTTTTATTTTCAGTGACTAAGCTTGCGGCGGTAACATGGGCCAGCATAAAGCCAGAGTTTAACCCGGGTTGTAAGCTTAGAAAGGCAGGTAACCCACTCATGTGCTCATCCATTAAGAAAGCAATACGCCGTTCGCTTAAATTCCCGACCTCAGCAATTGCCAGTGCAAGATTATCTGCTGCCATTGCAATGGTTTCGGCATGAAAATTGCCACCGGTTAATATCACATTATCTTTGCTAAATACTAATGGATTATCTGTAACCGCATTGGCTTCATTAATCAAGCACTCGGCGGCAAAACGAATTTGCTGGAGACACGCACCCATCACTTGTGGTTGGCAACGCAATGAGTAAGGTGACTGGGTTCGATCAGCATTAATTTTATATTGACTGCGATTTAATATATCATAGTAAACTTTCGCGATTTCGATTTGGCCTTGATGATGACGTATCTCTTGAATACGTTTATCAAATGAGGTTATCCGATCGCCACTGGCAATCACCGACAAACTACCGGCAATAATTGCGGCGTGATATATATATTGTAATTGTAGCAGTGCACCAATTGCGATAGCCGTTGATACTTGGGTTCCGTTTAATAATGCCAAACCATCTTTTAATTTTAATGTTAGCGGTGTTAATCTCAATTTTTTTAAGCTTTGTTTACCTGTGATTCGCTTACCTTGGTAGCATACTTGGCCTTCACCAATTAAAGGTAAACTCATATGAGCAAGAGGTGCTAAATCACCTGATGCGCCAACAGAACCTTGGCTGGGGATGATGGGATAAGTGTCTTGATTATAAAATTTTAATAATTGTTCGACCACTGCAAGTTGAACACCAGAAAATCCTTGGGCGAAGCTCTGTATTTTTAAGGCCATAATTAACCGTACGATATTTTCTGGTAATGCTGGCCCAACACCACAGGCATGGGACAAGATCGCATTATGTTGTAATTGTGATGATTGTGATGCAGAGATTGTAACATTTGCTAATTTACCAAAACCGGTATTAACCCCATAGACTTTATTTCCTGCAGCAGTATTATTTTTGAGGGTGGCATAGGAGTTTTTAATGGCGTTTTTTGCTGATTGCGCTAGTTGAATAGGGACAGCATGGTTGTAAATGTCTGATAGCGCTGCCAGATCAAGTTGGGGATTATGGGTCAGGATTAATTTTTTCATTTTTTGTTATTGATCATTGGTAATTGTAAATCTTGTTCTTCTGCACATGTTATTGCGGCTTCATAACCAGCATCGGCATGACGCATTACACCACTGCCTGGGTCATTGGTTAACACACGTTGCAATCTTTTTGCCGCTGCCTCAGTGCCATCTGCCACAATAACAAACCCGGCGTGTTGCGAAAAGCCCATGCCGACCCCACCGCCATGATGAAAACTAACCCAGGTGGCGCCACTGGCACAATTTAATAAGGCATTTAACAAGGGCCAATCAGACACCGCATCTGAACCATCACGCATGCCTTCGGTTTCACGGTTGGGACTCGCAACTGAACCTGAATCTAAATGATCACGACCTATGACGACAGGCGCCTTCAACTCACCCTTGGCCACCATTTTATTAAAGGCGAGCCCTACACGTGCCCGTTCGCCTAGGCCCAACCAACAGATGCGCGCCGGCAAACCTTGAAATTTAATCTGTTGTTGTGCTTGATCCAACCAACGATGCAAACCCAGACGATCAGGGATGACTGCTTTGACTTTGGCGTCAGTTTTATAAATATCTTCAGGGTCACCAGACAAAGCTGCCCAGCGGAAAGGTCCAATACCTTTGCAAAATAAGGGACGAATATAAGCAGGTACAAAGCCTGGAAAATCAAAGGCATGATCGACTCCGGTCTCTAAGGCCATTTGGCGAATGTTATTGCCATAATCAAAGGTTGGGATGCCTTGTTCATGGAAGGCAAGCATGGCTTTGACCTGCAATGCCATCGATTGTTTGGCTTCGCGGATCACTAAGTCTGGGTCTTGCTGCCTAAGTTCGGTTGCACGTTTTAAAGTCCAGCCTTTAGGCAGATAACCATTCAACGGATCATGGGCACTGGTTTGATCGGTAACCGCATCGGGTTTTATACCCATTGCCACCAATTTTGGATAAATCTCAGCGGCATTGCCAAGTAAGCCGACGGAAACGGGTTCGCCATCTTTGGTGGCTTGTCTAATGATTGCTAATGCCTCATCCAGGCTTTGGGTGTGTTTTTGCAAATAACCAGTGGCAATACGTTTGGCAATCCGTTCCGGGTCACACTCAACGGCTAACATTGAGGCCCCGGCCAGGGTTGCTGCCAACGGTTGGGCGCCACCCATGCCACCAAGGCCAGCAGTCAAGATCCACTTGCCGCGTAGGTCACCTTGATAATGTTTGTCTGCCATGGCATTGAAGGTTTCATAAGTCCCTTGGATAATGCCTTGGCTACCGATGTAAATCCACGATCCTGCAGTCATTTGACCAAACATCATTAAGCCCAATCGATCCAATTCATTAAAGTGTTCCCAGGTTGCCCAGTGCGGTACTAGATTAGAGTTGGCAATCAATACACGGGGTGCATCGGCAAAGGTTTGGAAGACCCCGACCGGTTTGCCGGATTGGATTAACAGGGTTTCATCATCATTGAGATTGGTTAAGGCTGCGATGATTTTGTCATAGCATTGCCAATTGCGCGCTGCACGCCCCGTACCACCGTAAATAATCAATTGCTCAGGCTTTTCAGCCACCTCGGCATCTAAGTTATTCATAATCATACGTAACGGGGCCTCAGTGAGCCAGGATTTAGCAGTTAGTTTGCTACCGGTTGGTGCCTTGATATGGCGGCTAGTATCGAAACGGTTTGGATCCTTGTTAGCCATTATAAAATTCTCCATTACGAATGATTCGATGTATCGGGCTGTTACCTATATAGTAGGCCAAATCTCTAGGGTGTGCGATATCCCAGACCACTAAATTCGCCGATTTACCCACCTCGATAGTGCCGTGTTCATGTTCCAGGCCCAGTGCCTTGGCTGCCTGTCGAGTCATCCCAGCGAGCGCCTCTTCCGGTGATAAACCAAATAGGGTACAAGCCATGTTGGCCATTAATTGCAGCGATAACACAGGCGATGTCCCTGGATTGCAATCACTGGCGATGGCGATAGGGAGTTTATATTTGCGTATCAAGGCAAGTGGGGGTTTTTGGCTTTCGCGTAAAAAATAAAAGGCGCCGGGCAATAATACGGCGACTGTTCCTGCTACTGCCATGGCTTTGACGCCTGCTTCGCTGACATATTCCAAGCTGATCACAGGATAAGGCATTAAACGCTGCCGCAAGTTTCGCACCCCCTTGGTCGCTTAATTGTTCGGCGTGTAGTTTTACGGGTAAATTAAGAGTCTTGGCTCGGCTGAAGACGCGTTCGATTTGCGCGGGGCTAAAGGCAATCGTATCGCAATAACCATCAACACAATCGGCAAGTCCTTGCTCGGCAATGACGGGCAAAACCTCGTGACAAATATAATCGATGTATTGGTCTTTCGTTGAAAATTCAGGGGCTAGACTATGGGCACCGAGATAACTGGTCTTAATGGTAATATTAAAATCCTTGGCCAATTGTCTCGCGACTTTAAGACATTTAATCTCCGTCTCTAAGTCCAAGCCATAACCTGATTTAATCTCAAGGGCGGTGACACCACCGGCCATTAATTGTTGCAAGCGCTGCGAAGATTGTTGATATAGTGCATCAAAATTTGCTGCGCGAGTGGCCTTGACCGTCGCTTGAATGCCTCCGCCTGATTTAGCAATGTCAGTGTAACTCTCGCCTTGTAAGCGTCGTGCAAATTCATCGGCACGATTATCGGCATAGACCAAATGGGTATGGCAATCGATAAGACCCGGGGTGACTACACGGCCGTTAAGGTCATGGGTTTGTTTTGCAAGTACTTGGATATCTTTGGGTAGGTCGGCTTGAGGGCCCACCCAGGTAATTTTATTTTCGCTGATGGCGATTGCGCCTTGAGTGATTATGCCATAGGGTTCTGAGGTGGCATTTGAGGCGGCAAAGGTTGCTAACTTGGTGTTTAGTAAGAGATGGTCTATGTTTTGTGATGATTTCATATTGTTATTATGGCGTAGTTATTATCCTAAAATCCGTAGTTGAAATGATATTTGAAGTGTAACAGATTGATTTAGATGGCGTATTAAAAATTTTTGTGGTCACCTTGCTGGTGATGAAAAAATTTTTAAATAGCCAGATGAATCAAAATGTTGCGCTTGAAATTCGTTTCAACTGCGGATTTTAAGTTTATGAAGCTTATAATTATAGTGAATGATAGAGGATAAAGGTATATCGTTTTATTAGAACCCCCCTCACCCTCCCCTCTCCCCCAAGGGGGCGAGGGAAATGTGGGGCTCACCCCTTCGGGGTGAGCAGATATAAATACTACTGGCTTTACAAATATTATTGGCCTTACAAACATATTTGGCTTTGCAAATATATTTTGAGCCTTTGGGGTTTCTACCTCTTATTCCCTCTCCCCCTTGGGGGAGAGGGGAGGGTGAGGGGGTCTCTAAATAAACACCAAACCATAAGGAAAACTATGGCTTACTACCAAGCACCAAATCCCAAACTCTGGCAAGGACGGGCCGATAGCCGGGCCTATGAGCGTGTGTTTCAATTTGTCGAATGCGTTGCGGTAGATAAGGCAAGGTTAAGCCAAGACCAAAATCATGCCTATGCCATCTTAGGCTTTCAATCAGATATCGGCGTTCAGCGTAATCTCGGGCGTATTGGCGCCAAAGATGGCCCAATGGCTATTCGCAAAGCCTTAGCTAATCTCGCGCTACATAAGCAAAACCTGGTACTTTACGATGTCGGTGATATCGTCGTCGACGATGATGATTTAGAAGCCGCGCAAGCCATGTTAGCTGAACAGGTGGCAACGTTATTAAGCCAACAAGTCACACCTATCGTCTTAGGTGGTGGCCATGAAGTGGCTTGGGGCCATTATCAAGGCATAGCTCAAGCCTACCCTGACAGCGAGATTGGTATTATCAATTTCGATGCCCACTTTGATCTGCGACCACTATTGGCGGATGACAAAGGCAGCTCGGGTACCTCGTTTTTGCAAATCGCCAATTCATGCGTCGAACAACATAAAAAGTTTGATTATTTATGCCTAGGCATTCAACCGCAGGCCAATACCAGTAGTTTATTTGATACCGCGCGAGTACTTAATGTGTCTTATGTAATGGCGGATGAAATGCAATCTTATGCCCGGAGTTCTCAACAATTAAAGGGCTTTTTAGCAAAACATGAGCATATCTACCTGACCTTGTGCCTGGATGTCTTTGCCAGTAGTTATGCCCCGGGTGTCAGTGCGCCACAGGTCATGGGGATCACACCAACGGTAATAAAGCCTTTATTACAGTTACTACGTGAATCTGGGAAGGTGCTAAGCTTCGATGTTGCTGAATTAGCCCCAAATTTGGATCGTAATCAAATGACGGCTGCCTTGGCGGCAAATTTGATTTGTTTGTGTTTGAATTAGGCGCATAGTCTATCTTTTGCCCTAATATTGTTAGTTGAAGGTCGTTTAATTATTGACGTGACAGATAAATAATTATACAATCATGAGGCGTTGTTTTTATTAATACTCCCAGTATTACCAGCAGAGGGCTATTATGAAAAGAAGACTTGATTCTCGATCATCTACATCACAGATAATGGACAGTTTGGCATCTATATCAGAAAACGCAAATCCATTATTCGCTAATGTATCTAAATCAGATTCTGGATCAGATATGATGTCTGGAGACTCTGATAAAGAAGATCTGGATATGGGAGACGAATCACACATAGCTTTTTGGCAAGCTATCCGCAGTCAGGATCCTAATCAGGTTGAAGCAGCTATGCAAAATAATTTTCGCTTACTGAGTATGCGACTGGATCCACAATTTATATGGGATATGGTTGAATTAAATTATTGGCATCCTGTGGTTGCCAATCTTATATTCGGATACCATGGTGGTTTGAAATGTGAATTTGAGAACCTTGAGACTCAAGGTAGATTAATTTTTCACGCCATAGAGCGCTCGATGAATGGCAATACTGATCCTAAAGTTGTCCAGCAACTCAGTGACTATTTTCCATATGCTTGTCGACCAGAGGATATAAGTGGTTGGATCGCAGACCCGGCGTGGCAGGTAGAAGGGGTACCACCGAATAAGTTGACAGCAATCATAGAGCGAATCAAGGCCGAGAAACCTGCATTAATGCCAGTAATGGTTAAACTTCAACAAAATAAGAATCATGTACAACAACAGCAAGAACAATTGCGACGTGAAGTGCAGCAAGTGGATGATTCCGGTTCGGCAACAAAATATATGCGTCTTGGACCACACTGAAGTCAAAAATCATCTGTACCTTCATTAGCTTAAGCGCTCTCGCTACGATTTCAACTGCCGATTCTAGGATAATTAAATGGCTAGAGTACTAGGTTTTCATTCAGCAAAATTGCCATCGATGTTGGTCTTTGGAAGTTCAATGATCGGCGATGGAATCACAACACGACTAGATGATAAAAACAGGCTCAAATGTTCAATGATTCTGGCATCCAACCAATATTCTGCACGGCCAGGCACACTACCTGCGACAAAACCCACATGACCGCCAAACTTGCTCAATTCCAGGGTTAAATTATCGGATAATTCTTTTTCTGTCGGGATGACCTCTGGTGTCATGAAGGGGTCATCCTCGGCATGAATGATCAAGGTGTCGGTGCGAATATCTTTTAAATATTGTCTTGAGCTTGCTTTACTATAATAATCCTTGGCATCTTTAAAGCCATGCAACGGCGCGGTGAGCGAGGTGTCAAATTGCCAAAATGTCTTGCTTTTGGCAATGTCTTCCAATTTAATTGGAGCGAGTAAATCAATAGGTTTCGGCATGGTTTTGAATTTGTTTGTTACTTCACGACGCAATTGCGACAAAATCCACCATTGATAAAATTGCGAAACCCCAAACAACATGCGATTGGCGGCCTTTTCCAAGACGAAGGGCACCGAGATCGCAATCGCCGTGGTGAGAGGATTATTATATCGCGTTTCACCTAACCATTTTAAAATGACATTGCCACCAAGTGAGTAACCCACGGCTGCCATTTTGACATCCGGTTCACGTTCATAGATTAGATTTGCTACGTAATTAACATCGTCCGTTTCACCTGAATGATAGAGGCGTGCCAAGCGATTCGGGGTACCACTTGCACCGCGGAAATGCATAAAGGCACCGCGCCAACCTTGATCCATGATGGCCTTTAAAATGCCCCGTGCATAATGAGACTCAATTGAACCGCCCAGGCCATGGAGGACTAATACGATGGGTGCGCGTTCATGTCGCGTTTGTTTTGTCTCGGCCCAATCAAGGTCAAGAAAATCACCATCGGGTAATGTAATCCGCTCACGTCTTAGACGAAGCGGTGTTTTTCGCCTAGTGGCCGTGCCCCAAATAGTTTGTAAATGCGAATTGGCTAGCCACCATGCCGGTTTAAATTTGCTCTTTATTATCATTATCACCTGCTCCTTGATGATATGACTTACTTAAACTATGGACGCTATTTACCAATTCTGCAACTTTTTCGGGGCAAATAGTTGGAAAAATACCATGTCCCAGATTAAATACATGACCTTCGCCATAACCAAATTTGCCTAATATAATTTCAACTTCATGACGAATGCGTTCGATGGGACCAAGTAGGGTGCTGGGGTCTAAATTACCTTGCAACGCGACCTTTTGACCAATGCGTTGACGTGCCACATCAATATCGATGGTCCAATCAATGCCAACTGCATCACAACCAGATTTGGCGATGGCTTCTAGCCAATTATTACCTTGTTTAGTAAATAAAATCGTCGGGATTTTATGAGGCAAACGTTTCGTCTCTAGTGCTTCGATAATCGCCTGCATGTAATTGAGTGAAAATTCATAGTATGCACTGGTGCTTAAGACCCCGCCCCAGGTATCAAAGATCATAATCACATCAACGCCGGCATGGATCTGCGCATTTAGATAATTAATGGTGGCTTGAGTTAATTTCTCTAATAATTGATGTAGCACCATGGGTTCGCTGTAACGCATGGCGTTGATCTTGGAAAAGTTTTTGCTTGGCCCACCTTCTACCATATAGGTCGCCAAGGTCCATGGACTACCGGCAAAACCGATCAATGGTACGCGTTGTTTTAATTCTTTTTTGATCATCCGCACGGCATTTGGGACATAGACAAGTTCTTGTTCCGGGTCTGGGATGCCCAGCGCCTTAACATCTTTGGCGGTTTGGATTGGGTGTTTAAAACGCGGCCCCTCGCCATTGACAAAATGTAACCCCAAGCCCATGGCATCGGGGATGGTTAAAATATCTGAGAATAAGATTGCGGCATCCAGATCAAAGCGAGCGAGTGGCTGCAAAGTCACCTCAGTAGCCAACTCCGGGGTTTTGCAAAGGGTTAAGAAATCGCCAGCCTGTTCTCGGGTGGCGCGGTATTCAGGTAGATAACGCCCTGCTTGGCGCATAATCCAAATCGGGGTGCAATCGACGGGTTGGCGCAGAAGGGCGCGGATGAGTCTATCGTTTTGTAAGGGTTTCATGGATATCTTCTTTAATTAATAATTGTAGTAGTTGTAGCTGTCGTTGTTAGCGTTGACATTTAGGACAATACACCGTGGCTCGCCCCTGTAAACGCAGATTTAATAATTCTGTTTGGCAATGATAACACTTAAGTCCTTCTCGACCATAGACTTGTAATTCTTGTTTAAAGTAGCCAGGCTTAGCTTCATGATTGAGAAAATCACGCAACGTGGTACCGCCCATGGCAATGGCAGTGGTTAATACCGCTTTGATCGCCGCTGCCAATCTTTGATACCGCGCTTTGCTGATACGGTTGGCGATCCGGCTTGGGTGAATGCCAGCCAAGAATAAGCTTTCACAGGCATAGATATTACCCACGCCGACTACGATATGACTATCCATAATGACTTGTTTGATGGCGCGTTTAAGTTTATGGCCGCGCTGATAGAGATAATCACCCTCAAACACGTCACTTAAAGGTTCAGGACCCAGCTTATTAAGCAAGGGATGCATCATGGGGTCCTTATTAGTCCATAGCAATGCCCCAAAGCGTCTGGGATCGGTTAGTCGCAAACAGACGTCATTGGCAAAACAGATATCGACATGGTCATGTTTACCGGCGGGTGTATCAGGCTTAAGGATGTGCAATCGTCCAGACATCCCTAAGTGTAAAATCGCGGTACCAAGCTTAGACTGTAATAATAGGTATTTGCCGCGTCTAGCGACGCTGTCAATCGTTTGCTGTTCCAGTTGATAAATGGTATCCGGGATTGGCCAACGCAGCTTGGCTTGCCGAATGATGACCTCGGCAACGGTTTGTTGTTCGATAAATGGCGCAATGCCGCGCCGACTGGTTTCAACCTCAGGTAATTCAGGCATAAGCTAAATCTATTCGTTAATCTGCAATTTGGCACTAAAAACACTAAACAAAGTGGCTTATTCATATTATACTTAACTTTATATCGAGAGTGATCATTTTTGAATAGCGAAATTAAGGATATATCCATGCTTTACGGTTTATTAAATTTGTCTCTTTGGGGTTATGTGATTGCCACGTTGATCCTGACTCACATCACTATCGCCAGTGTTACTATCTTTTTACACCGTTGCCAATCGCATCGGGCGCTAAAATTACATCCCATCGTGAGTCATTTCTTCCGCTTTTGGCTGTGGTTAACCACCGGGATGATTACCAAAGAATGGGTGGCCATCCATCGCAAACACCACGCCAAGTGCGAGCAGGAAGATGATCCTCACAGCCCACAGATTTTTGGCATCCGCAAAGTCTTGCTTGAAGGGGCTGAACTCTATCGTGCCGAAGCGGAAAATAAAGAAACCCTGGAAAAATATGGTCGCGGCACACCGGATGATTGGCTTGAACGTCATATCTATTCGCGTCATCAATTGCTCGGTATTGCCATGATGTTTATCATCGATATCTTATTATTCGGTATTCCGGGCATTACTGTCTGGGCTGTGCAAATGATTTGGATCCCATTTTTTGCCGCCGGTGTTATCAATGGCGTCGGTCATTATATTGGCTATCGTAATCACGAATGCCCAGATGCCTCGCGCAATATCGTGCCTTGGGGTATTCTCATTGGTGGCGAAGAATTACATAATAATCATCATACCTTTCCAAATTCAGCCAAATTATCATTCAAGTGGTGGGAATTTGATATCGGTTGGTTGTATATTCGTGGTTTGTCATTGTTAGGCTTGGCTAAGAATTTGAGTGTGCCACCGAAGATGTTGCGGGTTCCAAACAAACACTACATTGATATGGAGACAGTCTATGCCATCTTGACCAATCGCTTCCAAGTATTGTCACGTTACAGTAAAGAAGTGATTTTGCCAGTGTTGAAGGAAGAACAGCAACGTGCCAATGATGCCAGTAAGCGAGTATTCAAGCGTGCCAAGCGCTTATTGACCCGCGAAACGATGCTGGTGGATGAGAATAATAAGCAACGTTTAAGTACCTTGTTTGAACATTGTCAACGCTTGCATCAGGTTTATCAATTCCGCTTGCGCTTACAGGCGATTTGGGACCGTGCGGCAGCTAATCAAAAAGAAAGCCTTGAGGCTTTGCAAGAATGGTGTCATCAAGCCGAAGCTACTGGAATCGAAGCGCTACGGCAGTTTTCGCATAAATTGAAGACGTATGCGGTGTAAGATTTAATTAATGGGCTTCTTTTAATTTAATCTCTAAATTGTAACCGATTGCCAGGGCATACTTTACGAGAGTCTTTAGTGAAGGTGAGTGTTTACTACGACCACCACCTGCTTCTAATCTGGCGATCACGGATTTTTGAGTATGCAATTTATTGGCGATATCCTCTTGAGTAAGATGGGCGTTTTCGCGGGATTTTTTCATTTGCGCTGCTAACTCGAGCTGTAACTTAAAGGCTTCGTACTCAATACGCATTTCTTCATCATTAAGCACAGATTGCTTTAGTTCATCGTGCCATTTTTGTGATTTTCTAGCCATGTTTGATTACCTCTCTTAGACGCCTTTTAGCAATCTCTAATTCTCTTTTTGGGGTCTCTTGCGTCTTTTTGATAAATGCATGCAAGATAACAATTTCATGATTGATACATGTGCAATAAAGCATTCTGGCAATACCTTCTTCTGCTTTGACGCGCAATTCGAAGAGTCCATTACCCATTGCTCGGGTATGTGGCATACCGAGATCAGGCCCAAATTGCATCATGCGATCAGTCAGAGCAATATAGCGTGCCTTGATTTTTTTAGGCATAAGCAGAATTTCCTTATAAACCCGCTTATTAAAGTAAGTGACATTCCATATCATATTGTAATGTTAGCATATTTGCTAACAATTGGCAAACAAGAAATAGACATTTACCCATCAGTGCCAATTTACAGATATAAAAAAACCACCGAACGGTGGTTTTTAGGAAATTTTTAGCTAACTCAATGTTAGTCTATCTGGCCTACTTAATCTTCTCTTCCTTAAATTCGACGTGCTTTCTAAGCTTCCAATCATATTTCTTAAAGCCTTTGCCACCATTTTTGGTGCCTAGTTTATCAGGGGTGTTCTTTTTATTCTTATCAGTTGTATAAAAGCAACCGGTACCTTCGGTTGACACTAATTTAACTTTATCTCTTGCCATAATCGCTCACCTTAACTCTTAAACCTTTTCACCGCGCTTACGGATCATTTCCAAAACGGCCTCAAGCCCCAATTTATCGATAATACGCAAGCCTTTGCTGCTAACACGCAACTTGATATAGCGCTTTTCAGCGGCCAACCAAAAGCGACGATAATGCAGATTTGGCAAAAATCGACGTTTGGTCTTGTTGTTGGCGTGGGAAACATTGTTCCCGGTTGTGGGGCGCTTGCCTGTAACTTGACATACTCTAGACATGATATTTTCCAATGTTTAGCTATTTAAAACTGTATCAGATAAAAATAAGGTGGTCATTTATATCAAAATCCGGCCCCAAGCGCAATAAGCAATAACGATTATTTAATTGTACTTAATTTTTCCTTAATATATATAGCTTAAGATATGTACTGTTTAATATGAATTGCCGGGTTAATAATTGATGTCAAAAATCACACATCGTGCCTTTGGTCCCTTTCGATTAACGCCCTGCTAAACAAAATCAACTAACTTAACTTGATTGGGAATTACTTTATGTTTGAGTTTGAATTTGAATTATCTAAGCCCGAAACTAGTCCTCATGAGTCTGATGCCGAAACGGAGAACCATACACCGCCGCAGCAAGAAGTTGTAGAAGTTAAGGAAAGCAAAGACGCGGTAGAAACTATAGAAAGTAACACCCCGAAAACTTTTGCAGAGATTGTCAAGGCCGCTACAGAAATCCTTGCTACAGAATTGGAAACAGCAGTGACTCACTCAAACGAACCTGTGAATACTAAAGACCCTAAAGGTGAAAGTTCTCCAAATACACCAAGAAAAGGTTTTTTAACATTATCTGCTGGTCGTCGATCACCAGGATATACAATTTCACCTGATAGTGATAATTTTTTCACTAATCTTCCTACGATGATTGCCCAAGTAAAACAAAACTGGTTAGCAAAAAAAGATATGGATGTCGACGAAGACAAGGTTGAAAAGGTTGCTGCGCTGACCTCAGATTTTCTCAAGAAGATTCACTTGGTTTTAAGTACAAGTTTGAAAAACATGGGTAGAAAATCTTCACCGCACAGAACTCTAGGGGTCCAATTAGCTTTCAACCAGAGATCAAGATATTGAGTTTGATCTAATTAGAGGTGAAGGTGCATTTTTGGTTGTTTTCTTAGAGCAGATCGCTGAAAGATTAGCAAACATTTCTCCCTGCAAGGATAAAGACTCAGCAGGTCAATTCATGGATGCTTTAAAGGGTATTTTTGAAGTCTTAAATGATCAATTCCGATATAAAAATGATAGTAAACCTGAAAATGAACCAAGTGAATTGGGATTTGTATTTGATGACGCAGAGTTAGTTGATGATACAGATGAAAAGAAATCACAAGAATCATCGGAATCATTAACTAAATATATTTCGGAAGGAGCTAATGTCAATCTAGCATTAACTTACTGTAGAAGTATCCCCAAAGCAATCACTGAAACCTTGGATGAGATAGATATTGAAAGAAATTCAAGAGAAGAGATTAAAACCGAAATACAAAGAAGCATATCAGATAGTCCTGCGTTATATCCTATTATCGGTTTTGCATTTGACTTGATGGATGCAGCATTTCCAGATGTCGATACATTAGAGGATGATATGGAAAGTAAGGCTCAATCTGAAAGTTCTGATAGCGATGATGGATTTGCTTCTAGGTCAACGCCAATTTGTATCCCAGGCAAGGCATCACCATTGAATCACCGGAAGCGATCGACGAGCGCTAAGGAGCCAACCAAAAATAGTTATACCACGAGTGGACCCATTGCGATTGGGTCAGGGAAACCCTATGGTAGTAAGCAACAAAACGGTTTTTTTGGAAATTCAATGCCTGCTAATCATACTTCGGGTAATTATGATCAGCGTTCTTTTCAGGGTGAAGTCCATAGTAATGGTGTTTTTGAAATGTCCTTACGTAAACCCAATGATTTTAACTCATTTAGACCAGGCGGTGGTGGTAAATTTGGTGGTGGCTATTAAACGTAGCACAGCTACTTTAAAAAAAGCAGTGCCTTACAACCATCCCATTTCGACAAATGAGGTCATAGCCGTATCGCCAATGACGATGTGATCCAAGACCTTAACATCAATAGTTGCCAATGCTTGTTGTAAACGAATCGTTATTTCACGGTCTGCCTGACTAACCTCGGCAGACCCAGACGGGTGGTTATGGGCTAAGATGATATTAGCGGCATTATATTGTAATACCCCTTTGACAAGCTCACGGGCATGCACCGCCGCATGATCAATCGTACCCCGCGCCAATTCTTCGTATTTTATAATCCGATTTTTACAATCTAAATAGAGACAAGCAAAGATTTCAATTTGGTTATGTCGTAGTTTGGCAGCCAAATATTGTTTAGTGGCCAAGCTATTTCGTAATACATCTTTGTCTTCAATGGCTTCTTGCTGCATACGTTTGGCTAATTCATGGGTTGCTTGGAATAAACTATATTTTGCAGTACCAATACCAGCACACTCGACGAAGGCTTTTAAAGGTGCGGTAAATAGCTTTTGCAGGCAACCAAAATGCATTAATAAGTCACGGGCAGTATCGAGTGCGGTGCGACCACGTTGTCCTTGGTTGATTAAGATAGCGAGTAATTCAGTGTCTGATAAGGCGCCGGCGCCGTATTTGATAAGTCGTTCACGCGGCCGTTCGGTTTGCGGCCAATTCTTTATGCTCATAGCAATTCCTTTTGACTATGGGTTGATAAATAATTAATGAATAAGGTTCTAACGCTAGCATATTTGTATGGCAAATTATATAGTTAGTATATGGGTTAATTGTAAAATAATCTGTAGGTCGGTATCGCGTAGCGATGCCGACATCAGCCAAATAAGGCGTTCGAATGTCATTACATAACAAACACATCATCTTAGGTTTAACCGGCGGCATCGCGGCATACAAATCAGCGCCGCTTGCGCGGCGATTGATAGACGCCGGTGCCGAAGTCAAGGTGGTTATGACTGCCGCGGCCAAGGAATTTATTACACCGTTAACAATGCAGGCAGTCTCTGGCAATCCAGTGCATCATGATTTATTGGACCCAAACGCCGAGGCTGCAATGGGCCATATCGAATTGGCCCGTTGGGCAGATCTCATCTTAATCGCGCCTGCCTCGGCCGATTTTATCGCTCGCTTGGCCTATGGTCATGCCAATGATTTATTAAGCACACTTTGTCTCGCGACCAAGGCGCGTATCGCTGTTGTGCCAGCGATGAATCAACAAATGTGGCAAGCGCCACAAACTAAGGCCAACATTGAACGGTTAATTGATTACAACGTCGCTATTATCGGCCCAGGCCAAGGCGTACAAGCCTGTGGTGACGTCGGTTGGGGGCGGATGTTAGAGCCCGAAGATATTGTGCAAGCGATGCAACAATTAATGCAATCCCAAAACAATCTCCTCAAAGGCCAAAAGGTATTGATGACCGCTGGTCCAACTCGTGAAGCCATTGACCCAGTGCGTTACCTCAGTAACCATAGTTCTGGCAAGATGGGTTATGCCTTGGCACAAGCGGCAAGTGATGCAGGTGCCGAAGTAACCTTAATATCTGGGCCATGTAATTTGTTACCACCCGCGGGCGTCAACACCATTCCGGTCACCAGTGCGCAAGAGATGTATGACCAAGTCATGCAACATTTATCGGGGCAAGATATCTTTATTGGGGCGGCTGCGGTGGCCGATTATCGCTGCCAAGAGGTCGCTGGTCGCAAGATTAAGAAACAAAATGCGACATTGGAGTTAAAATTGACCCGAAATCCTGATATCCTTAGTGAAGTTGCAAAGTCTAAGCTTGTGCCCATGGTGGTAGGATTTGCTGCTGAGACAGATGATGTCATTAATCAGGCTAAATTAAAATTAACAAACAAAGGGCTTGATATGATTATCGCCAATCACGTTGGCGTTATCGGTCAAGGGTTTGATGCCGATACCAATGCGTGTACGGTGATTACCAAAACTGAAACCATGGAATTGCCATTACAGGCAAAACAAGCCTTAGCCATAAAATTAATGACTCTAATAGCGAAGCAAAAACATGAAAAACATACAAGTCAAAATCTTAAATCCAAAACTTAAATCTGAATTTCCCATACCTGAATATGCAACCGCTGGCTCTGCCGGTTTGGATTTGCGGGCTTGTCTTGATCAAGCGTTACAATTAGCGCCAGGTGAAACGCAATTGATCCCGACTGGTATGGCGATTCATATCGGCGACCCTGACATGGCAGCGGTAATTTTACCGCGATCCGGGCTTGGCCATAAACATGGTATCGTACTTGGTAATCTGGTTGGTTTAATTGATTCAGATTATCAAGGCGAATTAATGGTGTCATGTTGGAACCGTGGTAACGATCATTTTACTGTTAATCCTGGGGAGCGCATCGCACAATTGGTTTTTATTCCAATTATCAAAACCGAATTTGAAATTGTCAGTGAATTTTCTGAAAGTGATCGTGGCGCCGGTGGATTTGGTCACACGGGAATTAAATAAGATAAGACTCACGAAAAAAAGCGTGAAAATTCGTTCGCAATTTAATTAATTATTGCAAAACAATAGGGGACAATGTGTGATTGATAACGAACAATTAATGGAACAAGCTAGCTTAGAAGTCGAAGTCCCGGCTTCAATATTCAGAGCCTATGATATTCGTGGTGTTTATCAAGAGACACTAACCCCAGAGATCATTTATCAAATCGGTTTATCACTTGGCAGTGAGGCACAAAGTCGTGGTATTGATACCATTGTTGCAGCACAAGATGGTCGCATCTCAAGTCCAATGTTGGCGATGGCATTACAAAAAGGCATTTTAGATAGCGGTTGTAATGTAGTTGATATTGGTCGTGTGCCAACACCGTTACTTTATTTTGCGACCCATATTACCGATTATAATTCTGGTGTGATTGTCACCGGCAGTCATAATCCAGCAAATTATAATGGCTTAAAGATTGTTTTAGGTGGCACCAGTGTTGCTGAATCAGGGATTAAGGCATTATATGATCGCATAGTTAAAGGCGATTTTTTATCGGGTTATGGTAAGCTACAATCAGTTGATATTACCGACCAATATATCGATGCCGTATGTCGTAATGTCAAGATAAGTAAACCGATCACTGCAGTTATTGATTGCGGTAATGGTATTGCTGGGAATATTGCACCTAAATTATATCGTCAATTAGGTGTTAAAGTGATTGAATTATTTTGTGACGTCGACGGTAATTTTCCCAATCATGACCCAGATCCAAGCCAACCGAAAAACGTGCAACAATTAATTAAGCGTGTGGAAATTGAAAAGGCAGATATCGGTTTAATGTTTGATGGTGATGCCGATAGGCTTGGTGTTGTGACTAATCGCGGTGAAATCATTTGGCCGGATCGGCAAATGATTTTGTTTAGTCAGCATGTATTGGCTGCCAACAAAGGTAAACAAATTATCTTTGATATCAAATGCAGTCGCCATTTGGCCAATGCCATCAAGGCAGCTGGCGGTGAACCCATCATGTGGAAAACCGGACATTCGATTATTAAAAATAAGATGAAACAATTAAAAGCGCCACTTGCTGGTGAAATGAGTGGCCATATCTTTTTTAATGATCGCTGGTTTGGTTTTGATGATGGTATGTATGCGGGGGCGCGATTATTAGAAATCCTTGCTCATTCTGATGATGATGTCGATAAGGTTTTTAAGGCGTTACCGAATAGTGTCAATACTCCAGAGTTAAAGATTGATATCGCCGATGAGCATAAGTTTGCTTTCATTGAAAAATTTATTGCAGCGGCCAAGTTTGCTGATGCTAAAATAATTAAGATCGATGGTGCGCGAGTGGAATTTAATAATGGCTGGGGTTTATTACGTGCTTCTAATACGACACCTTGTTTAACCTTGCGCTTTGAAGCCGACGATCGCGATGCGTTGCAAACTATTCAACACAAATTTAAAGATCAATTGTTGGCGTTGGATGAGAGTTTATTGATCCCGTTTTGATTTAAAAACTATGTCATTCTGAGCGAAGCATTGTCATCCCGAGCGAAGTCGAGGGACCCCCTGCAAAATGGCAGAGCTTTTAATAATATTTTAATAACCCAAGGCTAAACCAGCACCATAACGTTGGTCAGTCCCGCCATATAACATTCCCGTCTTGGGATCGACCATGATCGCCTCGGAGCGTCCCCATAATGTCGTATGATAAGGTGACCCAAGTTGTAATCGATATCCCATAAATGCCAGTATTTGTTGCGTATCCATGGAGAAAGCGAACGGTTCCATATAAATGACATCAGGCATCCATTGCATATGAAACCGTGGCGCATCGATCGCAGCTTGAATATTCATGCCGAAATCAATCACATTTATTATATTTTGTAGCACTTGCGTGATAATCGTTGGGCCACCAGCCGCGCCTAAGTTCATATAAACTTTATTATCTTTTAATACAATGGTCGGGGTCATTGAACTCAAGGGTCTTTTACCTGGTTTGATGACATTGGTTTCACCTTGATGCAACTTAAACATATTAGGCATACCTGCCTTTAAACTATAAAATCATTCCAAGTTCATCATTCAAGAAAAAGCCGGTATCGCCGGCTATAACCTTTTGGCGCCGAAATAACCATTTTAACGTATAAGTCACCGGCAACTGCATTGCCATCTTTATCGACAATCGAATAATGTGTAGTTTGCATTTGCTCCTGATTTTTTGCTTTCAAAAAACCAATCTTTTTGGAATCGCCTGCTGAAAAACGTTGAATACGTGATTGGATTAAATGCGTGTGTTTTTTAGAAAGTAACCAGTTAATTGGATTGTTTACAAAATCCGGGTCACCCAGGTACTGATTACGATCGGCGAAGGCATAGCGCATTGCTTCGACCATGTAATGCGTTGTTTGGGCCGAATGAAAACCTAGATAACGGATTGGATATATATTCAGGATATTTAACATTTCGCAAAGCGCAACCCCGCCTGAGCTTGGTGGTGGGGCGGAAATAATTTCATTCCCATGATAATGGCAAGTGATGGGGGTTAACCACTGCACGGTATAATCGTCAAAATCTTCTTGTGTTAACGCGCCACCGTTATCATCGCTAGCCTTAATAATTGTCTTAGCGATAGCGCCTTGATAAAAGGCTTTGGTTCCATTATTGGCAATTAATTCTAAGCTCTTAGCTAAGTCCTCTTGCTTAAATAGATCACCTGTTTGATAGGGTTTGCCATCTTTGGTGAAAATGGCTTTGGTGTTGGGATAATCAAGAAAATATTTGTAACCATAGTCATAAAGTAACATATCACCAGGCGTTAAGCGATAACCAAGTTTTGCGAGCTTAATGGCGGGTGCCATGACTTGTTTTAAACTCATGGTGCCATATTTTTTTAATGCGGTATTTAAGCCCATCACAGTGCCGGGGACACCGACTGCTAAATAACCAATACGCATCTTTTGCATTAAGGGTTTGCCATCGGCATCGAAATACATTGTGTTGGGTTTAATACCCAGTGGTGCCTTTTCACGAAAATTCAAAAATAGATTTTCACCATCGGCAAGGTGGATCAGCATAAAACCACCGCCACCGAGATTGCCGCAACAAGGTAAGGCAGACAACGGCGAGTGCGTAACCAACGGCAACTGCGGCGTCAACAGCATTGCCACCTTGTTTTAAAATGTTCAAATATCCCGCTTGGTAGTGGCGGGATGTGTGCGCTCGTTACGACCGTGGCGTGTTTGGCTCTCACAGGGTTGGCTGGCGGCAGACGAGGAATAAAGGGTATAGGTATGAAATCAATAAAACAAAAGATCAAGATAATAAAGTTAGTCTCGTGTTTTCATAGTTACTTATTTTTAATAAAGGTTGATAGTTTATATTTTAATGTTCTTA
>CAVVHY010000015.1:0-25471 GCA_963748135.1 uncultured Gammaproteobacteria bacterium | reverse complement strand
ATGAACTGCAACTAAGGGAGCTCAGCTCACCAAGTTGCAGTAACACCCGGGATGACCCCCTTTTTTAGTTTTTCATTTCGTCGATGAAAATGAGTAGATTCCTCTCCCCCTTGAGGGAGAGGGAAGGGGGAGGGGGCTCTAAAATACAGATATCCCCATCGCTATTAGGTTTAGTGAGTATTAGCAGGAGTTGGGCGTTAATTCCCTTTATGATGCAGCCCAGAGTAGTGGGAACTCAAAGCCTTGTTGGGAATTGTGGGCCGATTGCAGGGGGGAAGCCAGGCCTGAGCGCCACAATATATCAACAATACCTTGACTAACGTCCAATGTTAAATTACCCAAAAACCTGATCGCGATGGAGACAATACATAGGTGTAGAATGAATGCCGGGAACCATGAGTAATGATATATTGTCTCCATACACAACTTTTTTGGTGTCGTCACCTCCTTGTCATTAATCATCCTCATTTCACAGATTACCTTATTGGTAATTGATAGTCAATACCAAATTGATAATATATTTAATGAGTGCGATAATCGAAAAATTGCCACCACAAATGATAAACCTATCACAAGCTATTAAGTTATTATGATGGTGGTTTAATGAAATTATTTAATTTATGCAGAATTAGGGTAATTCGTATTGAATTTGACGGATGGTACCTACAACTGTATTGTCATCATTAAGTTCAATTTGATCTTGCTTATTCAAGGGTCTTAAATAATGGTGTTCACCGTCGACGATATATTTATGATAACTTGGTTGCATGCCGCTGCCGACTAAGGTTAACACCAGTGCATTTGCACTTAACGGGCAATCTGGGTCGATTATCAAAGTTGCGGAATTAATCCCATTGCCACTGGTTAAATTATTTAATACTGAATCTGAGACTCGAATAGCAAAAGAGTTGTCACCGATTTCGATAGCACTTGGAACATGTTCATGAACATTATGCTCAATTATGCTTAAATCTCGAATCAATGATTTAAGGAGATGTGGTTCGACTAGCGGTATCCACTTTAAAGAGTAACGGCGCTTTGCTGTATTCGGATCATGCCCCAATTGTTTGGCAACTTCTTCGTGTTCTCGGTCTAGCCAACCTGGTGGTTTGCCAAATTCACGTTCGACCTCGGCAGCGAATTTATCACCTATATTTTTAATAGGTTTCATGCCAATAACATGGCTGACTTGGCTTTGTGATTTAGTAAGGCGGCGCGCCAACGCTGATATCCCGCCAACTCCTTTTGCTAACGCCCGTAAATTTTCCCGGCGTACATCTTTTACATTCATGATAATTATTTCTTCTGGTTAATTATTGTTATAAAACATTACCATAATGTACAATGATATAACTTATGTAGCAAGTGCTTTCTGGCCACTTGTTAAAAATTATATCCTTTATACTATCCTTAACATATGATCAGAGACAATCGCTGTATCATTGTTTTATGACTTCCATTAATATTTATAATAATAATAGTATAGAAAATTAAGTTCAGGAAACAAATGATAAAATTGCATCGATATTTAGGGATTGCAGGTATTTCAGAAATGGAGCCATTCAAGGCCCGTTTTGTTGGTAAAATATTTGAACGACTGTCGATCATCATCATCTTTTTAGTTGCTATCCAGTGGGAATTGGACCGTAAGGACCAGTTGGCCGCAAATATCGATATGGTGCTGAACCTTTGTGTCTGGTTTTTTTTCTTGATCCAATTGATAGTCTCTTTGACGGTGGTAAAAAAGAAATTGCGCTTTTTGCGGCAAAACTGGTTTTTAGTCGCGCTTTGCATTGGTGGCGTATTTTTAGTAACCAAATGGCACCCTGTCTATCTTATATTGCAAGTTTTAAGACCCATTTTAGTGATATGGTTATTGATAACTTGGCTGGATGCCTGTATCAAATCGCTTTCGGATAATCGATTATCCACCACTTTAGTTACGGCACTGATTATCGTTTTTTTAGCAGGGATTGTGGTTGCAGGTCTTGACCCGGCGATAGCAACACCGTGGGACGGTATTTGGTGGGCTTGGGTGACAATGAGCACCGTGGGCTATGGTGACGTAGTCCCAGTCAGTGGCGTGGGTCGAATCTTTGGAGCAATCCTCATCACCATGGGTTTAGGTTTATTTTCAGTCATCACCGCTAATTTTGCTTCCATCTTTATTCAACGTGAGGTACGCGAAGGTGTTGAAGAAGTCAAAAAGGAAAGCGAAGAGATCCGTTTGATCCTGGAAAGTATTCAGGCAGTGAAGCGTGATGAAGAAACAATTGTTGAGACGCTGATGTCGGTACAACAAAAGTTAGCTGACTTGGAAGTACGTGTTAATCACGATCAAAAGCCACCACCTGAAAAGTAATCACTCATGCAAAGTTTATTTTAAAAAATTCGTGAAACTGATTTATGAATGGGTTAATCAATTGCGAATTTTTTACGTAACTTTTTCTTTACCCCGGTATTTTTGAGCGTTACATATTTAGGTAAACCATCATTGTATGGTGGGTAATCTTCACCTTTGATTAATGGCGCAATATATTCGCGACAGGCATCAGTAATATGAAAGCCATCTTTGGAGATGAAATTTCGTGGCATCTTCTTTTCTATATTCGCGACCTTTTCTAATGGCACTTCACCAATCTCCCAGCGATATTTTTTGCTTGGTTTACGCACGATTATCGGCATTACTGCGTTTTTACCGGCCAAGGCAAATTCTACTGCGGCCTTACCCAAGGCATATGCCTGTTCAACGTCCGTTGCCGAGGCGATATGCCTGGCTGAGCGTTGTAAATAATCTGCAACAGCCCAGTGATATTTATAACCCAAGTTACTTTTAATGAGTTGAGCAAGCTCTGGTGCCACGCCCCCTAATTGGGTGTGGCCAAAGGCATCTTTTAAACCGGCATCGCTTAAGAATTTACCTTGCTTATTGCGTACCCCTTCAGAAACGACCAGGGCGCAGTAACCGTATTTCTTAACGCATTTATCTACCCGTTTGAGAAACTTGTCTGAGTCAAAAGGGATTTCTGGGAATAAGATGACATGCGGCGGTTTTTCATCTGCGCTGGCGGCCAAGCCACTGGCGGCAGCAATCCAACCAGAATGACGGCCCATCACTTCTAGGATAAATACCTTAGTCGAAGTCTCAGCCATTGATGCCACATCAAGGCCTGCCTCGCGAATCGAGGTGGCAACATATTTGGCTACAGAACCATAGCCTGGACAATTGTCAGTGAAGGGTAAATCATTATCGACTGTTTTAGGGATTCCGATACAGGTTAGTGGATAACCTAGTTTTTCGGAGAGTTGGGAAACCTTAAAAGCAGTGTCTTGGGAGTCACCACCACCATTATAAAAGAAATAGCCAATATCATGGGCTTCAAATACTTTTATTAAACGCTCATATTGCTTACGATTTTCTTCCAACCCTTTTAATTTATAGCGACAGGATCCGAAGGCGCCACCTGGGGTGTAACGTAGGGCAGCGATATCTTTAGCGCTTTCTTTGCTGGTATCGATTAAATCTTCAGTTAAGGCACCAATAATTCCATTACGCCCGGCATAGACTTTAATCTTATGCTTGCGAGCGGTTTCAATGACTGCACAAGCTGAGACATTGATAACAGCAGTCACACCACCCGACTGCGCATAAAAAGCATTTTTTTTGGCCATATCATATTCCCCTAAAGTATTTACTTATACTACCCAATTCTAGGTTGAAAGACACTATACTGGAAAATAATTTTATTTTAAATCCATTGTCGCATACAATTGCATATTGATGTGGGCCTTTAGACACACTAAAAATTAAATTAACTTGACACAGGCTTAAGAGGGAGCCTAGCATGCCAGGCGTTCCGAGTAATCATGAAACCGATTGGATTTAAAATAAAAATGCAACTTGATGTAATACGTTCTTTTGTAAAAGAGGATATCGACAATGTTGATGTAATAATTGCAGACCGATTGGGTTCTGAGATTAGCATGATTCGTCAACTTGGTGAACATATCTTTGGTAGTGGTGGCAAACGGCTTAGACCAACATTAGTGGTGTTAGGTAGTCGGGTTTTTAATTATCAGGGTACTGAACACTATTTACTTGCGGCGATTGTGGAATTAATCCATACCGCAACTTTATTACATGATGATGTCGTTGATGATTCTGGTCAGCGACGTGGGCAGCGTACCGCCAATCGCATCTGGGGTAATGATGCCAGCGTCCTAGTGGGAGACTTCTTATATTCACGTGCCTTTCAAATGATGGTCGAAGTCGGTAACCTTCCCGTATTAGGGGTTTTGGCAAATGCAGCCAATACGATTGCCGAAGGTGAAGTCATGCAATTAATCAATTGTAATGATCCGGGAACGAGTGAAGAACGTTATATGGAAGTCATCCGTCGTAAGACGGCAACCTTGTTTGAAGCCTCAGCACAATTGGGCGCAATCATTTGCAAACGCTCACCTGATGAAGTAGATGCCATGGCCAACTATGGCTTATATGTCGGCTTGGCATTTCAACTGATAGACGATGCGCTAGATTATGGTGCCTCGCAGCAAGATATCGGCAAAAATATTGGTGATGATCTTGCCGAAGGTAAAGCGACCTTGCCGTTAATCCATGCCTTGCGCCATTGTAATGCTGGAGATCGTGAACTTATTAGCCAGGCTGTGGCAGCGGCAAGCCTGGAAAATCTGCAAGCGATTCGAGATGTTATCGTTAACACTGGTGCGCTTGAATATACTTATCAAGTTGCCCGTAAGCATGCAGAACTTGCGAAACAATGCATTCAAGAGATTCCCGATTCTGAGGCAAAAACTATCTTGATAGATTTTGCTGAGTTTGCCGTAAGCCGGCAATTTTAATGATTCTTTTTGACTTCATTCGGAGTGTAGCTCAGCTTGGTAGAGCACTGTCTTCGGGAGGCAGGGGTCGCTGGTTCGAATCCAGTCACTCCGACCATTTGCTGAGGTTTCAAACTCAAACCTAATCTTTTGCTAACAACTGCTTGGGCGGGGAGATTGGGGCGATTTAATATCATCTAAAGCTTCTTGGTTAACAGTTTGCTGCAATGTCGCGGCTGAAAACAAATCAACAATTTCAGTTAAGAGTTGCGCAGTTCTCTCGATTGAAACCCTTAGGCTAGCATTATTATGCAACATGTATTTTAGGCATTGATTAATTGTAAACGCTAATACTGGAACTTGTGCTGGCTGAATTGTACTATCACGCATAAGTAATGGGTATAAGCTTGGTAAGTAATCGCGTAAAGATAAATCGAGGGGATATCCCTGGCAATATACTGGTGGTACACAATTCAATGCAAAACACATGATTACACCTAGTGAATAAACATCTGTCGTTGTGGTAGCTAATCCATAATACTTAGCCTCTGGTGGGAGATAAATGCGTGTTGCCAAGTTAGTATTAACTTGGTAATGTTTATATGCAATATCATGCTGCATATTATGTTTTGCAAGTGCGAAATCTACAAATTTGATAGTAATTACTAGCGTGTCTGGATCCACTTTAATAAGTATGTTATCAGGCTTTACATCCAAGTGACACATATGCCGTTCTTTATGTAGTTGTTCAAGTGCTAGCGCAATGTTAAGCATAATCATTATCTTTTGGTAAAGATTGTAATTCGAAAAATTCTTTTTAATAAATGTCTCCAGAGTGTCCATGGCTAGATATTGCATCGTCAGCGCTAGCGCAGTGGCATTTTCCAAGCATAATACTTCGGGCTCACGTATCTTGTGTGGTGGATTACTTGATTGACTAAACTTAAACATTTCGCTTTTTGCTCTAGTGATGCATTGTTGGTTTAGTGATTCATGTGATTTTTGAATAATATATTTTACCCCTTTTCTTGGATAAGGGGCTTGGCCTGGCTTGCGTGGTTTTATTTGATATTGGTTATCATCGTTGAGCACTAAATCAAAATAAACCTTAGAAAAAAAACCGAAACTACCTACCCCTGGTCTCTCTAAATAGTGCTGCTCGCAAAGTGCTGCATAATCTAGACTTGCGATGCCTTGTTCAACTACTCGACACATAAGGCCACCATGTTTGCAGTGCATCTTGATTAAGTCACGGCCAATGATTTTAACGCGGTGATTTTGGCCTAGATATTCTTTCCCCGCACAGAGATATGAATTAGAAGTCAATACGTCTGTTAAGGCAGTAGACTGTTCCTCTGAGAGTTCAGCGTCTATGTGTGCGAAGTCTATCTCAATCTCAATTAAGGGGTCGAGCTTTGCTTTTTTGCATCCTTGTTTTGATTGCTGGGCGGCTTGTTTGTTTAAAGAATTAGTCCTTGCCCTTTTTTTCTTTTGATTCAGCATTACATCCTCTTGTTTTACTTAAAGCTAGAATCGTCAGTTGAAATTGTAGTGAGAGCGCTTAATTGGCTGAATCTACGGACGATTTTTACAAAATTTTTTCACCGTACGGGTGAGTACTGCCTCAAAAAATTTTGCAAAAATCAGCTGTACCTTCATTAGCTTAAGCGCTCTCACTACAATTTCAACTGACGATTCTAGGTTAAAGAACATTTTGTTCATATTCTATCCGAGAAAGATTAACATAGTCTTAAGTCCTTGTGTATTTTAATGCCAATCAAAAAGTTTGTGGCCCTAGGTGTCAGCGACCACATTATATGCCATAATCCTAAAATCCGCGCTCGAAATGAGTCTGTAGTGCAGTATCTTGATGCATGTGGTTATTTAATAATTTTCTCATCACTAATGAGGTCACCATAAAAATTTTTAATACACCATCTAATTCAATTTGTTACACTACATACATCATTCCAACTACGGATTTTAGGATGATGATTTCCCTATAATGACAATATAAATTCATACTTAAATTAATATTACAAATTTGCTAGGAGAGTTGCTATGGCAATGGAAGAACAGCGAACTAAAGCGCTTAGTGCAGCGCTTTCACAAATAGAACGACAATTTGGTAAAGGCTCTGTCATGCGACTCGGCGACAACAATGCAGTTAGAGACATCGCAACGGTCTCAACTGGCTCGCTTAGCCTTGATATCGCCCTGGGTATTGGTGGCTTGCCGCGTGGTCGAATCGTCGAGATTTATGGGCCTGAGTCTTCGGGTAAAACTACTTTGACTTTGCATGCGATTGCCGAAAGTCAAAAGCAAGGTGGTACGGCGGCATTTGTTGATGCTGAGCACGCCTTGGATCCGAGTTATGCTGAAAAACTGGGTGTCAATGTTGATGACTTGTTGGTATCGCAACCGGATACCGGCGAACAAGCGCTTGAGATCGCCGATATGTTGGTGCGTTCTGGTGCAGTTGATATCGTTGTCATCGACTCCGTTGCCGCATTAACGCCGAAGGCCGAGATCGAGGGTGAAATGGGTGATTCGCATATGGGTCTTGCATGCGCGCCTGATGTCTCAGGCGTTACGTAAATTAACGGCGAATATCAAACGGTCAAACACCTTAGTTATCTTTATCAATCAAATTAGGATGAAAATCGGGGTGATGTTTGGTAGCCCTGAGACGACGACGGGTGGTAATGCGCTAAAGTTTTATTCCTCAGTACGCTTGGATATACGTCGTACAGGTTCGATTAAGAAGGGTGATGAGAGTGCTGGGTAATGAGACGCGCGTGAAAGTCTTGAAAAACAAAATGGCACCTCCCTTTAATCAAGCCGAGTTTGATATTTTTTATGGTCAAGGTATTTCACATGAAGGTGAAATCATTGACCTAGGGGTTAAATTAAATATCATCGATAAAGCAGGCGCTTGGTATAGTTATAATGGCGAGCGCATTGGCCAGGGCAAAGATAACGTTCGCGAATTCTTGCGTGATCGTCATGATATGGCGTCTGAGATCGAAGCCAAGATTCGGGAACAGTTGCTACCAAAAACCAATAAGGTTAATGGTGGTGGCAATGCCAATACCTCGGCGGAAAATGCCGCAGGCGCAGGTGGCAAGACCAAGGCTAAAGGTAAGGCTAAGGCTGACTCCAGCGTTGAAGAAGCATAATAGAACTATTATTGTTGCGTATGATGCAGCAATCTGAGAATGAACTATGGGCCAAGGCGATCAATTCCTTGGCCCGTCGTGAGCATTCCATATTCGAGCTAAGGCATAAACTGTTACGGATCAATGATGATGAAATCTTGGTTGAGCGGGTAATCGCGCAATTATGTCAGCAAGGATATTTATCAGATGTACGGTTTTGCGAGGCGTATATACGTCATCGAATAGAGCGTGGCGTAGGGCCCGTTCGGATACAAGTTGAATTAAACCAGCGTGGTGTGGCGCAGGAGTTAATAAGTAATGCCTTTGATGAGCTTGATTATAATTGGAATACATTAGCTGAAGCTGCTCGACAAAAAAGATTTGGCAATTTTGTACCGGATGATTTTAGTCAGCGTGCTAAACAAATGCGGTTTTTGCAATATCGAGGTTTTACATCGGAACACATTCGTGCTGCAATGAAAGGTGATATTGACTAGGTCGTCTCGGGCATAAAAAATGTCATCCTTCGCTGTGCGGATGGAAATCCTGCAAAACGGCAGAGCATTAATAAATTATTAAAAAAGGTATTTTGTAATGAAAAGTGCCGAAATACGTAAAGCCTTCTTAGATTATTTTGAGCAACATGGTCATACCATTGTGGCGAGTAGTTCACTGATCCCTGCTGATGATCCTACATTATTATTTGTCAATGCGGGCATGGTGCAATTTAAAGATGTCTTTTTAGGGCGCGATAAACGTCCTTATACTCGGGCGACGACTAGTCAGCGTTGCGTGCGTGCCGGTGGCAAACATAATGACTTGGAAAATGTCGGTTATACTGCAAGACACCATACCTTTTTTGAAATGCTGGGTAATTTTAGTTTTGGTGATTATTTTAAAGAAGAAGCCATAAATTTTGCCTGGGATTTTTTAACTAAACAACTTAAGCTTCCTGCCGAAAAATTATGGGTCACTGTCTTTGAAGAGGATGATGAAGCGGCAGATATTTGGTTAAACGAAATTAAAAGTTGATCCAAAACGTTTTTCACGTTGTGGTGAAAAAGATAATTTCTGGGCCATGGGTGATATTGGTCCTTGTGGTCCTTGTACAGAGATTTTTTATGATCATGGCCCAGAGATTGCTGGTGGGCCACCAGGGACACCGGACGAAGATGGCGATCGTTACATCGAAATCTGGAACTTGGTATTTATGCAATATAATCGTGATGCCGATGGCAAGATGACGCCACTGCCTAAGCCTTCGGTTGATACGGGGATGGGACTAGAACGTATCGCTGCGGTTATACAAGGTGTGCACAATAATTATGACATCGATTTATTCCAGAACCTTATCAAGGCCATTGCTAAACTCGCTGAGATACAAGATTTAACAAATACTTCATTGCGTGTGATCGCCGATCATATTCGTTCATGTGCCTTTTTAATTACTGATGGTGTGACCCCATCGAATGAAGGGCGTGGTTATGTATTACGGCGTATTATTCGCCGTGCTTTACGTCATGGCAATAAATTAGGTTTTGAGGAACCGTTTTTTCATCGATTGGTAACACCTTTGATTAAAGAAATGGGGGTGGCTTATCCAGAATTGGTGGCTACAAAAGAACGGGTACAACAAAGTTTATTAAGTGAAGAAGTCTTATTTGAAACAACTTTGGAACAAGGTTTAAAAGTATTTGATGCCAAGATGTTGATTTAAAGGGAACAGTTATCCCCGGTGAATTGGTGTTTATGCTTTATGATACCTATGGTTTTCCAATGGATTTAACCGCAGACATTGCGCGTGAACGAGGTTTCACTATTGATGAGCAAGGTTTTCATGAAGCAATGAAACAACAGCGTGAACGATCTGCCAAGGCGAGTCAATTTGTGGCAGATTATGATGAACATCAATTTACAGAGGAAACTGATTTTACGGGTTATGAACATATTGCGCATGAGGCGGTTATAATCGCTATCTCTAAAGGTAAAGAACCCGTCGAAAAATTAAATCCAGGCGAAGAGGGAATTATTGTCTTGGATAAGACCCCATTTTATGCCGAGTCGGGCGGTCAAATTGGTGATTGCGGATGCATCACAATAGACAATTCTGAATTTGAAGTGCTTGATACACAAAAGCAGGGCGACCACGGTGTTACATATTGGTAAAATGAAAAGCGGTGATTTTTCATGTGGGAGATCAAGTTCAGGCAAAGATAAATAAAAGCCGTCGTCAGGCAACTGCCTTAATCATTCTGCTACCCATTTGCTTAATGCAGCATTGCGACAATTGTTAGGTGAACATGTATTGCAAAAGGGATCGCTAGTTGATCCCGAGCGTTTACGGTTTGACTTTTCGCATTTTGAACCTTTGCATCCACAGCAAATACAAGCTATAGAACAATTAGTCAATGATAAGATTCGCGCCAATCTATTGGTCGAAACTCAAATCATGACACCCGATGAGGCAATGGATAGTGGGGCAATTGCTTTATTCGGTGAAAAATATGGTGCTGAAGCGCGAGTATTAAAGATGGGTGATTTTTCCTTGGAATTATGTGGCGGCACCCATGTTCGGCGTACGGGTGACATTGGTTTATTTAAAATTATTAGTGAGACTGGTGTAGCCGCAGGTATTCGAAGAATAGAGGCGGTGACGGGTGATTGTGCATTAGCTTGGTGCAACCAAACCTTGGCGACTTTGCAAAGCGTTGCTGAATTATTGAAAGTGTCACCAAATAAAGTCTTTGAAAAGCTAAAACAACAAGTGAGAATATGGTAAACAATTAGAAAAGCAAGTCGCGCAATTAAAGAAAAAATTGGCGAGTGGTGTCAGCGGTGATGTTACAGATCAAGCCAAGACGATTGACGATGTTAAAGTCTTAGCGAGCCAAATTGATGATGTCGATCCAAAAACATTGCGTGAATTGCTCGATCAAATGAAACAAAAATTAAAACCAGCTGTTGTGGTATTAGCGACGGTTAGCGACAACAAGGTACATTTAGTTGCCGGTGTAACCAAGGATTTATGTGAGCATTATCACGCTGGTGACCTCATTAAATATATTACCGCGCAGATTAATGGCCAGGGTGGTGGTCGCCCTGATATGGCTCAAGGTGGTGGCAGTGATACTCAACACTTGGCCAAGGCGCTAGATTCAGTTTATGACTGGGTTAAAAAAAATACTTAAAGCAGGTTGGGGCCAACTGACACCAGCCTGTCTCCAAAACTGTTTGCCAGAAGAACACATTTTGAGTACGATGCCTATAGATGAAAAAGTTTTAAATCTGTCTATACTAATATATGACGTTTTAAAGCAATAGAATCAATAGTGAAGAGAATTAAATGGCGTTAATAATACAGAAATATGGTGGTACTTCCTTGGGGACCATCGCTTGTATTGAGCATGTTGCCAATAAGATTGTAACAACAAAAAACCAGGGACATGATGTGATCGTGGTGGTTTCCGCCATGAGTGGTGATACTGATCGCTTGATAGGTTTAGCCAAGAACATTATGGAATGTCCTGATCCCCGTGAATTTGATGTCCTAGTGTCAACGGGTGAACAAATTTCCATGGCCTTATTGTGTATGGCCTTGATCAAGCGCGGTTTTAATGCCAGATCTTATACTGGTCCCCAAGCGCATATCCATACCGATGGAGCATTCACCAAGGCCCGTATCCAAAATATTGTTTGTAACAACCTCTGTGAACAAGCACGACAAGGTACAATCCCGGTAGTGGCTGGGTTTCAGGGCATTGATGAAACCGGCAATGTGAATACCTTGGGTCGAGGTGGCTCAGACACCACTGCAGTTGCAATTGCAGCTGCAGTTAAAGCCGATGAGTGTCAAATTTATACTGATGTAGATGGGGTTTATACCGCTGATCCAAGGATTGTGGCTCAAGCCAGACGATTGGACCATGTTACATTCGAAGAAATGCTCGAGATGGCGAGTCTCGGGGCAAAAGTTTTACAAAATCGTGCCGTAGAATTTGCGGGCAAATATAAAGTCCGACTACGGGTGTTATCAACATTCAAAGAGGGGCCAGGAACCTTGGTTACTTTCGACGATAAACCATCTATGGAACAAGCAGTTGTATCAGGTATCGCCTTTAATCGCAATGAGGCGAAGGTGACATTAATTGGTGTCCCAAATATTCCGGGGGCGCAATTCAAGATCCTGGGGGCGATTAGCGCCGCGAATATCGATGTGGATATGATTGTACAAAATGCATCACGTGATGAAGATAAAATCAATTTTTCATTTACTGTCAGTCGTGATGATTATCCACAAGCCTTAGAAATTTTAAACAAGGTTTCCGTTGAATTGGGGGCTAGAGAAGTTAGCAGTAATCGTAAGATTGGCAAATTATCACTCATCGGCGTTGGGATGCGTTCCCACGCGGGGGTGGCGAGTAAAATGTTTGAAACATTAGCTAAAGAAGGTATAAATATTCAACTCATTTCTACCTCTGAGATCAAAGTCTCAGTCATTATTGATGAAAAATATCTCGAGCTCGGGGTCCGGGCATTACATGATGCTTTTGCCTTGGATGTAGAGGCAATCGAAGAGTTCGATCCAATACAAAAATTAGCATAAATCTCTTGCAGCATTCGTCAAGAAACGGTACGCTATTCGGTTCCTGTGGCACGGAGCCGTGGGTAAGGAGAATGAAATGCTAATTTTGACACGCCGAGTAGGTGAAACTTTAATTATCGGTGATGATGTAACTGTTACTGTGCTTGGTATTAAAGGTAACCAAGTTCGCATCGGTGTCAACGCGCCCAAGAATGTATCTGTACACCGTGAGGAAATCTATCAGCGGATTCAGCAAGAAAAACATAAAGAACCGTCCGAGAGCTCGTCCTCTGATAGTGGTTCAGGTAAGAGTTAAAGAAATAGTAGTTGCGTTGAATTTTAAATGAAAGGTTGACTCGAATAACAGGAGAGATGGCCGAGAGGCTGAAGGCGCTCCCCTGCTAAGGGAGTATGGGGTAAAACTCCATCGAGGGTTCGAATCCCTCTCTCTCCGCCAGTTTAGCGAGGCTGTCCTTTATAACTTTTTATATCAAAACCGAATACGCGCCCGTAGCTCAGCTGGATAGAGTACCTGGCTACGAACCAGGCGGTCGGCCGTTCGAATCGGTCCGGGCGCGCCATAAAATCAATAAGTTACGTTATTTTATCGTTGCATACAATATCATCATGTACCAGTATTGTACCAGCTAGTCTGTCGGCAGCGCTCATGAGATGGTTGCTAGAGAGATGCGCATAGCGCAAAACCATCTCAAAATTGCTCCAACCGCCTAGCTGTTGCAACTCATTAAGGCTAGTCCCATTTTGAACATGCCAACTTGCCCAGGTATGTCGTAAATCATGCCATCTGAAATTTTCAATACCTGCACGTTTTAATGCTTTGCGCCAAGCTTTAGTGCAACATTCACCCACAGGGTTACCTTTATAAGTAAAGACATATATTGGATGAATACCCATTCGTCTTTTTAGCAAAGCTATGGCATTATTATTCAAAGGCACAGCAATTGCCTTTTTATTCTTAGAAGTCTCAGGATCTATCCAGGCATGATTTGATTCAAGATTAATATCACACCATTTCAATTCCCTGACATTTCTAGCTCTTAAACCAGTAAACAACGAGAATGCCGCCATGTCTGACAGATGTGGTGGCAATTCTTTTGATTAACCGATTTGCTTCTTTAGGTGTTAACCAACGTATCCTTTTGTTTTCAACATGTCGCATCCGAATTGCAGGAATTTTGTCTATCCATTCCCATTCTTTGCAAGCCTTACGCAAAATTGCTCGCACGACTTCTAACATCCGATTTACCGTTGCCGGTTTAACACCTTCAGATTCTTTGGCAATAGCAATGTTTTCAATTTTATCGGCTGAGATTTCATGGAGCGATGCATGTCGAAGGTATTGATCAAGCCAGCGCAAATTTAGTATATCGTCTTTAAGACTGCGCTTGTGTTGACTCTCTTTCAACCATCGTTTGACTGCATCTTTCCAAGTAAAACACGGCCTTTCATTTAACTCGGCAATAGTCCAAATCTCTGCCTTTAGCTTATCATGCAGCCGTTGAGCAGCTATTCGGTCACTAGTCCCAAGTGCTTCGTTGTATTCTGTGTCCATTGTGGCTGAAGCGGATCCACCAGACATTTCCGCGTTTAGATAGTGCCATATTTCTGTACTCCTATTGGTTATGACACCTTGCGACGCTTGTTGGTGAGGATATAAAGATCTCATGAATAGGGCAAGGTCTTCTTGAATAAAACGCCAAGCTTTACCAACCTTAGCACCTGGCATTTTACCTGTCGCAGCGAGACGTCGTGCAGTTTCTCTGTGTACCCCTAAAAAATCCGCCGCTTCATTTAGATCTAAGGTTTTCATATCTTAGTTTCCACTGCTTAAACTTTGAAGATGAAATAAAGATGAATTTGGATCGACATCAATATAGTAATATTTACCAAACTTCTTTCCAGGCATGTCGCCTCGTTTTACTTGTTGTATAAGACTACGACGAGATGGGCGTGAGTTTGGGGTGTAATGTGTTGCGAGATATTCATCTACGGTCATTAGTTTCATTGTTCTGTCCTTTATGATGGTGAAGTGTATTAAATATATAATAACAACACAAATCATGTTTCGCAACACATAATGTGTCACGTGGAACATTGGGGCTGTGACTTATTGAGGATAGGGTTTTGTTAAAATAACATTCTTTATAGTTATAAAATTTAACAATATCTCTGTGTCTGATAAAAATAAAACAGAACGGTAGTATAGAAATATACAATTTCGCAAAATAATGAAACAAACCATATACATCTACTACTAGATGCATTATCATTGCTCAATTGTTTCATCAAAACCAATAACCAGTAAGTAAAATCCTAATGCCAAACTTTATATTGGAACTGCTGCCACAGGACGGCGGAACCATTATTAAGGATGATGAACAATGTAAATCTATACTTCGCATGGCGCGTAACCTGATCGCACATGCTTATACTGCCGTGGAAGATTTTTATATTAATGGGAATTATACTGCTATCGATCCACACGTGGGTGAAGCCGCTTGTCAAATTAGGGCTTATTATAATTACTTATTAAAGCGTGATAATCAGATTGATGTAAATGAGTTCTTTGAAACTTGTGTTAGTTATACCACCATTCTTAATAATTTGTTAAATAGTAACACTGGATTAGCCCAATATTATAAACACCACCGAACAATTAGCGATTTTGTTATTTCTATCTTAGAGGAAACCCAACAGATACCAATTGACATAATCGAGTACCTAACAAAGAGTTATTTATTAACAAAGTTCAAATATAATGATCAAAATAATACTAGCTATATCGATGTTAACTTGTTATCAGCCAACCTAGAAATATCAAGAAAGGCAACCAAGAAACTGATTCATAGTTATCAAAAAGACGTCGCCGCAATCTCATGTCAATTTGTCGTAAAAATCTTTGGGCAAACAATGCCAAGCCAATATATAGCAGAACTAGTAAATTCCTTTAGACAAGTGGATGACGACGATAGATACGTTTTACCTTGCTATTGGTCTATGAAGGCTATGCTTGACCATATGCTACTGAATAACTGTCCTATATTATTGGTTATTCAACGAAGCAAAGAACAAATTATTGATACAGTACCAATACTATTCATGCCAGATCAGCAAAGCAATAAATATATACTTTGTGAAACGCTATTTGATGTAGAGAATATCAATGCAGTCGTAATCACTGCAGAAGTGCAATATGCATCGAATATCTATGAGTCTAAAGAGGTTTATATTAATCGCATTAAGGCCATAGGTATTGTAGACATTATTTTATCATATATGGCGCGACATACTCAATATCCAGGCAGTCGCTCGAATTGACTCATAAAAAATGTTACCGAAAGTAGGGTCTTGACCCAATCGTTGCCTCACAATAGATGTTACCGAACATTGAAGGAGGCAAAATCATGGGTCAAGACGGAAAGAGGTCGTATTTAGAACAAATCTATGAGCGTTATCATAAGGCAAATCGTGCGACTAAATCAAAGATATTAGATGAATTCTGTGAGGTCTGTGGTTATCACAGAAAACATGCCATAAGGCTACTAAAACGGCGTCCACGACGACGCAAGGTCGCCCAACCAAAGGGAAAACCTGGTCCTAAACCACAGTATCATCAAGAAGCAATCATTAACCCCCTTAAAGTAATCTGGATGGCCTCTGATTATGTTTGCTCTAAGAAGCTTGCGGCCATGTTACCACTATGGTTACCTCATTACGAAACACATTATTCACCTCTACAGGATAGCAACCGTCAAAAACTATTGTCACTGAGTGCTTCAACAATCGACCGCTTGTTAAAACCTTATCGGGCAACGGCCCGCAAACGATTCTGTACCACCAAGCCTGGCAAACTATTAAAAAATCAAATTCCTATAAAGACCCACCATTGGGATGTGTCCAAGCCTGGGTTTGTTGAGGCAGATACGGTCGCACACTGTGGCAATAGTTTAGCTGGGGACTTTGCTTGGAGCCTGACATTAACTGATATAAAAAGCACGTGGACTGAAAACAGAGCTGTCTGGAATAAAGGGGCCGATAATATACTAAAGGCTATCAAAGATATTGAAAATAAGCTGCCGTTCCCATTATTAGGGTTTGACTGTGATAATGGCACCGAATTCTTAAATTACCACCTGATCCGATACTTTAGTGACCGCCCCAAAGAACGCATGATCCAATTTACTCGCTCAAGACCTTACCATAAAGATGACAATGCTCATGTGGAACAGAAAAATTGGACGCATGTACGGCAACTTTTTGGCTATGACCGCATCAGTAACAAAACACTTATTAGTAAAATGAATGAGTTGTATCGTAATGAATGGTGCTTATATCAAAATTACTTTTGCCCAACCATGAAATTAATTAAAAAAGAAAAAATAAACTCAAAGTATAAACGCTATTATGATGTGCCTAAAACTCCCTATCAGCGTTTGTTAGATGATGATAATATTCCAAAGGACAAAAAACAGGAACTCAGTGCGATTTATAACTCGTTAAATCCGTTCTCACTGAAAGAGCAAATTGAGAACAAACTGAAGACGATTTTTAAGTATGTGAGAGTAACGCCTAATGTGAGGCAACGAATCTAGTCTTCGGTAACATTTTATTATGACTCAACGGGTCGCTTAAAGCGATATGCTAATAACCCATTTTCATTAATCCCACCCGAGTACATAGACACAAGTTTATTAGTGGATGATAAAATAGCTTATCTTCGTAATAAATCAAAAGCTGGTTATATAGGTTGCTCCCAGCATAATAAGAGTCTATGCTTTATCAAGCACATCTTCATGGATTCTTTCGAGAACCAGGCAGCGCTTATAGATGAAATGTCAGTACAGCTGGAAATTATCACTAATGAAAAGGTGAGAGTGTTTGCTTAGTTTTCTATTATGTAAATTAGCGATAGCAAAAGCTTAACTGTAATTACAATTATTATGCAGCCTCCATTAGAAATGAATGATTAATATACAAAACGCATGCGATTCTAGCCAAAAAAATAACAAACCATATACATTCACAACAATATGCTTTATCATTGTGCAATTAATGCTAGAATCTGTTTAGCAGAAGCTAGCATACTTCAATTGGAACAACTCCCACAGGACGGTGGAACAGTGTTTGCAATACACTGACTGATGTTGACGAAGTCACTTTGCATTTGCATACGCCACGAGTCAACAAGAGGTTAGACATACTGAATTATTAAATTTAGTATGACACCGGAATCGATATTTTTAGTTTGATGGATTAGTACATTTGTACTCATAGTTACAGCTATATGTTTAAGCGAGTACTGTTCATCACCGAGATATAAATTAAGTTAAATGATGTTAACTGCATACTATATCGCTGAAGAAGGATAAAAATATGTTTGTGGAAGCTACTTCAACACTACAATCTAAATCTCCGTCACAGAGATCTTACGACAGTGAGGCTTATGTTCTTAGTCAAGCCTATCAACATAAAGTTCGCTATTTTCCACTAAGTGATGATTTTTTTGTGTTCGGTGAGAAAGCTATCTCTCAAGAAAAATTAGAACAATTGGCTACATACTCAAAAACATTGGAAGAACCGGAAATATTTGGTCGATTTTCTACCGGCGCTTCGTACTTGAAAACACTAGAATTACTGTTCAGTTCCACCTTAGAAACTGAACACCGCTATGAATTCTTTGAAAGAGCAATTGCGCCTGTTGTTGAAAGTCATGATAAATTTTTAGATATTGGTATTGGTACGGGTGAATTAACAAAAATTTTTGGGAAATACTTCAATGAGGTTACTGTCATTGATCCTGTTGAAGAAGCACTTAATTCAATAGATGTAGAAGAACTTGGACCAAATAAAAAGCTTAATAAAATACATGCTTGTATGATGGATGTAGAATTGCCCAAAAACTATTATAATGCAGCTGTTATTTCCCAGACATTATATTATATAGATAACGAATTGTGGTTTAATGCCATACAAAAACTCTATGATTCTTTAGTCCCTGGCGGGATAGTTGCGGTGGTCATGACCTATGGTTTAGGGAAGTCTGCCCTCATCAACGCTTTTAATGGAAAAGATTTAGCAATGTATGACTTAGTTTCACTTTGTGCAAAAGAATTCAACACAAATATTGAGTTTTTCGTTACAAAGGAAATTTATTATACTTTAGGCATTGAGCCAATGCTGCATATTACAGGTCTGCATTTAAGTGATGCTGAAGCTATAGCAACTAGAGAAGCACTAACCAATCACATTAAATCAAATTGTAAATCCGAATCAAATGTTTATCAATTAGATTGCCAGCAAAAATATATGCTAATCTACAAACCACATCAAAATAGCACGGAAAGCAAGGTTTCAAATGGACATCAATGTAGTCACAGATAAATTACTTGAACGTGCAGAACGCATAAAATACCCATACGTCACCTTTGGTATATTCGGAATCATCACGTACCCACTGTATTATTTTTTATGGGGATATCTTGCGCCGATAGGCAATGAAAATTTAATTTTGCGAATAATTGCAGTGCTGTTTTGCATTCCTTTAGCACTCAAAAACTATTGGCCTACACAGTTTCAAAAATATTTACCATTGTATTGGTATATAACTTTACTCTATTGCTTACCATTTTTCTTTACTTATATGACGCTTATTAATGGCGTTTCATACGGATGGATCTTGAATAGTTTAACGGGTGTTGTCCTTAGTATATTACTACTTGATTTAGTCCCCTTACTTATCATCTTACCAATCGGCATCTTACTTGCCTGGCTATGCTTTCATTATTTTATAGGCACAGTTAATTATGTTAATCCTCTTAGCATTAGCACTATTATCATCGACTATGTTGCTGTAATAGTTTTCGGGGCATTGTTTGCTCATAACAAGCAGTTACTACAAGAGAGAGAGATACTGATTCGGACTGAACAAGCCAAGGCAAAACAAGCGTTGATTGATTGCACCGCGCAAGTATCGCACGATATTCGGTCACCGCTTGCCGCACTTAATACCGTATTAAGAAATCTGCCGACCATGCCAGAAGACCAACGGGTATTGATACGTAATGCCGTACGACGTATTAATGATATTGCCAATAACCTATTAGTGGAATATCGAGAAGACGCTGTAGCTACAAAAACTAGTGAGCAAGAACAACAAAAGCCAACAACACACAACCCTGAATTGTTATCCAGTTTATTGGATACATTACTATCCGAGAAGACAGCACAGATGGATGATCGTTCTGTCGAATTAAATTTGGATATTGAACCACAGGCATTTGGTTTGTTCGTCAAGATTGATCCAATACAATTTAAGCGGGTCATTTCTAACTTACTCAATAATGCAATAGAAGCCGTAGACAAAACAGGCAAGGTGACTATTCACATGGAAAAATATGGCAATCAAGCCCGTATTCGTTTGACCGATACCGGGCAAGGTATGCCAGCTAAGGTATTAGAAAAAATTAAGCATGGGGGTACAACCCATGGCAAAAAAGGTGGCACGGGTATCGGTATTGCTAGCGCCATCAATTTGGTTAAACAGTGTGGTGGTCGCTTTGATATTATCTCTCAAATTGGCCAAGGTACCACTGTGATTGTCGACCTTCCTATTGCGCCCACACCTGAATGGTTCCAAGAAAAATTGACATTGACGCCTGGATCAACTGTAGTAATACTTGATGATGATGAATCAATCCATGCAATTTGGGAATCTCGTTGCCATCCATTTCTTTCAGATATCACCTTAAAACACTTTTATAGAAGCCAAGCCTTTCGGGATTATTGCACGACTGCAGACTTGTCAACGACATTATTTTTAGCCGATTATGAATTATTAGGTTCTGATGAGACAGGGCTAGATTTGATTGAACAACTCAATTTATCTAACCAAGCTATCCTCGTGACAAGCCGACATGAAGAAACCAATGTACGCACCCAAGCCAGTAAACTAGGCGTTAAAATTATCCCCAAAAATTTTTCACCTTATATATCCATCTCATTAGTAGATAGTGACCAACCAGAGCTAGTATTCCTCGATGACGATAAAATGTTAACTCGTACTTGGGAACAAACCGCTAAACTAAAAGGCATCACCATCAAAACCTTTAACCAGATTTCAGATTTACGAAACGCATTACCGACCTTACCAAAAACTACACCAATCTATATCGACTCTAACCTTCGCGAGTCCATCAGTGGCGAGGCATTTGCTAAAGAATTGTATGAACAAGGCTTTACTGAATTATATCTGGCTAGTGGTTATCCAAAAGAACACTTTGGTGATTTGCCTTGGATTAAAGATTTTGTCAGCAAAGAACCACCTTTTTAGCAAAAGTATTAGCGACCGACTATAATACTAAAAAAAGGATAAAGGCTATGTCTGATAAAAACGGAAATCACGAGCTAGAACAGGTGTGGAGAACAATTGCGCATGATCTGGCCGCACCTCTACTGGTACTCCAAGGCAACTTGAAAAACTTAACAACTGAATTTATCCCCTTGTTACATGATATGTATCAAAAGGCTAAAGCAGCAGGACTAGATCTTTCGGCGATTGAGCCAAATCAATTAGAAAGTTATGAAGAAATGTTGTCGGATTCCAAACTTACTGCTGATTGGCTGCGACAGTTAATTTCGCGATGGAATTACAAACTGTTGCCTAATGGCTTTAAGCCTTCACATCAACCTCTTAGCATAAAGGCCTGTATTGAAACAGGAATAAACAATTATCAATCTGTTTACGAGCTAATGGACAAATCTCGTGTTCAAATTGAATTGGATGATGCAACTGTGCTAGGTGATGAAAAAATGATTCATCATGTTTTATACGAACTATTAGATAATGCAGAATATGCTGCTACATCTAATGGTAACGATGAGCATAATGCAATAGTTGTAATGTCTTCAGTAATTGACAATGATAACTATCACTTACATGTAAAAAATATTGGTGTAACCGTAGATGATGCAAATTTATCAAAATTATTTGAGCCATATTTCACAACGAAAAGTTCAAATATAGGCTTGGGATTAACCTTTTGTCAGCGCGCAATGAAGGCTATGGATGGAAACATTAGCTACCATCCTCAATCAGACGGCGTTGAATTTACACTGACATTTCCTTTAGATAAGCATTAATATAAAATACGAGAGGCTAATTTATGATAAAGCGAGTCCCATGTTTTTATTTTCCATGTACAACTGTGCTTATTGATGACGATAAACTTTTATTATCATCATTAAGTAAAATTTTAGCAAAAGATACACTCTGTAATACCTTTAGTAAACCATCTGACGGTATTAAGTATATCAAGATGCATTCCAAACCAACTTTTATTACTAACTGTATTATTAGTTCTGATGATGCACTAAAAAGTATTGCGCAACTATCTATTGATGTTTATGAATTCCATAAACATGTTGATGTTAGCGATAGACATAATTTATGTAATGTCTTAGTGATTGATTATGCGATGCCACAAAAAAATGGTCTTGATGTTTGTCGTGAACTAATGGATCTACCTATTGGAAAAATCCTTTTAACCGGTGAAACGGATGAACAGCTTGCCGTTAGTGCATTCAACGAAGGCATCATTAATGCATTTATTCGCAAAGATCATCCTCAATTTGAAGAACAATTGATATCCAAAATTAAAAAAATGCAAATGACGTATTTTCAGCAGTTTTCAGATGTTGTATATCAAGCCTTAGAGTGGATTACAGATCCTAGCGAATGTTTAAAATCACTAAAGTTTCATCGATATATCGAAAGTATTATTCATAAAAATAAAATTGTTGAATATTACTTATTTGATACCACAGGCAGCTTTATATTCTTCGATAATGTAGGGAAGACATCGATATTAGCCGTTAGAAGTGAAGATAGTATGGATTCAGCTAGAGATGCAATTGAGTTTTCCGAAGATGATGTGCCAGCCAATGTTGCTAAGACATTAGCAACCAACGATTACTTATTATTTACGGGCAAGAGAGATGATCTGACTGTAACTCCAGCAGCCTGGGCAGGAAATATCTATCAAGCTTCACAGATGAGCATTAATGGAGCCACATATTATTATAGCTATCTTGATGATTTTCATAGCAAAGATAAATAGAAGAAAATCCGTACTTGCTCTTGTCAGGTGAAATTTTAATCAAATCTAAACAAATGCCAATCTAAATCCCAGACTTGGTCTATACTTTTTAGAAAGCACTATGAATATTGTGGCTAATATCGTGTGCAAAACTAAACAAATCTGGCTACGTATTTCATATTGTCATTCATTACGATGGCTATACATTTGGAAACAAAATAACAAGGAGATAATTATGCAAGCCAAACCAAAAGTCGTTGCATTTGCAATCCGCCCAACTACGGCTGTATTTGTAGATGATGACAAGCAATACCTTAAGACACTAAGTAATTATCTTACGAGGCTTGGCATAAGTCATTTAATGTTTAGCGACCCGAAACGCGCTATTGAATATTTGAAACAAACTTCAAAAGAGCAGGATTGGTTGAGACATTGGGCTCAATCTTCAGGTAATGATAATTCCGAACGCGGTACCATAGAGCAGCGTAAGATCAAATTACCAATTGATCAACTAATTGGACAGAGTAAAAATTCCAACCGCTTTCAAGAAGTCTCTTGCGCCTGTTTCGATCATAGTATGCCTAAAAAAACAGGACTAGAAGCTATTGAAAATCTAGCTGAATATCCATTTATAAAAGCGATGCTCACCGGACAAATACCCTATGGAGACGCCATTGATAAGCTTAATGAAGAGACATTTGATGTCTTTGTCAGTAAACATGATGAAGATGCGATAGGAAATATTGCCAGACTCATTGAACGAGCTAGACATGTCTACTTTAAACGTGATGTTGAGAAGATTGCCGAACAAAACGAGCGATTGCGAAGGATACTACCTAATAAAGAATTTATTGCTTTCTTTGATAAATTTGTCTCAGAGCATAACTATTGCGAAAGTTACTTAATTGAAGAATTCGGCAGCTTTGCCCTTTTTGATAAAAATGGCAATGCAGCAATATTAGCAGTTCTACATGATGATGATATAGAAGCCTATTATCAAATGGCTATGAAATCAGATAAGAAGCCCGATGGGGATGTCTTAAAGCTATTAAAAGAGCGAAAAGCCTTTCCATTCTTTTATGGCCAAGATATTGCGAAGATTGAGCCTAAAGATTGGGGTAGCTATTTAGTCCCTGCTACACAGATAGATGGTGCTAAGATTTATTATTCAGTTGTTGAAGATGTGAAGAAGTACGGCATTGATACAGATAGTATTACAAGCTATGCAGAGTTTTTGGCGAAACAGGATCCGTTTGAGTTTATTTGATTTCCAGATTTAGCTGGGAGTACACGACATTGTAATTATTTGCTTAATCAAATTTTGAAATATACCCAATACATTATTAAAATAGAAACGAGAGTCTCATGATCGAAAGTTATAATGAAATTATTACCTCTAAAGAATTCATTATTGCGTTTATTGGTGCTCTTATTGGTGGTAGTTTCGTTTTACTAGGCGTTATACTTTCTGAAATTATCAAATGCTGCATCCATAGACGTAACAATAAAAAAATCCTTAATGCATTGAATGCTCAAGCAAATTCATTATGGGATATGATTTATGATTTAAGTAGTTTTTTAAAAAAATTAAAATATGATGAACCTCTTTTTTATATGACAGATATAAATCAAGACTATTTTTCCATATTTGATAATCATTCACATCTCATTGGTTCTATAGGTGATGTTGAATATAGAACAGCTCTTGTAGATACATATCTCCATCTGAAGCGATTCGCTGATATACTTGTAAGCCATACTAGTGATGTAAAAACCTGGCTTGACCTACGTAGTAATTTCGAGCTCACAACTAGTAAACAACTAGAAGGAAATAGATTTTTCGGAGAGAATAGTATCCAACGAAGAAAAAAATTAATAGTTAATGGACAAGCTATATCTAGGTACATTGATATTATTCAAAAAAATTTAGATACATACAATGAGTTACATAAAAATAGGGAATGTATTATATTTAATATAAAAAGGTATTTTGGCAAGAAGGTTAGAGTCAATCCAGTCAACCACGCCTAACCCAAACAATCGGAGCCGCAAAAACTAACTCAACATTATAAATAACCAGTGGTTTCACCTTTGAATCAAAATTACGACATTGTAGATCATACAAACCTGGAATATCACTTGCCACCAAGCGCCTCGCAGCCAACTCACCGTCTTCGGTCATGACAATACAATCTTTGCCAACCGCATATTTAATGTCATCTTTGTATAGCCTAATCCCCGCAACATAATCACCCTCAAGCAACGCTGGTTCCATACCATCATCAGGCACCTTTAGGCTAACGACTTCATCATGCAGTTGATGGAAGTACTGCAATTCTTGTTCTATTGTACTTGTCGTATCAACAGACTTCTTCTGTTCCGTATCAGTCTTGGTTTTGCTCTTAGGTTGGATAATATTTTTGTGGCTTTTATCTTCTGGGATCATTGGTTCAGCGCCAGCGCCGTATAACAACCAATCAGCACTTACTTGCACGCCGGCATTCAGCAAAACCTTTACCAGCTTTTCGGCACCTTTCTCTGTTAAGCCGCTTTGGTCATCGGGTCGCTCCCAATGCTGTAGAGTACCAAGTGCGATACCGAAGTTCTTGGTGAATTCTTTACGAGACAAGCCTAGGCTTTTTCGTATACCCATAACTCGCATTGCTCTTTGTCGTTGGCTTCTGCCTTTGTTTGATTCAGTAACCATATGATTTACTTATGTTTTATAGTTTTGTAAGCAATATCTTACGCCCCTGTCAGATTTTGACCATTGC
>CAVVHY010000014.1:0-101892 GCA_963748135.1 uncultured Gammaproteobacteria bacterium | reverse complement strand
ACTTGCTGGTGAAATGAGTGGCCATATCTTTAATGATCGCTGGTTTGGTTTTGATGATGGTATGTATGCGGGGGCGCGATTATTAGAAATCCTTGCTCATTCTGATGATGATGTCGATAAGGTTTTTAAGGCGTTACCGAATAGTGTCAATACTCCAGAGTTAAAGATTGATATCGCCGATGAGCATAAGTTTGCTTTTCATTGAAAAATTTATTGCAGCGGCCAAGTTTGCTGATGCTAAAATAATTAAGATCGATGGTGCGCGAGTGGAATTTAATAATGGCTGGGGTTTATTACGTGCTTCTAATACGACACCTTGTTTAACCTTGCGCTTTGAAGCCGACGATCGCGATGCGTTGCAAACTATTCAACACAAATTTAAAGATCAATTGTTGGCGTTGGATGAGAGTTTATTGATCCCGTTTTGATTTAAAAACTATGTCATTCTGAGCGAAGCATTGTCATCCCGAGCGAAGTCGAGGGACCCCCTGCAAAATGGCAGAGCTTTTAATAATATTTTAATAACCCAAGGCTAAACCAGCACCATAACGTTGGTCAGTCCCGCCATATAACATTCCCGTCTTGGGATCGACCATGATCGCCTCGGAGCGTCCCCATAATGTCGTATGATAAGGTGACCCAAGTTGTAATCGATATCCCATAAATGCCAGTATTTGTTGCGTATCCATGGAGAAAGCGAACGGTTCCATATAAATGACATCAGGCATCCATTGCATATGAAACCGTGGCGCATCAATCGCAGCTCGAATATTCATGCCGAAATCAATCACATTTATTATATTTTGTAGCACTTGCGTGATAATGGTTGGGCCACCGGCCGCGCCTCAAGTTCATATCAACTTTCTATCTTTTAATACAATAGTACGGGGTCATTGAACTCAAGGGTCTTTTTCCTGGTTTGATGACATTGGTTTAGCCTTGATGCAACTTAAACATATTTAGGCATACCTGCCTTTAAACTAAAGTCTCCAAGTTCATCATTCAAGAAAAAGCCGGTATCGCCGGCTATAACCTTGGCGCCGAAATAACCATTTAACGTATAAGTCACGGCAACTGCATTGCCATCTTTATCGACAATCGAATAATGTGTAGTTTGCATTTGCTCCTGATTTTTTGCTTTCAAAAAACCAATCTTTTTGGAATCGCCTGCTGAAAAACGTTGAATACGTGATTGGATTAAATGCGTGTGTTTTTTAGAAAGTAACCAGTTAATTGGATTGTTTACAAAATCCGGGTCACCCAGGTACTGATTACGATCGGCGAAGGCATAGCGCATTGCTTCGACCATGTAATGCGTTGTTTGGGCCGAATGAAAACCTAGATAACGGATTGGATATATATTCAGGATATTTAACATTTCGCAAAGCGCAACCCCGCCTGAGCTTGGTGGTGGGGCGGAAATAATTTCATTCCCATGATAATGGCAAGTGATGGGGGTTAACCACTGCACGGTATAATCGTCAAAATCTTCTTGTGTTAACGCGCCACCGTTATCATCGCTAGCCTTAATAATTGTCTTAGCGATAGCGCCTTGATAAAAGGCTTTGGTTCCATTATTGGCAATTAATTCTAAGCTCTTAGCTAAGTCCTCTTGCTTAAATAGATCACCTGTTTGATAGGGTTTGCCATCTTTGGTGAAAATGGCTTTGGTGTTGGGATAATCAAGAAAATATTTGTAACCATAGTCATAAAGTGACATATCACCAGGCGTTAAGCGATAACCAAGTTTTGCGAGCTTAATGGCGGGTGCCATGACTTGTTTTAAACTCATGGTGCCATATTTTTTTAATGCGGTATTTAAGCCCATCACAGTGCCGGGGACACCGACTGCTAAATAACCAATACGCATCTTTTGCATTAAGGGTTTGCCATCGGCATCGAAATACATTGTGTTGGGTTTAATACCCAGTGGTGCCTTTTCACGAAAATTCAAAAATAGATTTTTACCATCGGCAAGGTGGATCAGCATAAAACCACCGCCACCGAGATTGCCGCAACAAGGTTCAACAACGGCGAGTGCGTAACCAACGGCAACTGCGGCGTCAACAGCATTGCCACCTTGTTTTAAAATGTTAATACCCACTTGAGTGGCGAGATGTTGGCTGGTTACGACCATGGCGTGTTTGGCTTGCGCGGGTTGGCTGGCGGCAGACGAGGATAAAGGGTATAGGTATGAAATCAATAAACAAAAGATCAAGATAATAAAGTTAGTTAGTGTTTTCATAGTTACTTATTTTTAATAAAGGTTGATAGTTTATATTTTAATGTTCTTAGTTTTTATTAGAGACCCCCTCACCCCTAAGTGATCTATACATAATTTGGACAACATGGGTTGTCCTCAAATGCTTCCTCTATGATTTCACTTAAACACCATCGTTTAACTTTTTCTAAGTAGCGCTCTCTTATCGCTTCTAATGCAAGAAACACTAATGATAACACTCGCTTATGTTTAATTGAATTTGCTTGAAAATCACGATGTAAATTTTGTCTTTCAAGCCCCAAACCTATTAACCATAATAAAAATAATGCCAGCATACCTATCATTAATTGGATGCTTAATCGAATCGGATCTTTACTGCGGCTTTCTCTTAATCCTATTCCCCATCGTGGATCTTTTGTATCTCTAAATTCATGTTCTATCTTCATACGACCCTTATAAAAGTTCATAATAACCTTCGCCGGTACTTTTAATGAAGATGCAATCAGCCACGGTTTATTTCCAGCATTCTTATGTTCCTTTTCGCTTTTCCCATATTTTACCTTTCTTTGGCGTTGTTCCTTCACTTTCTTTGTCTTATAAAGATATAAGTGAGAAGCAAATGGCTTTTGTTTCCTTAACTTGACCGCGCCTATATATTTTGGTTCATCCGTCGCCAATTCATATAAGTCACTACAAGCCTGCCAATTGCTCTCTCCTTCTAGTGTGTAATGCATGTTTGTTAATAAACGTCCCACATAATCCCAACCTAAATCTATAACTTGCTTGAAAAAATCAACATGAAATCCTGCATCTGTAATTACACAAACTTTAAGTCCCGATGGTAATCGCGCCTTCAAGTTTTTTAAAAATTCTCCCTGTACCTGTTCATTGCCTAATAGCTCTTCCGGGTGAAGTTCCTCCCAAAGCACCAAACTTCTCCCTTTAACCACCACACTCGCTCGCAACAAATGATACCCATGCACAACAATGCTTGACCAATCCACTAACATGTTTATTTTCTTTCGTCTTAATAGCCATTGATTCATTGCCGTATAAATTGCTGCTCGCTCGGAATACAACTGTCCATTCCCTAGCAAATAATTTATCGCTTGTATTTTGCTTTTCGGTTTTATCCCTTTCTGCAAACGCCGTCCTAATGATGTCAAGCTCAGTTTTCCACCATGAATCACACTGTCTACTGCATTTAATAAAGACTCTTGACGTTTTGCATGGCTTATTGCTTGTGATTTCTTTAGGATTTTATGTAATAATTTTGTCGGTTGCATAGCGGTTCCTTATATAGAATATGAAAACTTTATTTGATCACGAATCGCTATGTAACTCAACTTCTTGTTTTAATTAATGTATTTATTCCTTAAAAATTTATAACTGTGCAATGTTTGTGTATATCACTTAGCCCTCACCCTCCCCTCTCCCCCAAGGGGGAGAGGGAAGGGTAAGGGCTAAGTGATCTATACATAATTTGGACAACATGGGTTGTCCTCAAATGCTTCCTCTATGATTTCACTTAAACACCATCGTTTAACTTTTTCTAAGTAGCGCTCTCTTATCGCTTCTAATGCAAGAAACACTAATGATAGCACTCGCTTATGTTTAATTGAATTTGCTTGAAAATCACGATGTAAATTTTGTCTTTCAAGCCCCAAACCTATTAACCATAATAAAAATAATGCCAGCATACCTATCATTAATTGGATGCTTAATCAAATCGGATCTTTACTGCGGCTTTCTCTTAATCCTATTCCCCATCGTGGATCTTTTGTATCTCTAAATTCATGTTCTATCTTCATACGACCCTTATAAAAGTTCATAATAACCTTCGCCGGTACTTTTAATGAAGATGCAATCAGCCACGGTTTATTTCCAGCATTCTTATGTTCCTTTTCGCTTTTCCCATATTTTACCTTTCTTTGGCGTTGTTCCTTCACTTTCTTTGTCTTATAAAGATATAAGTGAGAAGCAAATGGCTTTTGTTTCCTTAACTTGACCGCGCCTATATATTTTGGTTCATCCGTCGCCAATTCATATAAGTCACTACAAGCCTGCCAATTGCTCTCTCCTTCTAGTGTGTAATGCATGTTTGTTAATAAACGTCCCACATAATCCCAACCTAAATCTATAACTTGCTTGAAAAAATCAACATGAAATCCTGCATCTGTAATTACACAAACTTTAAGTCCCGATGGTAATCGCGCCTTCAAGTTTTTTAAAAATTCTCCCTGTACCTGTTCATTGCCTAATAGCTCTTCCGGGTGAAGTTCCTCCCAAAGCACCAAACTTCTCCCTTTAACCACCACACTCGCTCGCAACAAATGATACCCATGCACAACAATGCTTGACCAATCCACTAACATGTTTATTTTCTTTCGTCTTAATAGCCATTGATTCATTGCCGTATAAATTGCTGCTCGCTCGGAATACAACTGTCCATTCCCTAGCAAATAATTTATCGCTTGTATTTTGCTTTTCGGTTTTATCCCTTTCTGCAAACGCCGTCCTAATGATGTCAAGCTCAGTTTTCCACCATGAATCACACTGTCTACTGCATTTAATAAAGACTCTTGACGTTTTGCATGGCTTATTGCTTGTGATTTCTTTAGGATTTTATGTAATAATTTTGTCGGTTGCATAGCGGTTCCTTATATAGAATATGAAAACTTTATTTGATTCACGAATCGCTATGTAACTCAACTTCTTGTTTTAATTAATGTATTTATTCCTTAAAAATTTATAACTGTGCAATGTTTGTGTATATCACTTAGGGGTGAGGGGGTCTCTAATAAAAACTAAGAACCTTAAATTACAATTAATTCCTTAAATATTCTCTAAATTCTCTAATTTAAAAACTTGATACGCAGGTTCTTCATATGGATGTGCCTGTTTCATGGCCGCAACAACATCTTTAACAACTTCATCCAAACACACCAGTTCTACTTTATATTCATCCACCTGACTCACTGTGCCTTGACTGCCGGTATGCGGATCACTGCCGGCCTCAGCAAGAAATTGCCCCTGCCCCTTGGTCTGCCAACAACATTTGGAATAATTACCAATCTTGCCGGCACCGACTTTGAACATGGCTTCTTTAACGACATCTAAATGACTTTCAGGGACATAGAATGTGATTTGATACATAACCCACCAATTTATTTATATTATTTATAAGCGATTAAAATGACAACTATAACTGTAATGGCTATCATGCCCGTTTAACTCAATAAACAGCAAATAACATATATAATATTCAGTATATATAATTTTATGGCTTGAAAGTATAAGCGATTTAGCTAGAAAATTTAAGGTTCTCGATAAAACCTTGCCAACCTTTTTCAACTACATCATTAGTTCGGGCAATGGCATTATCGGTTTCTCGATAAGAGCTTTGCAACATCTCAGCCATTTGTGACAACATTTGCTCGACGTGTTGTTGGTTGATGGTTGAGGCATTGGGTCGTATCTTGGTGATAGCAATATGATCTTTATCAGCTATCGCGGAGAGTTGATGGTATTGGTCTGGATGAATGTTCAGGTCTAGTAGTTGCATGATTATTCCTTTAACCTGGTGTCTTTAATTGTTCACATATTATATCAGTGTTTTTAGTCCATGTATAGAAAAATTTTAGATTTTATAATATAATCAATAGATTATACTTGTTGCCTGATGTTTTATAAATTAAATACTTTTTACCTAATAAAAAAATACGTCCTTGTTATCAGCAAGTATTCTTATTATATTGTCAAAGCAATAAAAACAATAAGACATAGGAGTCACCATGACTGGTTTTAAGGAAACAGATAGAAAAGCGCCAGAAATGAACACATCTGTCACTAACCCCGGAACAATGGGATTATTTACTACCACACAAGGCACCGCCGCAATTATTCATGACGCAGCTAGGAAAACTCGTGAGCTACAAAAGCGTGCCGAGCAATTGAACTCACGCGTTCAAGCCCGTGAAAAGCTTTTAAATAATGGCCCTGGCCTGCGAGCGCGCTCGGGTACAAGCTAGTAGTAAAATCAGGATCACAGATGATCCTGATTTTTACATTAAGCTAATTGTGGAACGTGTTTTTAATGCACGTTAACGTTAGGGCCTGTGTAGGAGCATCTGTAGCCTGGACTACTATCATTTATCAGTGTTAAGCCATTTTTTTCTGCGATTCCCTTAAGTATTCCATTTAAGAAAGAATTTTCGCCAGTTTTCTCGGTTAGTCTACCCAGAATTGAGTCCATAGCTTGATTTGGTTTGTTTTCGTCAGGCCAACAGTGAACCATATCCAAAACAGTTGCAGATCCTTTTTGTAGAGCTTCACTATATTGATGAGGATCAATCTTTTGTTGTTCATTTTCAAGCAAGGTGGTGGCTTCATCAATAATGCTTAGCTGCTCTTGGATCATGCTAGACAAGTCATTGTAATCCTCGATCATCCATGCGAAGCGGCTATTAAACTTAAATAGTTGAGGGTCATCATTGATTAAAATTGCCTCTTTGAGATTTCTCATTTCAGCTGCTTTTCCCTTGACTTTTTTCTGCAAGCTTAGTAGTTGTTCATAACTATTTTGGCTTATTGTAATCAATTCTTCAAGGTGATTAAACAATTTTTGCACATCATTTAGGATGCTTGATTGATAAAATCCTACGTTATATCCAGCTTTGTTGAGTTCTAGCTCGTTCAAGTACTGATTTTGGTACTTCTCTTCTAGTGATGTGAAACTCTTAAAATAGCTTTCATAGGTTCTGGCGTGGTTACTGGTTTTTTGTGTGGCTAGCTGGTACAGGTTTAATAATGTTTTGTTTGATCTAATAACTTTAAACATAGCATTAACCCCGTAAAATAGTTTAGTAAAAGTTAATGCCCAATATATTTATCAATAAATAAATGAATACAGTTGGGCGCACGATGACTTCTGTCCATTTAGAAGTCAACTATATAATACCTCATAATTGTGAAATTGCAAGTACAAAATTGAGTCTGGCCCAATAAATACCATACTTTAAGCTAAAAAATATCTCCAAATTAATGCTTTATTAAGTTTATCACGGTAAAGTTGCCGTTGCAGGGGACTTTGGGCCCGAAGTCCTTGTAGAAAAGTAAAAAATAATAACAATAACGCTAAATTTTCTATTGTAGGGAGAAGTTTTATGGCCAACCCACTAGATGATCATTCTCCAACCCCTAATGGAGTATTTGGGAATGATTCAAACCGCCCACCTCATGGTATGCATCAGCAGATCCTATTTAATCAAGCAAGTGTTCTTGCTGGGAGTGCAGTAGCAGAGACCCAAGACCATCAACAGGCGCTTACTACGCTTGATGCACGGGCTGCGGCAGTTTTTAGGGGTTTACCCTGAAGACTAGATAGACTAGGTATAGTCATAATAAAACAAAGCCAGGCTATTCAACTAGCCTGGCTTTGCTTTGTTAAAGCCAAATGTCATGCGTCTTGATAGACACAGCATGACAATATTAGCTTAGAAACATCGCATCCGTTTGGATACCTGTTCAACATTGGGTTCTGTATTTTCATCATTATTTGCATCAGGATTTAAATCAGGGAATTCCACCTCCATTAGCGTAGGTTCTTCCAGGGTGATTGACTGTATGCCTTTCATTAATCTATACATTTCAACCTTGTCCTGGGCGGCTTTAGGATCATAGCTTGAACTCTCGGGGTCAACGCTAGGGATTATATCCATTAATAGCTGATGTGCATCTGAAGTGTGCAAATCATCAGGATGCATGCCATTGCCTTCACAAAAAAGTCGCGCAATGCTAATGTGCTCTGGTTCTAGATTAAGGTGCCCGATAATTTCATCGAAGCCAGTGACGTAATTTTTAATGGTCGCTATTTGTCGATCGATGATGTTAATGAGATTATCAAATATATCTATCATTAATGACATGGCTTGATTATATTTTGGATGTCTTTTGCCGAAGGCTTGCAGTTCGCTGCGTTTGAAGAGAGCATGCGACCTGATAATGCGCAATGGGGTTAAATAAGTAGTGTCAAGCTGCCGGAGTACCTCTTGCGTTTTGGACCTACACTTCTCAGGAAATGTTGTTTTCAACTGAAAAAGATGATTAAACATTTTTCTGAGCTGCTTATCCTGATTTTGTTCGATAAATTGAATCTGTAGCGAATGTAATTCACTGGATATCTGCGTATATTTCGTTTCAGCTCCTTGCTTAATATCTATATATAATTTTACACGTTTATTTATACGTGAATTAGAGTCATTAGGCTGCTTAGGGCGTAGCGTAAACATGACATTAACCTCATAATGGTATAGTTGTTGAGATATTATTAATCGACTAATACGTCAATTGATTAATACAGCTCAATTTTTTGTTTTAAAATTAATGCCCAATATGTTTTATATTATTTATACAGTTGGGCATATGGTGTATTTGTCCAATGATGGAACGGGATATATAGTACACAGCTGGTTATAAATTGCAAGTGCAATATGGTAATATCTAGAGACTAGAGACTAGAGACTAGAGACTAGAGACTAGAGGCTAGAGACTAGAGACTAGAGACTAGAGACTAGAGACTAGAGACTAGAGACTAGAGGCTAGAGACTAGAGACTAGAGGCTAGAGACTAGAGACTAGAGACTAGAGGCTTGAGACTAGTGTTTATTTAGAAACCCTCTCACCTAACCTCTCCTCCAAGGGCTGGGGAATCTGCTCATTTTTATCAAGGCAACATTGACCAAACGCTGTCATTCCGCGTGGGCTGATATAATCATGTAGGGCGGTATCGCTTTGCGATACCGCCCTACAATGATTTATAACAACGGTTCATAGGTAGGATCTTTAATGCCGTAGAAAAGCACATTTTTTTAATTACATTGATTTTAATAATAAATTTTTTTAAAAATGCGCAGATTCCTCAGCCCCAAGGGGGAGAGGTTAGGTGAGGGGGGCTCTAAAATTATTCTGTCATCCGTCATCCGAACCTCAAACCCCATACTTTGCGCGGTACTCACGCAAGGCCAATAAATCATGCTCGCGGGTTTGATCCATACTCAGATATTCAACCAAATCCGCTAGTTTGATAATGCTCACCACAGGAATTCCATGCTCTTCTTCAATCTGTTGGATGGCGGAGCGCTGGTCTTGGCCGCGTTCTTGTCGATCCATGGCGATGACAACACCACACGCCTTGGCACCCGCTTGGTCGATGATCGCCAATGATTCGCGAATGGCAGTGCCGGCGGTGATCACATCATCGATAATCAATACCTGGCCTTGCAAGGGATGGCCGACGATCAAGCCACCTTCACCATGGTCTTTGGCCTCTTTACGATTAAAGGCATAAGGGATATTGCGGCCTTCATGCTCAGCAAGCGCGACGGCGGTACTGGTGGCCAAGGGAATGCCTTTATACGCTGGGCCAAATAAGACATCAAATCGAATGTCAGCATTAACAATAGCCTTGGCATAGGCTTGGCCGATCTGCGCCAATAACTCACCAGTATTAAATAGACCCGCATTAAAGAAATATGGACTGATGCGACCTGATTTTAGTGTGAAGTTACCAAAGCGCAGGATGTCATATTGCATCGCTAATTCGATAAATTGTTGTTGATAGGGTTTCATGGTGACATTCTTTCTTTATAATGAGACAGAACAAGACTTTAATATATCAAGTCATGATTGGCAATGAATTGTGAAACGATAGAGTTTGGTTTAAAACAAGCATGGGAGATCAAATGACAGCAATGCGAATTATCTCAGCAAATTTAAATGGCATACGTGCAGCGGCACGCTATGGCTTTTTTGATTGGATGTTACAACAAAACGCCGATGTGATTTGTATCCAAGAAACCAAGGCACAATTGGCGCAATTAACTGACCCTGTCTTTCATCCAGAGGGTTACCATAATTATTTCTTTGATGCAGTGAAAAAAGGATATAGTGGTGTGGCCTTGTATTGTCGGCAAAAGCCGGATCAAATTACCACAGGTCTGGGTTTCAATGTTGCTGATGAAGAGGGGCGTTATCTGCAAGCCGATTTTGGCGATTTGAGTGTGTGTTCTTTATATATGCCGTCAGGCACTAGTGGTGACGAACGGCAGCAATTAAAATATCAATTCATGGATGAATTTTTGAAACATTTACGTCAATTTAAAAGCCAACAACGCGAATATATCATTTGTGGTGATTGGAATATTGCACATAAAAAAATAGACATCAAAAATTGGCGGGGTAACCAAAAGAATTCCGGATTTTTGCCTGAAGAGCGTGCCTATCTGGATCTATTATTTGACGAAGAGGGTTTTGTCGATGCCTTTCGTGCTCTAAATCAGGAACCGGATCAATATACTTGGTGGTCCAACCGCGGCCAAGCCTATGCCAAAAATGTCGGGTGGCGGATTGATTATCAAGTCGTGACGCCAGGTTTAAAAGAAAAAATCCAATCAGTTGCAATTTATAAAGATAAAAAGTTCTCGGATCATGCACCTTTAATTGTCGATTACGATTATTCACTGTAAGATTGTCACATGTCAAAGAAACCAGAAGTTTTATCTAAACGCGTAGTGGCAAATTCGCGCTTATTTGCCATTGAAGAAGTTCATCTTCGCTTCACCAATGGCCAAGAGCGACATTTTGAGCGCATGCGGCGCCGGTTAAGGCCTGCTGTGTTAATTGTGCCCGTCACAGAACAAGGCGAATTATTATTGATCCGGGAATATGCTGCCGGTATAGAAGATTATGTCCTGGGATTTCCACAAGGTTTAGCTGATGGTGACGAAGATTCATTGACCGCCGCCAATCGTGAATTGCAAGAAGAGATTGGCATGGCCGCCCGTGAATTGACCAGATTAACCAGTCTTTCCACGGTCCCAGGTTACTGGGGCAATTTTGCTGATGTGGTTTTGGCCCGTGACCTTTATCCTTCACCACTTATAGGTGACGAACCTGAGCCATTGGAAGTGGTACCATGGTTACTCAAGGATTATAAATCCTTGTTGGCGCATAAAGATTTTAATGATGCCCGTAGTGTTGCTGCATTACTGTTGGCCAAAGAGATGTTGTTATGAAATTGACGCAGGATTTATTAAATGGAGTCAAGACGATAGCGAAAGCGGCAGGCCGGGCGATTATGGAATATTATCGCAGCCCTGATGAGGTTTCCGTTAACATCAAACTCGATGAGACACCTGTTACTGAGGCCGACATTGCGGCGCACAAGATTATTAAGCTAAGTTTGGAACGATTAATTCCGGGGGTGCCGGTTTTATCCGAGGAAGCGGCCAATATTCCATTTACAACGCGTAGCCAGTGGCAACGGTATTGGTTGGTAGACCCATTAGATGGTACTAAAGAATTTATCCATCGCACCAATGATTTTACGGTTAATATTGCGCTTATTGAAGATAACCAACCGATACTGGGTGTGATTTATGCGCCGGTATGGGATGTGCTTTATTATGCCATTAAGGGTCAAGGCGCTTATAAACAAACCACAGATCATGACCCATATGTGATTCAAACCCGAGCTGTTGCTGAGAAAAATTTTGTGATGGCGGTGAGTCGACGTCATGGTCGGCAACGCGTACAACAATTTATTGATCATTATAAAGGGCATGCCAGTGTTGTTTCACGTGGTAGTTCTTTGAAGTCTTGTCTAATTGCCGAAGGTGATGCCGATCTATATCCCTGTTTGGGTAAGACCTCAGAATGGGATATGGCGGCGGCCCAATGTATCGTTGAAGAAGCGGGTGGGATGATGATCAATCTGGAATTACAGCCGCTGCGTTATAACACAAAACAATCATTACTGAACCCGCCATTATTAGTTGTTGGTGACAAAGACTATGATTGGCAACAATGTATTAAAACCATAAGGAGTCAAGAATGAGTACAAATCGCGTGAAAGTTGCAATTACCGGGGCCGCAGGTCAAATCGGTTATGCCTTATTATTTCGCATTGCCTCAGGACAAATGTTTGGTCCAGAGACTGAAGTTGAATTAAGTTTATTGGAGTTGGAACAAGCACTACCCGCATTAGAGGGTGTGGCAATGGAATTGGATGATTGTGCATTTCCCTTGTTAAAAAATATTGTTTGTACTTCAGATGTCAATAAAGCAATGCACAATATTAATTGGGCAGTATTAGTTGGTGCGGTGCCACGTAAAGCGGGTATGGAACGTAGTGACTTATTAAAAATTAACGGTGGCATTTTTACCGCTCAAGGTAAGGCGATTAATGATAATGCCGCCGATGATGTACGAGTATTTGTTGTTGGTAATCCATGTAATACCAATTGTCTCATCGCGATGAATAATGCACGTGATATTCCAAATGATAGATTTTATGCCATGACAATGCTTGATGAACGTCGCGCGCGTATCCAGCTTGCTAAAAAAGCGGGTGTGGATGTGACTGAAGTAAGTAATATGAATATTTGGGGGAACCATTCATCAACGCAATATCCTGATTTTTATCATGCCAAGATTGCCGGCAAACCAGCGGTTGATGTTATTAAAGATGAATCATGGTTGAAAAATGATTTTATGCAAATCGTGCAACAACGTGGTGCAGCGATCATCAAAGCCCGTGGTGCATCATCTGCAGCATCAGCGGCGAATGCTGCCATTACCAGTGTTTATGCCTTAACACATGATACCGAAGGAAGTGAAACCTTTTCTGTTTGTAAATCATCTGTCAGTGAATATGACGTCGATGAAGGTTTAATCTTTTCTTATCCTAGCCGTGTCGAAGGTGGTAAATTTAAAGTGGTTGAAGGTATTCAGCATAATGAATACGGCCAGCAAAAATTGCGTGACACGTTGGATGAATTACGCAATGAACGTGATGCCGTGAAAGAATTGGGGTTGATTTAGAGGTTAGACTAGGGATTGGAGTTTTATTTCTAGCTACTAGTCCCTAGTGATCACAACCAAATCGCGACCAATGCCATAATAATCAAGCCAGTAAATAAGCTAATAATTTCCTTTGCTGAACGGCCGGACGCGATACCAGTATGCATAAAGGCGATATAAATAAAAGTACCTGCTGCGATGGCATTAAATATACTTTGGGCGATGAAATCCTGATCTCCTTGCATGATATGGCTGACAGTAGCGCCAAATAAAATGCCAATCGGAGTCATTAAACTAAAAATCAAAAAAATAGTTGTTGATAATATAAATTTTAATTGTGAACGATACAATTCAGTTGCCAAGGCAAAGCTTTCTGATCCTTTGTGGGCAATGATGGCAATGAAAATAATACTTGCAGTCGCCAAGGTTTGATTAATGCCAAAGGCGATGCCGGTAAGCAGGGCATGGATCGAAAGCACAAAGGTTAATAGATAGGCGACGATATTTTGGCTACGCCGTTTTTTATTGGCAACCGAAAATGCCCACTCCAAGATAAATAGACACATGAAGGCAAAGACGCAGAGACTGATTGCATAAGGGTAATTATAGTGACCAAAGGTTTTTGAAAATCCGCCGATGGCATCAGGTAACATATGGAATAATGCTGCGCCCAAAAATACACCACTGGCAAAGGCTTCACCGATGACAGTTTGATAATTGGTTTTAGCTAATTTGCTGGCTCTAAGCGGTTTATAACCAGCGGCTAAGGTAATGAGCCATATTATTACGGCAGCAAAGATTTGAAAAATGGTTATCGTCATGATGATTTAACTTAAAATCCGCGATTCTAGGTCGAAGCGCGTTAAGATTTAATTAAAAATAATTATTTTTTGGATAGGATACGTGAATTAACGTCTGTGCGCTAATGAAAAAAGTGTAGGGCGTAGGGCTAAAACGGTATTTGCTCAACCTCTCCGTTGATCGAGTTTTAAGCTACCAATTGCGGACAAGGGTTTTGAGCAATCAGTTTACAGTAAAGCCGTATTAAGCCAATTTCTGTCTTACGCGACGGTTTGGTTCCGCGCTGAATTCTTTTAATAGTATGATGTGAAACACCAATATTGCCTGCAATATCATCAATGGTGTATTTATTTTGTAATATATTTTCGACAATGCCTTTTGCTGTTGATGGTAATAAACGGTGTGAATTTCTATTTTGTGTTGACATAACAATTCCGCCCTAAAGTTTCGTATTCACAAATTATTCTATGAAACTGTTGCCGATCAGACTATCCGTAAAAATACAGTACATATTTATACAAAAATTAAACCTTCCTTGCACTATTGCCTTGATCTAACTATGCAACATGTTGGGTTGATCAAACACTATTACTACACATAGTAGATTTTATCTTAGCAAGTCGTTTTTCTGGCAACAATGGGGGTTTTTACTACCTTAGGGGAAAAGATGATGGTTAATAGGATGATCTATTCTGCCTGCCAAAATATGCCACTCTCGGTTCGAATGATTTGCAGTGGATGTTGGTAGGTGGCCGTTAATAATTCAGTAGACATTAACGACGTTAATCGTCCAGCTCGATATTGGCTGTCGGGCATTAAGAAAATTCCAAAGTCACAAAAGCGAGCGGCCAAATTGATATCATGTAAAGCCATAACGACGATTTTATTTTGGCGAATAGCAAGTTCACGAACATGATTTAATACCTTAATTTGATATTTCAAATCTAAATGATTAGTCGGTTCATCCAACAAGTAAACGTCAGGTTGCTGGGTTAACACGCTTGCAATCGCAAGGCGTCGTCGCTCTCCGCCGGAGAGGTTGGTATTGAGCCGTGATTTGAAGGCCAATAAATCCATAGCATCGAGACTATCATGGGCAATACGATAGTCAGACTCATCTTCCCATTGCCAAGCAGAGAGATGGGGATGACGTCCGATCAATACGGTCTCCAAGACAGTACTGGGAAATACTTCATCGTTGTCTTGCAATAAGATGCCAATTTTACGGGCAATTTCGCTGCGCGTAAATTCGCTGAGCGGGATATCATTTAAAGCTAGTTTCCCTGTTGTGGCTTGGAATAAACCGGCCATACATTGTAATAATGTGGATTTACCACTGCCGTTTTGACCGAGTATGGCCCATATTTCACCGGCCTTGATTTCAAGATTAACATCCTGACATATTTGTTTTTGATTACGCTGTAATGCGATTTGTTGTAATGTGAGCTTCGTCATGATCGATAACCACGGCTTAACACATATAAAAATATGGGCACCCCAAGTAAGGCAATAATGATACCCACCGGTAATTGCTGTGGTGCCAGTATTGTGCGTGATACAGTATCTGCAATGGCAACCAGGGTCGCGCCTAAGATGATAGACGCCGGCAACAGATAACGATGATCACTGCCGATAACTAGGCGGATAAGGTGGGGCACGATTAGGCCAATAAAGCCGATATTGCCAGCAATACTTACTGCGGTTGCAGTCAATAATGCAATTAAGAAATAGAGCCGTCGATGCAGGGCATTGGTATTAATCCCTAAGCTTAAGGCACGCAGATTGCCATGGGCCAAGATATTTAATTTACGCGCCCAAGCCATACTGATGACAGTACCGAAGATTAAAATGATAAAGCCCAGGATGGGTAATCGGGCATAACTCAGATCGCCCATCAGCCAAAATAACATACCATGTAACAAGCGATTAGGGCTTAGACTTAGGATTAGACTAATAATGGCTGCCCAGGCGAAGGCAATGATGACGCCGGTGAGTAATAATCTTACCGGCGACCAGCTGCCGGCGCCACGACCTAGTAAGAAGACGATATACATTGAACAAAGGGCGCCGATAAATGCAGACAGATTAAGCCATATCCCGGTGATGCCAATTAATATGGCACCCAAGGTAGCAACCGAGGCACCACCAGACACGCCAAGGATGTAAGGGTCGGCGAGTGGGTTGCGCAGCATCACTTGCATTAGACAACCGGCCAATGCTAACAAGCCACCAGTGACCATGGCCGCAATCGCGCGTGGTAATCGAAGGTCTAGGATTACCTCATGATTTAAATAAGAATGGTGACTTAACAAGCTTTGTAATAATGCTGGGAGAGATAGATTCAGACTACCGAGCGACAAGGACGCGATAAAGCTTGCGATACTGAGCGTAATTAAGGTAATGAATAGCGTGCGTACAGAAATCATGGAGTGATTATAAACTAGAGACTAGTTGCTAGAAACAAGAAACTAGAATTTAATTAGAGACCCCCTCACCCTCCCCTCTCCCCCAAGGGGGAGAGGGAAATGTGGGGCTCACCCCTTCGGGGTGAGCAGATAAAATACATTATTGGCCTTACAAATATTGTTTGCTTTGCAATAACTCTGAGCATTTGGGGGTGCTACCTCTTATCCCTCTCCCCCTTGGGGGAGAGGGTAGGGTGAGGGGGTCTCTAATTAAATTCTAGTTTCTTGTTTCTAGCAACTAGTCTCTAGTTTTCTAGCACCTAGCCTCTAGTTCGCCTGGACTATGACGTCCTTTTATGGAACAATAGTCTAAATACAAAATACTAGAAAAGGTTTAGTTAAGTGGTTGATTCCGATGGATTTAGACTAAATGTCGGTATAATCCTAGCAAATCAACATGGAAAGTTATTATGGGCCAAGCGGATCGGTCAAGATGCATGGCAATTTCCGCAGGGCGGAATCCAGCAAAATGAGAGCCCAGTGGATGCATTATATCGAGAATTAGCAGAAGAAATAGGTTTGACAATACGTGATGTTAAAGTCTTGGGGTGTACTCAAGATTGGCTTTATTACCGTTTACCGAAGCGGTTTATTCGTAATCATTGCAAACCGTTGGTAATTGGTCAAAAGCAAAAATGGTTTCTGTTGCGCTTATTGACGAATGATGCAAGGGTTGATCTCGCGAGTAACTCAAATGCTGAATTTGATGATTGGCGTTGGGTTAATTATTGGGATCCGCTAACAGGTGTGGTGGATTTCAAACGAGAGGTTTATACCCAGGCATTGCAAGAATTAGCGCCACTTTTAGCCGACCAAATTGCAGAATTGGCAACAGCATAACATTTGAAATGCCCATTCCTGAATTTCACAGTTGGTATAACTGTTGAAGCAGGTTTCAATACAGATTTTTTATTCATAATTAGCTAAAGCACGGGGCGTTTATTGAACGTCTTTACGTGGGGTAACGCATGCTTAAGATCTTACGGCGTATTGTACAAGAAGTTAATGCCGCACATGATTTTGGTGAAGCACTACAAATCATGGTGGGTCGTATCCGTGATGCCATGGAGACCCAGGCATGTACAGTATTTTTGATCGATAAGCAAACTAATGAATTTGTGCCAATGGCCACCGAGGGATTAAACCCGAAAATTGTCGGCAACTTGCGTATTAGTATGGGTGAAGGCTTGGTTGGCTTAGTGGGTGAACGTGAAGAACCTCTTAAACTTGAAGATGCCCCGTCACATAAACACTTCTTTCATCATCCAGAGGTAGGCGAAGAGCGTTTCAAGGCATTTTTAGGGGTGCCAATTATCCACCATCGCGAATTGTTCGGTGTGATGATTGTACAACAAGAAGAATCGCGTTTGTTCGATGAGTCTGAAGAGGCGTTTCTGGTGACGATGTCGGCACAACTCGCTGGGATTATTGCGCATGCCGAGGCCACGGGTGCCATCGCTGCTTTGTTCAAGGCGAAAATTAATGATCATGATCATCAAGATATTTGTCTTGAAGGCATACCAAGCTCTCCTGGGGTGGTCATTGGCACTAGTATTGTGGTTTACCCACCAGCCGATTTAGATGTGGTGCCTGATCGTAAAACTGAAGATGTGACCGCTGAAATTGAACTTTTCAATCATGCCTTAAAGGCGCACGTGATGAGATTAAGAATTTAAGTGAACGTATTTCGAGTAGCTTACCACCTAGTGAGCAAGCCTTGTTTGAAGTTTATCAACAAATCCTCGACCAAAGTGGTTTGGGCGAAGAGGTGATCACCGAGATCAAAGAAGGTCATTGGGCACAAGGCGCACTGCGTAGAGTAATTAAGCGCCATGTCCGACAATTTGAAACCTTGGAAGACCCGTATCTTAGAGAGCGAACCACAGATATTAGAGATCTAGGCCTTAGGGTTTTATCGCATTTGCAAGAACAGCAACAACCGATACATGAATATCCTGAAGCAACGATTCTCATCGGTGAAGAGGTGACTGCCGCAGCATTGGCCGAAGTCCCTGAAGGCAAATTGGCGGGTATTGTTTCAGTACGTGGCTCCAGTAATTCACATGTCGCTATTTTAGCGAGAGCCCTAGGTGTACCTGCTGTCATGGGGGTAGACGGACTTGCGGTAGCCAATTGCCCTTTTGAAAATACCGAGATCATTGTCGATGGTTATTATGGCCAAGTTTATATTTCACCGTCGCCAGATTTACGTCAAGAATTTCAAATCTTAGCCGATGAAGAGCGCGAATTAGATACCAATTTGGCTGAACTACATGGTTTGCCGGCAATTACCCCCGATGGCCATATGATGGCCTTGTTTGTAAATACCGGTTTGGCGGCAGATGCAGGGATGTCGCTCAGCGTTGGCGCCGAGGGCGTCGGTTTATATCGTACCGAGGTGCCATTTATGGTGCGCGATCGTTTCCCAGTCGAAGAAGAACAACGCATTATCTATCGCCAGTTACTTAATGCCTTTGCCCCACGGCCGGTGATTATGCGCACGCTAGATATAGGCAGCGATAAAAACCTGCCATATTTTCCAATCATTGAAGATAATCCATCTTTAGGTTGGCGCGGGGTTCGGGTGACCTTGGATCACCCCGACGTGTTTCTGGTGCAAGTGCGCGCCATGTTAAAGGCGAGTATGGGTTTAGATAATTTACGTATTATGTTGCCGATGGTAACCACCATCAAGGAGTTGGAAGATTCCTTTGAAATGATCGATAAGGCTTATAATGAATTGGTTGAAGAGGGTTTGACCATTACTAAACCACCATTAGGTGTGATGATCGAAGTGCCATCGGCGGTTTACCAAGTACGTAGTATTGCCAAAAGAGTTGATTTTTTGTCTGTTGGCAGTAATGATTTAACCCAGTATATATTAGCGGTGGATCGTAACAATGCCCGGGTAGCAAGCTTGTATGATTCATTGCATCCTGCCGTATTGTCGTCCTTGATGCAAGTCGTTGAAGGTGTACGTGCCGAGGGTAAACAAGTCAGTATTTGCGGCGAAATGGCCAATGATCCGGCGGCGGTGATATTATTATTGGCAATGGGATTTAATGCCTTGAGTATGACTTCGGTAGCACTGCCACGGGTGAAGTGGGTGATTCGCAGTATTACAATGCGACGTGCAAAAGAACTATTAGATGAAGTGATGGTCATGGAAGAACCAAGTATTATTCGTTATCACTTAGAACAAGCCTTGGATCAAGCAGGCTTGGGTGGTTTAATTAGAGCCGGCAAATAGGGGTTTTGTGAAATAAGCAAGAAACAGCCAGCTTTCGGGTGATCTTAAATTAAAAATCTCAAAAAATGTGCTCATGCATTGCATATACACTGTGCTATTTTTTGTGATTTTTAATTTAAGATCACCCAAAGCTGGCTGTTTGTGGATAGTTAAAGGTTTGAGAATTAAATTTATAAAAGCTGAATTGGTAATAACGATGATATTTTGTGCTAAAGCGAACGCCAGAGCATTTTGTTATTATTATTATCAGCTCAGCGGCGTTCGAATTTATAAAATAACAGAAAGTTTTTTGCATTTGAAATAAAATATTTAATTTAGCTTAATATGGCTAAATTTAAAATAATGTTGCTAATTTTGTAGTTTAAAGTGTTTTTATTTTGAAATTAAATTTGTTAAAAAATTAAAAAGCTAATCATCGAGAATCTTAAATGGTCCTAACGTTAATTTTATTTGCTGTTATAGGTGCCTTTGCCGGTTTGTCTGCGGGCCTATTGGGGATTGGCGGTGGCATTATCGTTGTCCCCGGCTTGGCCTTTATCTTCGGTAGTTTTCACTTCCCAAATAGTATCATCATGCATATGGCTGCGGGGACATCGCTTGCAGCGATGATATTCACCGCCAGTGCCTCAGTCTATTCACATCACAAACGTGGCGCAGTGTTGTGGCCATTATTTTATAAAATGTTGCCCGGTATTCTAGTAGGTGTGATTGCCGGTGCTATCTTGGCAGATATTTTAAGTTCACATATTTTAGAAATTATCTTTGGTATCTTTTTAATTATTATTGCGGTACGCATGTTTCTCTTGGCCAAACCTAAACCGACCCGCGGTTTGCCAGGCCCAATTTGGCTTTCTGTAATTAGTTTTGTGGTCGGTTTTAAATCTGGTTTAATGGGCATCGGCGGTGGCGCCTTAATCGTGCCAATTTTGACATATTGTAATGTTCCGATGCGACAAGCCTCTGGGACGTCAGCGATTTGTGGTTTACCGATTGCGATTGTGGGCACGATTGCATTTCTTTTTACTGGATTAGATGCTCATAACTTGCCACAATGGTCAACGGGTTATATCTATTGGCCGGCTGCGCTGGCGGTTGCTATCTTTAGTGTCATATTTGTTTATGTCGGTGGTAAATTGGCATTGCGGTTACCGGTAAATACTTTAAAGCGCATTTTCGCCGTTATTCTTGCTGTTATGGCGATAAAATTATTAGTTTAACAACCAGATCGAATTCTAAGGAGAGACTTGTGTTGCATTATCCAAATATCAATCCGGTTGCCTTGCAACTTGGACCAGTAAAAATATATTGGTATGGTGTGATGTATGTCGTTGGTTTTTTGGCTGCCTGGGCATTGGCGACTTACCGTGCGAAAAAAACCAAGCAATGGACTAGCAATCAAGTCTCTGACATGATCTTTTATGCCGCGTTGGGTGTGGTTGTGGGTGGCCGTACCGGTTACATGTTATTTTATGATTTGCCAAACTTTTTACATAATCCGCTCATCATTTTTAAGGTCTGGGATGGTGGCATGTCATTTCATGGCGGTTTGCTCGGTGTGCTTATTGCCGTGTGGTTATATAGCCGACATATAAGTCGCGGTTTTTTTGAATCACCGGACTTTTTGGCGCCATTTATTCCGCTTGGCTTAGGCGCCGGTCGCATTGGAAATTTTATCAATGGTGAATTATGGGGCCGAGTGACTGAATGTGCCCTGGGGCATGGTTTTTCCAGGGGCAGGGCCATTACCACGACATCCATCACAATTATATGAATTCTTTTTTGTAAGGGATAGTGTTATTTACTATACTTTGGTTTTTTTCCGCTAAAGCAAAACCACGGATGGCGGTATCAGGATTATTTTTAGTATGTTATGGCTGTTTCCGCTTTTTTCTGGAATTCTTCCGCCAACCCGATCCGCAGCTTGGTTTTATCGCCTTTGGCTGGATGACCATGGGGCAATTATTATCTATCCCCATGATCTTGTTTGGTATTGGTCTATTATGGTATGCCTATTGTCGAGATTGCCATGCCTGTACCAAGGCAGTGTCATAAAGGACATGAACCGATGGGTTAAGGTGTAAGGCTAGACGTTGTTTGGTCAAGATTCGCAGCTGGATCATCTATAGGAAGATCTGCAATTGATTTTGCTTCTTTCTGGGTTTCGGTTGTTGTAGACTCTTTCGCTTGCGTGTCTTGCTCTTTTTCGGCGCTTGCCTTTGCAGCTTGTATAACTTTTTGGTGTTGGTGGATCAAATTAGTTTGTATTTGTTGGAAGCGATCGTGGCTTTCAGGGTTACCGATGCTTATAATCAACACCTTTTGATGTTGATTATTTGGATCCTCACTGTTAAACCAGACAAGAGGTTCGAGAACAATCGTTGATTGAAAGGACAAAGGTTTTTCTACGCCAGCCGAATAAAAACCATAAGGCGATTGCCATAGTTTAATTTCACCTAAGTCTCTAGCCAAGTGTTGATTTAACTTGACTAGTATTTCCCTGAGAATACGGGCCAATTTTTCAAAATCGAGTTGTGAATCTTTTGTTAAAAAGTGCAGTATCCTTGGGTCTTCTGAACCAGTGACGCTTTGTTGCAAAGTCCATGATTGGGTTAGACATAGTTTTGCTGCATAGATTTTAGCACCAGAACCAGGAGCTTGATCACTGTGTTCTTCAAATTTGATTTTTCTTAGGATGTTCTTGCAAAGGTCTTCATAAGTAATATCATCATCATTATGTGGGGGCATATGGTACATCTCTTTTCAATAACAAAAGCACTTATGATAGACTACAAAGCTTAACAGACACTTAACAACTGGTGAAATTATGCGCGCATACCTGGATTTGCTGACTCATATCCTCAATCATGGTCAATATAAAGATGATCGTACTGGCACGGGTACGCAAAGTGTGTTTGGTTATCAAATGCGCTTTGACTTGGGCCAAGGCTTTCCTTTAGTCACCACTAAGAAGATCCATCTGCGTAGTGTTATTTATGAATTACTGTGGTTTTTGCGCGGCGATACCAATGTGAAATATCTGCATGATCATAAGGTATCAATCTGGGATGAATGGGCGGATGAGGCCGGTGATTTAGGCCCGATTTATGGTAAACAATGGCGGTCATGGGGGACGGCTGATGGTCGGCAAATCGATCAAATCTCGGAAGTCATAACCATGATAAAAACCAATCCGGATTCCAGACGCATGATTGTGAACAGTTGGAATGTCGGTGAATTGGATCAAATGGCGTTAATGCCCTGTCATGCCTTATTTCAATTTTATGTCGCTAATAATAAATTATCCTGTCAATTGTATCAGCGCTCGGCCGATGTGTTTTTGGGGGTGCCATTTAATATTGCCTCCTATGCCTTATTGACACATATGATTGCTCAACAATGTGATTTAGATGTCGGCGAATTTGTTTGGACCGGGGGTGATGTGCATATTTATAGTAATCACATGGAGCAAGTGCAAGAGCAGTTATCGCGACAACCGTTTGCCTTACCGACATTAAAAATTGCACGCAAACCGGATTCCATTTTTGATTATCAATATGAAGATTTTGAGTTTGTGAATTACCAATGTCATCCTGCGATTAAGGCGCCAGTCGCGATCTAGAGACTAGAAGACTAGGTGCTAGAGACTAGTCTCTAGTCCCTAGTTACGTATTTTCCTCAGCAATCAATCGCGACAGTGATACCAACTCTATTCCCTGGGCCTTTAATTCAGGCAAAACCTTGGCAAGATAATTCAACGTAACTGGATGCGGATGACCAATGGCAATGGCATAGCCATTGATCTTTGCCAATTCGATCAATCGATGAAATTGCAATGCCACTGCACTCGTGGTTAATACATCATCCAAGAAGACATTGCGTGCAATCGTTGGTACATGATCAATGCGTGCCGTAGCTTCACCAACGGTTTTGGCAGTGGTTCGGCTATCAAAGAAAAACAAATGATGTCCCTTATCAAATTGCATTATCCAATTCATGTATTGATTATTCTGGGTTAACAGGCTGCCCTCGTGATTACTCATGCCGATGGCATAAGGCACGGTTTGTAAATCCTGTTGTAGTGTATTTGCTATGGCGATCTTATCCATGCCTTCTGTTAGTGCACCAGGCCCGAGTCGATGTGGGCTTACCGGTTGCATAGGCACATGCATAATGACATTTTTATGGTTAAGGTGCGCCTGAGTAGCTATGAGTCTGGCATAAGGGGTATTCGGTAACACGGAACACACCACGGCCCCCGGTAAGTCAACTGCTTGCATACTGTCATAGAGATTATTACCTAAATCATCAATGACAATACTAATCTGTGGATGATTTGCATTGCTTGTAGCACAAGCATTTTGTAACCAGCATAGACACGCCATGCTAAAGATCAGGGCGAATAAAACTTTATTGTTATACATCGGTTATTGAATCTTTTTATTTTCATAAAAAAGCATTATCTTTTTTAAGATAATGCTTTTTTAGAATAGCTATTTTTAATTATCTAAACCTGGCACTAATTAGCCAATTGGCCAACGGATGCTGGGCGCTCCTGCAAGATAACAAGTCCTTTAAGAAGATTCAATGCTTCATAGAGTTGGTAATCGGTATAAACCAGATTTTTTTCAACTTTGATCATTTTTAGTTTCTTTGGATCAATTTTCTTATCTTTGCCGAGCTTGGCTAGATGGCCTTGTAAATCAGCTTCAGAGATCATTTCCAAGCTATTGGTCTTGTCCTTGGCCTTGCTCATATCAAAGTTGACAATTGCAACGTCAGGGACAATACCTTTTGCTTGGATTGAGCGCCCTGAAGGGGTGTAATACAAGGCGGTGGTAAGTTTAACCGCCGTGTCTTGATCCAACGGTAGTACGGTTTGTACCGAACCTTTACCAAATGATTTACTACCAACCAAAATACCGCGATTATGGTCTTGTAGTGCACCGGCGACAATCTCAGCGGCTGATGCGGAACCTTGATTAATCAATACCACCATAGGTAAGCCATTTGTGATATCACCGGGGGTGGCATTGGCGTTAAAATTTGCACCAGCAACTCGGCCCTTGGTAGACACAATCGACTTATTTGCACCCAATTTATTGCTATCTAAAAATTCATCAGAGACTTCGATAGCAGAATCGAGTAAGCCGCCAGGATTATTACGCAAATCCAGGACAATACCATGCAATTTGCCGTGAGCTTGCTCTTTAAGCTTATTTATTGCCTTGCTAACATCATCTGCAGTGGGCACCTGGAAATTACTAATGCGAATATAACCTAAGCCACCACTATACAATTCCGATTTGACACTCTTTATCTCGACCACATTGCGGGTGACATCAATCTTAAGCGGTTTTTTCTCACCCTCACGGATTACGGTCAGGGTGATGCTGGTACCTTGTTTGCCGCGCATTTTATTTACCGCTTGGCGTAAACTTAAGCCTTTTACTGGGGTATTATCCAGACTAATAATAAGGTCACCCGGTTTAATGCCAGCCTTGGCCGCAGGAGAATCATCAATTGGGGTAATGACTTTGATAACCCCGTGTTCCATAGTGACTTCTATGCCAAGGCCACTGAATTTACCACGCGTATTTGAAGTCAATTCGCTAAACTCTTCTTGATCAAGATAATCAGAATGTGGGTCTAAACCTTCGAGCATGCCACGAATAGCATTGTCGAATAGTTTTTGATCTGATATTGGTTTGACATAGAAACTTTTAATTTGGCTAATTGCCGAGGTAAATCTTTGGACTTCTTTGATCGGTAACGCGTTTTTCTTGGCAGGTTCTTTGTCTGCCGCAACTAAACCAGCAGTTGCTATGCTCACACCAATGATAACACCGACAATGCCGGCACTGATTGTTTGCTTATATGTCCTCATGGCTATACTCCCACCCCTTTACCCAATCATTTCTATACAAGCTTTTGTTGTTCTTATTGCTCAACATGGGCTGGTACACTACATAATTGATTGGTTTTTTCAAAGACTTACCAAGATTTATTGGTGAAATTGGCAAAGCCTTTTTATTATTATAGTTATTTACACCAGGTTTCAGGATTTAACGGTTTTCCGTTGTCCCTTATCTGGAAGTATAGACCAGATTTTTCATTACCACCGGAATTGCCCACGGTGGCTATTATTTCACCGGCATTAACAGTGTCACCTGTGTGTTTCAGGAGGGAGTGGTCGTGACCATAAAGTGTCAAAAAACCATGGCCATGATTGATAATGATGAGCAAGCCAATGCCGCGTAACCAACTGGCAAATACCACCTTGCCCGGGTACACAGCACGCACAGCTTGATCTGATGGGGCAGAGATCAATACCGCATTATATTGCAAATGACTGTCAAGGATATTGCTATTGAAATGCATAGCAATGCGTCCATTGGTCGGCCAATGGAGTCGGCCACGCATCTTGGAAAAAGGAATCTTAGGTTGTTGGATCGATTGCGCTTGACGACGTAATTTTTTAATCAAGTGTTGTAATGTCGTCTTATTTTCCGCTAATTGCTTTAAGCGTTGACCTCTAGTCTTGATCCGTGCATTAACCTGTGCCAATACCTTTTTGCGAGTTGTTAATTCATCCTGTAATTGTTTGGCTGCAGTTTGTTGTTGTTGATACAACTGTTCCAATTTCCGGGTATGAATAGCAATTTGTTGTTGTGTTTGGTCGAGTTTAGCCAAGGTTTGTTGTAATCGACCAATGATTTTTAGTCTTGCCTGATTAATATATTTGAAATATTGAATAATGCGGCTGATCATTGCCGGATTATGCTGGTTTAGCAATATCTTAACATACTGATGTTGGCCTAACATGTAAGCGGCACGAACTTCTTTGGCCAAGGCCAGCCGCTGCTTGACCAATTGTTGTTGATAATCTCGTTGTTGGGTTTGTAATTTTGTTAATACATGGTGTTGATGTTCAAGTTCAGGTTTTAACTGGTTAAGTTTTTGGGAGATAAGTCCGATGTTAATCTCAGTTTGGCGTAAACGCTTTTGTAAATCACTGCGTTGACTCTTATCATGCACCAGGGCATGTTGAATATGCGTTATCCTTTGATTAACCTTATGTAATTGTTGCGATTTTTGTTTAATATTTGATTTTGTCTGGGCAAGCGTTGCCTGTGCCGATGCCATATAAAATGCACACAAGGCCAATGTTAAAATGACTATTAAATTAAGCGATCTATTTATCATATTAAAGTGATTATTGGTTTACCTGTCATTTCTGCCGGGATTTTTAGACCCATTAATTGTAAAATGGTCGGGGCGATATCGGATAAAGCGGCATCATGATTATTGATCTTTGCTGGTCGTCCAACATAGATCAATGGTACGGGTTCGCTGGTATGGGCCGTATGTGCCTGCTTAGTATGTTTGTCATACATTCGTTCAGCATTGCCATGGTCGGCTGTTATAATTAATTCACCATCAACATGGGCTAAGGCCTTTACAATTCGATCCAAAGCATGATCGATAGTCTCGATGGCCTTAACCGTTGCTGCAAAATTACCTGTATGGCCAACCATATCCGGATTGGCATAGTTACAAACAATCAAATCATATTTTTTTTCATTGATTGCAGCAACTAATTTATCGGTGAGTTCCGGTGCACTCATTTCAGGTTGCAGGTCATAGGTCGCAACATTTGGCGAATTTATTAAAATTCGATCTTCACCTGGGAAAGGTTGCTCTCGCCCGCCATTGAAAAAGAAGGTGACATGGGCATATTTTTCAGTTTCGGCGATTCGCAATTGAGCCAGTTGTTGTTTGGCGATGTATTCGCCTAAGACATTATCAAGACTAATCGGCGGAAATGCGACCTCAGCCGCTAAATCTTTAGCATATTGGGTTAGGCTAACAAAGTGTCTGAGCTTGGGTCGTTTGCTACGGGAAAAACCGGTAAAATCATCTGTCGTAAAGGCACGGGTTAATTGTCGTGCGCGATCGGCGCGATAATTCATAAAGATGACACTATCACCATCATGGATGGTGATAGGTTGTTGGTCTTGACTGTGGATCGTGGTTGCGTGAACAAATTCGTCGGTTTCATTGCGTTGATATGCCATGTGTAATGCTTGGCTTGCACTTTCGGCGCTATACTCAGCCTTGCCTAAGGTCAAGCAATCATAGGCGTCTTGAATACGTTCCCAACGTTGGTCACGATCCATGGCATAATAGCGGCCGATTATCGAGGCTGTCTTGCCGACGCCGAGTTCATGAAATAAGTCATCTAGCTTTTGCAATGATGTCCCAGCGCTCTGTGGTGGCGTGTCTCGACCATCTAAAAAGGCATGCAAATAAAGTTGCTTGGCGCCACGCTGGGCGGCCATTTTTAATAGTGTGTGGATTTGATGTTCGTGACTATGGACACCGCCGGGAGATAATAGACCTAATACATGGATTGCTTTTTGATGTTCCTTGGCATCGTCAATGGCCTTGATCAGGATTGGATTGGCATAGAATTCCCCATCAGCAATGGCGTTTTCAATACGGGTAAATTCTTGATGCACGATTCGGCCAGCACCAATATTTAAATGTCCCACCTCCGAGTTACCCATTTGTCCAACAGGCAATCCTACGCCACGGCCAGAACCAGACACCAAGGTGTGTGGATACTTTCGCCAGAGTCTGTCCCAAACCGGTGTGGCGGCGCTATAGATAGCATTCGCTTGGTGGTTTTCGCTATAACCCCAGCCGTCCAAAATAATTAATACGAATGGTCGTTTTGTATTTGCCATGATCTATATTCTCAAAATCAAAAGTGCTTATTGTAGCAGGTGTGTGTATAATCCCACAGCGAAAGATATATGTGAATAGTTACAGTAAATAGTAGAACCTTAAGGTAGATATTATGCAACAATACGCGCAATTTTTTCTCGAGCATTGGTTTTTATCGGCATTATTTATCATTATCGTTGCCTTAATAATCTTCACCGAAATGCGGATGTCCAAGAGCGGTGGCAACCGTGTTAAACCAAAGCAAGCGATTAATATGATAAATCGTGATAATGCCGTGGTTGTTGATATTCGTTCAGCCGAACAATATAAGAAAGGCCATATCGTTGGCGCCAAGAATGTAGAGGCCAATGATCTCGAGCAAACAGCGAATAAATTGCAGAAATATAAAAAGAAACCGATTATCCTGGTATGTCCAAGTGGAGTACAGTCACCCAAGCTTGGCGAAAAATTAAAGACCAAGGGTTTTGAGAATGTACATATCTTAGCAGGTGGGCTTAAGGCATGGCGTGATGAGAGTCTGCCGTTGGCCAAAAAGGGTGATTAGTAATTGTCATTTCTCCGCTGGAGTCATCAACGATGTTGTGATTTTTCCTAAAGCCTTGCTATTTCTCCACGGTTGACATTTCCCCACCGCTGACACTCCCGCACCGCTGTCATCAACTATGTTGTTATATTTCCTAATGCCTTGGCATTCCCCCACCGCCGTCATCCCGGAAATTACTGCAAGTTTGCGAGACATAGTCGAGCTTACTTGCAGTTATTATCCGGGATCCAGGAATTGCAAAGTCATCTTATCATGAAAAGCTATCAAACCTGTATCCCGGGTCGAAACTGCAACTAAGCTCGCTGTGCTCGCCAAGTTGAAGTAACGCCCGGGCGTTTAAGCACTGTGATGGCGTTTAAGCAATGTTGTCTTGACAAAAATGCGCAGATTTCTCAGCCCCCTTTGGAGAGAGGATTAAATGCCTATTCTGGACTTGATCCGGGATGAAGGGTTCTACCGGGATGAAGAGTCTCTATAAAATACTTGTAAACTAATCTTACAGATAGATATTTGATAAGATGACAATGTTTAGCAATTTAAGTATGATGCGGCAAAGACCAAGATTAACTTGAACTTTAATATGAACTGAAATTGATCTCAAAAAGGAGAATTATTGTGGCAGATGAAAAAATACAAGCTCAAGAACAAGCGGATCAACCCGAATTTGCGATTCAAAGAATCTACACCAAAGATTTATCATTTGAATCACCAAATTCGCCAGAAGTTTTCAAACATGAATGGAAGCCAGAATTAAAGTTGGATTTACAGACCCGTAGCAATGTGCTTGAAGATGATACCTATGAGGTAATCCTTGGGGTCACGGCAACCGTTAGCTCTGATAGCAAGACAGCGTTTTTAGTCGAGATTAAACAAGCTGGTATTTTCACTTTACGTCGCTTTGAAAAGGATCAGATGGGCCCTATTTTAGGTAGTGTTTGTCCATCGATCATTTTTCCTTATGCGAGAGAACGCATTTCAGATATCGTTGTAAATGGCGGTTTTCCACAATTAAGTTTAGCGCCAATCAACTTTGATGCCTTATATGCCCAACATCAAAAGCAACAACAAGAACAAGAGCAAGGTAAAAAGGACGACGGCGATAAAAAATAAGGTCTTTTTTAATTCAGTTGTTAAAGTGGTGTGTGATGGCCTTAAACGGAGTTCCAATTAATACTCAAAAAACTAGTCAAAGGCTAACGACATTTGCTGTGCTTAGGCGCCGGATCATGGGGCACTGCATTAGCGATCCTTTTAGCTAGCAATGGTTTCTCGGTGTGTCTCTGGGGCCGTGATAGTGAAAAAATCAAGGCCATGGCAAACACGCGTGAGAATAGTCAATATTTACCGGGTGTTAAATTTCCTGAGCAACTGAACTTGTCTCCAGATCTTCATGAAGCTATGACCAATGCAGAAACAATTGTTATCGCTGTCCCCAGTCATGCAGTGCGTGCTTTATTTATTAAACTCGTGAACCTTGGTTGCGGTGATAAACAATTCTTATTGGCGGCCAAAGGGCTTGAATGCGAAACAGGTAAATTTATGCATGATGTCTTTGAAGAAGAAATTAATCATAATGATTGTTTTGCCTTGATTGCGGGACCGAGTTTTGCCAAAGAGGTTGCCAGCGCGATGCCAACTGCCGTGGCTCTGGCCAGTAAAAATAAAGCCTTTGCTAATGAACTGATACAAACGTTGCATAATAAAAATTTCCGGCCTTATTACTGTAGTGATGTCATTGGTGCCGAGATCGGTGGCGTAGTAAAAAATATTATTGCGATCGCGGTTGGTATAGCCGATGGCTTAGGTCTTGGGGCAAATGCCAAGAGCGCCTTGATTACGAGGGGCTTGGCAGAAATGGTGCGCTTGGGTCGTAGCCTGGGTGGCCAGAGTGAAACCTTTTTGGGTCTGTCTGGTGTGGGTGATCTAGTGTTGACTTGCACTGATAATCAATCGCGTAATCGCCGCTTTGGTTTGGCATTAGGTCAAGGTGTCAGTGCTGATGAAGCCTTTCAACAGATCGGTCAAGTCGTTGAAGGTGCCCGTAATGCGAAAGAAGTTTATCACTTGGCACAGAAGCATGGGGTTGAAATGCCAATTACCGAACAAGTATATCGTTTACTACATGAAGCGATAAAGCCTGCGGAAGTAGTTGCTGAGTTAATGCAACGCGATATTAAAGAAGAAATCTATTGATCTATGAAAACATCAAACAAAAATGAAACCGCGGGTAAACAAGATTCTGTGCCTTTCAAGCCTAATCTTATTGACTCACTTAATCATCCTTTGGCACAAGAAATTCGCGAATTATTAACCCGGGAAGGCCGTAAACTTAAACGCCAAATTATTATTGATGATGAAGAAAATATTATTCAAGCACTTAAATCAAATATTAAATTTAATAAGATTATCGCAACTGATGGTGATCAATTAACGTCTGAATTACGTCAACAATTACCAGCGAAGGTTCCCGTTATCGAGCTTGCTAAACGCACGGGTAAAAAATTATTTGGCGGTGAAAAGATGTCCCGGCTATTTGCGACTGTCGAAATGCCAAGCGCCTTATCGCTAGCAGATTTAGCAAAAATAAATAATGATATTATTGTATTGGATAGATTAACCATCAGTGGTAATGTGGGTGCTATCCTTAGAACCTCGGCAGCATTGGATATTGGCGCCATGGTCTTATTAGACAGTGATCCAATTGATACTTATGATCGCCGAGTCATTCGTGCCAGTCGAGGTTTTGTCTTTAAGGTACCAGTATTTAGTGTCTCAACTCAGGAATTTATTCAATTTTGTAAAACACAGCAGATAAAAATCTTAGTAACCACATCACATACTGATAAAGTAATTGAGGATGTCATTCAAGACAAGGCAAGATTGGCAATGATCTTTGGCAGTGAAAAAGAAGGTTGCGAACAAGCATTAATGGATGCGGCTGACATCAAGGCTAAGATCCCAATTGCAAAAGATGTGGAATCATTAAATGTCTCGGTTGCGGCGAGTATTATTTTATACTTACGAAATCTACACCGTCGGAATTATCGTTTGGAGTTGGATTGAAATGTATCAACACATCTATTGTTTTCACAGTAAATCAAGCTACTGAATTGAAAGCAGACCCTAAAGCACGGTCAAGTTTTGCCTCACGCACAACCAGCTGTCATCGTTTTAATTGTGTTATCCAAACATTTTTCAACTGTTTGGATCTCTTTTCTATATTCGAGAAAACAATTTAAACTATTAGTATTATGCCAGCCATGCTTAGCCATTAATTCAGCCTTACTTGAACCCCCGAGTAGATTGGGCCACCATGATTTTAGTTTAAAGAGCATGGCCTTAAATGAAAATAAGGCATAACTTCTATGTACCCCAAACTTAGCTTGATACGTTGTTGCATCAGTAAATTCTTCGCTACTAATGCGATTCTTAATTATTGTTGATGCCTTTTGAAGCACTTTAAGTTGTTCTTTGTTTGATCCTTGTTTTGATTCATCCCCCAATACATAGGGAGCCAATTTAAGTTTTATGTTGCGTAGCTCTGCATGATACTCTGCAATTCCTTGTGCGTGTTGTCCTTTGCCACGGTAAGGATTAAGTTTGCTTTCAGCGTGCTCAATAGCCTCCAGTAATTCTAACTGTTGTTGACTCTCTCTGAGGTAAGGTTGCAATAAGGCATTAAAATTTATGCTGATTTGACGTAATGTGGGTCGTTTACTGGGTTTAGGTGCTGATAGTTGTTCGAGGCATTTTATGATTCGCCATTTATCTGTGTCAGGAATATCGTTTGAGTTTTTTATATCGTTAAAATCATAAGCTGTCAATAACATGAGTTTGAGAAAGACGGTTTCTCCGAAATAATAGGGATCTCCAGAAGTAGGAAGCTCGTATAAATCTTTAAGCCGTTCTACATTTTGCTTATAAGTGAAAGGATTGCCCTGTAAAATCTCAGTGATTATACTCGCTAAGCTAAAATGATCTAGTTTGCTTAAATCGCACGTGGAGTTTTGTTCTGTTAATAGGTGCCTACTTTCAGGTCCCAGAATAAGATAAGTACCACAAAAGTCCATTTTGATATCATCCATTGGATCGGCAAGTCCCATATCAATTATTTTGACTTTAAATGTATCTGGATCAAGTATAATATTTTCGGTTTTTAAATCTCGGTGAAGAACCCCACGCTTATGTAAGCGTATGAGGGCTTGGATGAGATTACAAATAATTAATAATCTCTCAGGGTAGCTAAAATTATATTTATCATCATTGAGTGCGTCATGAAGAGCAATGCCTTTAAAGCGCTTAGCGTAGAGTATTTTCCGCTGTTCCTTGCCAGTCTTATGTGTTACTAAGCCAACCTTTTTCTTAGGAGGATGATTTTGGTGTGGCTTTTGCTTGGCAGGGTAAGCTTGCTTCAATCTCGCTAATTCATTTGTTGCAGTTTCATCTTTAGGATTGCTATAAATCTTGAATACCTTGCGAGAACCCTCTTTGATAATAATTGCATTTTGTTGATTACGATAAATATCAAATTTATCCTCGAAGGTAGTGGCAAATCCACCTGAACCTAATTCTTTTTCCCGTAATACGTGATAATGAAAATGAGTTGGGTTGTCGTTGTTTTTAGCAGGGCGTTTAAATACGACATAGGGTAGCACAACTCTTTCAGTAAACATTTTCCCCTGGTAAGTGTATGTTATTTGAATAGGTTCTTCATTTTTCTGGAGTTCCAAATGATCCTCGGTTTCAAGGATACTACCGTGGATATATGACTCAGGATTTTCGGCAAAGCTTTTTTCTAAGGCAGCAAACATGGCAACACGTGATTGCCCATCCATGTCTGTAGATATGATAATGTTAGGAATCTCAAACTTTTTTTGACGCTTTTTCAGACGCTTACGGAAAGTTGACACCCTTTAGTCCCCCTGGATTAGTCAATCATAGACTTCATCAAAGATTAGTTTAACTCTTCGAGCTTAACAAAAGCTTAAATAAATTACTATTCTCGTTTCACTGAAGGGAAAGTGTAAAAAAAATAGACGGACGAATGAAGGTCGTGCGGAAATGATTGTATCTATGACTATGATATGACAGATTTCTTTAGCTTATGCCCACGGTTTGTTTAGTTGATAAGTTTGCAGGATGGTTCTTTAAATTCTCATAAAGTTTGAGGGCTTGTTTCCTATATTCGATAGCACAATTTAAACTATTAGTATTATGCCATCCATGCTTTGATAATAATTCACCTTTACTAGAGCCCCCTAAAATATGTGGCCACCAGGATTTTAATTTAAAGAGCATGGCCTTCAATGAAAAAAAACAATAGTCCTGATGTTCTCCAAATTCAGCTTGGATGGAAGCTTCAGTAAATTCGTTGCTATTAATAATCTTATCTAAAGCAATAAATGCTTTTTTATAATTATTAAAATGTATTTGTTTACTTCCCGGTGTCAATAGATTCTCTGGATTAGCTGTTAAATTATTTTTAATGCAACCCAATTTAGCTTGGTAAGCTGCAATTTTTTCAAAACGTTTGCCTTCGTATTTTTTTAAAGGCTCTTCAGCACGCTCGATAAGGGTAATTAATTGTTCTTTACTATCATCACGGTATGGCTTTAACAAGCCAGCGAATTTTTCTGAAATAAAGTTTAGATCTGGTCGATCTTTTGGGTCATCTGCTGATAATTGTTGCAGCCACGTAATTATCTCTGCTTTGTCATTAGCATCTATGATTGTTGAATTTGTTAAATCATTAAAATTGTACGGAGTCTTGATTACACTTGTTACATTATTAATCTTTGCATTTATCAGCCTTATTGTTTCTGCGGCTTTATCGTCGGTTGCATTTCCGCCTAGAATCTCTGCGATTATTCCGGCTAAGGCATAATGATCAAGTTTACTAAGATCTTGTTTAACTGCGCCAGTCTTGAGAGATAGAGTTTCTGGTCCCAGCATAAAAGGTGAACCTGATACTCTCTCAGAAATGTTAGACATTTCATCGGAAAGACCAAAATCGATGATCTTTACCTTAAATGTTATGGGATCAAACATGATATTTTCAAGTTTGAGGTCTCGATGCAGGACGCCGCGTTTATGTAACAGCATCAGTTCTCGAATAAGATTATTAATAATCAATAATCGTTCGGGGTAACTGAATTGATAATTACATAGTGCATCCAATAAGGGGACCCCTTTAAAACGCTTGCCGTAGAGTATGTTGCGGCGAACTGATCCATTATAATGTGAAACTAAGCCAACCTTATGTTTTCCTCGTGCATGACCTTTCGAGCCCCTTTTATAAGGGTAGGCTTGATTCATTCTGTCGTGTTCGTTTCTCGCAGTCGGCTCAGGGGTATTTTTATAGATCTTTAAAGCTTTTCTATTAGATTCTTCAACGATGATTTTGTTATTTTTGCGAGAGATATCAAACTCATCAGTAAAGGCAGACGCAAAGGCCCCGCTTCCTAATGGTTTAAGGGACAATACATGGTAATGAAAATGGTTTCGCTTTTTTGGGTCTTTTGATGGGCGCATAAATACGGCATAGGGTAAAACAACTTGCTCAGTTATGGATTTACCCTGATAGCTGTATGTTACATCAATGGGTCGGTCATCTATCTGGAGTGCAATAAGCTGTATCGAGTCGGGGTCATTTGGATCAGCTGGTACGAGAATTATGTTCCCATGGATGTAACGACGCGATTGATCTTGTGGATTGGTTTTATAGATTTGCTCGAAGGCGGCATACATGGCCAAACGTGATTGTTCATCCATGTCGGTCGCTATGTGTATTCGACGTATATTTGGCAAGCTCAAGCTCCAGGGTATTCACTAAACTCTAAGGTATTCAATTATTCAATTCTAAGCATGGTTTAGCTAATGATATTCCTTTAAGCTTAACAAAAACTTAAACGGAAGTCTTGGGATGGGGTTTCTAATTAAAACAACCCCTCAAATTAATCACACCATCCCTTTAAAATTTAACTGGCGCCACGCTTCATACAATATCACGGCGCAGGCGTTAGACAAATTCAAGCTACGGCTGGTTGCAAGCATCGGGATGCGAATCACGTTCGGTGCACCCATTTGATCCAAGATTGCTTTCGGCAAGCCACGGGTCTCTGGTCCAAATAAGAATAAATCCCCTTCTTGATAGACATTGTCTGCATATTGGGTCTTGCCTTTGGTTGAGCAGGCAAAAATGCGTTTGGGTTTAACCTTCGTGATAAAACTCTGATAATCCTCATGGACTTGGACATCGGCCCATTCACTATAATCTAATCCTGCACGGCGCATGCGCTTGTCATCTAATTCAAATCCCAATGGCTTGATTAAATGGAGTAGAGTTCCAGTATTGGCACACAAGCGAATAATGTTGCCAGTATTCGGTGGGATTTCAGGCTCTAGTAATGCGACTTGTAACATGTGTTAATCATGCCAATGGTATTAATGATCCATGTTCATTGTGGTGGTTGTGGTTAGGCTGGCGATGGCCAAACTTGTCATAATGATAACCACGGTGGTGATGATGCATAGCGTGATGATCATAATCAGCATCAGCATCTAAGTCTTCAAATAGGTAGCTTTGAGCAGTTGGAAAACCATAAACTTGAACCAAGGATTTTGGTTGCACTAATTCATCGTATTGCGCATCGATGGTATCCCAATCTGGGCCAGCTAGGGTTTGATCGATTAACGCTTGGCGTCGTTGCAGATAGGCATTACGCTGGAAGATATATGGGTCAAATGCAGCTTGTTGCATCAAGCCTTCAAATTGCAATAGATTAGCTCGGGTATTAACGTAATAAACTGTCAGTAAAGCTGCGCGTATCCAAAATTGATCAATAAACCAAAAGTACCCCGAAAAGGCGTAATAATCGACTGGTATGCCAAGGCCATCTCTAAATGTGGTTGGCCCTATAATAGGTAACACCAAAAAGCATGAGTTACGCCAACCCCATTTGGCCATCGTCAAACCAAAGTCTGTGACATGTGGTTCAAGCCCAATATGACTGGCGACATCAAATATGCCAGCAATTCCAATCGTACTATTGATGGCTGTACGCCAAGCGTCTGATATGGCTTGATAGAGATTGCCTTGCAGAATATCGTTGGCAATGGTTGGCAGGCTATCGAGATTGGAATAAAAGTTGGTGACATGGGTTCGAATCTGTTGTGGAAAGATAGTCATATAACCCTTGGCGACTGGCTTAGCAATATATTTATCCAAATCACTATTAAATTGAAACATATTACGATTGAATTTGATGTGTGGATCATTGTCTTGCACGGATGAGCCAAAACCATCATCGGCTAATTGTTGATTGTCGTTTGCAGGCGCGTCTGTTGGGGTGACCGTTGTAGGCTCTTGGGCAAAAGTGATGGTTCCCAGACAAAGGCTTGTGATAATCAGTAAACAATGAGCCAAATAACGTGTCGTATGCCTTGATTTACAAATTTTTGCAAGCTTTAGCTTTGACATTGTGTCCCCATACTCTTTGTTATTATTTAATGTTGCAGTAAAGTATTATTGCAAAATTTAAGATTATGTTTTGGATATTCTATATGCTGCCGCGCGAAAGCTCAAATATTGATTCCATTGAGAGGTAAATAAATTGCAATCATTTTTTGTTTAACTCTTGGCCATTCGTTTACGCTCATGTTCTTTTAAAAACTTTTTACGAATGCGAATGGTCTTTGGCGTGATTTCAACTAATTCATCATCGTTGATAAATGCCAAGGCTTGTTCTAATGACATCTTTATCGCTGGTGTTAAAATAATATTTTCGTCAGAACCTGCTGCACGGATGTTAGTTAATTGTTTTTCTTTACCAACATTAACCACGAGATCATTATTACGTGAGTGAATGCCAACTACCATCCCTTCATAAACTTCCGTTTGTGGTTCAATAACCATGCGACCACGCCCTTGTAAATTCCAAATGGCATAGGCCGTAGCCTTGCCTTTGGCATTGGCAATCAAGACGCCATTATTACGATTTGCAAGTTTGCCGGGTTTGCTGACACCGAAATGATCGAAACTGTGATACATTAATCCAGTGCCAGATGTCATGGTCAAAAATTCGGTGTGAAATCCGATGAGACCGCGTGCTGGGATCATATAATCCAATCGGATACGGCCCTTGCCATCAGGTACCATGTTTTGCAGATTACCACCCCGTTGGGCGAGGGTTTCCATAAGCGTCCCTTGATGATTTTCTTCAATATCAACGGCTAGATTTTCGATGGGTTCATGTAACACACCATCGATTTCTTTGATAATGACTTCTGGACGTGATACTGCTAATTCATAACCTTCGCGACGCATGGTTTCGATCAAGATCGATAAGTGCAATTCACCGCGACCGGCGACTTGGAATTTATCCGGGTTATCACCTTGAGTAACTCGCAAGGCGACATTATGGATCAATTCTCGATCCAAACGTTCGCGCAAGTGACGGCTCGTTAAATATTTTCCTTCGCGGCCAGCAAATGGTGAATCATTGACTTGGAAAGTCATCGATACGGTGGGTTCATCAACACTTAATGGTGGGAGTGCGGTGACTTGATTCGGATCACAAATGGTATCGGAGATCTTGATCCCTTCAATGCCTGTTATGGCAACAATATCACCGGCATGTGCTTCACTGACCTCGTGGCGATCTAAGCCTAAATAGCCCAATACTTGCAAGATGCGGCCTTTGCGCTGCTTGCCTTCGGCATTGATGATGGTCACAGGCATATTGGTTTTGATGGTACCGCGATTAATACGTCCTATCCCAATAGCACCCACATAGCTTGAATAATCAAGAGAACTAATTTGCATTTGTAACGGACCTTCGCGATCAACATTCGGGGGCGGTACCAAATCTACAATACTTTGCAGTAATGGCACTATGTCAGTACCAGGTTTGTCTAAATCTAAAGTGGCAATACCTTGTAACGCTGAAGTATAAATAATCGGAAAATCTAATTGTTCATTGCTCGCGCCTAATCGATCAAACAGATCAAATACTTGATCTACAACCCAGTCTGGACGTGCCCCAGGTCGGTCGATCTTATTGATAACTACAATAGGTTTTAAACCTTGGGCGAAGGCCTTTAGGGTGACGAATCGGGTCTGTGGCATTGGGCCGTCAACGGCGTCAACAAGTAACAGCACAGAATCAACCATACTCAGGATACGCTCTACTTCACCACCGAAATCAGCGTGTCCTGGGGTATCGACGATATTGATGCGATAACCCTGCCAATTGATAGCGGTATTTTTGGAAAGGATGGTAATCCCACGCTCGATTTCCAATTCATTGGAATCCATCATCCGTTCTACGGTTTGTGCGCGCTGATTCAGCGTTCCAGATTGCTGCAGCAATTTATCAACAAGGGTAGTTTTACCATGATCGACATGTGCGATGATGGCGATATTTCTAATATTTTCAATCACAAGCTTACCTAAATCATAAGGCGGGTTAAAAGTTTAACAATAATACATCATGATTGGCTGAAGATAAACCATTATTTGGTGGGTATCTACAAAATAACCCCGTCTCAAACCCGGTTTCAAGTTTCTGGTCTACACTTGTAAATAAGGGTTAAAAATCACAGATATTATCATTTTAGTAATAAGTGGTGACTTAAATGGGTAGTGATAAAGTAAATGAACGACGGGAGCAATTGCTATTGCAGCCAACTTCAACTGCACAGTGGCATGCCTTGGTCAATGAGGCGGAACTTGCCTCGACTATGTATTTAGGCGAAGAATTGGAAAGTTATCTGGTATTTCTATTGATGCGTTTTATTGAACGCCCCGAGGTTGCCGTCAGTATTGTGGCGATGGATTTTTTAAAGAGTGTCCATGAACATGGTCATATCCGCAGCCAACGGTTACAAGAGGTCGGTGACAAATGCCTACTATTTTCTGGTCTGTTCCCAGGCTTGGCGAAACGCAGAAAGGTTGATGATAACTATTTCGTTGATGTCGGCCAGAATGCCTATTATGCGCTTGCAGGTTTAAGCCATCAGCAAGTCGCTAATCTATTTCAGATGCTAAGCGAACATTTCATCACCTTGCGTGATGTATTGCAAGCCATGCGTCAAGAAGAAGGTTTAATGCCGACTAATGTGGCAAAGACACTTGATCAAATCGAAAAGGATCCAAGAGGCTTTATTGTCGCCAAACAAATAACCCATTAATAAAAACTAGCGGCGAAATTTCCTATCAATAATCTCATTACCTTTATTATTTATTGCTGGTGTATTATTGCTCTGTCCTGTTGGCTTAAACCACGATAATAAAAATGCTATTGGCGAAACAAGACAATCATTATTTGACTGTTGGTTTGCTTGTGTTTGAACCATATTTAATGTATCTATCTTTTTATCTTGGGAATTATTTTGCATAACTAAGACCTCGCTTAGTTATAGGATTAACAGGAGATGCTTTAGGCTTAGGCTTGGTATGACTAAAGAATCCATTTTGACTAAGGAGTTTTGCATCAGTGTTATCATTCTGTTTAGCTTGAATGTTTAAATCAGGCAGCTTATGGACACCATTTTGGTAACCCTTGTCATGATCCTTGTGATGGCCGCCCGGAATAAATTTAGCGGCAATGATGATATCGGGGGCATCCTTGCGGTCACTGGGCTTTAATAAAAAACAGTCGATTCGGTCTTCACTACCTTTGATCTTTAATTCATAATTGATGCTAGCTTGATACGGAATGCCATTAATGTTTAGACTGATCCTGTTGCCATTAATATTTTTTAAGCCTGCTTGTATCCCATCTGAAATACGTAGTGGGCCAGCCTGAACTAATCTTTTAAATCGACCACTGTCAACATGATTTATATGGTTATATCCTTGAATATAATTAGGATCAAAATATAGATAAAGATTATTGCTACGATTTTCTTTAGTTTCAATCTGATGTAGGCTGGCAAAATCTTCAAGGCTAAGCCCCCCTGGATAAGTAGGGTGGTGGTCAGTGTTATTGGCGTTAACGATAACGTCTTGATATTCGAGTTTCTTTTTAATCAATGCGTTTTTAAATTGTTCCTCGTTCTCTTTGCAAAATTCAAGATCCTTTTTTATTTTATTAATTTCTTTGCTGCGTCTATGTTTTGGTAAATTAACATAAAGGGCATCAATAAATTGTTTTAATTCTTGGTTTAATTGTTCTATCGCCATTACTTTTCTCCTTTGTGTTGGAAGCTGTAATGGCTACAATAAATAGTTTTGATAATTTATTGAGCTCGTTAAACAACGAGTTTTTTACTAGGAAAATTACTAGGATAACTTTCGACATCGAAGCAGATTAAAGTCACCTACACGGGTGGGCGCTTCGTCAATCAAATGCAAATTTGCCAATTCAAAAAGGTAGCGCCATTCGAAAACACTACGTTCTTGACTACCAAAAAGTACAAGCATAAGGATATTGGCGTAATGGTTCACATCAAATTGATTTTGCAATGGCTCGGCCCGCTCAATAACGAGTAGCTCGCTATCGTCGGCCATAGCATCATGACAATTTTGCAAAACAGTTACGCACTTTTGGTCATTGAAATTATGTAAAACACCTTTAATCACATACAGGGATTTTCCACGGGGAATATTATTTTCTTTCGGTGGACTGAAAAAAGAGCCTGCGTAGAGGAAACACCTTTTGGTAATCTCGGCCTTATCGAGGGCGGTAGGGTGCGCGACCACGTCTGGCTGGTCATACAACGATAATTGCTTATTTGGAAAGCGTTGATAAATTGCTGCTAAGAAGCCACCGTTACCGCCACCAATATCGACAATCTCACGATATGTTTCAATTTGGGTTAAGTAAGCTAATACAATCTGCCGATCGTCATCTTCGGAAAAACAGGCGATCCCTTCATCAAATTGGCGATTGTAGTCTGCATCTTGTTGATAGTGTTGATAAAAGCCAATACCGTTGATGGATTCATATGAGGAACTCCCTGCCCTTAGCCCGGATTCAAGATAACGCATTGCTTGCCACCAAGGCTTATCAACCATTTTGAATGTGGCAACTTGGTTACCCGGGAAGCTAGGCACAAGAAAGTTACCCAATTTGGTGATACGATAGCCTTGTTTATTATTTTCGAGTAAACCATAACGTGTTAATAAACTTAGCATTTGGTTTAATTTTTCTGGATTGAGCGCATGCCTAGATAATAAGTCGTTTGCGTTAATAACACCATCTCTATAAGATGTGAATAATTCAAGTTCACATGCAACATGCATGGCGCGCGATAACCAATGAAAATATAATAATTCCTGAAAGATATGATCGGCAGTACCACTGATGCGGATACCGGTTTCAGTTATGTCAACGGTGAGGGTATTAGCCAGTAAAGTGATTAATTCTGGCTGACTTGATGGGGATGATGCATCAGTAAAATAATTATATATGTTTAGCCAATTATCTGCAGAGGAAAGTTGCTGTGTGGAGACGTTGTTATTAGCGTAAAGTAAATTAGAGGCATAATAGGTGTCTTTGTCGTCTTTAAAGATCCAGCCGAGGCTTGCCATAAAATCCAATAGACGTAGCATCTTGTCATTTTCAAATTGTGGATATAAGGCTTTAATGTCTTGGCTGGAGAGTGACCGTTGAGTTATCAGATGGATGAGTCCAATACGAATCGCAGTTTGTAAAACCGTAGAGACATGGTAAGAAGCACTTAATAGATAAACTTGACGTCGAGGGTTACTCTCAACAAAACTAACGGCGGTGTAGGTTTGGGCAAAGTTCTTTAACATCCATAACGGCCAATTCGTTTGTCTTAATTCTTGCTCTGCATTGAGATAGTTAACAGTGACGTAATCGTTACTACCATTCGGTTGTATGATGCGGGTTAGATTTTTCATTTTGTATTTATTGCGCATGGCATTTAATATCGCCGCCTTGCTAGCAAAGTTAATTAGACGCAAATGAAGAAACTCGAGCACTTTATCTTCCAGATAGTCAATTTCATGGGTTGTAAAATAAGGTAAATTGTATTTTTGCAAGTTGTGTGCGAGGCGATATGCCGCACGGCAAGATAAAGCAAATCTTGCTCTTGACTGATAATCAACTTGTTGCAAAATGGCAGATAAAAGTTCAGTTGCTAATTGACCAAACAAGCCAAAGTTTGCATTTTCAACTTTAGTACGGTGATTATGATTGAGGATTACATTTGTCTGTCTTACCAAGACACGTGATGGATTATTATAGTAAACCCAATCACTATCAAATACTGACATGTCCTTTGATGAAAATGGTAACGGGTTACGTTTTCGATTGAAGCGTTGTACTTCATTTTGATTAAGCACTAATCGTTCAACCTCTGGTGCTGAAAAAGTGGTTGCCATTCCTTTTTGCGATAAAATTCCAAGGGTATTTGGATCAAGACCTATAGCATTTAAAAAGACGGCGTTGTTGAATCTCAACCTGCCCGTGCGATAATCACCACCTGATACTATAAATCTATTATTAATAAATTGTAATGTTTTATTGGGTGTTGGAGGTTTTCCTTCGAGGATAAATGGAAAATATATTTGGATAATTAAGTTTGATCCATCGGGATTGAAAAAAAGAACGTGTTGCAGTGCTGCCGTACTCCCTAATAGAATGTTAAGTCTATATTTATATAAGGACTTGAAGTCAACATACTCGACCAATATGTCGTGGCGATTGACTAACATCCTTGTTCCAGCATCATTAATTGCAAAGCTTAATGGCTCCATATATCCGGCTCTTATATTTAACTTCAGATATTCAAGTTGCAATAAGTCTTTTGTACTATCACTTACGCCGTCTTTCTTAGACCTAAAGCGGGTCATATTGTTGCCAGGTGAAATATAGATACAATTATATTTTACTGTAATAGACGCCCCTGATAAGGGGAAAGGAACGAGTGATGCATTAAAATAGCTTAATAAAGACCTATCAGTTGTATTTGTTAGCTTATCGGGATTACGATATCGACCTCGCTCTCGGCTTTGACTCTTGATAACTGGATTAATATATGTAACCTTGCCATCAAAGGTAACCGGCATTTCGACTTCAGTTGCAAAAGGTCCGAAATGATCATCTGCGAGAATATACTCCAAGCATTTTCCAGGATTTGCTTTTGCAACCTGGGGATTTAAGGAAAAAAAGGTTAAACTATGTTGTTTATCACCATAGCTGATAATTCGATTATTCTTTATATCAATGCAGATTTCCCCATAATCAGATACTATCGTATTAATCTTGCGCCCGCTCGCAATATGATAGACAACTAGACCATAATTTCCATCGAAAATAAAATATTCGCCACTGCTGTCAAAGCAAAGATGGTCTGGGGCATCTTGATGATGTTCTGAATATATTATTTTTCCTGTATTAAGGTCGATTAATATTATACTGTCATTCAAAAAGTGAAAATAGGCATAATATTTTTTTTCTGGGTGATAGGCAGGTGCGCATGAGTTATAGTCAACGTCGCCTAAGTCTGCATTAGTTATACTAAACGTATTTCCGGTATCGTAGTTATAAATTAAACCTACATTCTTTTCTCCTTCCTCTGGATCAACGTCTTTTATTTGGGATAATATAATAATTTCACCAGTATCATTTACACAGATGTCTAATAAGGGTGGGTCAGATGCATGTAAAACATGTTTGTCGATAAGTGTTCCTTTTTCGATATCCCAATAAGCAAGGATATAATCATCAACCTCGGGTTCACTCATGTCGTTTTCTGATGCGTATTCAGTTGCGAGTGCGACAAGTTGATTCTTCGATGGACTGAATATTAGGCGAAAAATCATTTCATCCGTTTGTGCTGGGAGTATATGTGTAACCTGTTGGCATGACATGTCATAGAGATAAATATCACCTTCGTCAAAGGCAAATGCCATAAGATCTCGATCGGGGTGTATCGCTATACAATTGACACTTCTTTCTTCATCGAATGTAAGCTTAATTGGTGCCGTGCGTGCAAAATCCATATCTGTCATATTGGTTGCTGTTAGATTGGCAAATTGCATCGCGGCCGTATGAACTTTGCCATAAGACACATCAGCAGCATGGAAGTTAGTGTAATGAAATGTGCCGCTGCTCCAATTTGCACTTTGTGCTCTTATACCGGAGAAATCCATGCCAGAAAATTTGATATTTAAGGCAACTAGACAGGTGATGGCATTGGCGCCAGCATGGCATATGCTTTGTTGACGTGTGCTTGCTTGTCTTGATGCATATACAGACATAAATAATTTATTGATGCAATGTTGATATAAAGTAAAGGGTAATTCTTGTATCATGTCGATAAAGAATTCAAAAATAACAGAGTTATTGATATGCGTAAAATCAAACTCTGCAAAAATGAAATCGCCTGTTTGTAACGTTGTTGAAGATGCATGTATAACTTCGCGCAAGGTTAACTTGGCAAGCAAAAATTCCATATAGGTTGCATGTTGAAATTGTAAGATCCCTTCGGGATATGCAGCACTTCTATCAATGATAATTTGGCATGCTTTGCGTGCAAAAAGAGTCTCAGTATCATGATTGCCAAAGTAGGGGTGATCAGAAGGAATAACTTTATCTTTAAATAAATAGTATGCCAGTAACTTTGAATACGTTTCAATATTCTCTCGTAACTGCATATAAATGGGCTTACATGGGTCTGTAATATCTTCCGATGTTGCCACGTTCTCAAATCCAGATTTAAAATAATCCTGATATATGCTCAACCTAGTGATTTTTTGTTTATTCGCGAACTGTTTAGCCGCAAGAGGGATTAATAAGGGGGTAATAAATGCTTCGTTGAGAATTTGCCTTAAGAACTTTGGGAACTCGTACCACCGGTCATCAAATTCAATATATTGATCATAATCATCATCACTCATTTCAAAGTAATCAAGGCTATCTGAATTATCTCTTGCTATTGTATCTGCAATTGCAATATCCCTGATCAACGCCAAGATATCATCGTCAGTAAGTTTTGATAAATATATACAATCAATACGATAGTTATCATCTGTGAAATATAAACTAATTTGTTGTGATGTGTAATAAGCTTTTCGGCTGGTATAAATGACTCTAATATTTTCACCCCAGCGAGCCAAGTTATTTTGCTTAAAGATATTTTCTTGTATCGTTTGTTCGCAGCAGCCATCAACGATTAATAATAAGCTTGGAATGAGTTGTGTGATATTTGTCAAGCTTTCTCGACTTAAACCCATTGCCATAAGCGTATTGTCTACCAGGTTTGAATTATCGGCTAAGGCCTTGACATAAATGGGGAACCAGGGTGATTCGCCAGTTAAAAATGTTTGGGAACAAGAATATGCATACTGTTTTGCATTATGGGTTTTGCCCATGCCAGGTAAGCCTTGTAATAGCAAACATTTACTGATATTGCCTGCGACAAACTCAGCAAATGCATCTTCAACCTTGCACCGGTTATCTTCACTGTCTTGATTGTCGCTTGCATTGAGTGATATATGCTTTCGTGATGTCTCTGTGGTATGTAATTGGCGTCGCAAAAAAGCAGTTAATTTTTCATTGGTTGAGAGTGAGTTCAAGCGCAGTAATAGTTGGTAATTATGAGTTCGCCATTGTCTTTTGAATTCGGGATGTAAAAAAATGTTAAAATGATCACAGTCAGGGATGAATATCAACGTGCATTCCTTAGCATAGTTCTTCCAGCTATTAAAATCAGTATTTTTGTTGATTAATCTTCCTGAACTGGGTTCATCATCAGAGACCAAAACAACAGTGGGTGCCTTTATCCGGATGGTATCTGCATATTCTGTGAAACTATAGCATGCTGTTAAGTTAGACTTTGCGCGCAACATAGCAATACGATATCGCTCAAATTGCTTTTCAATGGCTTCGGGTAGATTATCTCGATTAAGATTAATCCATTGTCGCAATAGTTGTAGCGTCTTACTGAATATAATCTCAATAACATTGTCAGGACTTTTATTTGTAATTTCATGATAAGTTGTATTTAATTCAGAACGTAGATTAAGACCGGTTTTGATGCGATATAGATCTAACATTGCTAACAACATATCAATTGAGCGATCTTTTGCGGCAAATCTTGTGATATCGCTGGGTGAAGTTCCATCAATATTTATAAAATAATTTATATGTATTCCATCAACTTCGAGACAATTAATCACCGCCAAACCTAACAAGCCACCGAAAGACCAGCCAGCAATCGCGCAGCTCCTTGTAACATTGTTACTGCGACTATTGAGTATGTGCTTGATAAGCCGAGCGAAATAGTTCGCTTTGGTTTTCATGTTGCTAGCATAATCATCACCTGCGAGGGTGGGTAGAGCTAATTTTAATGCATATGCAGGTTGATCTGGCTCAATGAAAAGATTGCGGTAATAGTTTGGTACATCGCCTGTTAAAGGACAAAGTAGAAATATGGGTGGTTTATCGCCTTTATCATTGAGTATTTCAACATTGTTTTGTGAACCATCTGTTCTATCAAGCCCATATGCAATGACTGATGATGTAATAGTTGGGGCCTCATTTGACTGCACTAAGTCATATAGGGCTAATTGTTCTAATTGTGGTAGATGTCCCTGGATAACATTTTTGAGTACAGGATGCAGCTGAAAACAATCATAATAATATTTGCCTGTGTATCGTTGGAAGGTTTGTAGCTTTTCATGAGCTAATGGAACTAATAATGGCAGAATATATTGAAAGCAAGGGCGCTGATGTAGGTTGGAAAAATTGGGTCGAGTAGGAATGTTGTTACGAAGGATTAAACTATCATTCGTCGACCACCAGTTTGTAGCTTGAGTAATTTTTATATATCGGTGTTGTTGCAAATATTGATAAATCAGTTTGATATCGCTTAAATAATCAAGAAAAGTGAAGTGACTTAATTCTTGATCCGTAGTTTTTGCATATTCAAATAAATAATGTATCCACTTAATGATTATCTCGCCTTCATGAAACTTGATTTGCTGTAATTTTTCAGCCTTGAAAAAGCTAAGTAAGAGAGGAGTTGCCATTGTGTGGAAATATTCAAACGCTTGACCAAAAAATAGTTTTAATAGTTGCTCAGGATATATTTTCCAAACTTGCCTTGGTACGCCTAAGATGTGGCTATATTCAAAATGGGGTTTAATGCCGTGATGTAAAGGAGTCTTATTGATGTAATCATATCCTTGATAGTCATATCTGATACTGTCGGGCCAATAAGCTTGCAGATGTTGATAATCACTGGTGTAGCGGCAGCCTAACATGATAATTAGATTTGGATAATTCCATTTTAATTGTTCGTCAAAGAATTCTCTCTTGATTAATTCTGATGCGTCAATAAAATGACCCGCTGAGGTTGCCTCATAATCATCAAGTATAAATAGGATTCTTCTGGAATATGAAAGTTTGCAAAGATAGAACCAATCGGCCTTTGATAGATTTAATTGTTTTAATATGGTCGTTCGAAATAAATTTTGATGTTTGCACTCACTAAGCGAGATATAAATGCAAAGGGCGCGATCTGGATGTTGCTCACAATATTTCGCTAATTTAATGAAGGTTTGTGTTTTACCTGAGCCCGCATTAGAGTATAAGCAATGTACCTTAAGTCTGTTGCTCGCTCTTTCATGTGAAATTCGTCTGAACCATTGACCAAGCATCATTGTAGTAGCATTCTGAGATAAGTATTTTAATTCTTTACATTCATTACGTTGATAATTAATTCTCTGTTTCGTTAATGAATTTAATTTGGTTTGAATTGAAATGGCTATAGAATTTATATAGGTATGAGTTAGTAAATGAGCTAATGTAAGTGATCTTTCCAGGTTAGATAACTGCTTTTGAGAGGTGACTAGCTTTAGTTTGGTTGAATTAAGACGGGTAATGGTGGGTTTATCCGCTATGACCGTATCTTTATCAAGTGACGTGGTAAGCAGATGGCATAATTGTTTTTTAAAAGGGCGTTGTTTAACCTCTAGCGATGTTGATGCAAGTAATTTGCGTACGCTTGCAGAAATTGAATCTGAATACTGGTTCAGTACAAAATTTACCGTGCTGTGTGAAAATGCCTTTGTCCCGATAATGAAAACCTCGAACCCTTGCTTTTCTAATTCATTTGCTAGCGCTAACACCAATACCAGCATATCGTTATTGCAAAATAGTTGAAGGGGGCCGTGATGGTGTAACGCAAGTATCTGCATCATCATTTGATTTAACAGTACTTGTAATGTTCCAAGGTCGGTCATTGTCAATTGCAGTTTTGTATCTGCCAAACTAATTTTATGCAAAGAAAAATAATGATTCCGATCGATAGTTTCACGGCGTGCCCCCCTGGGATCGGCGCGCAGCATTCTGGCTTGCCACCAAGCAGGTTCTTGAACTTCAATGAAGTGACTAGTAATAGCTTTTTGTAACTCTGTAAGTATATTAGAGTCGCTAACTGTCCCAATAAAAAAGACATTGGGATAATGCTCATAAGACCATATGGTCTCGAGTGTAACCATAGCGTAACACTCGATATAGTGGCTAATCTCAGCAATAGTTGGGTGTTCCAGAACATAAGTAAAAAACTGCGATGGTATATCTTGGCTTTTATCTTTTGCAAATGCATTCCATAAGTCTGCTACTAATCCAGCAATCGTTAATGAATTAAGACCACAATCAAATAGATTGTCATTCATGCCAATATTTGTTGACATTAAGTCTGTCTCGGTAATCTCAATTCCAAATACACTATGGATGATCTTTTGGCATTTATAGGTATCGCCAAAGATCGCGTTGTGACATAAATTGGTCACCCGAGTCTGTACAGATGCTGTGGCTTGGGTTGGTTTTGTTTGTCGTCTTAAGGGTGTTAAACCATAACTCTTTAAAGTTTTAGGACGTCTATCTGTTTTATCCCGAGCAGTTAACTTTTCTTGTTTGATTTTACAATTGAAGCATAGGGCGATAGGTATTTGATGCGCATCAAAATAGTTATATATTGTTTCCACATTAAGTGGTTGCTCATCCTTGCCAGCTATGAAGGCAAACATATAACCACTCACATCGATTATAATTGCAAATGCCAAATTCAAATCCTGTTTGCACTGCAATTCATGCTTATCTAATTTATCATCTTGTTTGCCACTGGATTTGCGATTGCGGTCATTGCGATATAAATAAATTAAACGACCTTGTTGCACTCTCACTAAGTCTGCTGTGCGAAAGGCTTTTATACCATTAATAGTGAAAAATTTTTCTGCATTAAGTTCGGGACGATTTAAATAATGTGCGATACCATTACCAGCAAGTATCACCTCTGCCTCATAACCCTCTAATTCACTTAATTCTGCGATTGGGCGTTCATTGCTACTCGCAATACATTTTAAACCATCGGTGACATCCAAGTCTTGAAGATAAACATCAATGCCTGGCATAGGATTTTCAATACTTATTAAGCCATTAGGTAATATCCTAGTCAGCGTGCCACCGAAAGTTGTCTCGACTGGGCCATAACCATTAAGCATGAGAATATCAGGGATATGTTTGAACCATTTGTTTAACCAATCACGTTCGACATTTTCTCCCATGGTAATCATGGCTTTGATGGCATGAAACTTAACGGGGTCCATTTGCTTAATGATCCTAGGTAACAGCACAACTATATTAATTGGAAACCCATGTTGTTCAGTGAGAGTAGCAAAATTCGAAAGCCCGGCAATGTTTTCTCTGCGCACTTTATCTGAAGCAATGATGCAGCGACCACCTAAAAAGCCAGCCAATAAAAATTCCATTAAACTCGCATCAAAGTCATAGCCAGCAAAGTTCAATATATTAGGTTGTGGGATGTCGCCAAAGGGTTTATGCGCGATTATATAATCTGTGTGACCGTCAACACGATCGGTGATCCCATCGATAGGGACGGCAATCAGTTTCGGGGTACCAGTAGTCCCTGATGATGAATAAATATTTGCAATTAATGATTCGTCTTGGCAAAAATAATCATCTTCAGGTAGCGCTAATTCTTTGACGCGAGATTCAATAGTTTGATCGTAGAAAATGATTGCGTGGCTATGTGTTTGTAAGTCTCCCAATAAGGCCTTTGTTGTTATGATACATGTCTTTTTATCCAGTGTTTGCATACTCGTTAAAACATGATTGGCTGCTTCAACTTCAGAGGGGAGCGGCATAAAGCTTAGTCCTGCAAACCAACAGGCCAGTGCAAACTGGTAGTATTGCGGCCCTCTCGGTAAAAAGATAGCAATTGCAGTCCCTGGGGCTAAACCCTGGTCTTCACGTAAAAAGGTAGCCCATTGTTTAGCACCCCTGATCAATTCTGCATAGCTTAAAGTTTGTACCCTATGTTGTTCATCAAACCAAACTAGACAGGGTTCATGTGACAGACGTTTGGCAATGGCGTTAAGCCGCCAGTGGGGAAGTTTTGATTCAGTTGTTGACGTACTGTGGTACATGTTAGCCTCAGTGGTATATACATTGTTTGTATTCTGCATTAAACTATCCCTGCTATATTACTCGTATTTTTACCAGTTTTTATATGTTCATTATTTGGAAAGCAACTGTTATATTTTGAGCATTACCAAAAGGGTTGTTATGGAAAAGATTAGCATCCAAGCGCTGAATGCCTTGTTCGATTATCTAAATAATCAATCAAATACTATCTTTTGGGTTCGTGATAAATCTTTTAATAATCAGATCTACTTAAGCCAATCATTTGAGAATAACTTTAAGTTGCCAACCGAAACCATGTATAAAAATCCGATGCTATTATACGATCTATTAGTTAACGAAGATTATGATTTAACAAAGAAACTAATGGATTCACGCGGCGATAAGTTTACCAAACTCAGTAATGGAGATATTTATTTTCGCTTCATCAATAATGATAATAAATTAATTTACGTTAAAGATACGGGTTATATGTTAATGGATGATGAGCAAAAACATGTTGGTTTTGCTGGTTTTGGTCAAGTTATCCCTGAACAACAATGGCAGCAAGAGGTAACATTACAAAAGTTTGATGATCAACAAAATCCTAAAAAGCTATTACGGAAGCATGTTTTTGATGTTTTACAAAGAGAATTAAATCTAACTGCGAGGAATATTGACTCATCGGAACAAGATGGTAAGCAGCAAAATAAAGCAAATATAAGTTTCAATGGCCATGTTGTGTCGTTGACGCGACGCGAAATTGAAACTCTTGAGCATTTAATGCTGGGTTTGTCGGCCAAGCAAACTGCCAGTAAAATGTTTGTCTCAACTCGCACCGTAGAATTTCATTTGAATAATATCAAAGAAAAAGTAGGTTGTCGTACCAAAATCGAGTTGTTAAGCAAGATTGTTATTGATAAAGAGGATGAGTCGTAATAATATTTCTCATCATTGTCGTTGGTACTTCATTTGTAACTAAAAAGTCATAGACTTCACGATAAAATAATTTCAAGCCAGCACATAAGACAGATTCTCGACTAAATAAATCTGCTTCAGAATAGCGATTAATTAACATCCCGCCACGACAAATTTGACGCCATTGGCAATCTTCACAGGCGCTTGGTAAAGTAGTTTCATACTTGGCGAAGGTTTCAAAGAAGGGCGCAGCAAGAAATTCCTTAGATGATGTGTTAAACACATTCATTCCGGTTTGCATATAGGCAGGTTTGGTTGAGCGTAAGGTATCATCTGGGGCTAAATCACCATTACTTGCAATGGTGAATGCCGCATAACTGGCCGAGCCTTCACCAAATCCGTGAAGACTTGTTTTGCCACCTAACATCATTGATAGGGTTGAATTCAAAATCCGGATGTTAATATTAGGATTATCATCCTTGGTCCATTCGTTAAATAATGCAACTAAATAATTGCCATATGCAGGTGCAGAAAACGTCTTATCAAGTTTAACTTGATCATATGTTAAATCAGGGAGCAAAAAGTCTAAGACTTCAAAACCCAATCCATCAACAAAATGACGATAGATTTCCACTGCACTAAATTCGGGATTTATGACACTTAATGCCGCTGGTTTTGGCATCAAACCCTTTGCTGCTGCCTCCATTAAGTAATGAACGCCTTTAAGTACTCTATCATAAGTGCCACTCCCCCGTTTATCGATACGATAGATATCATTATAGACTTTGGGGCCATCTAGGCTCACCCCAACATAAATTTCAAACGCCCTAAAGATTTCAATCCAAGTAGGATTGATAAGCATGGCATTGGTTTGGATGACAAACTCTAATTCGACTACTGGGGATAAGACTTCACGAAACGTCGTACACAATTGAATAAAGTCTCGTGGCTTAAGCATTAATGGTTCGCCTCCGTGTAAGTCAATCTTGATAGTACGAACATTTAATTCAGAGACTGCATCTTTTAGAAAATTAGCAACTGCTGTAACCGTATTTTGTTTGATATAAGGGGGATGCTTTTTGAAACTATCATCAATGCCATTAAAAAAATAGCAATAGCTACAATTGATATTACATACTTCAACAATCTTTAAAATAATTTCTAAATGATTTATCTGTGCCATCACGTCATCCTATTTAAATTCACAATATAGGTAGGGCATCACCGCTTGCCCTACCTATGATTACAGGTAAATTAAGCGCCAAGTCTTGGTGTTGCAACTTGGTTTTCTTGGTTTTCAGCATCCTGTAGTTCTGCCTCAGCCGCTGGTTTGAAAAACCCAGGTTTGTTTGGTTTCTCAAAATCTAGACCGCGGGTGCTTTTTGACCAGCTGGATTTAACCCAAGCTTGACGACCTTCCAATTTATTATCTTGCAAGGTTTGATTGATTAAGTTACTTCCAAATTGATTTTCATTATTTGAGTTTTTAGTTTCAGCTTGATTGATAGCCATAGTTATCTCCTTTGTTTATTTAAATAAAAATTTTTGATATTTAGCGGGGATGATTGTGGCAAGGATTTAAGGAGAAAACGCTTGTAAAACTACTAAAAGTGACCTGGTAATTTTACAAGTGAGGAGCTGTCATCAACTATGTTGTAATTTTTCCTAAAGTCTTATTGTTTAACTGCCGCTGTCATTCCGGAAATTACTGCAAGTTTGCGAACGAAGTGAGCTTACTTGCAGTTATTATCCGGGATCCAGGAATTGCAAAGTTATCTTATCATGAAAAGCGATCAAATCTGGATCACGGATCGAAACTGCAACTAAGTTCGGCTCTGCTCACCAAGTTGCAGTAACGCCCGGGATAGCGTTTGGGTTATGTAGTCTTGACAAAAATGCGCAGATCCGTCAGCCTTGGGGGAGAGAATTAAGTGCCTGTCCCGGACTTGATCCGGGATGAGGGGGTCTCTAATTAAATTAGATATTTAATGAAGAAAGGCTTGCAACCAAACTCGATATCTCATCTATGGCGTGATCACATTCTGAAATTGCACGATTGACTTTATCGATCTGTGCTTGCGGTACAGTCAGATACTTAGTTCGTAGAAACAGCGCATTTCTAAACGCAGCCTTGGCTTCCCCAAATCGATCCAATTTTTGTAAACATCGGCCGTAATTATAATATGCGGTCGCTACTTCAGGGGAACCTTTAGTATAGCAATAACTGCATGTTGTTAAGGCATTAGCAAGCAATGTCTCCGCTTGTGGGTATTCTTGTTTTTGATAATGTGCAACACCACTATTACTGAGTTGATTAATACGCCTTTTTATTTGTTTATTTTCCCGCTCTTGTGAAAGATACTGATTACGCTCATCAAAATGACGCTTATAGGTTTTATATTCGTCGGTTAGGTGGCTTTTAAAACCAGTAGTAGGTGCATTTTTTTCGTAGGTCACCATGATTGCGACTATCTGCTTGATGTCGCAATCCTCTTTTGCTAATTCACGCTTTAATGCTTCACACACTTTTCTATCAGCGTCTGATGTTGGTGTTTCAAAGTGAAAAATATTTATCGGATCGCTTTTATCAAAAAAACTTCTTAAATTTAGGATAAAGGGTTTTATCGGGTCATAGTTATGTAAATAAAATTCTAAATATTCAGCAATATGCTTTACATATTGTACCCGATCGCCTAAAAAATCTATTATGCTTTCGTATGCTTGGGTAAACCTATATATGCCTTTCATAATTTGCAAAAAAGTCATTTTATCATTAAAAATGCTAAATTCATTCTTAGAGAGTTCATCGTCGAGATTTAAGATTAATTCACTTGGAGGAACAGGTTCCCAGAATTTACCATCAAAGATTAACATTGTCTTGGCAAGGACTGTCTGCTCAAATGCCCTGGCCATCTTGCCAAAGAACTGTTCCATCTTTTGCACGGTTAAGAATTCGCGCTCATTTGGGTGTCGGCGCAGATGTTCAGGTTTTTGTCTTGCTGGGAGACCAACAATATTTGGGTGTAGCTGTGATGGGTTATTTGGATCAGTATTATTCGTGTTAAATGATAATAATATGCCGCTGGGACCAGATTCGTCGAGCGGTCTTAATTGTACCTGCAAGCCCTGAAAAGTTTGGTATAAATACTTTAGTAGGCCTGTCGTGACAACTTGTTGATATTCGCGATTATAGATAACGACGATTTCGCATGGTCCATCAATCCAATCATATTGTCTTTTAATCTCACTCATATCGGTATGGATATCGATATGGAACAACGCGAGTTTGTCTTGGCCTATAAGGGCGACGATGTTGCAGGTCGAAAAGCCATCTGTATAGAGTGCTTCAATAAGATTAGTGGGGGTTCTAGTTAATCGGGCACATCGACCTTGAGGGACATGAATCACTAATTCCATAATATTTCCAATTGCAACAGTAGTAATGATAACAAGTGGCTTATTATAAGACAGAAATGGGATTATTAATAGTCATTTCAAATTATTGTTTAATTTATTACTATTCAATGCTGTCTGTCAGATGAATGGCATTTACAACCCTTGGATCCCAGATTTAGTAGGCCAACATAGATGTTAAACACAATATCGAGTTTTGCTCTGTGGTAAGTATCCGCATCTTTTGGAATGGATTTAAAAATTTTGTGTATTATTGTGGTGTTTTGTGGAAAAAAGTGGGAATTGATTCCTAAACTTGTTACAATGCCTGTTACCCGTATGATTTTCACTTAAATTCTAGCTTAAGGATCTAAGTTAAAAATTAAACAAATTAGGCAGACTTATGTTTAGAGGAATCAACAGCATTAATCTCGATGCCAAGGGTCGGTTAGCCGTCCCAACGCGTTATCGTGATTTTATTCCTCAGGACCGACCACATCATTTTATCATAACGATTGATACAGAATCTCCCTGCTTGTTGCTATATCCCACCCATGAATGGGAGATTATCGAGACTAAGCTTACTAGCTTGTCGAGTTTTAACCCGGCCTCGCGTCGTATCCAACGGTTATTGATAGGTCATGCCACGGAGTTGGAAATGGACGCGAATGGCCGTGTGTTAATCCCGCAATTGTTACGTGATTATGCCGGCTTAAATAAAAAATCTGTCTTGATCGGGCAAGGCAAAAAGTTTGAACTCTGGGATGAGCAAACTTGGCACCAAGGTCGGGAACTATGGCTTGCTGAAGAGACCAAGGAGTCGCAGCAATTACCTGAAGAATTATTACAATTATCATTATAGAGAGCCATGGTTCAATCTTATTTGCATACGCCAGTACTGTTACAAGAGGTGATTGAGTATCTTTGCATAGTGCCAAATGGCATTTATGTTGATGCAACCTTCGGGCGGGGGGGACATACAACAGCGATATTAAATCGCTTAGGCCCAGATGGTCGTGTCATTGCATTAGATAAAGACCCAGCTGCACTCGCAACGTTAACGCCAAGATTGGCCGATGATAAGCGTTTGGAGTTGGTCCATAGTTCATTTGCAAATATGCAAAAGGTACTTGAGGCGCGCCAATTGTCCGGCAAAGTCAATGGCGTATTACTGGACTTAGGCGTGTCATCACCTCAACTAGATGACCCGGGACGCGGTTTTGCATTTTTACAGGCGGGACCTTTGGATATGCGTATGGATACGACACGTGGTATTACAGCAGCACAATGGATTAATACTGCAGAACAAGAGCAGATTGCACAAGTGTTGCGTGAATATGGTGAGGAACGGTTTGCTAGGCGAATTGCGCGTGCCATTGTGGAATATCGCAATCAGCATGAGATAACTCAGACCGATCAATTGGCAGCGATCATTAGCCAAGCGATCCCAAAAAAAGAAGGGCATAAACACCCAGCGACCCGAAGTTTTCAGGCGATACGGATCTTCGTTAATAATGAATTAGCCGATTTGGAAGTAGGCTTAAAGGAGGCAGTTAGCATATTGGCACCGGGGGGGCGCTTGTGTGCAATTAGCTTCCATTCATTAGAAGACCGTATCGTCAAACGTTTTATTAGGCGACAACAACACGGAGAACCCTTGCCCAAGCGTTTGGCACATTTGCCCGTTACCTTCACCCCACGTATGAAAATGATTAATAAAGCAATCAAACCGAGTACCGCGGAGATCGCAGCAAATGCGCGGGCACGCAGTGCCGTACTTAGAGTTGCGGAGAAATTGGCATGATGACTTTTGATCAATCCGGTTTTACACCCACAAGCGGCTTAAAATCATTATTCAGTGAGCGACAATTTTGGTTGTCACTCATATTCACAGTTATTGTCTTTTTATCGGCGGTTTCAGTAATTTATGTCCAAGCCATGGATAGACTGATGTTCAGTCATTTACAACAATTACAAAAAACCCGTGATGCATTAAGACTCGAATGGGGCCAATTATTATTGGAGCAAAGCACTTGGGCTACCCAGGCCCGGATCGAGCATAAGGCACAGCGCGATATGGCAATGGTATTTCCGGCACAGAATAAAATTGTGATGGTTACAGAATAATGTCATATAAAATTCGGTTTTGGATTATTTTGTCAATTATGAGTTTAGCGGTCATAGGTTTAATTTGGCGGATGGTAGACTTAATGATTATCGATAGACCATTTCTATTAGGACAAGGCAATGCCCGTAGTTTGCGGACGGTAACCATCCCTGCGTATCGCGGGATGATCATCGATCGTAACGGTGAACCCTTGGCAATTAGTACGCCAGTTGATTCAGTGTGGTTCGATCCGCAAGATTTTCATCCAAACCAAGAACAACTTACAGACTTGGCCAAGGCCTTAGGCATGTCAACGAAAGCAATCAATCAAATCGTTATTCATAATAAAAATCGTGAATTCGTCTATGTTGAACGTGGCGTTTACCCTTATATTGCGAATGAGGTTAAGGTGTTAAATATTCCAGGGGTCTATCTACGACGCGAATTTCGACGCTATTATCCGGAGGCTGAAGTAACTGCGCAGTTACTTGGCTTTACCAATATTGATGATAGTGGTCAGGAAGGTTTGGAATTAGAATACAATAATTGGTTGGCGGGCATTCCAGGCAAGGAACGAATATTAAAGGATCGCTTCGGTCGTGTGGTGGCCAAGGTTGATTTATTACGTTCCGCTAAACCCGGACGCAATCTTACCCTAAGTATTGACCGTCGAATTCAATATTTAGCTTATCGGGATCTCAAGGCGGCAGTAGCTAAATATCATGCACAATCAGGGTCTATTATAGTGTTGGATGTTGCCAGTGGCGAAATATTGGCGATGGCTAATCAACCCTCATATAACCCCAACAATCGCAATTGGCCAGACCATAAAGGTTTTCGTAATCGCACAGTCACGGATGTCTTTGAACCGGGCTCTACTATTAAGGCCTTTAGTGTGGCGAGCGCCTTATCAAGTGGGGATTATACCCCTAATACCATTATTGATACTCGCCCTGGCCGGATGATGGTAAATAGACAAGAGGTCAGGGATGATATGAACTATGGTGTGTTGACAGTCACGGGAGTATTGCAAAAATCAAGTAATGTTGGGGTGAGTAAGATGACCTTATCATTGCCGCCGGATCGTTTATGGGGCTTATTACACGCCGTCGGTTTTGGTGAACGTACTGACACCGGTTTCCCTGGCGAAAGCCCAGGAGTTTTACAACATTATCGAACTTGGCAACCCTTTATCTTGGCGACACTTTCATTTGGTTATGGCTTAGATGTCACAAACCTGCAATTGGCCCAGGCCTATGCGGTATTGGCATCGGGCGGCATAAAACGGCCGATTTCTTTATTAAAGATTGGTCATCCGGTATCTGGGCAGCGTATAATCAGCGCACGTGTTGCACACGAGATAGTTAACATGTTACAAACTGTCGTGGAGCAAGGGGGCACAGCAACACGGGCCCGGGTGCCGGGTTATCATGTCAGTGGTAAGACTGGAACCGTGCGGATGGTAGGGCCGCAAGGCTATGAACCAAATCATCACGTAGCAATCTTTGTGGGTACGGCGCCTGCGAGTGACCCTAAGATAGTGGTTTCAGTGGTAATTAAGGATCCACACCCACAATTTTATGGGGGACTGGTAGCGGCGCCCGTATTTGCTAAGGTCATGGGTGGCGCATTACGAATTATGGATATTGCACCAGATAATTTAGATGTCAGTACAAAATAACTTAAATACTTGAACAGCCGCTAAGTTAACGAATAGGCAGGTTATGAAGAGCATTAGACTAAGTAAACTAATAAAAGATATTGCGACCATTGATACCCAATGGGATCGTGATATTAAGCACTTGACTCTGGATAGTCGAGAAGTGCAACCTGGCTCTTGTTTTGTTGCCTGCGTTGGCTTGCAAACCAAAGGCCATGATTTTATTGAAGCTGCAGCTAAGGCTGGGGCGGTAGCGATATTGTGTGAAGCCATTGAAGGCTTTGAAGACATTATGATTGTTGATGGTGCCAAAGATAAATTAGCAGTTATCCCAATACCAGATTTAAATGCCAAGCTAGGTGAAATAGCCGCTAGATTTTATGATTATCCAACGCAAACCATGAGAGTCGTTGGTATTACCGGTACCAATGGTAAAACATCAACGTCTTATTTTATCGCGGAAGCATTGACAATGGCAGGTTTTAAGGCGGGCGTTATTGGTACTATGGGCTATGGATTTGTCGGTGAGTTAAAGGACGCGATGTTAACGACCCCAAATCAGATTGCCTTGCATCGTATGTTCAGAGAATTAAAGGATCAAGGTGCCCAATTCGTAGTGATGGAGGTTTCTTCACATGGCTTGGATCAGCAACGGGTGAATGGGGTTAATTTTGAATTGGCAGTTTTCACGAATTTAACACGTGATCATCTTGATTATCATAAAAGTTTGACTGAATACGGTCAGGCGAAACGGAAATTATTTTTAATGCCGGGATTAAAGGCCCAGATCATCAATATGGATGATCACTTCGGGCAAAAACTAATTGAAGAGTTTAGTGAAAAATTACCAGTCTATGGCTATTCGGCAGTTAATCGTCGGATGGCAAACAATGTTAAACAAGTGCGCGCACATCAAGTCAATCTCGATAACAAAGGCATAACGGCAGGATTACACACACCTTGGGGTGATGGTGTTATGCATAGTAATCTCATCGGTCGTTTTTTCGTTGGCAATTTGTTAGCGACATTAACTGCCTTAGTGCTACTTGATATCCCATTTCAAGTTGCCTTGTCATGTATCGCTAAACTAAATGTTGTACCCGGTCGTATGGAACGCTATGGTGGCGAGCAAGGTAGACCTACGGTCGTTGTTGATTTTGCACATACGCCGGATGCCTTAAAGCATGTCTTACAATCACTACGTGAATATTGTAATGGTGAACTCTGGTGTGTCTTTGGTTGTGGTGGCAATCGTGATGCCGGTAAGCGCCCTGATATGGGTGAAATCGCAGAACAACATGCCGATCATATTATCTTGACGAATGATAATCCGAGATTAGAAGACCCTAATCAAATTGTCTCAGACATTATGCAAAATATGTCTCGCCCTGAGTTTATTGTTGTCGAGTTGGATCGGGAGCGGGCAATTAAACATGCGATTGCCTGCGCGAACCCAGAAGATATAATTTTAGTGGCCGGAAAGGGGCATGAGCATTACCAAATTATTGGTAAAGAAAAACGCCCGTTTAATGATTCTGTTACAGTACAAATGGTCTTGGCGGAAGCAAAATAATGGCGTATACATTAGATCAATTAAATAAAATTATTGCTGGTGAACAAGTGGGAACTTGTGATGCGGTGCAATTTAATATGATTAACACCGATTCGCGAACAATACTCCCTGGACAAATATTTGTTGCTCTGGAAGGCGAGAATTTTAATGGTCATGATTTCATTATTGAGGCACAGCAAAAAGGTGCAATCGCGGCAATTGTTAGTCAAACTATAAAGATTGATTTTCCACACATTCGGGTTGCTGATACACGCAAGGCCTTGGGACAGTTAGCCACGTTTGTTAGGCAACAACGAACAATTCCCGTGTTGGCAATTACCGGGAGTTGCGGGAAGACCACTACCAAGGCGATGCTAACTTCAATTATGGAACAATGTGGCAAAGTATTAAGTCCACCTGGTTCTTATAATAACGATATTGGTTTACCATTGACATTGTTAAAGTTAAGCGATGAACATCAGTATGCAGTTATTGAATTGGGCGCTAATCATTTTGGTGAAATAAATTATTTAACTAATATTGCCAAGCCTACGGTGGCAACAGTATTAAATGTTGGATCAGCACATTTAGCTGGCTTTGGTGATGAACAAGGTGTTGCCAGAGAAAAAGGCACTATCTTTAATGGCTTGGATCAAAGTGGCATTGCCGTGATTAATCTCGATGATAGTTTTGCTGATTATTTTAAAAAATTGAATAAAGGACATAAAACGCTTTTCTTTAGCGTTAAAAAGCAAGCTGATTTATTTGCTACGGATATTAATATCACTACTGACGGGAAAGTCAGTTTTACATTACACATAGTCTCAGAAAAGACAGCAATTAAGTTACCTACCCTGGGTCAACATAACGTGGCGAATGCATTAGCTGCAGCAGCTTGCGCCTATGCTGCCGGTGTTAGAATTGACAAAATCAAGCTGGGCTTAGAAAACATGTTACCGGTAGCCAAACGCTTGATTAGCTATCCCGGGAAAAACCATAGCATCATCATTGATGATTCATATAACGCTATCCCTAATGCAGTTACCTGTGCCTTGCAAGTATTGGCGAACATGCCCACGAAAAAGATTTTCGTTTTTGGTGGCATGGCTGAATTAGGAGAAGACGTGATTACTCCACATCGTAATGTGGGCCTTAAGGCGAAAGAATTAAGTGTCGATAAATTATTTGCAGTCGGTGAACATAGCAAGCAAACAACAGATGCCTTTGGCGAACAAGGATTTTATTTTACTTCAAAGCAAGATTTGATCTCGGCATTAGAACGAGAGTTGGCAAGCAATGTTACCTTATTAATAAAGGGGTCTCGTGGAGCCAAGATGGAAGAAGTGGTTGCCGCGTTACGTGAGCCAGAGGGGGGTGCATAATGTTATTGTGGTTAACAACATGGCTCACACAATATATTCACGCCTTTAATGTCTTTTCCTATCTTACCTTTCGTGGGATTCTGTGCCACCTTGACGGCCTTAATAATTAGTTTACTCATTGGTCCTAAAATGATTCGCAAATTAACGCAATTATCTGTCGGTCAACAAGTGCGAGATGATGGTCCGCAAACACACTTAAGCAAGGCTGGTACACCGACAATGGGTGGTGCATTGATCTTAGTCGCCATCGGATTTACGACCTTACTTTGGGGTGATTTAACAAATCGCTATGTCTGGATAGTGTTATTGGTAACGGTAGGCTTTGGGTTGATTGGTTGGATTGATGACTATCGTAAAGTGGTTCGAAAAAATAGTAAAGGTTTGCCAGCACGATGGAAATTGCTTTGGCAATCCATTTTTGGTTTAGCTGCAGCAGTCTTTTTATATGCCTCTGCACAAGTACCGCAGGCAACGCAATTAGTTATACCCTTTTTCAAAAACATCATTATTTATTTAGGGCCATTGTATATTGTACTTGCCTATTTTGTAATTGTCGGTAGTAGTAATGCAGTGAATTTAACCGATGGTTTGGATGGTTTAGCAATATTGCCTACCGCGTTAGTTGCAGGGGCCTTGGCAATCTTTGCCTATGCTAGCGGTAATATTGATTATGCGCATTATCTCGCAATTCCTTATGTCGCAGGTGCCGGAGAATTATTAGTATTTTGCGGTGCAATGGTCGGTGCAAGTCTAGGCTTCTTATGGTTTAACACTTATCCGGCGCAGGTATTTATGGGTGATGTCGGCGCCTTGGGCTTAGGAGCGGCACTGGGTGTGCTCGCAGTGATGGTGCGACAAGAATTAGTACTATTGTTGATGGGCGGGGTTTTTGTTATCGAAACTTTATCAGTGGTATTACAAGTTGCATCATTTAAATTAACGGGCCGCCGTATCTTTCGAATGGCACCGTTACACCATCATTTTGAATTAAAGGGGTGGCCTGAACCACGGGTCATTGTTAGGTTTTGGATTGTTACGGTAATCTTGGTTTTATGTGGTTTAGCGACATTAAAATTGCGATAAATTAAAATTTAGGTTGGTATCGCAAAGCGATAACTATTTGAATGTGAGGTAAATCCATGTTGGCAGCAAAACAGGAAGGATTAAGAGTGATTGTCGGGCTTGGCAAGACCGGTCTTGCCTGCGCCCGTTATTTTAGTCATTGTGGTATTCCATTTGCCATAACTGATAGTCGTGAACAACCCCCTTGCCTAACCGAATTACAACAAGAATTACAACCGGTGACATTGGCATTAGGTGGCTTTGATGCAAATTTGATTGCTAGTGCCACTGAAGTGATCGTTAGTCCGGGTGTCTCTCTACGAAATTCAGTTTTAACTGATTGTCTGCAGAAGGGTATCCCAATTCATGGTGACATTGAAATTTTTGCCCTACAAGCTAAGGCGCCTATCTGTGCGATCACAGGATCAAATGCCAAAAGTACCGTGACTATGTTAATGGTTGCAATGCTTCGGGCAGCGGGGCGGTGTGTACGTTACGGTGGTAATATTGGGATTCCTGTGTTAGATCTTATCCGTGATACAGAGCCAAATAATTACGTTTTAGAATTATCAAGTTTTCAATTGGAAAGTACTGATTCACTTAAACCGCAGATTGCAACGATTTTAAATATTAGTCCAGATCATATGGATCGTTATGCTAACCTTTCCGAATATATTGCAGCAAAACAAAGAATATATCGTGGTGCAGAGTATATTGTTTGGAACCGTGATGATCCGGCGACGTATCCACAGAATAGTGGTGACACTTGTATCATGACGAGTTTTGGTTTAAGTGTGCCAAGGTCAGGTGAATTCGGCATTATCCCTTCCGACGCAGGCTTGTATCTTGCCTATGGTGATGAATCCTTGATTTCGGTGCGTGAACTTTATATTAAGGGTATGCATAATTATTTAAATGCCTTAGCCGCGCTTGCCTTGGGTTACGCCTTAGCCTTACCGATGCCGGCAATGTTGCAAGTCTTGCGTGATTTCAAGGGCTTAGATCATCGTTGTCAATGGGTTGCTGAAAAAGGGGGGGTTAGCTGGTTTAATGATTCCAAAGGTACCAATGTGGGGGCCAGCATTGCAGCTATTAATGGCCTTGGTTCTGGTATTGATGGTAAGTTGATCCTGATTATGGGTGGACAAGGTAAAGGCGCTGATTTTACTGAATTACAAAAACCCATTACGCAATTCGCTAAACATGTAGTTTTGATCGGTGAAGATGCTTCACTGATTGAAGCAGCTATTGCAGATCAAGTTCCAGTATCACACGCTAAATCAATGCAACAAGCAGTTGAGATTGCCAAGCGCCAAGCACAACCGGGAGATGTAGTTTTATTATCACCGGCATGCGCAAGCTTTGATATGTTTAAAGATTTTGAAGATCGTGGGCATGTATTTATTAACACTGTGAAGGAAGCCTTATCATGAGTTTATTGGCATCAGCAAAGCCAATAGTACAAAGTCGTACCATGCGTAAGTCATTTTTGGCTTATGATCGCATTTTGCTGTTTAGTGCCTTGAGCTTAATTATCCTGGGCTTAGTGATGGTTACCTCGGCCTCTATTGTAGTTTCAGAGAAACAATACTTACAACCATTTCATTTTTTAATTCGACAAGTGATTTATTTGGTCATTGGGTTTTTCGTGGCATTGTTCGTGGTTCGTTTCGAATTGGAATTTTGGCGCAAATTGGCACCTTTGCTGTTATTAATAAGTTTCGGATTATTAATAGCGGTCTTGCTTCCTGGGATTGGGCGGCAAATCAATGGCAGTTCACGCTGGATTGGTTTAGGCCCGATTGGTATGCAAGTCTCAGAAGTTGCAAAAATCTTCACTATTATTTTCCTCGCAGATTATCTAGTGCGAAGGCAAGATGAAGTACGTACAGAATATATGGGTTTTGTAAAACCAATGATATTGTTGGCAATTATGTCCTTGTTATTATTAAAAGAGCCAGATTATGGTGCAGCCGCAGTTATAATGGTAACGGCATTGGCAATGATGTTTTTGGCTGGGGTAAGGTTTTGGCAATTTGCGATCTTAATGGCATTGGTGGTTGTGGCGTTGGGGGTCCTTGCTATATCGTCACCTTATCGTCTGGAACGCTTAACTGCATTTCTAAATCCCTGGGCCAATCAATATGATAGTGGTTATCAGTTGACGCAATCATTAATTGCCTTCGGTCGTGGAGGTTGGTTTGGGGTTGGTTTGGGGCAAAGCGTCCAAAAATTATTTTATTTGCCAGAGGCGCACACCGATTTTGTGTTTGCAGTTTATGCTGAAGAGATGGGATTGGTCGGTGTCTTAGCAGTAATTGCTTTATATGTTGTCTTTATTGGACGAGCCTTTATGATAAGTACAAAGGCCCTTAGCCAAGACCGGCTTTTTGCAGGTTATTTAGCCTTTGGCATTGCGCTATGGCTAGGGATGCAAGCGATTATTAATATGGGCGTAAATTCCGGTTTATTACCCACGAAGGGTTTGACATTGCCATTGATGAGCTACGGTGGAAGTAGTATGGTAGTGATGTGTTTTGTTTTGGCTTTATTATTTCGCATCGATTTTGAATCCAGACGAATCGCTCTGCGTGAACTTAGAGGTAAATAATGACGATCTTAAATACTGATACTAAAATTGAAAATGGCTCGGTGCAACATATTCATTTTGTTGGCATCGGAGGCTCTGGGATGAGTGGCATTGCTGAAGTCTTGGTTAATTCGGGTTATGAATTATTTCGGATCTGATTTAAATGAGAATGTTGCCACAAAACGCTTAATTGCATTAGGTGCGAAAGTCTATCAAGGCCATGAAGCGGAGCATATCAAGGATGCGGACATTGTGGTTACATCGTCTGCAGTTGACAATAAGAATCCTGAGGTTGTCGCAGCTAAACGCGCGCGGATTCAGTGATCCCAAGGGCTCAAATGCTCGCTGAATTAATGCGCACCCGTTATGGGATTGCTGTCGCAGGGACGCATGGCAAAACAACCACGACAAGTTTGGTAACCAGTATTTTGGCTGAAGGTGGATTAGACCTGACCTTTGTTATCGGTGGCTTGTTAAATAGTGCCGGCACGAATGCCAAACTTGGTAGTAGTCAATATATTGTTGCAGAGGCTGATGAGAGTGATGCCTCATTCCTCTATTTAAAACCAAAAATGACGATTGTTACCAATATTGATGTTGATCATGTGTGGTCTTATGAAAATAGTTTTGAAAAATCTTAAACAAACATTTATTAAGTTTTTATATCATTTTACCCATATCAGGTTTAGCCATTCTGTGTATTGATGATGAAAAGGTACGAGAAGTATTACCTGAAGTTGGTCGACCTATGTTGACTTATGGTTTTAGCGAAGACGCTGATGTCAGGGCCACTGATTTCCAACAAAATGGCACCCAAAGCCAATTCAAGGCACATTTGCCGGATGGCGAAGTTATAGCGATAACCTTAAATTTGCCGGGCCGGCATAATGTATTAAATGCATTAGCGGCGATCGCTGTCGCCAATGAGATTGGTGTCGACACCGAATCCATTTGTCAGTCATTACATAAATTCCAAGGCATAGGCCGACGTTTTCATATGTTAGGCGATATTACGATAAATAATAATACGGCGTTATTGATTGACGATTATGGTCATCATCCAAAAGAGATCACTGCCACATTAGAGGCAGTCCGAGCAGCGTGGCCAAATCGCCGTTTGTTGATGGCATTTCAGCCACATCGTTTTTCTCGTACCCAGTCATTGTTTGATGACTTCGCTAAAGTATTATCAAATGTTGATAATCTATTATTACTGGATGTTTATCCAGCCGGTGAAAAAACCATTGATGGTGCCGATGGTCGTAGTTTATGTCGAGCTATTCGGCAACGCAAAAAAGTAGAACCAGTATTTGTCGGACGCAAAGAAGATATTGTCGATGTGTTATCAAATGTTATGCATGATGGCGATATTTTGTTATTACAAGGTGCCGGCGATGTGGGTGCTATGGCGCAACGGTTATTTAAAGAATATTCGGCAAAGGAACAAAAATAATGTCTAAGACTATCCGTGGCAAATTAACTGAGAATATGCCATTAAGTCGTTATACAACATGGCGAGTCGGAGGCAATGCCAAACAATTTTTTCAACCAAAAGATGTGGCTGACTTGGCATTGTTTTTATCGACTTTACCGGAAGGTGAAAACCTTTTTTGGTTAGGCTTAGGTAGTAATTTGTTAATTAGAGATGGTGGCTTTGAGGGCACGGTGATATCTACCTTGACTGGTATGCAGGATTTATCATTGCTCGATGACTGTATTGTCCGTGCTGAGGCCGGGGTATCCTGCGCTAAACTCGCGCGCTTTTGTGCTCGGCAAGGTTTAGTTGGTGGTGAATTTTGGGCTGGCATTCCTGGTTCAGTTGGCGGTGCCTTGGCAATGAACGCCGGTTGTTTTGATGGCGAAACTTGGAATTTTGTTGAGGCAGTAGAAACTATATCGCGGCAAGGTGAAATAAAATTGCGAAAGGCGAACGACTATCAAATTGGTTATCGTAGTGTGACAGGTCCTGAGAATGAATGGTTTATTGCTGGCTATTTTCGACTTAAACATGGCGATAAAGAAGAGTCATTAGAAAAGATACGCAAGCTATTAGACCATCGCGCAGCCACACAACCGACAGGCGATCATAATTGTGGTTCTGTTTTTCGTAATCCTGAGGGTGATTTCGCTGGCCGCCTAATTGAGACGACTGGCTTGAAAGGGACGCGCATTGGTGGGGCATGTGTTTCGGAAAAACATGCCAACTTCATTATCAATGAAAATAATGCCAAGGCCCAGGATATTGAACAATTGATTCAGTATGTTGCTGACAAGGTAAAAGAAGAACATGGGGTAGAGTTGTATAGAGAGGTTAAGATTATCGGACAACCTTTATAGGATAATTCAGCAAATAGGAGAACACTCAGATTTTGGTGCTTTTTGGCGAAAAATCATCCAAAATCTGAGCGTTCTTAATCCGTTTTGGATTTTGCTGAATAGTTACCGCAATTTTTTATATTACGAGTGAAAAATATGATAGATAAGTTTGATCCACAACAATTCGGCAAAGTCGCAGTGCTTATGGGTGGGCAAAATGCCGAGCGCGAAGTGTCTTTGATGTCAGGCCAAGGTGTGGTTGATGCGTTGAAAAAGCATCATATTGATGTCCAAGCAATCGATGTCGGCGATGATGTGTATCAACAATTGGTTCAAGCAAAGCTTGACCGTGCCTTTATTGCATTGCACGGCAGTTTTGGTGAAGATGGTGTCATTCAAGGTGCGCTTGAAACTTTAAAAATACCGTATACCGGCAGTTCGGTATGTGCTTCAGCGATCGCAATGGATAAGATAATCACAAAATTGGTTTGGCGAGGTCTGGCTTTACCTACCTCTGATTTTGTCGTATTAAATCAAACAACTGATGCCAAGCAAGTGATTAAACAACTAGGTTTACCATTGGCCATTAAGCCTGTATGCCAAGGTTCTAGTTTAGGGGTGACTAAAGTGACAGAGCTTGCCGAATTTAAAAAGGCATTGGCCTTGGCACATAATTATGGTTGTCGTGTTATGGCAGAACCTTGGTTACAAGGTCGAGAATTCACGGTTGGAATTTTGGGTAATCAGGCATTGCCAATTATTCATATTGCAACCCCAGTAGGTTTTTATGACTACGAAGCAAAATATTACTCAGATGATACGCAATTTAATATCCCATGTGGCTTATCAGCTGAAGCAGAAAAGACAACCCAGGAATTGGCATTTAAGGCATATCAGGCATTAGGTTGTCGCCACTGGGGACGGGTGGATCTGATGGAAGATGAAAAAGGTAAATTATGGCTATTGGAAGTCAACACTATTCCGGGTTTAACAAGTCATAGTTTAGTGCCGCAAGCTGCACGTGCCTGTGGTATTGAATATGATGAATTAATCGTGAGGATTTTGCAGCAGACTTTAACAACAAATTACAAATAGAGGCCAACAATGCTATTGGCGAAACATTTTAACAAACAACAACAAGCCACACGGCATACCGATGAGGTTGCGCGTAAGCTTCGGAACCATCATTACTTGTTTCGGATCTCTATTATCTTATTCTTCGCTGTGATGGCGGCTTGGTTATGGTCGGAACTAAAAGGTCGTGACCTTCTTCCCATTAAGCATGTGTTGATCTCAGGCAATTATCAACACATCAATCCAAATAGTATTAAACAAGTCATCCAACCCTTTTTAAAGGCAGGCTTATTAAGTATTAATCTGTCTAGGCTTAAGCAACAATTATTGCAATTACCCTGGTTAGCCAATGTTGAAATACAACGGGCATGGCCAGATAAGATTAAGATAAAGCTCATCGAGCATAAACCTATTGCCGTCTTAAATAACCAAAGTTTAATGGATGCAGATGGTAGTATCTTTACGCCGAAGGCAGGGACTTTACCTAACAATTTAATGCAATTTAATGTGCCAGCGACATATACCAAATTAATTTTAAATCTGTATCGACAAATGTCTAACTTACTTGTACCCTTAGGACTCAAAATTATGGGAGTTGACTTAGGCGATCGCATGTCGCTTAGCCTGCATTTACAAAATGGCATGACACTGCTATTAGGACGGACAGATATAATTGAAAGATTGCAAAGATTTGTGGTGGTATATCCGAAGGTGTTTGCTGATGCGGCAAAAAAGGCGAAGTATATAGATTTACGGTATACCAATGGCATGGCAATTAGGTGGGTGAGATGAGAAACAAACAGCCACCTTTGGGCGATCTTGGCTTTAGAATTGAAAAAAGTGTGCTCATGTATTACATATACACTCCGCTACTTTTTTCAATTCTAAAGCCAACCTCGCCGCAAAGCTGACTGTTTGCACGAGTTTCGGGATGTGGGGACATATTTGGAAAATAAATGGTTAAAACCTGGTATAAATCTCATTAAAAGTTAGAAGAAAGATTAAAGTTAGCAGGAACTAAAGGGGAAGTGGGACATGGCGAAAAAACCTGATAAAAATCTCATTGTGGGTATTGATATCGGTACCACTAAAGTTGTAGCGCTTATCGGCGAAGTTAGTGCTGATGGCCAGATCAATATCATTGGGATTGGTGCCCATCCTTCTCGCGGCTTGAAAAGAGGCGTTGTTGTAAATATTGAGGCGACAGTGCAATCGATCCAACGCGCGGTTGAAGAGGCAGAGTTGATGGCCGGTTGCCAAATTCACTCTGCTTATACAGGTATCGCTGGTAGCCATATTCGCAGCCTTAATTCGCATGGTATTGTTGCCATCCGTGATCAAGAGGTTTGCCAATCAGATGTTGATCGTGTGATTGATGCCGCAAGGGCAGTAGCAATTCCTGCGGATCAAAAGATTCTGCATATATTGCCGCAAGAATTTATCATCGATAGCCAAGAAGGGATTCGCGAACCCATCGGTATGTCAGGGGTACGTTTGGAATCACGAGTACATATGGTGACGGGGGCAGTCAGTGCGGCGCAAAACATTGTGAAATGTGTACGTCGCTGTGGTCTTGATGTGGCGGATATTATCTTGGAGCAATTGGCTTCAAGCTATGCGGTCTTAAATGAAGATGAAAAAGAATTGGGTGTTTGTTTAGTTGATATCGGTGGCGGCACGACAGATATTGCAGTATTTACCGATGGTGCGATTCGCCATACTGCAGTGATTCCAATCGCCGGCGATCAAGTCACCAATGATGTGGCAATTGCGTTGCGTACACCTACGCAAAATGCTGAAGAAATCAAAATAAAATATGCCTGTGCATTACAAGAATTAGCTGAAGATGGTGAAATGATTGAAGTCCCAAGTGTGGGTGATCGACAGGGTCGTAAGGTTTCACGAAAGGCATTAACTGAAGTCATCGAGGCGCGTTATGAGGAATTATTTCATTTGGTGCAGGCAGAACTTAGACGCAGTGGCTTTGATGATTTAATCGCGGCGGGTATGGTATTAACCGGTGGCGCTTCAAAGGTTAAAGGCGCAGTTGATTTGGCCGAAAAGATCTTTAATATGCCGGTGCGTTTAGGAACGCCGCAATATATTAATGGTATGACAGAGATTAGTAACAACCCAATTTATGCAACCGGCGTAGGTTTGTTACTATATGGTTATCAACAACAATATCGCCCGCAGCAAGATTTAATTATTGTTGATGGTGTGAAAGGTGTTTGGTCGAGGATGAGGCATTGGTTTCAGGGTAACTTTTAAAGATTAGTTTAGGGCAAAAAAAAGGGGGCAATAATATGTTTGAATTAATGGAAGGCGAACAGCAAAATGCTGTCATTAAAGTCATTGGTGTTGGTGGCGGTGGTGGTAACGCCGTGCAACATATGATAAATGAAAAAAATATCGAAGGTGTTGAGTTTATTGTTGCAAATACCGATCTCCAGGCATTAAAAAATTCCGATGCCGGGACAATTTTGCAATTAGGTACTGAAATTACTAAAGGCCTAGGTGCTGGCGCTAATCCTGAGATTGGTCGGCAGGCGGCAGAAGAAGATCGGGAAAAGATTCGGGAAGTCTTGACCGATACCGATATGGTGTTTATTACTGCCGGCATGGGTGGTGGCACTGGTACGGGCGCTGCTCCAGTTGTGGCCGAGATCGCCCGTGATATGGGGATATTGACGGTGGCGGTGGTCACCAAGCCATTTCAATTTGAAGGCCGGGTACGGATGCAAGTTGCCGATGGTGGTATCCAGGAATTACGTAAACATGTGGATTCATTGATTACCATTCCAAATAATAAATTGTTATCGGTGCTGGGTAAAAATATTACCTTATTAAATGCATTCAAGGCTGCGAATAATGTACTCCATGGTGCAGTACAAGGCATTGCAGATTTGATTACTCGACCGGGTTTGATCAATGTCGACTTTGCTGATGTGCGCACGGTGATGTCTGAAATGGGTATGGCAATGATGGGTACGGGTTCTGCAACCGGTGAAAATCGTGCCCGTGAAGCGGCCGAAGCGGCGATTGCCAGTCCATTATTGGAAGATGTTGATTTACACGGTGCCAAGGGTGTATTGGTCAATATCACTGCTGGTCTTGATATGTCGATCGGTGAATTTGAAGAAGTCGGCGACGCAGTCAAAGGCTTTACTTCAGAGGGTGCCACCGTTGTTGTCGGTACGGTTATTGATCCTGAATTAACTGAAGACCTCAGGGTAACTGTTGTTGTGACTGGCTTGGGTGGCGAAGAAACTAAGAAGGGCCCGGTAGGTCTCGTGGAAAATAAACGGTCTGATGGTACCCCTGATTATCATAAACTTGAGCGTCCGACGGTTATTCGTAAGCAGGCAGTGGTACCGAAACCTGCAGACGAGCCGAACCAGGATGTTGAATATTTGGATATCCCGGCCTTTTTACGGCGTCAGGAAGAGGTAAATTGATTCCGACCGGGACGAGAGTGACGTATTGTATAATACGTGATTTGATATAAAGTGTTATTTGCGCAAGATAGGTACAGATCTGGTGAAGATGTTGTATCTTTTGCTGAATAATCACGAAGTTATTACAATTTGCTAAAGATAGTGTTACAATGCGCGATATTTTTGTGTTTTTATATATCAGCGCTATACTTGCATAGTCGCAGCAAAAGAACGTGTTTCGTTACGAACGAATTATAATAGGTAGATGCAAGCATGATAAGACAAAGGACTCTGAAGAATATTATTAGAGCAACAGGGGTAGGGACACATACTGGCGAAAAAGTATTTTTAACGCTAAGGCCCGCGCCAGTGAACACGGGTATCGTTTTCAATCGGATTGATTTGGATCCTGTCGTAGAAATTCCAGCAAGCATTGAATTTGTCGGTGATACCCGAATGTCGACCACTTTGGCTCGCGGTGGTGTGCGGGTTGCGACAGTGGAGCATTTGATGTCTGCTTTTGCTGGTCTAGGTATCGATAATGTCTACGTTGATGTCACCGCGGCTGAAGTCCCCATTATGGATGGCAGTGCAGCTCCCTTTGTCTTTCTTATTCAATCTGCTGGTATCGAAGAACAAAAAGCATTAAAACGTTTTATTCGTATTAAGCGAAAAATACGTGTTAAAGAAGGCGATAAAATCGCTGCCTTAAAACCATATAACGGTTTTAAAGTTGATTTCGCGATTGATTTCGATCACCCAGTTTTTCGTAGCACAGATCAACAAGCTGGTTTTGATTTTTCTACTACCTCTTATGTCAAAGAAGTTTCACGTGCACGCACCTTTGGTTTCCTCAAAGACTATGAAGTATTACGCGATATGAATTTGGCTTTGGGCAGTAGTTTTGATAATGCGGTTGTTGTTGATGACTATCGTATCTTGAATGAAGATGGTTTGCGTTATCCTGATGAGTTTGTGAAGCACAAAGTACTTGATGCTATTGGCGATCTCTATTTATTAGGTTCTAATGTCATCGGTGCCTTTGAAGGTTATAAATCAGGTCACAGTCTCAATAATCAATTGTTGCAAAGCCTATTAGCAGATGAAAATGCCTGGGAATACATTACCTTCGATTCACAAGAAAATTTACCGAAGAATTATTTACACCCGGTCGTTGCTGCGGCGTAGTTGTATTTAACAAATTGCATCTTACTCTAAGATCCTACTGGGGTTGTTGCTGTCACAGTTCCTGGTACATAGAATGGATAGACCAATAAAATCAATTTCCAATTATCATTTCCCAAATTGATAAATCTTGCTGCCACCCATTTTCTTTCGCGAGTGGTAGTATTGCCACTGGTAATATAAGTCATATCAATTGTTGCTGTTAACCAAGCCAGTTGAGATTTTTTTTCAATGGTGACGGTGATATTGTCGGCATGCAGTGTTCCAGGAGATTGCATCGCAGTCGCAACATAGTTTCTTATCGCAGGTATCCCTAATAATAATTTATGGCTGATGGGATCAATGATAGTAGCTGCATCACTTTCTACCCAATATGACATATAGCGTTCAATGTCGCCGGTTTGGAATGCGGTAATACTCTCAGTAAATGTTTTTGTGACATCCGCCTCTGGAGTTGCGCTCGGCTGGGCGTTTGAGAGCGGCATGAATATGATGCCAAATATCAAGATGATAGATAGGGTTAGTGTTTTCATGACCTCGCCTTGTATTTCTAGTCAGTTATTATCTTTTAGTATAGGTCATATGGGGTTTGAATGGGGTGGAAATGAGATTGGAATAGGTTGGAATTGGGTTAGGGAGATTTGATGTATTATTTAGAGCTCCCATCACCCTCCCCTCTCCCCCACGGGGGCGAGGGATCTGCTCATTTTTGAAAAAATTTATCATTAAAATCAATATAGTTAATAAAATAGTGGCGCGACGTAATTTTTCTGCTGCATAAAAACATTGTCATCAACTATGTTGTTACGTTATTAGATGCATGTGATTTTCCCACCGATGTCATCCCGGCCATTACTGCAAGTTGGTGAGACGTAGTCGAACTTACTTGCAGTTATGAGCCGGGCTCCAGGAATTGCAAAGTCATCATATCATGAAAAGCTATCATTCCTGGATTCCGGGTTGCAACTGCAACTAAGCTCGCTGCGCTCACCAAGTTGCAGTAACCCCCGGAATGACAGCATTTGGGCAATGTGGTTTTGATAAAAATGAGCAGATCCCTCTCCCCCTTGGGGGAGAGGATCATGGTGAGGGGGCTCTAAATAAATTTTTAAACCAGATATTAGCTAGCCTCAGCCGCTCTAACTTGAATCTTGATCGAGGCCAACCCTGCTAACTCAGGCTGTTTGCGTAGCTTGCTCAATAATTCAGTCTGTTCAAAGCGCAACTGCGTGGCCCAGGCCGCATTGTCGACTTGTAGTATTAGACAGCCATCCCGCAAATTGGCAACTTGGCAATGTTGCGCCAATTCAGGCCGGAGCAGCTTTTGAACCTGTTGACTTAACATGCGTAATTGTTCAACCTTGGCCAATACATAGGCCAAAGGCCCTTGGCCTTGGCTAAGGATATTATGCACACTTTGTTCGGGTTTTTTAGTCATAAGGGTATTAGTAACATATTAATAATTTGGCTACTTAAGCGTATTATCAAGCAATGATTATAAAATGCCAACTTCATTATTAAAAGCAATAGTTAAGTTATCACATCTTTTTCAAAAATTTTGCTCTCGCAGCAAATCGTTCATCAGGTGTAGCAACAGGGCCTAGGTTGTCTTCACCACCCAGGATAAATAACTTAAAGATTTCATTGTCGCTAAGCTTTTTCATTAGGTAGGCATCAAGCGAATCATCAAATAAATTTCCGCCACGAGGTCTCCAAAAGTAAACAAGATGGTGTCTCGTTACGACCTAAATGGTCTGCCAGCACCTGCTTGATTTCTTTGAAACTCCTAGACCGGTGGATTCTTTCTGATAAAATACGAGCACGTTTTCGCCCAGTGGACTCGCGGTGAAATAGTCTTGGCGAATTTTTAGTATATTTTGGGTATAAGTTAATTGCCTCATAAATAGTTTTTCTTAATAATGTCATGTAATCATCCTGATTAGATTGATTAGGATTAGATGGACCTTGATCTGGATCATCATCTGCATTAACAAATTGCTTTGGTGATAAACTTTGCTTGTCCTGAGCCATATTACCCTCGTAGTGGTTCAAGAGTAAACGATGAATCTCTTTAGTCTTCGTTCCTGGACTATCAAAAAGTTCATTTGCATGGTCTATTGCTGAGAAACCTTTGACATCTTTTTCGTACGGTGACACACCTGCTTTAAGTAAGAATGCGACAAGATCAGGTCTATATTTTGCTACTGCGGTGGCTAAGGCATTGATACCACTTTGACCCTCATATGTTTCTGAACCTTTGGAAAGTATCCACTTTATCAGCTTGGGATGACCAGTTTTGATGGCATACGCTAAGGGTGTATATCCACGGTAGGTAAGCTTGAAAATCGATTCTTTCGAGTTGGGGAATAACTGTTTAATTATATCATCTAAATACGGTACCATTTTATTATTTAGGCAATAAAACAGAATCCTAGTTTTACTCAGAGATATATAATCACCATGTTTGCGACCTTGGCGCTTGTCACAAGCCCGCTTAAGCTTGTTGAATTTCTCCAATAAATGCAGCAAGGTATTGGGACTGCCGTATTTGCCCGCCGTTAAGATAAGGTTATAAAGAGTATTAACATTTCTGACATTAACGCTATAAATATTCTTAGCAGTCAATATTATATCGACAGCCTCAGGACAATCTAGCCTAATTGCGTATTCCAATGGTGTTAACCTCTTATCGTTTATATCAGTTGGATAGCCTCTCAAATCAGTATTTCCACCGGAAAGGTCTATTTTTTCTGCGATAATAGTTAATAGTCTGCGTGACCCCTCTGAAGGGTTTCTATGATATTGCCTAATGAGTTTCTGAATGAGAGAAGGATCTGAATGAGAGAAGGATCTGAATAGTCAATATCATACGTGTTTTTCCATCGATCTTGAAGGTCATCGTGACCGATAACGCAGCGTTCAAAGCTTGCTCCACCTTCTCGTGAATTAATTAAGTTAAATGTTTTTAATATAGCATCAACATCTTTAGATAATAGGGTGGGAACCATATTAATAAGAACGACTAAAAATTTTCGAGAGTTTTTGGAGAGATGAGATTGCTTTTTAATAGCGCTCTCAATAAGTTTTAATTTGGCGTGTTGTATAGAGTTAATATCGCCAAGTAAATCCCAGATAGTATCTTTATTAAGATAAAAACATTTATTTTCTTTAAGAGTTTTACACAGTTCTGTATCACCAAATCTTATCGCATATTCGCTAATAATTGACTTTTCAGTTTTATTTAAGTAAGGCAATAATTCATTGATGTTATTTAAAAGACATAATTCACCCTTGTGTTCCATTTTTATCTCGGCAATAGAGCTATCATACGATTCATTTATCGTGCCTTTTAACGATTTAGTGTTCTGTGCATTTTGGGTTTTTTTAACCGCACCTCTTTTAGATATCCAATAAGCAAGCCTAGGATAAGTGTGATTTTATCAGGTGAGTAGACTCGCTCATTAACGAGTTTGCGCTGTAAAATGGGGATAATAAGTTCTGGTGGTAAATTTTGTTGGTAAGAATCTTGTTTATATTTGCCTTTTAAAAACGGAAAGGCCAACTTGAAGACATCTTCAATTTGAGATAGATATAGGCTGACTCCGCTGTCACCCGCCATACTTCCCTGGTTTCTGTCATATAGTATCGTTTCATAGATATTCCAGTTCATATTCAATTAGGTCTGTATTTATAGTATACAGTAATTTGTGCATATGTGCTTGTTAATACTAGACTAAATTGATATTAAATTAGGCCAGACAGATACAATGTAGGGATAGCGAGCTTTGGGAAGTAACATAGCGAAAGGTTTTTCAAATAAAATTATAAATAAATCAATGTAGGTCGGTATCGCTTGCGATGCCGACAAATAAAAATATTCATTTAATTCATTAGCTACAATAAATTAGACTTTTCAGGAGCATATTCCCGAATGGTCTTGACTATTCGGGAATATGTGCCATAATAGTCAAATGGAACGTTACCTCACCTCACATATAACAAAAGATTTGCCGAATAAGCTTGTCCTTGTCTCGGGCCCACGTCAAAGTGGCAAAACCACCCTGGCAAAAAATCTGTATGACAGAAATGATTACGACTACTTTAATTATGATGCAATCGAAGATAGGCTGGCTTTAACAGAAAAATCATGGGACCGATCCAAGCAGCTGATTATCTTTGATGAATTGCATAAAAAAAAGGATTGGAAACGATGGCTAAAGGGCGTTTACGATACTGAGGGCATTCCGCCTCAGATAATCGTGACCGGTAGTGCAATGCTTGATGTGTATCATAAAGCAGGTGATTCTCTTGCGGGCAGATATTTTTCTTACCGCTTGCATCCAATAGATTTAAAAGAGGCAAAAATTGGTATATCTAAAAATTTAGTAGATCTATTTGAACAACTTTGGGATTGCAGTGGTTTTCCGGAGCCATTTCTAAAAAATGACAAGGCTTATTATAGAAGATGGCGACGTAGTCATTTAGAAATCATTTTGCGTCAAGATTTAATAGACTTACATACAATCAGAGATATAAAGGCTATTGAAACCTTAGTTGAATTATTAAAGCAGAGGGTAGGTAGTACAGTATCTTATGCAAACTTGGCGCGTGATCTAGAACGTGATCCTAAAACAATTAAGGCATGGTTACAATTATTAGAAAACCTTTATATTATTTTTTCAGTGAAACCATTCCATAAGAATATTGCCCGTTCTTTACTGAAAGAACCAAAATATTATTTCTACGATCATACTTATGCTGAAGGGAATGATGGGGCTCGCTTAGAAAACCTTGTCGCGTGTGCTCTTTTGAAAGAATTAAACTACATAGAAGATACTAAAGGATTAAAGACATCACTACATTACCTAAGAACAAAGGATGGCAAAGAGTTAGATTTTTTAATAAGCGTTGATAATAAGCCAGTACATGCAATAGAAGTAAAATTCAAGAATGATAAAATAGCCGCTGGATTTGAATATTATCAAAAAAGCTTAGGCGATACCAAATTCACTCAATTAGTGAAAGAATTAAAACGTGAAAAGACTTATCCTCAAGGGCTGGAAATCCGCAATTTGATAACTTGGCTCGCTAATTTCAAGTTGTTAAGCTAATAGGTTTATCGTGCGATAGCTCATTTCATCTAGGAATGTTTTATTAAGGATGAATGAGTCATTGTTTTGTAGATATATCATCAAGGCTTGGTTGTTTATTCAATATCATTGTATATTTTTTAAGTAAATTATGATTGATACATATTAAGTTGGGCAATCAGGTAGCCATATTTAATTAATGCCCCAAAGGCGGCTAGTGGGTTGGTGGTTTCAAGCCGTGTAGACAGATATCTAAGACGTCTATGCTGATCGCAAAATAGGGGATATTTCTGCCTAAAAAATGTTATATCACACAGGCATATAGCGGATTTTTGATACTTTATGGCCCTTAACCGGTGAGATGCACCTCAATAACCCTAAATTTCTCTGCCCTAACGCCGCTAGCTACATGAACACCTGGCGAAAATGGTATAATTCTAGTAAAGTTAGCGCATATTCATTGATTTATAAATTACACACGAGAGACAAACTAATGTTGGGATCAAGTATAGTCAAAAAGATTTTCGGTAGCCGTAATGAACGGGTGATACGGCGCATGAGTAAGACCGTTGATGATATCAATGCCTTAGAGCCACAGTTGGAAGGCTTGTCCGATGAACTGTTGGCCGCCAAGACCGATGAGTTTCGTGCGCGCCTGGAGAAAGGTGCAAATATTGATGAAATACTGCCTGAGGCCTTTGCAGTGGTGCGTGAAGTCAGCAAACGTGTGCTAAAGATGCGCCATTTCGATGTCCAATTGGTTGGCGGCATGGTGTTACACCACGGTAAGATTGCCGAGATGTGTACTGGTGAAGGTAAGACCTTGGCTGCAACCCTGCCTGCTTATCTGAATGCCATCTCTGGTAAAGGCGTGCATATCATTACCGTAAATGATTATCTTGCCAAACGGGACGCCGAATGGATGGGGCCAGTCTATAAATTTCTTGGTCTTAGTGTCGGTGTTAACTTAAGCAATATGCCGCATGACCAAAAACAAGAGGCTTATGCCGCTGATATTACTTACGGAACCAATAATGAATTTGGTTTCGATTATCTGCGTGACAATATGGCCTTTAATATCGAAGACAAGGTACAGCGGTTATTGAATTTTGCCATTGTCGACGAAGTGGATTCAATCCTCATCGACGAAGCGCGTACCCCTTTAATTATTTCCGGACCTGCGGAAGAAAGTTCTGAGCTTTATCAAAAGATTAATCTGATTGTACCAAAGCTTAAAAAGCAGGAAGAAGAGAATGGTCCAGGTGATTTCAGCTTAGATGAAAAGACTAAGCAAGCCTATTTAACTGAAGAAGGGCATGATCATGTTGAAGAATTGTTAGTGAAAGATGGCGTGCTTGATGAAGGTCAAAGTTTATATTCACCGGCAAATATCCCAATTATGCATCACTTAAATGCATGTCTTCGTGCCCATAATCTGTTTTTTAAAGATGTTGACTACATCGTGCAAAATAATGAAGTCGTTATTGTAGATGAACACACTGGACGTACTATGCCGGGACGTCGTTGGTCTGATGGCCTACATCAAGCCGTTGAGGCAAAAGAAGATGTACCGATCCGAAGTGAAAATCAAACGCTGGCATCGATTACTTTCCAAAATTATTTCAGACTCTATGAAAAATTATCTGGCATGACGGGTACTGCCGACACCGAGGCCTATGAATTTCAGCAAATCTATGGCTTGGAAGTTGTGGTTATCCCAACCAATAAACCCGTTGTGCGTCAAGATAATAGTGATCAAATTTATTTGACAGCTAAAGAAAAGTTTGATGCCATCATCGAGGATATCAAGACATGCCGTGAACGCCAGCAACCCATATTGGTGGGTACGGCATCGATCGAGACTTCTGAATATTTATCCAAGCTTTTACAAAAAGGCAAAATCCCGCATCAAGTATTAAATGCCAAGTATCATGAAAAAGAAGCGCATATAATTGCCGAGGCAGGGCGCCCCGGTACCGTAACCATTGCAACCAATATGGCCGGTCGCGGTACTGATATTGTCTTGGGGGGTAATTTGCAATCAGAGATTTTAGCCTTACCAGATGCGAGTCCAGATCAAATTGAAGCCTTGCAAGTTGATTGGCAACAACGTCACGACACGGTTATTAAGGCTGGTGGTTTGCATGTGATAGGTTCTGAGCGTCATGAAGCGCGGCGTATTGATAATCAATTGCGTGGTCGATCTGGTCGTCAAGGTGATCCAGGTAGTTCACGTTTTTATTTATCCCTGGAAGACAATTTATTGCGGATCTTTGCTTCAGATCGTATGGGTGGCATTATGCAAAAACTTGGGATGAAAGAGGGTGAACCGATTGAGCATCCTTGGGTATCAAAGGCAATTGAAAATGCGCAACGCAAGGTTGAAGGTCACAACTTTGATATTCGTAAGCAATTATTGGAATACGATGATGTCGCCAATGAACAGCGTAAAGTGATCTATGAACAGCGTGCCGAATTACTGGCGGCAGAAGATGTATCGGATACGATCGATGAGATATTTGCCGACGTACTTAACGAGACTGTCTGCATGTTTGTGCCACCAGAGAGTTTAGAAGAGCAATGGGATGTTGCCGGTCTTCAGAAATATCTGAAAAATGAATTTGGTATTGAATTAAATCTCAAGACTTGGTTAGAGGAAGATGAGAATTTGCATGCGGATACTTTACGTGAACGTATTGCAGATACCATTCATAGTTCGTATAACGCGCGGATTGCTGAGGTTGAACCTGAAGTCATGCGCCAGTTTGAAAAATCGGTGATGTTGCAATCATTGGATACGTTGTGGAAAGATCATTTATCTAATATGGATTATCTACGCCAAGGGATCCATTTACGTGGCTATGCGCAAAAGAATCCGAAACAAGAATACAAGCGCGAAGCATTTATGTTATTTACCGATCTTTTGGAACGGATCAAACATCAAGTGGTTAAAATCTTATGTAACGTTGAAGTTGAGGCACAGTCCGATGTCGAGGCAATGGAACAATACCGCCGTCGTGAATTAGCAGATGCTAATTTACAATATCAACATGCCGATGCCAGAATGATGGCAATGGCGATGGAAGATGATGAAATGGGTTTTGAGGAAGATGCGGAACAACACAAACCTTATGTGAGAGAGCAGCCAAAGGTTGGTCGCAATGATCCATGTCCTTGTGGTTCTGGTAAGAAGTATAAGCAATGCCATGGGCAATTGGCCTAAACGTAATTTATGCTGGGTGATTTTTAATGGTTGAGATAATTCATGGCAATGAAATCCACGTTGTTGCAGGCATTATTACCAACGAAGCAGATTTAGTATTAATTGCCAAACGTCCTGAAGGTAAACCATTAGCAGGTTACTGGGAATTTCCGGGTGGTAAGCTTGAGGCAGGGGAGAGTGGTATGGATGCCTTGAGACGTGAATTACGAGAAGAGATCAATGTTAATGTCTTAGAAGCTATACCCTGGTTTTCTATCCAACATCAATATCCCAACAAAAAAGTTTCACTGGAGGTTTGGCAAGTGCAGGGCTTTGAGGGTGCGCCGATTGGCAACGAGGGCCAAGAGATCCGTTGGGTGACACGAGAGGCGTTATCAAATTATCATTTCCCCGAGGCGAATACCGAGATTATAAAACGCTGTCAGGATCAGAAGACGTAAGATTGAGGGTGAAATTTGTCATAAAGACATTGGATTAAATAATAATATATTTTTTCATATTATGTTGGCAATTAAAAGAACATATTGTCTCTGGCAAAAAATAACAATGAATGTCTGACGCCGTTGGCATATGATGTAGGTCGGCATCGCTGTGCGATACCGACCTACATCACAAAAGAAGCGCGTCAATACATTTGTTGCTGGTACTAAGTTAATTATTTTCATCATCATCACTTAAGCCACCCTCTTCACTCGGAAGACGATACTTTTCTTCGGCCCACTCACCTAGATCGATTAAGCGACATCGCTCACTACAAAATGGACGATAAAGATTGTCTTCCCGCCAGGTATTTGGTTTGCCGCATTGAGGGCATTTGATTCGTTTTTTTATAGTCATAATATCAATATCGGATACAATAAATAATCATCAAATCTTTGGTTATATAAAGTTAGCTGTCTATTACGCTAGATTACCCCGGTCAAAAATTACAGCAATAAAGCTTAAACAAGACGTCTTCGTCAATCTGTGTTGGTTTACTAGCAAAGTCTGTTTGCATGAAACGAATGTTAACCTTATGTCGGCTGACACTTACAGCCGGAAAGTATCTCGCCTGTTTGGGCAATTCAATACGGACTAATTGGCATATTTGATTGCTATCAAGATTAGCATGATAGAGTCCATGTTCAGCGGTTTTATAACTTGGGACTGCACTTTGTCTAACAAGTCTCAGTAATAAGTGAATGCTTGTCGCAATGGTATCAAAGGATTTAATCCAATAATTGATATCAATTGTACGTTTGGGATAAGGCTGGTTGAGCCACAGATGGTAATGAGGCACATCAAATGGAAGTAGGCCTGCTGGATTGCTACGATATAAACGAATTGAATTTAAGAATTCATTTTCTCGTAACTCTTGAGCAAATTTTCCATTAGAATTCGCTAATAGATTTATCACATTCTCAAGTTGGTTTAAAACCTCGGTTAATTTAATATGATCAACATGTGGGGTTTGCTGAAGGTTTACAAAAATGGCTTTCTGTCTGGATAATTCTTTAGATAAATTATTTTTTAAATCAGCCCTATCAAGTAGATTAACCATTTCAAGTATAGAATCGATGGTTGCTCTGCTACTCCAGTCTGATTTTTCTTGCATAAAGTGTTTGTATTGAGCAAACAGATGTTCAAAACGCAAACAGACTCGGAGCAGCTCATTCCCCGGTTGTTCATAGCAAGTTGTTTCTAGCCATCGTTGTTCTTGAGTCATAATCTTCTGTATTTGCGATAATGAATGATATGAGCAGATTGTAACATGATTTAAATAATAAGTTTAAGCGACATTATCTGAATTAGTGTTAAAAAAACTTGTGCTAGAGTAGTGTCAAATATTATACTAAAACCAATTAGTATCAATATTATTATAACTATAAATACAAATGACGACCCAAACTGTAATCAGACCACTTGGCCTACTCGGCTTAGTGATGTTAATCACAGGTGCAATCGATAGCATTCGAAATTTGCCAGCAACGGCAATGTTCGGTTCAACCCTCATATTTTTTGCTGTCGTAAGCAGCGTTCTGTTTTTAATCCCAGTGGCTGTTGTCTCAGCTGAACTCGCGAAGGCCATGCCCAGCAAAGGTGGGATTTATCAATGGGTGAAATTAGCTACCGGTAAACAATGGGGTTTTATGAGTATATGGTTGCAATGGATTAATACCATCATTTGGTATCCAACGATCTTATCTTTTATTGCAGGAACCTTGGCCTTTTTAATTAATCCACAGTTGGCGGATGATAAAATCTATCTGGTAAGTGTTATTTTATTAAGTTTTTGGGGTTTGACTTTCCTGAATCTCTTTGGTGTAAAGACATCGGCAACATTTGCTGGGTTTTGTACCGTCATTGGTATGATCATACCAATGGCATTGATTATCATTTTAGCGTTAGTTTGGATCTCTAGTGGTAGACCATTATATGTTTCAATGAGTCTGCACTCTGTGTTACCTAATTTTAAAGATAGCCAAAGTTGGATTTCGTTGACTGCGATTATAACTTCGTTCTTAGGTTTGGAATTGGCGACCGTACATATTCGTACAGTCAAAAATGCAAAACGTACCTTCCCGCAGGCGTTACTCATCTCTACTATCATTATTTTAGCCACGATGATCCTGGGTGCCTTAGCAATTGCATTTGTTATTCCTGAAAAGCAAATCAATTTAGTTGATGGGGTATTGGTAGCATTTCGAGATTATTTTGATGCTTTTCATCTGGCATGGTTGATGCCAATTATTGCTGGCATGATACTTATTGGAGCATTTGGTGGAATGGTGAACTGGATAATTTCACCAGCCAAGGGTTTGGAACAAGCGGCGATCGATCATTTACTACCGCATTTTCTGGTTAAGGAAAATAGGTATGGTGTCGCATATCGAATTTTACTTATTCAGGCAGTATTGGTTAGCCTTGTTTGTACCGCCTTTTTATTAATGCCTACAGTGAATGCCTCATATTGGTTATTAACCGATTTAAGTACGGAATTATATTTATTAATGTATGTGCTAATGTTTATCTCAGCGATATTATTGTGTGCCAAACAACATTTTAAATGTTATATGTTTTGGATGAAGAATAATTTTGGCATGTATTTAATGTCGGTTTTTGGATTAATCGGCTGTATGTTTGCTGTAATAGTTGGATTTATTCCTCCAGGAAGTATAGACGTTGGTGGTGCCGCTCATTATGAAGTATTATTTAGTGCAGGTATCATTATTCTTTTATTGCCGGCGATGTATTGGATATTACGAAAACTTTAGTAATGACTGTATCATCATAGTATTTGCATGTATTTACTGTGTAAGGCATCAACTTTTTTGCTTAACTCAGTCAATTCTTGAACATTTAAAATGACATCGTCTGCTTGTGCTAGGCGCTGTGCTCGACTTGCTTGAGACTTTATTATTGCGCGTACTTGAGACTTGGTAGAATGGTCTCTTACCATTGCGCGACGGATCTGTATCTCTTCTGGAACATCAACTACCAAAATGCGATTGATGAAATCATATGGTCCAGTTTCAATTAATAACGGGATGCTAATGATATAATATGGTGATTTAATGGAATGAATCTTGGATTTAGCTTCATTAATAATAAGTGGGTGCAGCAATTCTTCAAGCCATCGCTTTTGCGCTATATCATTGAAGATAATATCACGCAGTTTTTTTCGATCAAGCTCACCGGTATTAGCCAAAACCTCTTTGCCAAAATGTTCAGCGATTTTTTCTAATGCGGGTTGCCCAGGTACAACAATTTCATGGGCGATTTGATCGGTGTCAATGATAGCAATACCTTTTGCCTTAAATAAATCAGCGACAGTTGATTTGCCACTGCAAATTCCACCTGTGAGACCAATAATTAACATGACTTACCTTTTTTATTAAATATTATAAATTAAATGAAGAGAGATACCAATTCATAATACCACCGCCCCAAAGTAACGCAATCCAGCCTGCAATTGCTAGGTAGGGCCCAAAAGCTATCGGTATCTTCCGATCATGTGCTTTAAATACCATTAATCCGATGCCAACTAAGCTGCCGGTACCGGCTGCCAGTAAGATAATAAGTGGTAACATTTGCCAGCCGAGCCAGGCACCTAACATCGCCAACAATTTAAAATCACCATAACCCATGCCTTCTCTTTTGGAGATCCATTTAAAAACTTGGTTTACTATCCAGAGACTAAGATAGCCAGCAATTGCACCAATAACCGCTGATTCTAGATCCACAAAGATATGAAATAAGGCAAAGATGACACCTAACCATAACAAAGGAAGACTAAGACAATCCGGAATCAATTGCTCTTGTAGGTCAATAATTGCGATTACGATTAGGTCAAAACTAAGGATAAGTGCACCTAATGTCTGCCAACTCACAGTAAAATGATAAGCGACGAAGATCGCAAAAATACAACTTAACAATTCCACTGCAGGATAGCGCCAAGGGATTCTATGTTGGCAATGCCGGCAGCGTCCACGCAAAAAAATAAAACTTAATAGTGGAATATTCTCGATTGCAGTTATCTTGTGTTGGCAGTGTGGACAAAATGATCGAGGTATTGCTAAGTTAATAGCTTTTTCTTTAAGGTCTAGGGCATGGTCTTGTTGCAGAAAGGTTTGACATTGAAATTTCCATTCGCGATAGATCATGATAGGTAATCGATATATAACAACATTCAAGAAGCTACCAATAAGCAAACCTAAAATACCAAAGCATACAATGTATATCACCGGATAATAATATAGCGATTCAATTATCATGGTTAAATTATATTTCCAAGTTTAAATATGGGTAAATACATGGCAGTGACTAATCCTCCAATTGATATGCCTAGCATAGCGATTATTACTGGTTCGATCAAATTACTTAAGCTATCAACACTATTATCCACTTGTTGCTGGTAAATATCAGCTATTTTTAAAAGCATGGCCTCTAATGTCCCTGAGGCTTCGCCAATGGCTAGCATTTGAATTACGAGTTCGGGAAATAGACTAGTATTTCGTGTGGCGAGATATATCGGTGTACCTTTTGTCACCTCTATACTAAGACGAACGATCGCTTGGCGATAAACAGTATTTCCTAATGTCTTTGCAGTAACCTGTAGTGCATCAATTAATGGTATCCCAGCGGCAAATGTAATAGCAAGCGTGCGACTAAAACGGGTAATTATCGCTTTTTGTACTAGTGAACCGATAAACGGAATGATTAGCAGTAACTGATCACGTTGCTGTCTAATACGAGGAGAATATTTTTGGCTGTAAACTAATGCAAAGATCATAACAATGCCAACAGCAATAACAAAATAGCCATATTGTTGGAGCCATTCAGAAGTTTCAATTATAAGTTGGGTAAACCATGGCAAGTTGGCACCAAAAGCGTTAAACATGGTTTTAAATTGTGGTATGACAAAAACCATTAACAGAGTTAACACGGAAACAGCGACGAATATAATCGCAGCAGGATACCATAATGCCTTTCTTATTTTTGCCTTGAGCACTTCAAGTCGTTCTTGATAATTAGCCAAGCCTTCAATAAATGTGTCAAGGGCGCCAGCCTGTTCTCCGGCATAGATCAGATTGCAATATACAGGCTTGAAATGATGAGGATGTTTTTGTAAAGCATTGGCAAAGCTTTGGCCATTAGCTATATCATCTTTAATCCGAATCAATAAGTTTTTAAAGTTTTGACCCTTGGTTGTTTGTATCACGATCTCAAGTGCTTTTATCAAGGGGATACCAGCCTGTAGTGTCGTGGCCAATTGACGTGTGAAATAAGTGATGTCCTTATTGGTTATGCTATTTTTGGTAAACATACGAAATCGCATTGACCGTTGAGAAATATATGTGATATTGATGCCTTGTTTGTGCAATATTGCCTTAGCTATCATCGTATTCGTAGCTGTGATTTCACCGTATACCTTTTTTCCTGTATTATCATGTCCCCAATAGTAGTACTGAATTGCTTGTGAAAGATGGTTTTGCATATTTAATCCTTAACAATACGATTAACTTCATCCAAACTCGTGATGCCGCGTGCAATTTTATAAAGACCTGCATCGCGTAAGTTGTATAAACCGTTGCTATAAGCTGCAGTTGCAATTTCAAGTGTTGAGGCACCATCAAGGATCAATTGTGAAATAGCTTCGGAGATAGGTAGCATCTCATAAATGGCGGTACGGCCATTATAACCATTCGTACATTGATCGCAACCAACGGCTTGATAACATTTAATAGTATCAAGTTTGACTTGATGAAAACCTGCTGAGTTAAAGAATTTACTAGGCAGATGGATTGTTCCCTTACAATGATTGCAAAGCCTGCGAACTAAACGCTGCGCAATGATCAAACTTATCGAGGTGGCGATATTATAACGAGGTACGCCAATATTTTCTAATCGAGTTAATGATTCAATCGCATTATTGGTATGTAGTGTTGAAAATACCATATGACCTGTTTGTGCAGCCTTGATGGCAATCTCTGCCGTTTCAAGATCACGCATTTCACCCACCATGATTACATCAGGGTCTTGTCGTAAAAAGGTTCGCAGGATAGTTGCAAAGTTAAGGCCAATCTTAGGGTTAACATTAACTTGATTAATTCCTGCGAGCTTTATTTCAACTGGTTCTTCAACAGAAGATATATTTAATTCATTCGTATTTAAAAAGTTGAGTCCTGCATAAAGTGTTATTGTTTTGCCACTACCAGTTGGACCAGTAACCAAGACCATACCTTGGGGTTTTTTAATATGTTGTAAAAATAATTGTTGCTGATCTACTTCCATTCCAAGTTGAGCGATGTTAAAGAGACTGGTATCAGTATTTAGGATACGGAGGACTATTTTTTCACCGATGATGGTGGGGCAGGTACTAACGCGAAAATCGCTTGTCTTTTGTTTTTGAATTTGCATTTTAAAGCGTCCGTCTTGTGGCAATCGGCGCTCAGCAATATCAAGATTTGCAAGTACTTTTATACGAGTACATATTCGATTAGCAAATCCAGAAGGTGGGTTAGCAATTTCGTATAAGATACCATCAATCCTGAAGCGTACTCGAAATGAGTTTTGATAAGGCTCAAAATGTATGTCAGAGGCATTTTTTTGGATCGCTTCCAGGATGATATTATTAACAAATTGTACGATAGGGGCATCATTTTCATCAGCTTTGTTTGGTATTTTATATTGATCAATCTTCTCGTTGATATTGGTATCGTTTATTAATTTGTGAGGTGATATATTATTAAGTATATTTGCGCCAATTTTATTTAATGTAGCTGTCATTAGTTTGTCAAGCTTATCATATTCAACAAGCAAAGCATGCGTTGTTAAACCACTGTTAAATTGAATGGTAGTTAAGCTTGATACATTCGCCGGATCGGAAAGTGCCACATATAAATGATCATTGACAATATAAATAGGTAAGCATTGATGTTGTTGACTGAAACTTGGAATAATAAAGTTGTATGGAATTAGCTTTGGCTCCAAAGCATTCAAATCAAATAATAAAAGCCCATAAGTGAGTGCTGTGTAGTGGGCAAGCAAATGTGGTGCAACAAGTTTATGCTGGATTAGATATTTTACTAAAGAAATATTCTGGCCTTTAGCGTTCTCAATTGCTTTACGAATTGACGTCTCATCCATGATGGCCTCAGTTACTAAACACTCAGCCAAACCATAGGGTCTTTTAGGTACGCGTTCAATATCCATATCATGATACCGATCAGAAATGTTCACTACTGGCTTCTGATTTTTTGTTAATCCCTAACAATATAATAATCATGTTTAACATATTTTGGCTAGTGTTATATTTTCATCAACCTATTATCTGCCTCAGGGCTATAAAGTTGTTGCAGTATCTATGATTTTATACTACATTGATTTGCACTCAAGGATGGGTTTCCTCATTGTATTTTGCTATACAAAGGGAATACGGTTAAGATGCTGCATTAATAAAGGAGACACAGTATGCAACAAAGAACACGCGGCTTTACCCTAATTGAATTAATGATTGTGATTGCCATTATTGGTATCCTGGCTGCACTCGCAATCCCTGCTTATCAAGATTATATTATCAGGGCTAAGGTCACAGAGGGATTACAGATGGCAGGCGCTGCAAAGGTATCCGTCGCTGAATATCATCAGACCACAGGTAAGTTTCCAACTTCAAATACACAAGCTGGATTACCAGCAGTCATTAATAGCCAGTATGTTAAAAGTTTAAAGGTTGGCGAGAATGGGATTATATCTATTTCATATAGTAAGGCCTCTGGTGTGCCTGCAAAATCAAATGTTTTACAATTGGTGCCTACAGCGAAAGACGGCGTGATCGATTGGTCGTGTAAAGGTAAAGGTACAACAGTACCAGGTAATTATTTGCCACCCATTTGTCGGTGATGCAGTGTAGTTAATCTAATTGCATAGCTTGATGAAATAGTTAAAAGTTAAATTTTGCAATTCACTTAGCTTATGAAGATCGAGGCTTCTTGACCGTTGGCGTGCTCTCTTCTGTGTCAGAGACTGGCTGCTCAAGTGGTCGTTTGGGCTTGCCTTTCGAATCGCCTGGACGTTCTCGCGTAAATGCCTTGCGATGAGAATCAAGAAATGATGTTGTTTGCTTCTGACTAGAGGTTCCAGGGAGTTCGGTAAACTTAGCTATAGATGCCCTGACTAATTGACCAAAGCTATCATCTCGACTCGTCAGCATTGCTAACTCATCTGGATTTCCGCTAATGTCTCTAACCATCTTTTCAGCTAAGGTATCTACAAGTTCAGGCCAACGACTACTATTTTTATTTATTAAATACCATTGTGGCAAATCAGATGTACCAAACAATCTCCGTAAATCGCTAGGGCTTCGATCTTGAATAAAGTTAAATAATTCAAATTTAAGCAAGCCATCATCTAACTGCATGCTTCCCAAGAGAATATTGGTTGCATCATTGGCATCATTAAATATAAGTGAACCAAGTGCCCAAGCAGCCCAAGGTTCATCACGTAAATCAGCAGCTATTGCTTGATCTGAATTTCGTAATAAGCGGCGATAAAAATATTCAGCTAAATAACCAAGTGCATCCAAATCTATGTCTTCTATTAATGGTTGTTCTGCTAAATATAATTGATAAAATCTTTGCATATCTATAGACGGGATGGCGGAATCGAGCTTAAGTGCCCATGGCTCACCTTTTGCTACACCTTTTGCAAGCTCGTATATTAAATCATCCATTAGTGGATTGTACGGAATAGGCATGCTAAAAACTCCTATAATTGTCCCATGAAATATGTAATAGGATGTGATTCATCGTTTTGAGCAATATACTGATTGTATATAGTTGCAAGCTTATTAATGGTAAAATTATTATTTTGCTTTGCATGCTTCAGTAGTAATTCGTAATACCAGCGAGGAAACTTTATATCAAGCTGTAGGAAGAATTTTTCTAATCTGCTATTCACAAACGTTGTAAAGTGCTGACCAGATTTTTCGTCAATTTCGAGCAGGTCCATGATGCGTTGATAAAGATTCGGGGATTGATTCGTCTTAAGGCTTTTTTTGGCAAAGCGTTTATATTCCTGTCGAAATTTTTTTGGATCAGCATGAAGTTTTAGTAACAAATAAATTGCTTCTGGACTGATGGTATCGTGCCGAAAAATCGGCTTAGCTGCCAATGCATCCTCCCTAATAATAAGACATTGTTCAGTACCCAGATTAGTGATGAGTTCACCAGTAAGCGCCTTATCTAAATAGATACTCAAAAGACCAGCTAAAGGCAAAGCTAATCTATCCATAGAAATCTCACCAGCATAGTCACTCAGTATCCTCGTCAACTGTTCATCAATTGGCATAACTCTTCCCCCGAGCTCATTTCAGTCACCCATATTGCTGGGGTAAATATTACAAAGTTGCTCGTCACTAATTAAGTATAGGCTAAAAATAGACCTGAAAGGATAAAGCTGAAGATTATTTATGGCCATATTGATCGCCGCATATCATAATATTTCTCATAAATTACAATGAGTTATATAATAATATATTACCCCGAACCAAAATGCTCGCATGATTGATAAGACTGACTTACATAAAGCTCAGGACTGTACCTAGACCAATGATTTTAGTATACTGCACGCTTGCATTTGGCCGCATCCGCGGTCAACACCCTATCCAGCCGCCGGTGTAGCTCAGTTGGTAGAGCAACTGATTCGTAATCAGTAGGTCCGCCGTTCGATTCGGCGCACCGGCACCAGTTTTAGTTATATAAATCAATGAGTTACAAAGATCAGTGTTTGTGCTAATTTTGCTCTTGGCGAAATTTTGGCGAAATTTTGGCGAAACTCGACAGTAATAGGCCACAAAATCACCTGAATAACTGTCTTAATTAGGAACTAATAGAACGGGGTAAGTACTTAGAAATTAAGACATGCTTCAGTCTCTGTCCAGACGATATCATGACCTTGTTTGTACTTATCAGTCATCAGTCGATTTGCATGGCCAGCGAGTGTTTGGGCATCAATTCCGGCATCTTCATATAACGTAATACCTAATGAGCGAATCTCATGAAACGTAGGTTTAACTTTTGGGTCAACATCATCAAACAAATTTGTGCTATCTCGTGCTTTGGTAAATGCTTTTGAAAGATAGTCAGGCATAACTTGAGTATGGTGCTCTACTGATCTTTTGATTAATCGATCAGGCAAGCGATGTACTAAGAAGGGTGAAACAATATCATCCCGACAGCGTTCTATAACTGAATTTAATCTTTTGCCAATTTTGATTTTTAGAAAAGCTGCCTTACCATGTTTGGCAGTTTTATGTTGTACAACATACAAAAATCCTTCTTTTATATCAGAGAATTTCATTTTTAAGATATCTTCTCTTCGCTGTAAGGTTAGCAACCCAATATCCATTGCATTCTTAAGCCAAGGATCTGCAAATGAATAAATGTCATTGAACGCTTGTATGCTCAAACGCTGCCTTGATTTAATTAGTTTACGATTTAAAGTTGCTTTGACTGGGTTTGTGCTAACTAAACCTTCGGATAGGGCGTACCTAAAAATAAGATTCAATAGGCTCCGATATCGATTAGCCTGTGTTGGTGGGAATTGATTTAGAAAGTCAGCGATGCCACGAACAGTAATATCATCTAGGCATAAATTACAAATTGAAGATGTCGTCAACACCTTAAGCTTAAGGTTGTGTTCATGAAGTGTTTTATGTGAAAGCATTCTATTTTGTAAATGCTCAGGTATAAATCTAGTCTCAATATAATGTTTCAATGTATGGGTTGTGCCCATTACTTTTGCAACAAGGTCTTGGTCTTCCATCAATAGACTATTCAATTGTTTTGCTGCATTGAGAGCTTTTGCTTTATCCTTACCGAGAGAATAACAGCGACCATTATCGCGTCGTCTGTATTTATAATGCTTAGTATTTTGATCAAACCAACAGTTTGGGGGCAATCCTTAATTGCGTTTATAACGTCGCCTAGACATTTAAGTATTATCCATTTATCACTCTATCTACCAGTGGGTTGCCAGTAAACCGTTTTTCAGCTTCTATATCAACATAATAATTCCTACCAATTTTTTTTCCTGGTAATTCGCCCAGATTAAGCAAGCGTATAATTGTTCTACGACATGGGCGTGATTTTTCTGTATATCGGTGCTGGATATATTCATCTAAGGCCATTAGTTTCATTGTTCTGTCCCCTATGTTTTTGAAAGGTATTGAATATATAATAACAACACAAATCATGTTTTGCAACACGTAACGTGTCACATGGAACATTGATTTGATGCCAAGAATGATAAAAGTTTGTTTTGAATCAGAGAGAATGAGTATATTAATTTGACATGTTAACCTCATGAAATAAAAAATAAACGACCGGCGTGATAATTAATATACAATATAGCCACTTAAACTAACAAGCTATATACTTTCATAGCAAGATGCCTTATCATTGCTCAATTGTTTCATCAAAACCAATAACCAGTAAGTAAAATCCTAATGCCAAACTTTATATTGGAACTGCTGCCACAGGACGGCGGAACCATTATTAAGGATGATGAACAATGTAAATCTATACTTCGCATGGCGCGTAACCTGATCGCACATGCTTATACTGCCGTGGAAGATTTTTATATTAATGGGAATTATACTGCTATCGATCCACACGTGGGTGAAGCCGCTTGTCAAATTAGGGCTTATTATAATTACTTATTAAAGCGTGATAATCAGATTGATGTAAATGAGTTCTTTGAAACTTGCGTTAGTTATACCACCATTCTTAATAATTTGTTAAATAGTAACACTGGATTAGCCCAATATTATAAACACCACCGAACAATTAGCGATTTTGTTATTTCTATCTTAGAGGAAACCCAACAGATACCAATTGACATAATCGAGTATCTAACAAAGAGTTATTTATTAACAAAGTTCAAATATAATGATCAAAATAATACTAGCTATATCGATGTTAACTTGTTATCAGCCAACCTAGAAATATCAAGAAAGGCAACCAAGAAACTGATTCATAGTTATCAAAAAGACGTCGCCGCAATCTCATGTCAATTTGTCGTAAAAATCTTTGGGCAAACAATGCCAAGCCAATATATAGCAGAACTAGTAAATTCCTTTAGACAAGTCGATGATGACGATCGGTACGTTTTACCATGCTATTGGTCTATGAAGGCTATGCTTGACCATATGCTACAGAATAACTGTCCAATATTATTGGTTGTTCAACGAAGCAAAGAACGAATTATTGATACAGTACCAATACTTTTCATACCAGATCAGCAAAGAAATAAATATATACTTTGTGAAATGCTATTTGATGTAGAGAATATCAATGCAGTCGTAATCACTGCGGAAGTGCAATATGCATCGAATATCTATGAGTCTAAAGAAGTTTATATTAATCGCATTAAGGCTATTGGTATTGTAGATATTATCTTGTCATATATGGCACGACATACTCAATATCCTGGCAGCCGCTTAAAGCGATATGCGAATAATCCGTTTACATTAATCCCACCCGAGTATTTAGACACAAGTTTATTAATGAATGACAAAGGTTCTTATCTCCACAATAAATCAAAAGCAGGCTATATTGGCTGCTCACAGCATAATAAGAGCCTATGCTTTATCAAACATATCTTCATGGATTCTTTCGAGAATCAGGCTGCGCTTATAAAAGTGTCCTATCGACAACTGGTTTGGCCAACTGCGGAAGAAGATAACATTAGTGCTATCGCATAAATTAATAATTAACCTACCTCATTTTAGTTTTGTTAAAATATGATAAGAGTTAGACTCTTGTATGTTCTGACTGTTCCGAATTGGCTAAAATACCATTTAGCTTGTAATGACAACTAAGTTGCTTATAGGAATTAAGGAAATGATGCGAAATTTTAACGTCACGTGTGCAGATCAAGTTGAGCCTACATCTGCAAGTTTACAAGAACTCATCCGTAATAATGAGACTATCATTATTACAGAAAATTCGCCTTATTGGAAAACAGCATTGCGGATTTTAAAACTTGCGGTACCTATGGCACTGTCTTATAGCTTTAGTTTTAGTTTGGTTGCTATCTCGATCATGGTGCCACGAACAGCGCCAGATGAGCAGGAACAAAAGGATTATTTAGCAGCAACACCGCTCATTATTAGTAGCCTTCAAACAATAATGCTTGTGGCCTCTTCGACCCTTTATGCTATGAGTATTGAAGGGGGCAAACGTGTTGGTGAATTGCGGCGTTTAGCTCGGGAAGAAGCAGATGAATTGAGAATCGCGTGCCAACGTGAATCAATACGCTATGTATTTAGAAGCGGTATCGCATATAGCATTGCTGTTACTCCTTTTGTGATGGGCGGCATGTTTTTTTCTGACAGTATTTTAAGGTATGTATTCCGTCAAAATGCAGATGTTTCTCATATTGTTAGCCAATATCTTCGTATCTACAGTATAGCCACACCCGCAGTTTTAGCGCGTATGGTGGCAGAGCAAATGCTTTTTACCTATGGCAAGACATTGCCGGCCATGGTGATATCATTGGTAAGCTTTGGACTCAGTACGGCACTTGCATGGGTCTTGGGACTTGGTCCTGCCAAATTAGGCGTGAATGGTATTGCAATAGCGTATACAGTAGATTCTTATTTACTTGTTTTGGCTTATGGCGTGTTTCTTGCCCTGCATCCTGATTATCGGTCAATAGGCTTATTTAGCCTATTGCAGTGGGACAGGCGCTTTTTTACAACGTTACTTGATGTTTTAAAAACAGGATTACCAATCACAATGTTTCTAGGTTCACAGCTTGTGTTGGATCAACTGTTGGTATTTTTTGCCGGTTGGGCGGGAACTGATTCATTAAGTGCCTTATCCTTTGCCACCCAACTTGCATTTTTTACGGTAATACCAATTATTGCTTTTGGCCAGAGTATTACTCAGGAAGTGAGTCGTGCGATAGGGGAGAGCAGATATGATTATGCAAAACGTGTGGCACGTTTAGGTTTACCTATGAGCATGGCAATTCTTGCGCCTGTTGCGGGAACATTCTTAGCATTCCCGCAATGGTTAATTAAACTCTCAACAAAGCACACGCTTTCACCTACTCTACGTCAAACCGCAAGCCGCGTTATACGTATAGCTTCAGGGGCGACAATTGCAGCCACAGCAAATTATGGCATGGTGCAAGTAATGCGTGCGTCTAACCAAAGAATTATGCCTTCAGTGATGTCAATCGCAGCATCAGCAATAGGTTTAGGCTTAGCTTATGGTTTATGCTTTGGGCTTGAAATGGGGGCATTGGGATTAGAAATTGGGGCAGCCATAGGCTTAGTCTTGACCGTTATCCTGTTACTCCCATTGTGGTTATGGTTCACCCGCGAGCAGAACTTCGAGAACGTAAAACGGCAAGACATGGGACAGCCTGTTAAACGCTCATGGTATAATCGATTTTTTCCAGTACCCACAGATGTCGATGAGGAAGACGGGCGATTATTGTTAGATTCAATAGAGCATTCTAATGTTGATGACAATGATGAAGTGCCTGATTCTTTACATATATCGATGAGGAAAAGTCTTTCCTAGAAATTAGGCATTGAATGAGAGATCTATACATTATCAAAAGCAATTTCATTGATCCTAAAGAAAATCAGGCTACACTTATAAAAGAGAAGTATGCAACTGAATTGAATGCTTTTTCTTATGAGAATCTAGTAAGAGCTAAAGCATAAGTTAGCATCAATTTTTTCATACTAGAGATGTTGGAATGTCAGCGAAAAATCCTCAATACCAATAAGGTAATTTGACTAAGGAATAATAATGAATAGAAAAGATAGTATTTTTGATGAGATGTTCGATCACATCAAAGAGAAGAAAGGCGAAAATATCGAGTATTCTTTGCATAAAATCAATGATGCTTACTCACTACTAAAATTTAAATTTCATGGTAAAACACATCATATTTTTGTAATTAATGAAGATTATGTTACAACTCATATACATAATCTTGAGGATTATAGTGAGGCACTAGAAAAAGCAATTTTTAAAATTATTGGGAATGGTGATCCCGGAGCACGGTGAGAAAATAATGAGTAATTCTTCAAAAAGAACTAACCAGGATAAGATTCAGGAAAAAATTGAGTTCTATTGGGATAATTATAAAGAGTATTCATATGAAGCGTCTAAAATAGCGCGTCAAATAGCGTTTGGAGAAGGTGCTATATTTGGATTCATACTTGCAAAAGGTATGCCATTTTCAATAATAATAATTTTAGGTTTATCATTTTTGCTTGGATATTTTATTTTTGATTTATTTCATTATTTCGTTGGGTCATGGATAAATAGAAATAAGGCACGTGAGTTTCAAAGTTGCCATAATAAAGGTCACATTAAAAAACCTAGTGAGGTCTCTGTAAGCGAGAATTTTCAATGGCCAACAATAACATTATATTATATTAAGCTTTGTACGCTAATTCCTGCAACGGTGTTTTTAGGTATATCACTTGTTAGGGCTTTGTTGCAACCCGCCTCGCAATAAGCATATATTCTATCTACACTTAAAGAGAACTATTACTTAATCTGCCTCAAGACTCGGGGGATTCATGGCTAAGAAGAATGAGTGTAATGATGATAATATCAAAAGGGTAATTGATTATTACGAGAATATCATTGCCAAGATGCCAGGTCATGTGTTCTGGAAAGATCGTAATGCAATATTGCAGGGTTGTAATGATCAACAAGCCAAAACAATTGGCCTTAAATCGCGTCATGACGTTGTTGGTATGACTAATTATGATATGGTCATCCAGAATCAACCTGAAGAAGAAAAGCAACGACAAGCTGAGGAAATAACCAAGATCGATATGGAAATCATGGAATCTGGTAAGGCTAAGGTTGTCGAAGAACCATTGGTATTACCTGATGGCTCAACAAGAACATTTCTCTCAAATAAATCACCGATATTCGATGAAGAGGGCAGGGTAGTTGGTCTCTTAGGTATGGCCTTTGATATAACTGCCGAGAAAGAAGCTGAACGATTGGAAATCGAGAAGCAGAATGCAGAGTTTTTTGCTAAAGAGATGCAATTATTAGCGAGCTCAGTTGCCCATGAGTTAAGAACACCGCTGGCATCTATTCGTTTAGCTAATGGCATCCTTAAAGATTTTATTGATCAAGTAGAGTCATATAATAACGGCGTCTCTCAAAATGATATTTACCAAGCCAAAAAATCTCAAGAAAATATCAAAGCAGAAGTTGATTACGCAGTTACTTTTATCAATATGCTGTCATTCAATCTCAAGCCGATATCTCAGGAAACCTACAATGAGATATTCTCAATAAAGCATTGTGTTATTCAAGCCATTGAAAGATATCCATTTCAACCAGATGAACGTGAATTAGTTATCTTTGAAACTGAGATGGATGATTTTCAGGTTCGAGGGAAAGAAATATTAATCATTCATGTGCTGTTTAATCTTTTGAAAAACGCATTGTATTACATACAAAAATCTGACAAAGGAAGTATATCAATAAAATTTAATGCTAAAAATGAGGTTAATGAATTAATCTTTAAAGATACTGGAACGGGTATCAAGTCAGAAGAGGTAGATAAGATTTTTATTAAATTTTATAGCAATACTCCACATGGTTCCGGTGTTGGGTTAACTTTTTGTAAAGAAGTTATGAAAGCGTTAGGTGGTGATATAAAATGTAATTCCAAATATGGCAAATACACTGAGTTCGTCCTGAGATTCCCTAAATATGAAAAGCTAGAGGGGATACAATGATAAACCGAGTACCATGTTTTTATTTTCCATGCACGACAGTGCTTATTGATGATGATAAACGACTATTATTATCCTTAGAGAGAGTATTGTCAAAATATACGCTATGTAAACCATTTAGTAAACCATCGGCTGGGATTGAACATATCAAGAAACATTGCAATCCTACCTTTATTTCAGACTGTATTGTGAGTTCTGATGATGCGCCAAAGAATATTGCGCAACTTTCTATTGATGTTTATGAATTTCATAAACATATGCAGATTAAAGAACGACATAAATTGTGCTCAGTCCTAGTGGTTGACTACTCAATGCCTCAAATGAATGGTCTTGATGTATGTCGAGAACTTCGCGATACATCCATAAGAACTATTCTATTGACTGGGGAGGCTGACGAACAACTTGCGGTAGAAGCATTTAATGAAGGAATAATTAATGCCTTTGTTCGCAAGGATGATACTAATCTTGAAGAAGAAATAATAACTAAGATTAAGCAACTACAGTTGGATTATTTTCAGCAGTATTCAGATGTGGTTTATCAGTGCTTGGAATGGATAACGGATCCAAGTGAGTGTCTAAAAGTACCAGAATTTCATGATTATGTAAGAGATATTATTAAGAACAATAATATTATCGAATATTATCTGTTTGATACAACGGGCAGCTTTATATTCCTGGATAAAGATGGCAAGACATCAGCACTGGCTGTTAGGAGTGAAGATAGTATGAATGCTGCACGAGAAGCTATTGAGTTCGCAGAGGAAAAAGTACCTGATAAAGTTGTTAAGGCGTTGGAGAGCGATGAATGTTTGTTGTTTAGTGGAACTAGGGATGATTTGAGTGTGAATATTTCTCATTGGATGAAAATGCTATATCCCGCTTCAAATTTCAATGGGTATTATATAATTTTTTTTCTACTGAAGGGATAGGGTAAAAATATGGCAGAGTTTGGGAATTTAAGTAATTTATTGAGTGGGTTAGCTGGTGGATTGATTGGTGGTCTTATGACCCTCGTTGCCGTTATTCTCACAGATTGCTTTAAACGTAAATCAAAAAAACGAGAAAATGAACAAATACTTGAAGCTTTATATAGGCAGGCAAAATATTTATGGGACTTTGTTAAGGATATACGAGAAGGTATTACAAAAGTTGAAGAGGATAAGGCCTTCACGTATCTCACAGTAATAACACAAGATTACTTTTCTATGTTTGACAACCATAGCCATCTAATTGGATCATTAGATGATGATGAGTATAGTGAGATTATCACAAAGGTATACCTTAGTTTTAAGAGGTTGGTCGATAGTTTACTGTCGAATGATAGTTTAATAAAATTGTCACTGAGGTATGCACGAGATGGAGTTTTATCTAAAGAACCATTTTTTGAAAATATTGTAAATGATTTTACAGCAAGGATAATTAAGGAAACAGAGCAATTAAAAAAACACATAATTGATCTTGATGATTTACTTCGTCAATATGAGGAAGCACATGAAAATAGAGTGGCAAAGTCAAACTTACTCAAAAAGATTAAGAGTGCGTAATAACGAATTAACTTTATTGCAATTTTCAATATGTTAACAATTATGCCTAACCCAAACAATCGGAGCCGCAAAAATTAATCCGACATTATAAATAGCCAGCGGCTTCACCTTTGAATCAAAATTACGACACTGTAAATCATACAACCCTGGAATATCACTTGCCACCAGACGCCTTGCAAGTAGCTCACCGTCTTCGGTCATGACAATGCAGTCTTTACCTATAGCCTTCTTAATATCATTTTTGAAAAGCTTTGTCCCGGCCACGTAGTCACCTTCAAGCAATACTGGTTCCATACCATCATCAGACACCCTAAGACTAACGGCATGATCGTGTAACTCATGAAAATACTGTAGCTCTTGTTTGATTGTGCTAGCTGTATCAGAGGTTTTCTTATGCTTTTTACCGGACTTTGATGTGTTCTCAGGCTGGATGATATTTTTACGGTCTTTATCTTCTGGAATTACAGGCTGTGCACCCACTCCATACAACAGCCACTCTGCGCTCACCTGCACACCAGCATTCAGCAAAAGCCTTGCCAACTTCTCGGCACCTTTCTCCGTCAAGCCACTCAGGTCATCGGGTCGTTCCCAGTGTTGCAGGGTTCCGGCAGCGATACCAAAGTTTTTGGTGAATTCTCGTCGAGACAAGCCAAGACTCTTTCTGATACCCATAACCCGCATAGCTCGCTGCTGTTGGCTTCCACCCTTATCTGTCTCTTTAACCATATGATTTTTAGCGTTTTGATGATTTTGTGAGCAATATCTCACATGCTATTCAGAATTTGACCATTGAATC